>CAYJQC010000003.1:0-214848 GCA_964372215.1 uncultured Rhodospirillaceae bacterium
GCACCATCCTGGCACATGGCGATGCCGTAGGGTGGGGGCCGTCCACCCCATCAAGTTTGAAGTGAACCACGAAGACACGAAGGCACGAAGAAGGTCACTAAGGTAAGACAGCCGCGCGCGAAGCGCGCGCATAGACCTTGCCTTTGTGTCTTCGTGCCTTTATGGTTCAGGGCGGCAGAACGCCGCTGACCTGCGCGGACCTGATCCGCGCATTCATTCAGCCGTTCACGTGATGTCGGGATGGATCGCCGGGTCTTCGCCCGGCGATGACAATGGGAAGGCTCGGGCGCGAGACTCTCCATGCCTCTGTGTCTCTGCTGTTAGACAAAGGGGCCGCCGGCAGAACGCCCGCGATGTGCGCCGCTCAGGCCAAGGCGATGGCGACCTTGTCCGGCTCGGGCAGCGTCATGCCCCACATCTTCTCGAGATTGTAGAAGCGCCGGATCTCCGGACGGAACAAATGGACGATCAGGTCGCCGCCGTCGATCAGCACCCAGTCGCCTTGCCTTGCGCCTTCGACCGAGACGCGCGGGGCGCCGGCGATCTTGAGCTTGCGCTCGAGATGCTCGGCCATCGAGGCGACCTGCCGCGTCGAGCGGCCGGAGGCGATGACCAGATAGTCGGCGATCGATGATTTTCCGTGGAGATCGATGACGACGATGTCTTCGGCCTTGTCATCGTCCAGGGACTGGCTGACCAGTCCCAGCAGCTTTTCGGCTGCGTCCGGCGCCCTGCGGGCACCGGTCTTGGTTCTCGGAGGTATGGCTCGACCCTCTTGCGGTTGCACCAGATTCAACTTGGCGGCCGAGGCTTCGACCCTGCCGCCGGGCCCCGCTGGCGGGCGGCGCGGATGGCGCTTGCCGAAAGCGGATTCAGGCGACCGTGGACGAAGACCCAGGCGGGAGTCCCATGTTTCGCCAAGCTTCGGCCCTTCGATTCGGGGAGCCGGGCCCTGGCGAAACGCCGCGCCGCCTTGGCTGCCAACGCCCTAAAACAATAGGTGGGGCGGGCGAAGACTGCAACGGGAACAGCGTGAAATATTCGTTGCCAGTCCTGCCACTGGTCGATCTCGATCAGGTTGTCGGCGCCCATTAACCATACGAAATCGAGGGACGGAAACCGGCGCTTCAGGGCGATCAGCGTGTCGGCGGTGTAGCGCGTGCCGAGCCGCGTTTCGATGGCGGTGACCTTGATGCGCGGGTGGCGGGCGACCTTGCGGGCCTCGGCCAGGCGGCTGGCCGAGGGCGCCATGCCGGCCACCGGCTTCAGCGGGTTCTGCGGGCTGACCAGCCACCAGACCTCGTCGAGGCCGAGGCGTCCGAGCGCCGCCAGGCTGATCTGGCGGTGGGCGCCATGGGCCGGGTTGAACGAGCCGCCTAGCAGGCCGATCTTGCGACCGGCACGGCGCAGCCCCGGCGCGATGTCGTCTTGGCCGCCGAACGCCACCCGAATCCCCATGCCACCGTCCGGTGCCCGAACGGCGCCGACCCGGTGCCGATGGAATCCCGCCCGGGCCGGGATGTCAAACGGGGCGGCTGCTCACGACTGCGGGTGCGCCAAGGGAGTGCCGCGGTGCCGCGCCCTCACGGCCGGGTCTGGCCGCTGCCGCGCACCACGTATTTGTAGCTGGTGAGCTGTTCGGCGCCGACCGGGCCGCGGGCGTGCAGCTTGCCGGTGGCGATGCCGATCTCGGCGCCCATGCCGAATTCGCCGCCATCGGCGAACTGGGTCGAGGCGTTGTGCAGCACGATGCCGGAATCGACCTGGTTCAGGAAGCGCCGCGCGGCGTCCTCGTCGTCCGTGACGATGGCGTCGGTGTGGTGCGAGCCGCGGCGATTCACGTGATCGATCGCGCCGTCGACGCCGTCGACGATTTTCACTGCGATGATGGCGTCGAGGAACTCGGTGTCCCAGTCGGCCTCGACCGCCGGCTTCGCCGCCGGGAACAGCGCCCGGATCTCGGCGCAGCCGCGGATCTCGCAGCCGGCCTTCGCCAGGTCGTCGAGGATGGGAACGAGATGCGTGCCGGCGCAGGCGCGGTCGACCAGCAGGGTCTCGGTGGCGCCGCACACCCCCGTGCGGCGCAGCTTGGCGTTCAGCACGATCGCCCGCGCCATGGCGAGCTCGGCGGCGCCGTCGACATAGGTGTGGCAGTTGCCGTCGAGATGGGCGAGCACGGGCACACGGCTCTCGTTCATCACCCGCTCGATCAGCCCGCGCCCGCCGCGCGGCACGATCACGTCGATGAACTCGCTGAGCCGCAGCATCTCGCCGACGGCGGCACGGTCGGTGGTCGGCACCTGCTGGATCGCCGCCTTCGGCAATCCGGCCTGGGCCAGGCCGGCCTGCAGGCAGGCGTGGATCGCGCCCGAGGAATCGAAGCTCTCGGAGCCGCCGCGCAGGATCGCCGCGTTGCCGGCCTTGAGGCACAGGCTGCCGGCGTCGGCGGTCACGTTGGGCCGCGATTCGTAGATGATGCCGATGACGCCGAGCGGCACCCGCACGCGACGGATGACGAGCCCGTTGGGCCGCGTCCACTCGGCCAGCACGGCACCCACCGGATCCGGCTGCGCCGCCACGTCTTCGAGGCCCTTGGCCATGGCGTCGACACGGGCCTCGTCGAGCTTCAGGCGGTCGAGCAGGGCGGCGCTCAGGCCGCGTCCCTGCGCCGCCGCCATGTCGCGCCCGTTGGCCTCGAGAATCGCCGCGCGCTCGGCCCGGATCGCGCCGGCCGCCGCCAGCAGCGCGAGGTTCTTCGCCGCCGGCGCGGCCAGGGCCAGGGTGCCGGCGGCGGCGCGCGCCGCCGCACCGATCGCCCGCATGGCGGCGGCGATGTCGGCGGTTTCCGGGGGCGCGGTCGTGGGCACGGGCATGCGAGAGACCTCCCCGATCCGCGACTAGCTGAGGACCAGATCGTCGCGGTGGATCATCTCGTCGCGGCCACGATAGCCGAGCAGCGGTTCGATTTCACGGCTCTTGTGGCCCTTGATGCGGGCGGCGTCGGCGGCGGAATAGGCCGTGAGGCCACGCGCCACCTCGCGGCCCGAGCGGTCCACCACCCGCACGGCGTCGCCGCGATCGAAGCCGCCCTGAACTTGCGTCACGCCGGCGGGCAGCAGGCTCTTGCCGGCCTTGAGCGCAGCCAGCGCCCCGTCATCGACGCTGAGCGTGCCGACCGGCTGCAGGCTGCCGGCGATCCATTTCTTGCGCGCGGTCAAGGGGTTGGCCGCGGGCAGAAACCACGAGCAGCGGGCGCCCTCGGCGACCGCCTGGAGCGGATTCATGCGGCGGCCGTCGGCGATCGCCATGCGGCAGCCGGCGCCGAGCGCGACCCGCGCCGCCGCCAGCTTGGTCACCATGCCGCCGGAGGAATAGCCGGGCGCCGCCTCGCCGGCCATGGCCTCGATCTCGGGGGTGATCTCGCCGATCTCGTCGAGATGGCGCGCCGCGGGATCGCGCCGGGGATCGGCGGTGTAGAGCCCGTCGATGTCGGACAGCAGCACCAGCGTGTCGGCGCTGATCATCGCGGCGACCCGCGCGGCCAGGCGATCGTTGTCGCCGAAGCGGATCTCCGAGGTCGCCACGGTGTCGTTCTCGTTGATCACAGGCACGGTGCCGAGCTTGAGCAGGGTGCCGAGCGTGCTGCGCGCGTTCAAGTGGCGGCGCCGCTCCTCGGTGTCGGCGAGGGTGAGCAGCACCTGGGCGACGGTGATGCCGTGGCGCGCCAGGGTCTCCTGATAGGCGTGGGCCAGGCGGATCTGGCCGGTGGCCGCGGCGGCCTGCTTCTCCTCGAGCCGGAGCGCGCGGCCGGTCAGGCCGAGATGGCGGCGCCCGACCGCGATCGCGCCGGACGAGACCAGGATGACCTCCTGGCCGCGGGCCCGGAGCGCGGCGACGTCGTCGCCGAGGGCGTCGAGCCAGGGCCGGCGGATCGCCCCGGTCTCGTCGTCGACCAGCAGGGCGGAGCCGATCTTGACCACCAGCCGCCGGGCGGTGCCGAGCGCGGGCGCGTCAGGCCGCGGCCGGGGCGCGCTCACGCCGTCTCCTCCGCCGATTCCTGCGGCACCTCCCGCGGTGCGTCGGCGTCGCGCGCGGCGCGGATGATGGCGAGCGCCGCCGACAGCAGTTCGCGCACGCCGGCGCCGGTGACGCCGGAAATCTGCTGCACCGGACCTCCGGCCGCGCGCGACAGGGCCGCGGCCTTGCCGGCGATATCCTCGGCGGCGATGGCGTCGCATTTGTTGAGCGCGACCAGCTCGGGCTTCTCCGCCAGGAACGGGCTGTAGGCCGCCAGCTCCTCGCGAATGGTGCGATAGGCGCCGGCGACGTCTTCCTCGGTGCCGTCGACCAGGTGGATCAGCACGCCGCAGCGCTCGACATGGCCGAGGAAGCGGTCGCCGAGGCCGGCGCCCTCATGGGCGCCCTCGATCAGCCCGGGAATGTCGGCCAGCACGAACTCGGCATCGCCGATCCGGACCACGCCGAGCTGCGGATGCAGGGTGGTAAAGGGATAGTCGGCGATCTTCGGCTTGGCGGCGCTGGAGGCTGCCAGGAAGGTCGACTTGCCGGCATTGGGCAGGCCGACCAGCCCGGCATCGGCGATCAGCTTCAGCCGCAGCCAGACCCAGCGCTCCTCGCCCGGCCAGCCCGGCTCGGACCGGCGCGGCGCGCGGTTGGTCGACGACTTGAATTGGGCGTTGCCGCGGCCGCCGTCGCCGCCCTTGAGCAGCACCACGCGCTGGCCGGTACGGGTCAGGTCGGCGAGCACCGTCTGCTTGTCCTCGTCGAGTACCTGGGTCCCGGCCGGCACCCGCAGGATCAAGGTCTTGCCGGAGGCGCCGCTGCGGTTCTTGCCCATGCCGTGATTGCCGCGGCCGGCCTTGAAATGCTGCTGGTAGCGATAATCGATCAGGGTGTTCAGGTTGTCGGCGGTCTCGATCACGATGTCGCCGCCGCGCCCGCCATCGCCGCCGTCGGGCCCGCCGAACTCGATGAATTTCTCGCGCCGGAAGCTGACCGCGCCGGCCCCGCCGTCGCCGCTCCTGAGGAAGATCTTGCACTGGTCGAGGAACTTCATCGTCGTCCGCCCCGGGGCTTCCCGGGAATCCTGCCTTGGAAACGAAAACGGGGGGAACGGAACCCGTTCCCCCCGAAACTCTGCGACCCCCTGTCGGCGGGGATCGTGGCGGTCGGGACCGCCTAGCTGCGCGGCGCCACCGAGATGAAGGTGCGGCCCTTGGCGGCGCGACGGAATTCGACGCTGCCCTCGGCAGTGGCGAAGATGGTGTGGTCGCGGCCCATGCCGACATTGGCGCCGGGGTGGAACTTGGTGCCGCGCTGGCGGACCAGGATGTTGCCGGGAATGACGATCTCGCCGCCGAACTTCTTCACGCCGAGGCGCTGGCCGCCGGAATCGCGGCCGTTCCTGGAACTGCCGCCTGCCTTTTTATGGGCCATCTCGCGCTACTCCTTACTTCTTCTTCGGCGCGGCCTTGGCCGCAGCCTTGGCTTTCGGCGCGGCCTTCTTGGCCGCCGCCTTCTTGGCCGGGGCTTTCGGTGCGGCGGCCTTCTTCGCCGCGGCCTTCTTGGCGGCCGGCTTCTTCTCAGAGGCCGGCTTCGCCTCGGCCTTCGGCTTCGGTGCCGCCTTGGCGCCCGCCTCGGGGCGCTTGCCGTTGGTCATGATGTCGGTCACCCGGAGGAACGTCAGCTCCTGCCGGTGGCCCTTCTTGCGGCGATAGTTGTGGCGCCGCTTCTTCTTGAAGATCAGGACCTTGTCGCCCTTGCCCTGCTCCAGCACCTCGGCCGCGACACAGGCGCCGCCGACCAGCGGCACGCCGATGGTGGCCTCGGGCCCGTCGCCGAGCATCAGCACCTCGTCGAGGGCGATGATGTCGCCGGCCTCGCCCGAAAGGCGCTCAACGGCGATCACGTCGTTCTTGGCGACCTTATACTGCTTGCCGCCCGTTCTGATGACTGCGTACATGGGATAACGCTTTGAAAGAAACCGCAAAAAGCGGGCTCCGGCAACCTTGCGGCAGACCGGCCCGCAGCGAGAGACGCGGACTATAGCCAGGGATGTCCCGAAGTCAAGCCGGGACAGGTCGGCTAGTTTGTTAGCCTCCCGAGATTCGTTCGCATCTTCTCAAGTGCGGGGCCAGTGCCATCATGGCGGAATGCTACGATACGGATCGGAAGGTCCTTCGCCCGATGTTCCACGTGCTTGACTGCGGTTGCCAAGTTTGGTGTCCGATCCGTTAGAAATCTGGAGAGGGAGTTGTCTGGTACAATTATTAAACCAACATCGATAACGCCGTCGGCGAGTTTTTCCTTCAGATGCATGATATCTACCGCAAGCATGTCACTACGCCCAGATACCTGAACCTCAACTCCTGCCGTAGCTCCCTGAGGACCTTGCTTGGTCCAATCAATCCCGCCGACTGTAACTTTCACCCAGCCTTTCATTTCCGAAAATCCAGCGTCAATCATTCGACGGATTTCCCGCGTTCCGTTAGCATGTTTTCTTTCTTCTACTTTAAGTTGAAACAGCGACAACGTAGAAGTCGCTTCAGCAATCAATTTATCCAAACCAAGCCGGGAAACTTTTTTGACGAAGCCGTTGTAGTCAATGACTTCTGAAACTCTTGGCAAAATTACTCCGCAGCTACCCCGGGGTGAACGTTTGATTCGGACTCAACGTAATCATCGTTGCGATGGTGATCAATCTCACCATTCAGTCGATCAATGATTGGTTGAGTATTCTCAATTTCAATTCCAATCCAATGTCTGTGCCTACGCTCACAAACTGCCAAGGTAGTGCCACTTCCGCCGAAAGGATCGAGAACAACATCGCCGGGAAGAGTGCTGATTTCGATAACACGCTCAAGCAGCTTTGTGCTTAGAGCATTTGCTTGTCGCTTCTCAGACTTAAATTTGCGATGCCTGACTGGCGGAATGTCTGTCCAAACATCCTTTAAATTTACACCATTTGGGTTCATAGCGCTTCTGTGACCACCGTAGTCCCTTATCTCACCACCACAATGGCGGCACCTTTCAATTGGCGTGCGGATTCGTCGAAATCGATTTGGCTTCCCCTTCGAATAATAAAGAAGAGAGTAGTGAGCGGGATAAAGCCGCCCAGAAATTGGAAGGCTGCTCTTGTGCTCAATCGCAATCCAATGCCGAAAATCAAGCCCCTTGTTGCTGAGATAAGAACCTAGATGAATATTCCACTTAGGCAGATTATAGATAAATATCGACCCTCCAGGTTTTAGAACTCTGATGCATTCTTGAATCCATTCTTTACACCACTCGATGTAGTGATCATCACGCCTATCGTCCGACGTCCGTTCACCGTAGTCTTTTTTCAGATTGAAGGGCGGGTCGGCGAAGACCGTATCGATTGACTCCGTCATAATAAAGGGCAGGACAGCCATGCAATCGGCCTCATAGAGATAGCCGAGCGCCGTCCTATGCGCCGGCTTAGACGGTAATCTCGTCGCGCGCACCATTGCTCTCCATACCCAGAAGGGTTACCGCTAGCCGAATCGCTTCCGCATTTTCTCAGCCAGTTGGAGGGTTAACAAGCCTCACCACTATCTGATTCTATACTGAGTGCCGATGTTCATCCCCTGTCACGTCCGCCGCTCCCAGTCCTCGTCCTCGTCCGCGGCTGGCCGGTCGATATCGAAGGCCGGCGGCCGGACCCGGCGCAGGCAGGCCGGGGCGGGGCGTTGGTCGGGCCGGTCGAGGAAGGCGCCGACCACGTCGTCGGCGCAGGCATCGTTGTCGATCACGCCGTGGCCGATGCCGGCGAACTCCACCAGGAAGCCGTTCGGCAATCCGGCCATGGCGGCGCGCGCCCAGGCCGGCGGAGTCACGGGATCGTAGAGTCCGGCCAGCACCAGGGTCGGAATCTCGCTCGCCACGCGTTGGTTCTCGATCGGCCCGGACTCGCCGGCGCCCCAGATCGGACAGATCGCGAGCTCGGGCCGCGGCACGCCGAAGCCCCTGAACGGCGGCGCGGCCGCGCCGGCGCGCATCTCCGCCTCCGGGTTGAACGGAAATTCCTCGCGGCATTCCATGGCAAGCTGCAGGCCGCCGCTGAACTCCGGATCGGGCAGGTTCTCCGCCAGCCACTCGGCGTAGGACTTCAGGAACGGGATGTCGCGCCGGGCCGCGGCGGCGATGATGTCCGGCAGGAACGTGATGCGCTTCCAATCGTAGAAATCGCTGAACAGCAGGCCGAGGAAGCGCTCGCCGTCGAGCACGACTCGGACCTTGGCGCCGCTGTCGGGCCGGGTCGCGGGAAAGGTGATCGGCCGCTCGTCGAGCCAGGCGAGGGCGCGGGCAAGATCGCCCTCGAGGTCGGGATAGGTCCCGGCGCAATCGGCGTCGGCGCCGCAGTCGTCGAATAGCTGGCGGAACGCGCCTGCGGTACCGGCGGCGAGCCCGGCATAGCCCATCGCCTCCGGCGGATAGAGCGAATCGAGGATCGCGCTGCGGATCCCCGCCGGGTGGTCGCGCATCACGGCGAGTGCCACCCGGGTGCCGTAGGAGATTCCCCACAAGTCCCATTCGGCATAGCCCAACGCGACCCGCAGGTCGGCGAGGTCGGCGGCGGCGGCGGCGCTGTCATAGGCCGCGAGGTCGATGCCGGCGGCGGTCAGCCGGTCGCGGCAGGCGATGCCTGCGGCGCGCCACTGCGTGGCCTCTGCGGCCTCGTCGGCGACTTCGCGCGGATCCGGCCGGCACGCGTAATGGGCGTAGTAGGCCTCGGTGATTTCCGGGCAGGACATCAGGGGCTCGGACAGCCCGGTGCCGCGCGGATCGACCAGCACCAGGGTGCGCTGGAGCAGCCAGGACACGTCCGCGCGCCATGACAGCCAGCCGGCGACGCCATCGGCGGTGATGTCGCTGCCATAGCCGGGGCCGCCGGTGAGATAGACCACCGGGTCGGGCTCCTCGCCGGGCGCGGCGCCGTCGGGCGGCAGCACCACGACCGCCAGCGCTAGGCTGCGGCTGTCGGCCTGACCCCGGCTCTCCGGCACATAGAGATGCCCGCAGCGCGCGTTCGGCACGTCCGCGGTGTCGAACCAGCAGCGCACCGGCACGAAGCGCGGCAGGTCGGTGGATTCCGCCGAGGCCATGCTCGGCGCCATGCCCGCGATCGCGAGGCCGGCCGCGATCAGCGGCAGCCATGCCGCCGGGGCGCACAGGGGCGGGACGCTCGTCATGGGCAATCCATCGCGTCGATGTCCGATCATGGGGGCAGCAGGAAATCGGGCCGGCGCAGATCGTCGAGGCAGCCATCATGCGGATCCGCCCCGGGATCGTCGAGGAAACGTGCGGCGATGGCGTCGGCGCACGAGTCGATGGTGACGCTGCCATGGGCGAGATGGGGAAACTCGATCATCGTGCCGTTGGGCAGCCAGCCGGCGACGATGCGGCCCCATTCCGGCGGCGTCACCGGATCGTAGCGCCCGCCGAGAATCAGGGCCGGCACGTCGCTGTGCACGGGCCCGATCTCCGCCGGGTCGGCGGGTATGGCGCCCCAGTCGGCGCAGATGACGGCGAGATCCTGCGCCCATCCGAGCGAATCGTAACTCGGATAGTGCCCCTCGATGTCGGCGAGCCGGGCCAGAGCGTCGCCCTGCGGTGCGTTGCGGCACATGTCCGAAATGATCATGACCTCCGCCGGTGAATCAAGCGCATCTCGTGCCAGCATCAACTGCGCGAGATACTTGATGTACTCGTGCTGGCCGGTGCTGAAGCCGGAGATCACCGCCGGCATGTCGGGAACCGCGTCGGCATAGTACATGATCTCGAACAGCAGCTCGGCCACGCGCCGCCCGTCGAGGACGAAGGTCATCCCGCTCCAGCCGTGCTCGCCCTCGATGACGATTGTCTCAGGCATCAGGTTCATGCGCGCCATGCCGGTCGCGAAGCCGCTCAGCAGGACGGGAAAGGCCTCGCGGCAGCCCTCGTCCAGCATGCAGTCGCGCATGACCTGCATGAAGGCCCGGTCGAAATTCTGCGTCGCGCTGCCGAGCACGACATCGGGACGCTCATAGAGCGACACCGAGTCGAGGATCAGGCCGTGGATCGCCGGCTCGTCGATGTGCAGCAGTTCGAGCGCCAGATGGGTACCGTAGGAAACGCCCCAGACGTCCCAGCGTTCGATCCCGAGCGCCCGGCGCAGGTCCGCGAGGTCGGCGGCGCTCTCGGCCGTGTTGTAGGCGATGACGTCGATGCCGGCCGCGTCGAAGCGCTCGCGGCAGGCCCGCATGTAGCGCCGCCACCACTGCGCCCGCACCACCGCAATCCTCGGCGTCGCCGAGCCGAAATACGCCTGCAAAGCCGGCTCGGAAATGCGCCAGTCGCATTGCAGCAGCGGCTCCGACTGGCCGGTGCCGCGTTGGTCGACCAGGATCAGCGCCCGGTTCGCGCTTCCCGCCCAGTCCGCATACCACTCGAGCCAGCCAGCCAGCGCGTCGCCGGAGATGCCGGCGCCATAGCCGGGCCCGCCGGCCAGGTGGACCAGAGGCGGGCCGAGCTCTTCAGGCGCGGCGCCGCGCGGCGAAAGGATGGTGACGGCGACCTGGATCTCGCGGCCATTCGGGCGCTCCCGGCTCTCCGGCACCACCAGAAATCCGCAGCGCAGGGCGACCTCGTCGCTCGCCGGCCCCCAGCAGGGCAGCGGATCGAAATGTACGGCATCCGGGTCGCTCGGCGGGGCGCCGGCGCATGCGCCGGCGGCCATAGCCAGCGTTGCGACCAAGCCGGCCAGCATCTCGAACGATGCCCGCAAGCTCCGCCTGCGGTGCGGGCAGGGGGATCGCGAGAGCCCCGAAGGGGCAGGCACGCCAAAGAGGGCTAGCCGCATGACGAGAACTCCAATGCGGAATTTCAATCAGGGCAGACTGCCGCATCTGGAACAAATCGGCAACCGCCGTGATTTGCGCCGCGATTTGCGCCCGGCGGTTTGGCAATGCCGCTTCTCGGCGCGGCGGCGCGTTTGCCCCGGCCTGGTTCCCGCCGCCCGCGCTTGCGGTCTCCGACCCCTTCCGTTACTTTCCCGCGTCCCGCGCGCCGGGGGCCAAGCGCGGCCCTTCAGCAACGCCCGACGGAGGGGTGCCGGAGTGGTTGAACGGGACGGTCTCGAAAACCGTTATACCCTCACGGGTATCGAGGGTTCGAATCCCTCCCCCTCCGCCATATTTACTTGCCGCTTGCCAATATATAGGAAATAGCGACTTCTCGGCGGCGAGAGATCGCCCTGTAAAGCCAGTGTGTAGCATCGTCGTGCCCTGGCGCAAGGTGAGCTTTTGACTTGACGGCTGCGCTCTGCCCCAACATTTCTGTGGGCGAGTTCGAGGGCAGATCGGGGGCAGCCGGCCTCGACGTAAACGGATATCGCACAAGATCTTTCGCGCTGTCTGTCGGTCCTCTACATGGCCGCGACCTGCGATCTGCCGCGCCGTGGCATGGGGCCGAAGCTCATGCGCCGGCACGAGGACGACCCGTGCGGTGACGTAGCGCGCTGGCGCAACGACCGGATTGAAGAGATCCAGGCACCCGGAACGGCTTCATCGACAGTCCCGAGACGGTGCCTCTGCTGGAGATGATCCAGACCGGTGCTTCGCCCGACATGGTGCCGGCCGTCGAGCCCAGTGTCTTCCCGATGACGCCGCCCATACAGGAGACTAAAGCTGCCCGCCGCAGGGTTTGTCGGAAGGGCAAAACCTGTGGCGACAGCAGCGTCAACCGGAGCTACACCTGCATGAAGCCGCCGGGATGTGCTTGCGATGGGCAGTGATCGTCAGGCCGTACCGCGGACAGAATGCACGGGTGCGGGATGGCGGACATGGAACGGAAGCCGTACGCTCGGGGTCAGACGGCTCGGCTGCTGGGCAATGCCAGGCAACCGAACCACATCGTCCGGGCGCGATCGCGGGTTTCTTGGCGCCGCCGCCGCAGTGGATGTGCCTGTGCGCCGCGAACTCCCATTCCCCGAGGCAGCAGTATCTGGGAACGACCCGGTCGAAAAAGCGCGTGACCGAGGCCTTCCAGTCGATGATTTGATTCTCGTCGACCACGGCCAGCCGCCCGGCAAGCCGCTTGACTGCGAAAGACCGACTGATGAGATGAGACAGGAGGCCCGATCATCCGACCGTGAAGTCGTCGCCGGCCTTTCCCGCGCCGCGGCCGGCATCGCAGAGCTGCTTCAAGAGCTTCTCCGCGGCCCCCGACCGTGGCGGTCGATCGATGCCGATAGCGCGATTCCCCGGATCGAGATGCAGACTCGAATGACGCTTGCCGACAGCCAGGGGACCGCCGTGCGCATGGCATTGGTGTCGAAGGTCATGGTGATCGCCGGCGGGACCGGCGTCGGCAAGACCACGATCGTCAACTCGATTCTGCGAATCCTCGCCGCCAAAGACGTGAACATCGCGCTTTGCGCGCCGACCGGTCGGGCAGCCAAGCACATGAACGGTGCAATCGGAATGGCGGGTAAGGCGATCCACCGGCTGCTCGAGGCCGACCCAAGAACCGGCGGGTTCAAGCGCGATGCCGTCAATCCGCTCGATTGCGGCCTTCTTGGGATCGACGAGACCTCAATGGTCGACGTTCTGCTGATGCATGCGCTGTTGAAGGCGCCACCAGGAAGCTTGGCCCTGGTGGCAATGATTTGAGGTTGACGCAATGTCGGATCGCTCGACCGCCATGCCTCGCCGCCAGTTGCGCGTCACGCCGCATGGGCGCCTGCTGCTGGAGGCCGCGGAGGACGCGCCCATACTGGATGAGCCGGTGGCGGCACGGTTGGCGGAAGCCTTTGGACGCGGCGCCGGATATGGGCCTTTGCAGTTGGGGGCTGGCGAAGTCGGCCAAGCCTTGCCGCCCGCGTTCGTCTGGTGGCGCGATTTTGCGGCACGCTATGTGGCGGCGGTCTGCCTTCACGCGTCAGGTGCCTCACCGGAAGCGCGGCCCTCCTCAATGCTGCCTGCCGTGCCACCGCCGACCGAAGCGGAACTGGCCACCCTCTCGCTGACGGCGCCAATGATGCCGGGCGCCGAGTACGTGAACCCGGATGTCCTGCTGGGGCTATGGGCGGAACTCGGCAGCGCCTTCGCCGCGTCTCTGGCGGAATCCAAATCCGACCTTCAGGGGTTCCTGAAGGCGCTGAACCCGGCGTGGAACCTGATCGGCCGGGTTCACTTCAATCTGGCGGAGAACCGACGCGATCCGGATTTTCCCTTCGCGTTCATGGCCACCTACACGACACAACTGACTGCCCAAGCCAAACCCAAGCACGTGCCGCTTGGCCAGGCGTTGCGCGAGTACGCAGGCGTCGCCAACCGGGACAAGTTGCTGTCGCTGCTCCTTCCTGTGCAGCGAGCGGCAGAGAACTGCGTCTGGCTCAAGGAGATGGTTGATCGAGGAGAGATCTTCCACCCGTTGCGCTGGAGCCCGTCCGAGGCCGCATCGTTCCTGAACAATGTGTCTGCCCTTGAAGGCGCCGGCGTGGTCGTGCGCATGCCCGCCAACTGGCGGGCCGGGCGACCGCCGCGCCCAAAGGTCACAGGCACGGTCGGCGCCGCGCCGCCGAATGGGCCGGGCCTGGACGCCCTACTCGACTTCCACATGGACGTGACTCTGGAGGGCGAGGCTCTTACCGAAGAGGAAATGGTCACGCTTCTCGCCGGAACCGAGTCGCTGGTACTGCTGCGTGGTCAATGGGTGGAGATCGATCGCGCGCGCCTCGAATGCGCAATGCGCCGTTTCGGAGAGGCGCAGGATCTCGCCGAACGGGAGGGGCTGACTTTCGCCGAGGCCATGCGGCTGTTGAGCGGCTCGGCAGTCACCGGCGAAGCTGAGAGCGCCGCCGTCGCGGAGTGGTCGCAAGTCTCTGCTGGACCTTGGCTGGCCGAAACCCTGAGAGCGCTGCGAGTTCCCGACGGCAATGCCATCGACCCCGGCCCCGCTCTCAGGGGCAGCCTACGCCCATACCAGAAGGCAGGCGTCGAATGGCTTCACCTCCTGTCCGGACTTGGGCTGGGAGCCTGCCTTGCGGATGACATGGGGCTTGGCAAAACCATTCAGGTCCTGTCTCTGCTGCAGATCCGCAAGAGGGAGTCCGGCCGCAAACCCAGCCTCCTGGTCGCTCCCGCCTCCCTGCTGGCGAATTGGGCGGCAGAGATCGAGCGCTTCACCCCCGGCCTGGAAGCCAGGATCATACATTCCTCGGCGATGAAGGCCGAAGACCTCAAGCAATTTGCTGCGGACGGGTTGTCCGGTGTCGATCTGGCGATCACGAGCTATGGCTCTCTGCTACGCTTGCCGGCGTTGGGCGATACATCTTGGCGCTTTGTGGTGCTGGACGAAGCGCAGGCGATCAAGAACCCCAGCGCGAAGCAGACGCGAGCGGCCAAAGCGCTGAAGGCCGACGCGCGCATCGCCTTGACCGGTACGCCGGTCGAAAATCACCTGGGCGATTTGTGGTCGATCTTCGATTTCATCAATCCGGGTCTGCTCGGAAACGCGAAGGAGTTCGACCGCTTCACCAAGGCGCTGGCCGATCGGCCTCACAACCCTTACGGCCCGCTGCGCGATCTTGTCCGGCCCTACATTCTGCGACGGATGAAGACGGACAAGACCGTCATCGCCGACCTGCCGGACAAAACGGAAGTCAAGGCGTTCTGCCCTTTGAGCCGCAAGCAGGCCGCACTCTATGCGCAGACGGTTGCTGAACTGTCCGAGGCGTTACAGAATGCCGAAGGAGCCCGGCGCAGGGGGATTGTGCTGGCGACGCTGATGCGGCTGAAGCAGATCTGCAATCACCCCTCGCATTGGCTGAGCGACAACGAGTGGGCCGAGGCGGACAGTGGAAAATGGGCGCGCCTGCGCGAGATCACGGGAGTGGTCGCCACCCGCCAGGAGAAGATGCTTGTCTTCACCCAGTTCCGCGAGATGACGGCCCCGCTGGCGGCGTATCTTGGCAGCATGTTCGGCCGGCCCGGTTTGATCCTGCACGGCGACACCGTGGTAAAGCACCGAAAAGCGCTGGTGCAAGCCTTTCAGGAGGACGAGACAGTGCCGTTCTTCGTCCTGTCCTTGAAGGCAGGGGGCTCGGGACTGAACCTGACTGCCGCATCCCATGTCGTCCATTTCGACCGTTGGTGGAACCCGGCAGTAGAGAATCAGGCCACCGACCGCGCGTTCCGGATCGGCCAGAAGAAGAACGTGCTGGTCCACAAGTTTGTCTGCCAGGGTACGATCGAAGAGAAGATTGACGGCCTCATCGACGCGAAGAAGGGACTGTCGGAAGACGTGTTGGCAGGTGGTGACGAGATCAATCTGACCAAGATGAGGGACGAGGATCTGATACGGATCATGACCCTTGACCTGCATGCGGCTATGGCGGAGTGAGGTCCATGGTTTGGGGGTATCACGGCAGTTGGCGTGACTATGTCTCGGTCGCGGAGCGTCGGAAAACAGCCGAGCGCCAACTGAGAATACTGCGCAAGAACGGCCAATCGGTCTCCCCTGTCACGATCGACGGACGCAAGATCGCCAAGACCTTTTGGGGAACGGCGTGGTGCGACAATTTGGAGGGCTACCGCGACTACGAGAACAGACTGCCGCGCGGACGTACATACGTGCGCAATGGCTTGGTCATCGATCTTCAGATATCGGCCTCGGAGATCAGGGCGCTGGTCAGCGGATCTTCGGTCTACACGGTTGCCGTTACCATAGAGGCGCTGGCGCCAAGCCTGTGGCGCTCGATCTGCTTGGATTGCACCGGCGGAATCGACTCCCTGGTCGAACTCCTGCAAGGAAGATTCTCCAACGCGGTTATGGAGCGGCTTTGCCGACAGGAGAGGGGCTTGTTTCCCAAACCATCGGAAATTCGCTTCTCGTGCTCCTGCCCAGACGCCGCATATATGTGCAAGCACGTCGCCGCGGCACTGTACGGCGTCGGCGCCAAGCTCGACGAAAGGCCGGAGCTTCTGTTTCGGCTGCGCGCTGTCGACGAACGCGAACTCGTCGCCGGGCTGGACGTGGGAACGCGCTTCTCAAACGGTCCGCTCGATCGCGGGAAAATTCTGGAGACCGAAGACATCTCTGCGCTGTTCGGCCTGGACATCGAGGGCCCCGGAGACGCGGCCACGGCAAACGGCCCTGAATCACCTGCGCCGACATCGGCGGAGCAGCCCAGACGAAAGCGTGCCAGCAAAAAGGCCGCCGGTCACAAGACAATGGGTGCGGGCCGCCCGCCTCGGTCGTCTTGACGCTCTGGCCGTCGATCGCGGCCGCCGACGGACTCGCCTGGCGCCCGACCCGCTCGCGGTCGGCCATGAGCAGATGATGGTTCATCGTCTCGAGCACGCCTTCGTCACGCAACCGCACGAACCAGCGATCGACCGTGGCAGCGCGTGCGAAGCAGTTCGGCACCATGCGCCATGGCGCAGCACATAGCAGATCGCGTTCATGATCTCGCGCATCGGCCAGCGTCGCGGCCGGCCGGTATGCCCGGGCGGCGGCAGGAAAGGCGCGACGATCGCCCATTCGGCATCGGTCAGATCGCTTCCGCAACGCAGATGCTCCCGGCTATGCCCACGCCGAATGGTCGGGGTCCACAAGAAGCTGTCCAAACCGGCTTCGACAACCGTTTGGAATCACACCTCGCTCCGACCATCCAGCCCTTTGTCGCGTTTCGAGACGGCCTCTAAGGGCCCGGATGGCGGACTGTCGCCTGGAAAGAAGTCATCTCAGGACTCCGGTCGGCGCTTGGAACAATTTTGAAATGCGACCGATAGGTCCTGGCAAAGTGCGATGCCGAGGTGAATCCGCAGGCAAGGCCAATCTCCATCACGGACAGGGTCGTCTGCCGGAGAAGTCCGCGGGCGCGCTCGAGCCGCATCCGGATGTAGTGCTGTGCCGGCGAGCAGCCTAGGTAGCGGCGGAACAAGCGCTCCAGTTGGCGCGTCGACACACCGACATTGCGTGCGAGCTGAGGTAGCTTCCGCGGTGTTTCGATGGCTCGCTCCATATGCTCGATGGCGCCGATCACCACGGGATCCGCGATGCCGAGGCGGCTTCTGAGCGCCATGCGCTGCGCGTCCCTCGGCTGCCGCATCGTTCCATAGATGAATTGATCCGACACCGCTCCCGCGAAGGCGTCGCCATGTCGCTGCCGTATGAAGTTCAGCATCACGTCCATCGCGGCCGTGCCGCCGGCACAGGTGAACACGCCGTGATCGATCACGAATAGATCGTTGGTCGCCTCGATATGCGGGAATGCTTCGCGGAACGATTCGAGATAGTCCCAATGCACCGTGCAGCGGCGATTGTCGAGCAGCCCGCCCGAGGCCAGGATAAAGCTTGCAGTGCTGACGCTGCCGACGATGACGTCACGCCTGACGAGCCGGCGCAGAAAGGCGTGAAGCGGCCGGCTCCTATAGGTTTCGCAGCCGAGGCCGCCGCACACCACAACCATGTCGAAATCGTCCTCGGCGGCCCCCGACAGGGGTGCCGTGATCACCTCCAGGCCGCCGCCGGAACGCGCCGTCCCGCCCTCGGGCGACAGATAGGTCCAGCGGTACAGAGTGGCGCCGCCGATCAGATTGGCCCCGCGCAACGGCTCCACCGTCGACGCGAAAGCCATCAAGGAGAACCCCGGCGTTAACACAACGCCGACGTGGAAAACGTCTGCATCGAGCGGCGCTGTCTGCGACATGGCAGCCTAAAAACGATAAGCTTCGGTCGGAATCAGACTAGTAGAGATCCCCGGATGGGTGGAACAAAAACACGAGCAAAATGTAGAGAGGGGTTTTCAGGACCATGGAAACCGCGCGAACTCCCCGTCGCCCAAGACGGCCCCGTGAAGGCAAGCGCCTGGGCATGGCATCTCTCGGGCTTGCGCCGCTTCGCAACAGCTTCAAGCCGATCGAGGTGCTGGACGCGGACCAGCTGATGGCGGTCCACGAAGCGTCGATGGGCCTACTTGAGGAGACCGGCATCGAGTTCATGGGGGCGGCCGCCCGCCGGGTCTTTCAAAGCGCCGGCGCGGAAGTCGACGACGCAACCGGATTGGTGCGCCTGCCGCGGGAGCTGGTGCAGACCTCCCTCGCGTTCGCGCCGTCCAGCTTCGTTCTGACTCCGCGCAATCCGGCGCGGCGCATCCATGTGGGCGACAATCATGTGTCGTTCGGCCTCGTCGCCGGTCCACCAAACATCCATGATTGCGTCAATGGCCGCCGCTCCGGCAGTCACGCCGACTACGTGTCCCTGATAAAGCTGGCCCAGAGCTTCGACATCATCCATTTCATCGGCAACCAGCCGACGGCGCCGATCGAGCTGCCGGCGGCGACCCGGCATCTCGACTGCTATCTTGCAAACGTCACATATTCCGACCGTGTCTATCACTGCACGGCGATCGGCCGTCATCGCGCCCTGGATGGAATCGATGTCATGGCGATCGCCCGGGGCAAGTCGCGCGAGGAGATGGTCGGCGATCCGTCGGTTCTCACCATCATCTCCGTCAACTCGCCACGCCGGTTCGACGAGGCGATGAGCGATGGCCTGATGGCGATGGCGGAGTTCGGCCAGGCGGTGGTCGTCACCCCGTTCACGCTGATGGGCGCGATGGCCCCGGTTACGCTGGCCGCGGCCCTCATCCAGCAGAATGCGGAAGCGCTGGCCGGCATCGTACTCACCCAGCTGGTGCGCCCGGGCGCTCCAGTCGTCTACGGCGCATTTACCTCGAACGTAGACATGCGCAGCGGGGCGCCGGCCTTCGGCACACCGGAGAACGCGCGCGCCACCATGGCGGCGGGACAGCTCGCCCGGCTCTACAAGCTGCCGTACCGTGCGAGCAACTCGAGCGCCAGCAATGTGGTCGATGCCCAGGCGGCCTATGAATCGGAAATGTCGATCTGGTCGTCGGTCATGGCACACGCAAATCTCGTCTATCACGGCGCGGGCTGGATGGAAGGCGGCCTGACCGCGTCGTTCGAGAAGATCGTCCTCGATGTCGAGATGCTGCAAATGATGGCCGAGACGGTCAAGCCCGTGGACGTCAACCCACGGGAGATCGAGGAAGGGCTCGCGGCGATCGCCGCGGTGCCGACCGGCGGCCATTTCTTTGGCGCCCAGCACACCCTGGCGCGCTACGAGACGGCCTTCTACCAGCCGTTGCTGTCGGACTGGCGAAACTTCGAGAGCTGGCAGGAGGCGGGCGGTCTCGACGCGACCCAGCGCGCGACGCAGATTTGGCAACGCGCGCTGCGCGAGTATGAACCCCCATCGCTCGATCCGGCGATTGCCGAGGCTCTCGAGGCGTTCGTCGCGCGCCGCCGCGAAGAACTGCGCGGGGTCGACCACTGAGGGGCGAGGGCGCCTACCCGCTCACCGCGCGGCGGGAGTCGGATGGTCGCCGGCCGCGGACTGAAGCTCATGAGTGAAGCGATGGTCGCGCAGATAGGCGCCATAGCCAGCCGGTTCCACGTCCGCGCACGCCAGGGCCTCGCCCGCTCCGCAGCTGGCCAGGACGGCGCCGTCGGGTGCCGCGACGCAGCTCTCCCCCGCGTAGTTCAGGCCGTCCTCCTCTCCTGTGCGGTCCGCGAACACGACGAACATCTGGTTTTCGTAGGCGCGTGCCGGTACGAGATGCCGCGGTACCACCGAATAGGGGGCTGTGGTTGCGCTCAGGACGATGAGCCCGTCGGCGCCGGACAGGGCGGCGGCGCGCGCGAGCTCGGGAAACTCCAAATCGTAGCAGATCTCGAGGCCGAACCGGAGTCCGCCGAGCGCGAAGACGCCGGACGGTCCGCCCGGCAGAAACCGGGCGCGCTCGAACCCGCCCCAGAGATGGATCTTGCGATAGTTGGTAACGAGTCTGCCATCGGCATCGATCGCTGCCGCCGCGTTGTACACGCCCTCGGGAGTCCGCTCGGGATATCCGTAGACAATCGCCAGCCGGGACGCTGCCGCGATCTGCGCCATCGCTCTCGCACAGCGGCCGTCGCTCGATTCGGCCAAGCGCTCGATGGCGTTGCCAATATTGTATCCGGTGAGGAACAGCTCCGGCAGTACCAGCAGGTCGGCCCCTTGCCGCGCGGTCTCGTCGGCGAGCTTTTCCGCAAGCCGCAGATTGGCATCCTTGTCGGCGGGTGTACCGGCGAATTGGCCGAGTGCGATCCTCATCGGGCGTGCCTTTCTGCGATCTGGTGCGTCCTCGTCCCCGGCCAGGGACGACGGGCCAGAAGCTAGCGGCGCCGCCTCGGCTTGTCGATGTCGCCAGGAGGCACTGAGCCCGATCCGCGACAAGTTAGCGCTGGCGGAATCCGCATAGTGGCGGTCGAAAACGGGCTATGTTGTCGCGAAGCCCCGACGTTTAATTTGATCGTGGTTGGGCAGGTGTTCTGGGGCGGCGCCAGATGAAATTCTCGGAACTGCACGGCTTCGTGCGCGACACTACCCATGCAGGCCTGCCTCAGCCGGTCCAGCGGATCGCGGAGCGCTGCCTGATCGACTTGGCGGGCACCGGTGCCGCGGGCTTGGCGACGCCGTTGTCGCGGATTATTCGCGATCATGCGGTGCGCGGCTTCGCCGCCGGAGCGGGGGCGCCCCGCGCCCGACTTCTCTTCGACGGTCGCAGCGCAAGCCCGATGGGCGCCGCCATGGCGGGCGGCATGACGATTGACAGTTTCGACGCCCATGACGGGCATGTGCTCACAAAAGGCCATGCGGGCGCCGCCGTGCTGCCCGGCCTGCTGGCGCTCACCGACTCCGCGCCGGCGCCCGTGAGCGGCGCCGAGTTCCTGGCGGCGCTCGTCGTCGGCTACGAAGTGGCGATCCGGGCCGGAATCGCGCAGCATGCGACGGCCCCCGACTATCACACGTCGGGCGCCTGGAATGCGCTGGGCGTGGTCGCGATTGCGGCCCGCCTGTGGCAGCTCGACGCCGCGGCGCTGCGCGAGGGTCTAGGCATCGCCGAGTATCACGGTCCCCGCAGCCAGATGATGCGGTGCATCAATTCTCCCACCATGGTGAAGGACGGCTCCGGCTGGGGCGCGATGTGTGGCCTAAGCGCCGCCAGCTTGGCGGCGGACGGCTTCACCGGCGCTCCGGCCCTGGTGGTCGAAAGCGAAAAGGTCGCTCATCTCTGGAACGATCTCGGCTCGCGGTGGCGCATCCTTGAAATGTACTTCAAGCCCTATCCGATCTGCCGATGGGCACAGCCCGCGGTGGAAGCGGCGCTCAGCCTGCGCCGGAGCCACGCCGTGGACCCGTCGGCCATTGAGGCGATCGAGGTCGAGACTTTCCATGAGGCGACCTGTCTCGACCATAGCCGCCCTGCGACCACCGAGGAGGCGCAGTATAGTCTGCCCTTCCCAGTGGCGGCCGCCGTCGCTCGCGGCCGCCTCGCACCAACCGACATCTCCGGGGACGCCCTGGTTGATTCCGAGATCCTCAGGCTCGCCGACCGGATCCGGCTGATCGACGCGCCGGACCTCAGCGCCCGCTTTCCGGCGGAGCGCTACGCCCGGGCGCGCTTCCGGATGAATGATGGTCGGGTGCTCGAAAGTGAGGCGATGCCGGCGCGCGGCGATGCAGAGCGGCCATTGTCCGACGAGGAGATCCTGTCGAAGTTCCACGATCTTGCCGACAGGCCGCTTGGCCGCGCGGCGGCGGACGAGCTCCAGACGGTTATCCTGGGCCTTTCGGAGCAGTGCGACGCAGGGGACTTGCTCGATCGCCTCCTGAGCGCGCCGCGCCAGTTCGTTGCCGCGCGCGCCGCGACGGCGTGAGCCGATGACGGCCGCGACCTTCCATGTCGACGAGACGGTCTGGATAGCGCTGTCGGACGGGTGTCGGCTGGCGGCACGGCTCTGGCTGCCCCCGGAAGGCACTGGGCCGGTACCGGCCATTCTCGAATATCTGCCCTATCGCCGGCGTGACCGTCACCGCGGCGACGACGCCTTACTTCATCCGGCGTTCGCCGCCGCCGGCTACGCGGCGATCCGCGTCGACATGCGCGGCGCCGGCGATTCCGACGGCATCATGACGGACGAGTACACTCCACGCGAATGGGCCGACGCCGAAGAGGTCATCGACTGGATCACGCGGCAACCGTGGTGCAGCGGTGCGGTCGGCATGATCGGTCTGTCCTGGAGCGGCTTCAACGCGCTGCAGATTGCCGCGAAGGCTCCGCCCGCCCTCAAGGCGATCGTCACCACTTGCGCCTCGGACGATCGCTACGCCGATGACATGCACTACATGGGCGGCTGCCTGCTAAGCGACAATTTTCAGTACGGGGCCACCCTGTTCACCTGGCTCGCCACGCCGCCCGACCCGATGATCGTCGGCGCGCGCTGGCGCGACATGTGGCTGGAGCGGCTCGAGGCAGTCGAGCCGCCGGCGGCTCGCTGGATGCGGCACAGCGATCGTGACGCTTACTGGCGGAGTGGGTCCGTCTGCGAGAATTACGGCGCAATCAAGGCCGCAGTACTCGCGGTCGGCGGCTGGGCGGACGGCTATACAAATGCCATCCTGCGCCTGCTCGAGGGGCTGCCTGGCCCGCGCAAGGGCCTCATTGGCCCTTGGGGCCACGCTTTTCCTCACGTTGCCACGCCCGGCCCGCAGATCGACTTCCTCGGCTATGTCCTGCGCTGGTGGGACCATTGGCTCAAGGGCCGCGATACTGGCATCATGGACGAGCCGATGCTGACAACGTGGATGCAGGATTCCGAGCCGCCGCAACCGCGCTATGCGGAGCGCCGCGGTCGCTGGGCCGCCGAAGAGATCTGGCCGAGCCCGCGTGTCGCGACCCGCTCGCTGCATCTCACCACGTTCGGGCTGGCGGACGAAGCCAAACCGTTTCACCGGCACGTCCGTTCTCCCGCGACGACCGGCCTCGCCTCGGGCGAATGGTGCCCCTATGGCTGGGGCCCGGACATGTCGCTCGACCAGCGTGAGGACGATTCCGGCTCGCTCTGCTTCGACAGCGCATCTTTGGATCAGCCCCTGGAACTGCTGGGCGGCACGCGCATCACGCTCGATCTATCCAGCGATCGGCCGGAGGCCATGGTGGCCGTGCGACTGAACGACGTGGCGCCCGATGGCACCTCGGCCCGCATTACTTATGGCCTGCTTAACCTCCAGCATCGCGACGGCCATGCCAAGGCGCAGGCGCTGGTTCCCGGCACGCGATACCAGGTGGAGCTGCGGCTCAAGGACGTGGCGTATCGGGCCCCGGCAGGGCACCGACTGCGTGTCGCGGTATCCACCATCTATTGGCCTCTGGCGATGGCAGCACCGCTCGGTACGACGTTGACCCTCCATGGCGGCACGCTGCAACTCCCAGTGCGCGACTCCGGCCCCGGGCAATCACATCCGCCGGAGCTTGGAACGCCCTGGAGCCCACCGCCCCTCGAGGCCGAGGTGCTGGTACCGCCAGAGCGCGGCCGCATACGGATCGAGCGCTCGGTCGAAGACGGCCGCACCAGTTTGGATGTGGTGCGCAATCTCGGCGCCATGCGCATCGCGGACGTGGAACTCGAGCTCAAGGCACTAGGCTCGGAGACTTACAGCACGGTCTCTGGCGATCCGGCGCAGGCTCGCTCCGAGGCCGGCCGGCGCGCGGAGTTCCGGCGCGGCGACTGGCACGCGAGCGTGGTCACGCGTTCGATTCTAACCGTCGACGGCGGCGACTGGCGTTTCGTTGCAACGCTCGATGCCTACGAGGGTGAGGCGCGTGCGTTCGCGCGCAGCTGGAATCTCAGGATTCCCAGATCAACGGCAGGACAGGCGGAGGATGCGGCCATTTAGCCGCAGCAATGCCGCTAGTCACAAGAACAGCAGGCGCAAACAGCAAGGAAGGCTCGATATGTCAAACTATCTCAAGACCATTTCTCGGCGTACCATCCTGAAGGGGGCAGGTGCCGCTGCGACGCTGGCCTTTTTCGCACCACCGCTCAGGGCGGCGGACGCGATCAAAGTCGGCTGGACTACCGACACCGAGCAGTCGATCCTCGGCAACATGACGGCGCTGATCCTTGAGAAGAAGCTCGGAATCGCCGTCGAGCGGGTAGGCAATCTCGGCGGGACCGGCATCGCGCATCAGGCAATCATCGACGGTGCCATCGACATCTACCCGGACTACACAGGCGATGCGCTGGCGAATGTCCTGAAGCAAGAGCCGATCACCGAGCCGATCAAGTCGTGGGAAGCAGTGCGTGACGGTTATGCGCAGGCGTATCGGATCACCTGGCTCAAGCCTACGCCATTCAACAACACCTACGCGCTGGCCATCAAGGAGGCCATGGCCGCGGAGTTCAACGTCGGCACCATCTCCGACCTAGCGGCGAAGGCTGGAGAGTGGACGCTCGGCTGCTCCGTGGAGTTTGCGGGACGTCCGATCGACGGCTATCCCGGCATGGCGAAGCATTATGGGTTCGAGTTCGCCAGCGTGAAGCCGATGGATGTGGGCCTGATGTACACGGCCATCGACAACGATCAGGTGGACGTGATCGTCGCCTTCGCCACCGATGCCCGGATTGGCAAGGTGGGCTTGCGCGTGCTGGCCGACGACAAGTTCTTCTTCCCGTCCTACAACGCCGCGATCACCGTGCGCGATGAAGCACTGAACGCTCACCCTGAGATCCGTGATGCGGTGGAGGCGGTTACCGATACGCTCGACACGCCCACGCAGATCCGATTGAACGGCCGCTCGGATATCGATGGCGTACCGCCCGAAACGGTGGCCGAGGAGTATCTGAAGGAAATCGGAGCTCTTTGAGCCTTATGCGAAGGCCGGGCCATCGCTTGCCGCGGCGCTCCCGGTCTTCGCATATCTGCCTTACATGGATATCCTGACCTTTCTCGCCGGCAATTGGCCGCGGGTCGTCGATCTGGCCGGCGACCACCTGTCGCTCTCGCTGCAGGCGGTGAGCCTGGCGCTGGTTATCGGCATCCCGCTCGGCATTGCCTGCTATTTCGCGCGCCCGCTGGCGGTGGTCGTGCTGAACGCGGTCAGCATCATCTATACGATTCCGACGCTGGCTCTGTTCGGGCTCATGCTGCCGGTTATCGGCATCGGCGTCGTGCCGGCGATCGTCGCGGTCGTCCTCTATTCGCTGCTACCGATCGTGCAGAATACTTACACCGGCCTGACGGCCGTGGCCCCCGAGATCCGCGAGGCGGCCCGTGGCATCGGTATGGGGCGTCTCGCCCGGCTGATCCACGTCGAGCTGCCGCTGGCGCTGCCGGTGATATCCGCTGGGCTCAGGGTCGCCGTCGTCAACGCGGTGGGCATGATGACGCTCGCCTCGCTGATCGGCGCCGGCGGTCTCGGCGATCTGATTTTCCGCGGCATTTCTACCGTTTCCTGGGCTTTGGTCCTGGCCGGCAGCGTGCCTGTCCTGATCATCGCCCTGGCGGCGGATCTCGGCCTAAAGACTGTGGAACGGCGCCTCGCATCGTGGCGCGCCGCGCCGTGAGCCTCATCGACTATCTTGATTTTTTCGGCGATCAGGTGATCTCGCTCACCTGGCAGCACTTCTTGCTCTTTTTGATGTCTTTCTCCGGGGCGACGGCGATCGGCGTTGTTCTCGGCGTCGCGGTGGCCAAGCTACGCGCAGCCGCCGCAATCGCGGTACCCGTCGTCAACCTGCTCCACGCCTGTCCGGAAATAGTGCTGTTGGCCGTGTCGATTCCACTGCTGGGGATCGGCATCGAGGGAGCCCTAGTGCCGCTTTTCGTCAAGGGCGTCCTGCCGATTCTGCGCAACACCGCGAGCGCGCTCGACAGCATAGACCACGACATGATCGAGGCCGCCAAAGGACTGGGTTTCACGCCGCGTCAGGTGCTGCTGCGGGTCGAGCTGCCGGCCGCCCTGCCGGTGATCATTTCCGGCATGCGTGTCGCCGCGGTGATGCTGGTCTCAGTCCTCACCCTCACCGCCTATATCGGCGTCGAGAGCCTGGGCACCCTGATCGTTCAGGGCATCGCCAGGATGGACCCGAATCCGCTGCTGATTGGCTCGGCCCTGACTGCGGCGTTCGCCGTGGCCGTCAACTATCTGCTCGTCGGGGCAGAGCGCCTCACGGCCAGTCGTCTGTCCTGAGGAGAAGCCCATGGCCGACGCCATCGAGTTCCGGAACGTCAGCAAGCAGTTCGCGGGCAGCAAGATCGCCGTCGATCGGCTGACGTTCGGCGTGGCGGAGGGGACGATGATCGCGTTGGTCGGCCCTTCAGGATGCGGCAAGACGACCAGCCTCAAGATGATCAATCGCCTGATCGAGCCGTCGGAGGGCGAGATCATGGTTGCCGGCCGCTCGATCACCAGCACGCCGCTGCTGGAGCTGCGCCGGTCGCTCGGCTACGTCATCCAGTATGTCGGGTTGTTTCCCCACATGACGGTGGCGGAGAACGTAGGCGCAGTTCCCAAGCTTCTGGGCTGGTCGAAGGCCAAGATTGCCGAGCGAGTTGACGAGCTGCTCGATCTCGTCGGCCTGCCGCCGCACGAGTACAGGACCCGCCGGCCGCGGGCGCTGAGCGGCGGACAGCAGCAGCGCGTAGGGGTCGCTCGCGCTCTAGCGGCAGATCCGCCCATTCTGCTGATGGACGAGCCCTTCGGCGCGCTCGATCCGATTACGCGCGCACGGCTTCAGGACGAGCTGAAGGACATCCAGCGCAAGCTTCACAAGACCATTGTCATCGTCACCCACGACATAGACGAGGCGGTGCGCCTAGCTGATAAGGTTGCCGTACTTCGGGCGGGGCGACTGGTCCAGCTTGATGCACCGTCGAGGCTCCTGGTTGCCCCGGCGGATTCATTCGTCGCCGATCTCCTGGGTCGTGACCGTCTGCTGAAGTATCTGCGGACGGTGCCGCTCAAGGCGCTTGCATCGCTGCCGGATGCGCAGCCGATCGAAGGGCCGAGGCTGAGTGAGACCAGCTCGCTCGAGGAGGTTCTGCTGACCATGCTCGCCGCGGGCGCATCGAGTGCAACCGCATTGGCGCCGGACGGCGAGGTCGTAGGCACGGTGACCGCGGCCAGAATCGTGACATCGGCCGTCTCGGCCGCTCCGCGATGACTCGGCAAAGCCGGAGAAACGCCGCCGAACGACTTCAAGCCACGTGAAGACGGAAGCATGGCCTGCTGCCGGTTTGGTGGACACCGAGATTGGGTGTTTGGAAACCAGAGGTGAACCATGCACTGGAGTGCGCCCCTGGGGGTGGAGGGGTCGGGATTGAGGATTTGACCGGGTTGGCCGGGCTTTCGGAGAATGACGGCCCATGGCAAGACACCGTTCCCACAGCATCGAGTTCAAGCGGCAGGTCGCGCAGGAGTTTCTCGCCGGCGAGACGCTGCACGGCTTGGCCAAGCGTCACGGAATTTAGCGCAATCTAGTCCGCGTCTGGATCCTGAAATACGAGGCCGGCGCCTTCGACGACGACGCGATGGCGGCCGACTTGGCCCAGGAATACGAGGCCCGGATCGCTGCACTCGAGCGGCCGGTCGGCAAGCAGGCCTGGGATCTCGAGTTCCCAAGGGGAGCTGTGAAAAGCGCGGCGCGGCCGCGAAGCGGACCTACATCCGCCATCACCGGCCCCGCGGCATGTTCGTCGCCCAGGGATGCCGGCTGATGGGTATCGCACGCGTGTATTGCAGATCTCTTTGATGCGCAGCTCAAGATCGGCACGACCGGGGCGACGGGATCTGTAGTGGCAGGTGGAGGTGTCGAGCAGGACTACACGGCCGGCCCGCCGGATCGACACACCCCACGCCCCGCACACACCGTCCACCAGCTTGCGCTTCCGGACAGGCCTTAAAGTTTTCGGCGCAGAACGTCCTGCAACATCTCCATGTCGAAGGCCAGATCGGCCACCACCCGGCGCAGCTTCGCGTTCTCGTCCTCGAGCTGCTTCAGCCGCCGCATCTTGCTCGGCAGCAGGCCATCGCATATTTTCTTCCAATTGAAACAAGTTGCCTGGCTGATCCCGGCCTTCCGGCAGGCTTCCGCCACCGGCATGCCATCAGCCGCCTGCCTCAGGGTGAACCTCTTTGGGCGTCCGAAGAGTTCGATGCCTGCATCGCCTTCCGCCCCTCCCAGCCCAGGATGCCGCGCGGAAAACTTCAACCCAAAACGATCCCGTTTTGACGGCTCAGACCATCCCTCGAGCTTGCCCCGCCCGGCGTCGCGCCGATTGACACTATGAGGCTCTGCGGCGGCTGCGACGCTCCCTCTTCGCCATGCCGTGCTGCGATTTCCAGTGGTCCGGTGCGATCGACTCGCCGGCGACCAGACCGTCGAGGCCGGCCCGGACCCGCCGATCGACCTCCGGCGCCAGCGCGCCCGGATTGGGCTGGCACAGCGCCGCCTTGGCCAAGTTCAGCGCCCGGGCATGCGCATCGAGCCGTCCCTGCTGGTGCCATACCTCGCGCCGCTCGCGGTCGGCGACTTCGGGCAGGAAGGCGCCCGACTTCATCAGCGCCAGGGTCTGCTCGTTACCGACATACATTCCCCCCGGCCCCGCCGCGCGGATCTCCTCGAGGCAGGTTGACAGATCCCCGAGCGAGAGGTTCTGGCGAAACCGCTTGATCATCAGGGCGATCTCGTTGTCGATCACCAGCTGGCCGAAGTCGAACGCCATGAGCGCCTCCAGAAGCCCGCCCATGACGACGAAATCAATGCCCGCCGCCGCCGCCAAGGTCGGCGCCATTGCCTTCTCGTAGCCCGCCTGAGCGTCGCTCGTCTTGGCATTGGTCAGGCCGAGATAGGAGCCGCACGGCACGCCGTAGAAGCGCGCCATTTGCGTGACCGCCATTGCCATGATGCCGGTTTCGACCGCGCCGGCCGCGTAGGCCCCGGTCCGCATGTCGCCGACGACGGGCAGGAAGTTGTAGATCAGCGGGGTGCCGGCCTTGGACATCTGGGCCAGCACCGCGGTCGCCAGCCATTCGGCATTGATCTGGGCCAGCATGCCGAGCATCTGCATTGGCGCGCTGATGCCGCCGATCGGCGCGATCGTCCCGTAGGCCGGCAGCCCCTGCTCGGCGTAGAACATCAGCATCTCGGTCGAGTCGAAATCCATGGTCAGCGGCGAGACGATGGAGCAGTAGCCGAAGGTGATGAACGGGCGCGCCCGGAAAGCCTGCTCGCTGCCGGCGATCAGCTCGCCCAGCTCGATCACCTGTCGCGCCTCGCGGAGATCGTTGACCGAGGTGCGGACCGGCTTGAGGCAGTTCTTGAGGGCGGAATAGAAGCGCGACAGGCTGAACTGGTCCTCGGGCGCATCGTCGGCCAGGACCGACACGGAGAAGACGTCGATGCCGTCGAGCCCGTTCACCAGGTGGCCGATGCGGGCGATGTCGTCCGAGCGTGCCCGCCGCTCCTCGCCGCTGTCGGGATCGAGCAGGTTCGGCGCGGAGCTGGCGGTGGCGACGACGAGGGCGTCGTTCGGAATGGTCCGCGAGTACGCCTCTGCGCGCCCGTTAAAGGTGAATCTCGGCGGAATCGACGCCCGCAGCTCCTCCACGACGCGGCGGGGGATCTTCACGATCTGCGTGTCGCCGTCGACGCGGCAGCCGAACCGGCGAAAGCGCTCGCGGGCCTTTTCATTGCGGATCAGGAGGCCGACCTGCTCGAGAATCTCCAATGAGACCTCGTGAACCTGTCCGATCTGCTCGCTGGTCAGCAGCTCGGCATACCGCGCGATCATGCGAGAGCTCCCTTTGCATTCTCCGGCCCCGTCGATCGGGACCTGGTGCGGCCAGGAGACAGGGTCGGCCGGTCGCGCTCAAGTTCGCGGTGCTAAACCAGGAGTTTAGGCTTGCTTAACGATCATCGAGCAGCCGCGGCAGTTCGGCGCGGCTGCGGGACGCTTCGCGCAGCAGCCAGTTCTTGAAGGCCAGCGCTTTCCGCGGCGGCGCCGGAGACGCGTGATAGAGCAGCCAGTAACCGCCGGTGGCCGGGAGGCGCAGTTCGAAGGGCGCGATGAGGCGTCGCGCTTCCAACTCGCGGGCGACCAGGGCGGAACGGCCGAGCGCGATGCCCTTTCCCTCGATGGCGGCCTGGATCGCCATGATCGACTGGTCGAAGACGATGCGCCGCTCGGTCCAGTCGAACCGGGCGCCCGCCGCCTGCAGCCACTCGCGCCAGCCTTCGCGGTACCCGGGAACGTCGAGCACGTCGTGGTCGGCGATGTCCTCTGGCCGCCGGACAGGCTTCTTGCCCGCCAAAAGTCCGGGGCCGCAGACCGGAAAGACCTCTTCGTGCAGGAACAGCTCCGCCTGGATGTCCGACCAGGGCCCGTGCCCGTAGCGGATTTCGCAGTCCGAGCTGGTGCGGCCCGTCTCGATGGGGTCAGTGATGGCCGAGAGCTGGACGGTGATCTCGGGGTGGGCCTTGCGGAAGGAATCCAGCCGGTGGACCAACCACTGGCTGGCGAAGGAGGTCGGCACCCGCACCCTGAGCACGGTGCGGCCGCGCCCCGGCTGCGCGTCGGCGAAGGCCTCGTGCAACAGGACAAAGGCCGTCGACAGCTTCGGCAGCACGATCAGCCCGACATCGGTCAGGCGAAGCGTGCCCGCCCGCCGGACGAAGAGCCGGCGCTTGAGCAGATCCTCCAGGTGCTTGATCTGCTGACTGACCGCCGAGGGCGTGACCCCGAGCTCTTCCGCCGCCCGGGCCATGCTCAGGTGCCGGGCCGTCGCCTCGAAGGCGCGCAGCCACGTCAGCGGCGGCAGAACGGAGTCCCTGTCGGACACGGGATCGCGCATTAGCTGGACTAAAGATGCGTCAACGTAATCTTGTTTGCCAGCCGCGGCAACACGCTTGAAGAATGAGCCGCCGCGCCGAAGCCGTCTGGATCGGGCGCCGCCCAAGGACGAGAACCGCCCATGCAGGCTTCCCTTCCGAACCACGCCCGAATCGTCGTCATCGGCGGCGGTGCCATCGGCTGCAGCATCGCCTACCACCTGGCGAAGGCGGGCGAGCGGGACGTTCTCCTGCTGGAGAAGGCCCGCCTCACGCACGGGGCGACGTGGCACGCCGCGGGTCTCGTCGGCCAGCTGCGCAGCACGAGCAACCTGACGCGCATGATGAACTACAGCGCGACCCTGTTCGAGCAGATCGGTGCCGAGACCGATCAGGATGTCGGCTGGCACGCGGTCGGCAGCCTGCGGATCGCGTCGTCGCCGGCGCGCTGGGAGGAACTGAAGCGGGCGGCGACGACGGCAAAGGCGCTGAATTTCGAGCTCCATCTGGTTGGGCCGCAGGAGCTGAAGCGGTTGTACCCGATCGCCGCGCTCGACGGCGTCGTCGGCGCCGCCTTCATTCCGAAGGACGGCTATGTGGATCCCTATGGGCTGACCCAGGCCTACGCCAAGGGGGCAAGGCGGGGCGGCGTGACCATCGCCGAGGAGATCGCCGTCACCGGCCTGGTCCGGCGCGACGGGCGCATCGTGCAGGTGCGGACCACGCATGGCGACGTCGCTTGTGAGATCGTCGTCAATGCCGCCGGCCTGTGGGGGCGCCAGGTCGGAGAATTGGCCGGGGTGGAGCTGCCGGTCACGGTCGTCGAACACCAGTATCTGGTAACGGAGAAGACATCGCGGATCCCGGATCACCTGCCGACGATGCGCGACCCCGACTCGGCATTCTACGCGAAGCCGGAGCCCGGCGCGCTCGCGATCGGCGGCTGGGAGCGCAGGACCGAGCTCGCCTGCGGCACCGGCATCCTGCCGCCTTCGTTCGGACAGGAGCTCTTCGAGGCCCGGTTCGACCGTCTCGAGGAGATCACCGGACCGGCCTGCAAGCGGCTGCCGCTGCTCGACGAGGTCGGAATCCGCACCGTCATCAACGGCCCGATTCCGATCTCACCCGACGGCGAACCAGTCATGGGCCCGGTTCCCGGCCTGCGCAATCTCTACGTGGCCGTCGGTTTCACCTCGGGCATCGCGGCGTCGGGCGGCGCCGGACGGGCGATGGCGGAGTGGATCCTCGAGGGGCGGCCGAGCCACGACCTCTGGCCGTTCGACTTGCGCCGGTTCGGCCGGCACCACGCGGGCCCCGGCTATCTCCAGGCTGCGGCGATCGACAGCTACGCGCGGTACTACACCATCGCCTGGCCGGGCGAGGAGCCCACGGTGGCGCGTGGCGGCCGGCGCAGCCCGCTCCACGCGCGGCTGCGCGCGAAGGGCGCCGAGTACGGGACGAAGTTCGGGTGGGAGCGGCCGAACTTCTACCGCCGGCCCGACACACCACCGATCGACGAGCGGTCGTTCCGGAGATCGGACCGATACGCCGCCAGCCGCTTCGAACATCAAGCGATCCGAACCGGCGTCGCCATGATCGACCAGTCGTCCTTCGCGAAGTTCCTGATCTCCGGACCGGGCGCAGCCCCGGCGCTGCAACGGCTCGCGGTCGCGGATGTCGACCGCGCGCCCGGCGCCGCTGTCTATACCCAGCTCTGCAACGCGCGCGGCGGGATCGAGGCCGACCTGACCATCATGCGGCTCGCCGATGACCGCTACTATGCCGTCACCGGCAGCGCCTTCGGGGTCCGGGACGGGTGGTGGATCACGTCGCATCTGCCGGACGACGGCAGCGTGTCGTTGGCCGACGTCACCTCGTCGCGCGCCGTCATCAATCTCTGCGGCCCGAAATCGCGCGAGGTTCTCGCACGGGCGAGCGAGGCGGACGTCGGCGACGCCGCCTTTCCGTACATGACCTGTCGCGAGATCTTCATCGGCTATGCGCCGGTGCTGGCGATCCGGCTGACCTATGTCGGAGAGCTCGGCTGGGAGCTGCACATCCCAACCGAGTACGCCGAGCATGTCTACGAGCGGCTCGATGAGGCCGGCTGCGATCTCGGGATCATTGACGCCGGCTATCAGGCGATCGACAGTCTGCGGCTGGAGAAGCGGTATCTCTACTGGGGTGCCGACATCAATCCGGATACGACGCCGATCGAGGCGGGGCTGGGCTTCTGCGTGTCCTTCGGCAAGGGCGATTTCATCGGCCGCGATGCCTTGTGCCGGATCAAGGAACGGGGACCGCAGACGCGGCTCGTGTGCCTCGGGCTCGAGAAACCGCTGTCGGTCTTCGGTGCCGAGGCGATTCTGCAGGCGGGCCGCGTGGTCGGCATCACCACGAGCGGCAATTTCTGCCACACGATCGGCAAGAGCCTCGTGCTCGGCTACGTGCCGGCCGAGCTGGCGGCGGCCGACGACTTCGCCGTCGAGGCATTCGGAGAGACCTCGCCGGCAACCCGGATCGACGGAGCAGCCTACGATCCGCGGCGCGAAAGGATTCTGCGGTGAGCAGCGGCCAAAGAAGTCCGCGACAGGGCGCAACGCCGGCGAGCCACCCCGCGTTATCTACGGCTCGCTGAACCGCGGCTTCTCCATGGAGAAGCCTCCGCCACAGCGGCCGGCTTCTGCTCCGGCGTTGACAATCGCGCCTTCGGCGAATGGCCCAGCGTGTTCGGCGACGCCGAGATGACCACGGCGCTGCTCGACCGGCTCACCCATCACGGCGAGGTCATCGAGACCGGCAGCGACCGCTGGCGCTTCGGGAACCGCGCCTGACCCCACCCTCGAGGGGCGCCCTCCAGATCGGGGGTCGAAGCTCGGCGCCGACTGGCATTGCTCGACGATGCCTTCGATCGTCGCTGCCGCGACAAGGGGGATGGCCCGGGAGTCGGCCCGCGGCCGAATCCGAGGAATCGCCCGTGGGGCGGAGCTGCCCAAAGGGAGACCGGGCACGACATCCGGCGTTACTGTGCCCGAAAGTACGTATTGCCTAGATCACCTCGCCCGTGCTTGAAATGAGCCGCCTCGCGGCCAGTCCCTCCGAGGAACCACGCGCAGTGTTGTTGTCGATGCTGCGGTGCGATTCGCTTCGAACTACTCGGGACGTGAAACGTCCGCACGACTGGCCAGGAACGGTTGGGCTGTTTCGGCAACAGGACATGACCAGAGACTTCGGGTTCGCGGTACCATTCTCGCTGAATGCGTCGATGCCCCGATATCGGGTCGATGCAAACGATACCGTGCGCGTGGGCTTCATCGGGCCGCTGACGGGCGACGTGTCGGCCTGGGGCCTGCCGGGCCGGAACGGTTGCCTGATATGGATTTCAGAGGTCAATGCACAGGGTGGGATCAGGGTCGACGATCATTACTTCAAGGTCGAGTTGATATCCTTCGATGACGAATACGATCCCGCGCGCGCCCGAGTCGGTGCAAAAAAGTTGATCCTGGAAGACAACGTCAAGTTCATCATGATGCTGGGCGGCGACACGTTTCCCGCTGTTGCCGAGTTCGCCAACCAGCACAAAATGCTCACCTCTACGCTGTTGCCCAGCGACCTGTCGCCGGACACGCCCTACACCATCGCGCCATGCGAAGTTCACCCGATCTACAACGTGACGGGTGTCGAGTGGCTACGCGAGAACCGGCCGGAGTTGAAGCGGGTGGCGCTGTGTGCACAGGACGATTCGCTCGGCCTGCCCTCCCTTGCAACTTACCGGGCGGCATTTGAGGTGGCCGGGATCGATCTCGTGCGCGAAGTGCTCTTTCCCGGTACGACCAGCGACGTCGCGCCCATCGTCGCCGACATGCTGGCCGCAAATCCGGACATCCTGTGCTGGGATACCGCCTACGAACCGTTCGTCCGGGCATTGACCGAGCAGGCATATCGGCAGGGATTTCAGGGGCAGATCATTTCTTGCACGTGCGACGACTATCGCGAGTTGGTGCAAAGCACGAGCTCCGAGTTCATGGAAGGGTTCATCTTCCAGTTTCCGGACTTCGACGATCCCATGCTCAATGTGCCTCAGGTCAATTTTTCCAGGCCCAACGAATTCTACCAGACATTCAACGACCGCTACCCCGGATCGTGGAGCGCGGTTTCCTGGGAGTATGCGTCGATTCTCGATCTCTGGCGTTCGGCCGTCGAGATGTCGGGGAATTTCGAGCCGCGCTCGGTTCTGGCCGCGATGAAAGCCGGCGGAATGGGCAAGCATGCATTTGGCGAGGCCAGATGGTGGGGCAAGGAGTTGTTCGGAATCGACAACGCCTTGGTCGGCAACTGGCCGGTGGTTGTCATCCGCAATGGGAAAGCCAGGATCGCGGGATATCGCTCCATCCCCGAATGGTGGGACAAGCACGGTTCCGTCCTGCTCAGGCATATGCGAAGCCTGAACCAAATGTGGGATCAACGGGTCGAATCGATGGTCGTATCCGGCCGGCGTCCCGCGGCCGGAGCGACGATGACCAAGGACCGCTTTCGCACGACATGAGCGTCCCGTGAAGCATCGCGGGAGGTTGCTTGCGACGACGACCGGGCGGGCGGCTCACGAGGAATTCGTGAGATCGCGCTGCAGCTGGGTCATGTGGAGCTTGATGAATTCTACCGCGCTCTCCATGTCGCGCGCCTCGATGGCCTCGCAGATGGATCGGTGCTTCTTCTGATACTGCTTGATGCGGTTCGGCGACAAATGCTTTTGCACGTTCTGCGCCCATTGTGCGTCGCGCCTGACGCGATTGATCAACTCATAGATGGCGACCAGCAACGGGTTGTGGGTGCCCTTGGCAAGCTCGAGATGAAACCGCTCGTCCGAGCGGGCGAACTCGCTGGCATTGGTCTTGATGCTCTCGAGTTCGGCGAGAATCTTCTTCAATTCCATGATGTCGCGTGTCGACATGTTGAGCACGGCGAGGCGAATGATCTCGGGCTCGACGATTGAACGCACGACGTTCAGCTCGAGCGGGCTGGTGATGTCGACGATGCTGGCAAGATCGAGCCCGCCTATTGCCGATGCATCGACTGCGGTCGACGCCTTGTTGCCCGGCACGCGGTAGATCACGAAACAGCCGCTGCGCTGGCGGCGGGAAATCACCTCGTGACGCTCCAACAGGTCGAGTGCCTGGCGGATCGTGTTGCGGGACACGTCGAGTTCCTCTGCCAGGTGACGCTCCGATGGCAGACGCGTGCTGAACGCGTATTGCCCGGTCAGCACGCGCCGGTAGATTTCCCCCGACAGGCTCCGTACCGCCTGGGTGACGAGATAGGGCGTCGGATCCCCGTCTTCCCACGGCAGGGCGATTTCTCCCGATAGGTCTCTCGTCTTCAAATTTGGCCTCCGTTCGTCATCTTGCTGCGTCGTCACCGGTGCGCACGGCGCTGGTGGCCTTCGCATCGTCCGCGGGCCGAGTTCGTTGCCCGTTTCCGATGTCGCAGGAGGCTCGCCGCCGGGCACCGAGGAGGTGCGTCCATGGCACGCTGATGCAGGATATAAACCAGGATACCAAAGCAAACCAAAAAATGACACGTCCAACAGGGAATGGGGGCGACGGCGCCGTCCCGGGAGATCCGGTTTCCCGGGCGGAATCCTTGCCAATGTCGTCGGCGGGCCGATGGTATCCGTTTACAGGCGGAGGGAGCGCTGGTACTGTCAGGCCTCAACTGGATCAGATTTGTCCTGTTTTGGTTCAATATGGTGCCGGTTTTGATCCAGACTTGTATCAAGAGTCAACCAAAGGGCCCGTGCTACTCAGGAATGGTTCCTGACCAAGAGGCCCTGAAACGGACAGGGAGAATGCGCCATGCGCGGTAGACTCAGTCTCGGTTCCAAGATCGATCGACGGAGATTCCTGAAAGCCGGCTCGGTCGCGGCGGCGAGCGCGGCGGCGCTTGCGGCAATGCCGCCATCCGCATCCGCCGCAGGCGCAACCGTCAGAGTCGGCTTTCTGGCGCCATTGACCGGTGATGTCGCGGCTTGGGGGCTGCCGGGTCGTGACGGATGCCTGATCTGGGCCGACTGGGTCAACGCCGCGGGCGGCATCGATGTCGGCGGAGAGCAACGCAACATCGAGATCGTGTCCTACGACGACGAGTACTCGGCCGACACGGCGCTGGTCGGCGCGAAGAAACTCGTTCTCGAGGACAAGGTCGACTTTGTCATGATGCTCGGCGGCGACCCGTGGGCGGGCGTGCAGCGCTTCATGACCCAGAACAAGGTGCTGACCTCGACGCTCTTGCCGAGCGACCTGTCGCCGGACACGACCTACCTGATCGCGCCGTGCGAAGTACACCCGATCTACAACGTCACGGGCGTGGAATGGCTGCGGCGGAACGCGCCGGATGCCAAGACGGTCGCCATGTGCGCACAGGAAGACGCGCTCGGCCTGCCATCGGTCGCAACCTACCGGGCGGCGTTCGAAGCCACCAGCTTCGATATCGTCTACGACAAGTTCTTTCCGGACACGACCGCCGATTTTGCCCCGATCGTCACCGCGATGTTGGCGGAAAAGCCGGACGTCCTGTGCTGGGACACGGCGTACGAGCCATTCGTCCATGCGCTCACCGAACAGGCTTATCTTCAGGGGTTCAAGGGGCGGATCATCTCCTGTACCGCCGACAACTATCCGGCGATGATCGAGAAGACCAGCAAGGAATTCATGGAGGGGTTCGTTTTCCAGTTCCCCGACTTCGACGATCCGGCGCTGAACGACGCGCGCGTGAATTTCAAGAAGCCGAACGAATTCTACGCCGAGTTCAGCGAGCGCTTCCCGGGCAGCTGGAGCGCCGTCTCCTGGGAGTACTCCTCGGTTCTCGAGTTGTGGAAGGCCGCGGTCGAGTCCGCAGGAACCACCGAGTCCGATGCCGTGCTTGCGGCCATGAAGGCCGGCGGCAAGGGCAAGCATGCGTTCGGCCCCGCCGTGTGGTGGGGCAAGGAACTGTTCGGCATCGACAACGCCCTGGTCGGGGAGTGGCCGGTTGTGGTCATTCGCGACGGCAAGGCGCGGATCGCCGAGTACGGTTCGATCCCCGACTGGTGGGATAAGAACGGCGAACTGATGATCAAGCACATGCGCGAACTCGGTCAGATGTGGGATCAGCGGGCCTAGCGCGCCGCCGCTACCGCAAGACCTGGGGATCAAGGAGCGCGAGAGGGAGGGCCAGCTTGGGACTTCGGCCCTCTCCTCCACCCTTGTCTGCAGGCCTGTCGTCGGGGAAACGATGCTCGAGCTAGTCTTGCAGACCTGCATCAATGCGCTGACCGCCGGCAGCTACACGGCGCTGTTCGCCGTGGGGCTGGTGCTCATCTTCGGCATCATGAAGGTCGTCAATTTCGCCCATGGCGAGCTGTACATGGTGGGTGCCTACGCGGTCTGGCACCTCTATGCAGTGCTCGGTCTGCCGTTCCTTGTCGCCGTCGTCGCCGGTACCGCCTTAGTGTGCCTCATCGGCGTGTTCATGGAGCGCTTCCTCTTCCGCCCGATGCGCGGCAATCCGCTGGGCGGCCTGATTATGTCGGTCGGTGCGCTCTTCGTCCTGCAGGTCGCGGCCGTGCTGTTCGGCGGGGTCGGCCGATCGAAGCAGGTTCCTTCGATGATCCACGGCGCGTTCAACCTGTTCGGGATCGAGGGCGTGACGGTTCAGTATCAGCGCCTGATCGTCATCGTCTCGGCAGTGGTCATCCTGACCCTCTTCTGGCTCTTCATGAAGCGAACACGGGTGGGCTGGGCGCTGCGCGCGTGCGCGCAGGACCAGGAGGCCGCGGCGCTTCAGGGCATCAACATCAACCGGATGTCGATGATCGCGGCGGCTCTGGGGGCGGGCATGGCCGGCATCGCAGGCGCACTGATGGCGCCGCTCGTTCCGGTGGTTCCCCTGATGGGCCACTCCGTGATCGTGACGACCTTCATCGTGATCATCGTCGGCGGCATCGGAAGTCTCGAGGGCGCCGTCGTCGCGGCGGTGATCTACAGTTTCTTTTATACCGTCGTGACGACGCTCAGTGACGGTGTCGTCGCCTCCATACTCGGGCTGGTGCTCATGCTGGTCGTTCTCATCGTCAAGCCGACCGGAATCTTCGGAACAGCGGAAAAGGTCTAGCGCGGTGTTTGGGTTCGTGAGGGCCCGCAGGCCCGCAAGTGCCGCTGTCTTGGTCGGGCTCGCGGCCATTGTCGCCGCCCCCTTTGTGGTGAAGGAGTATCAGCTCGACATTCTGATATTCCTCATGATCAACGTACTGTTGGTCAGCAGCTACCGGTTCAACACGCTGACCGGCGAATGGTCGCTGATTCACGTCGTGATGATGGGCGTCGGCGCCTACACCAGCGCGCTGCTCAGCAAGGATCTCGGCTTTCCCTTCTGGGTGTCGCTGCCGGTGGCAGCAGTGAGTACGGCGGCGATTGCCTTCGTCCTCAGCTTCCCGCTGTTCAGGATGAAGGCGTTCTACTTCCTCATCGGTTCCTTTGCGGCCGGCGAGGCAATCCGACTGTGCTGGGAACGCTTTCGTGTGCCGTTTGGCGGCCCCAAGGGGCTGAAGCATGTTCCTCTGCCGCAGCTCGGCAGCTTGGATTTCTACGAACCCACTGTCTACTACGCCTTCACGTCGATCGTCGTGGTCCTGTGTCTGTGGGTGCTGTATCGGCTGGAGAAGTCGCGGATCGGCTTTACGCTTCACGCCATTCACTGGAAGGACGTGCTGGCGGAGTCCGTGGGTGTGAACGCCCGGAGATACCGGTCGATAGCCTTCGTCGTTGCATCCTTCTTCGCGGCCATCTGCGGCGCGTTGCTCGTCCACTATGTGGGGACGGTAACGCCGGACCGCTTCGGACTCGGGTTCATGCTCATGGTACTGGTCTGGGCGATCGTCGGGGGCACCGCGACATTCGCGGGACCGATTATCGGCGTCATCGTGCTGACCGTCAGCGACGAAATGCTGCGGGGCTTCGACGAAGTGCGCCCGCTCATCTACGGCGTCATCCTGATCGTCACGATCCGCTTTCTGCCGCACGGCATCGAGGACCTGCTGCCTCGTTTTCGGCAGCTCGTGAGGGCGAGATCCGCCAGCCCCGGTGCATACGATTCCCAGCAGGAGAGAGGCCGGTAGATCTGCCGGGCGTCGGGAGAGGCGGGCCTTTCCATGGGACCGCCGCGGCGTTGGAGCGATCTCCGGTCAAGCAAGGCCGGGCCGATCGGATCGTGCTTTAGAGAAAGTCCCGTTCATCGAAGATCGCGGTCAAACAGACGGCGGCCAGCAGCCTGCGGACATCATCCAGCTGCGGCGGGCGACCCTGCGTCCAACGCGCGAGCGCGTCGCGAGACGGATCCGTTTCTGCGATCGTGGCGCGGTGCCGATAGGCATCGGCATCCGGCCCGCCGAGAGCGGCAAGCGTCCTGAGCATCAATGCAAGGCCCGGATCCGTCGCGCCGAAGGATTGTTCCCTGAGCGTTGCCGACCCGGCCAGCAGGGTACGCCCCTCTTCATCCCGATCCAGGCAGATGAGAACGATGCCGCGATTGAATCCACTGGCGGCCTCGCCGGCCTCGATCCACCCGCGGTAACGGGCCCGAAGGTGGGCCTTGAAGCTGTCCCGGTGTTTCATCTCGAGGCGATGATGGAACAGGGAGCTGCGTGCGGTTCCCTTCACGGACATCTCGGTCGACCACATCCGGGCGGCGTCCCAGGCGTCGGACGCGGCGCGGAAGCCGGCGTCAGCGCGGTCGATCGCGTCGCTCAGCGCCCACGCCATTGCCTGGTTGCTGATGCCGGCGGCGCGGCGCGGATCCCCGGACGCGAAGCCTGCCGAAAGCGAGGCGGCACGGTGCCACAGGATGACCGCTTCGCGGCGCCGGCAGCAGCCGTGAGCGACCAGCGCCTCCCGACTCAAGGCTTCCCAGGCGAGTTCATCGCCGGAGGGGTCGGGGGAGGCGGCTTCCTCAGCCGCCGAGATAGGCTCTGCGGACATGCTCGTTGTCATGCAGTTGACTTGCGGGGCCCGAAAGCGCGACCCGGCCGGTCTCCAGGACATAGGCGCGGTTGGCGAGTTTGAGGGCCATTTCCGCATTCTGCTCGACCAGGATGACAGGCACACCCGATCGGTTTATCTCGCGGATGACTTCGCCGATCTCCTGCACGAGGATGGGAGAAAGGCCGAGCGAGGGTTCATCCATCAGGAGCAATTTCGGCCTCGACATGAGCGCCCGGCCGATGGCGACCATCTGCTGCTCGCCGCCGCTCATGGTCTTGGCGAGTTGGTTCGCCCGTTCCCGAAGCCGGGGAAAGCGCTGGGTGATACGGTTCAGGTCTTTCTGGATCTCCGCCCTGTCCCGGCGGAGATACGCCCCGGTATAGAGATTCTCCAGGACGGAAAGGTCCGGAAAGACCCGTCGACCCTCTGGCACATGGGCGATGCCTCGGGCGACGATCTTGTCCGGCGACAAGCGGTCGATGCGTTCGCCGTCGAACCAGATTTCTCCACTCGAGCCCCGCTTCAAGCCTGAAACCGTCCGCAGGGTCGTGCTCTTCCCGGCGCCGTTGGCGCCGATCAGCGTGACGATCTCGCCGGCGTTGACCTCGATCGAAATGTCCTGGACGGCGGCCACCTTGTTGTAGTGGACGGTGAGGTTCCTGACTTCGAAGAACATGGTCACGCGGCTCCCAGATAGGCCTCGATGACGTCCTTGTTCGCCCTGATCTCGGTCGGGCTCCCCTCAGCCAGAAGCTTGCCGAAGCTGACCACCGTGATGTTGTCGCAGAGCCCCATGACCGCCTGCATGTCATGCTCTACCAGGAGCAGAGTGACGCCGCTCGATCTGACCTTGAGCAGATCCTCCATCAGGACGCGCGTCTCTTCGGGATTCATTCCCGCGAAGGGCTCGTCGAGCAGCAAGAGCCGAGGTTCGGCCGCCAGCGCCACTGCGACCCCCAGCGACCGCTGATGGCCATGCGACAGGTTCATGGCGAGTTCGGCTGCCCGGCTGCCCAGCCCCATGAACTCCAGCATGCCCATCGCCTTGTCGACATGCGCCCGGTCGCGCGCAGCGCCGAACGCAGTCTTGATCAGGGACGTCCCGGTCTTCAGGTGCTGGCCGACCAGGACGTTGTCGATCACCGACATCTCCTGGAACAGCGTGGTTCCCTGGAAGGTTCTGACCAGGCCGAGTGCGGCGATGTCGTGGACCTTCATGTGGCCGATGCTCTGGCCCCGATACAGTATTTCTCCCTTAGAAGGGGTGTAATATCCGGTCACAAGATTGAAGATTGTGGTCTTTCCGGCGCCATTTGGCCCAATAAGCCCGTGAATCTCGCCTTCCTCGACAGAAAAAGACAGGTTATTTACCGCGGCGAGCCCGCCAAAATTCTTAGTCAGGTCTTTAACTTCGAGCAACGACATCAGGCTCGCGCCTTTATATTTGTTTCCGGACTCATGATGATGGTCCCGGACGTCGTTTCACGCACTGCTCCCAGATCCTGGCCCGCGCCTGCTCGTCGAGGGACCTTCCTGACCAATTTCAGCCAACCTGATCCAAGGACTTGACCCCAGCCGTGAGCCGGCGGCCCACGCCGCCACGACTCACGCCAATCGGCAAGAAGCCGCCATACACAATGCCAGTGCCGCGCCAGGCTGCGATGCCTGTGGTGCACCGTCTTCGATCGGCTGCCTTCGGCTTCCCCCATCAACTCATAGATCAACCGGGCGGGCATTTCAACTGGTACCATTTTGCCAGATTATGGTTTGAAATGGATAAGTATGGGTGCTAACGTGGCTTCGCGCAGCGCCGATGGACACCAAGTTCCTGCCGAAGCTGGGCCAAAAAAACCCATAACAGACCATGTTCCGCCACGGGGAGATTGCCGCGATGCCACGCGATCCGAAGCACGACATACTTTTCGAACCGATCCAGATCGGCCCGAAGACGATGAAGAATCGCTTCTATCAGGTGCCGCATTGCATCGGTGCCGGCTCCGAAAAGCCCGGCACGCAGGCAGCCAATCGCGCGATGAAGGCCGAAGGGGGCTGGGGGGCGTGCTGCACGGAGTACTGTTCAATCCATCCCGAATCGGACGACACGCACCGCGTGTCGGCGCGCCTGTGGGATGCCGGCGACGTCATCAATCTGCGCCACCTCAACGACTCGTTGCACGCGCATGGGGCGCTCGGCGGAATCGAGATGTGGTACGGCGGCGCCCACGCGCCGAACATGGAGTCACGTGCGGTTCCCCAGGGGCCCGGTTCCTATGCGTCCGAGTTCGAGTACCTGACCTACAATCACGAGGCCGACGAGGATGAGATCAAACGGCTGATCAATCACTACGCCGAAGCCGCCAAGCGAGCGGTGCAGGCGGGTTTCGACATTGTCTACGTGTATGGCGGGCACAGCTACCTGCCGCTGCAGTTCCTCTCCAAGTTCTACAATCGGCGCTCCGACAAGTACGGCGGTTCGCTCGCGAACCGAGGTCGGTTCTGGATCGAGTCCCTTGCCGCCGTCAAGGCGGCGGTCGGCAACGACGCCGCGGTCGCCACGCGGTTTGCGATCGACACTCTCTATGGCATGGACGGGGTCGAAGTCGGGGACGACGGCCTGCAGTTCGTCGAGATGGTCGACAAGGAGGGTGTCCTCGATCTCTGGGACATCAATATCGGTGACATCGCCGAATGGGGCGAGGATGCGGGGCCTTCCCGCTTCTACAAGGCCGGCCACCAGCGCAACTGGACGGACGAGGCGACCCGGCTGGCCAAGGTTCCCGTGCTCGGCGTCAGCCGGGAAACCAGCCCCGACGACATGGCCGCGCGGCTTCGCGAAGGGCGCCTCGACATCCTGGGCTTTGCCCGCCCGTCCATCGCCGATCCCTTCCTGCCGAACAAGGTGAACGAAGGCCGGGTCGAGGACATCCGCGAGTGCATCGGCTGCAATGTCTGCATCTCGCGCTGGGAAATCGGCGGCCCGCCCATGATCTGCACCCAGAACGCGACGGCCAATGAGGAGTACCGCCGCGGCTGGCATCCGGAGAAGTTCGCCAAGACGAAGAAGCCCGGCTCGGTGCTGGTCGTCGGTGCTGGTCCGGCGGGAATGGAATGCGCCCGGGTGCTGGGGGAGCGTGGCTACGACGTGCATCTCCGGGAGGCCGACAGCGAGATCGGCGGGCGGATCCGCAAGGTTCAGCGCTATGCCGGCCTTTCCGAATGGGGCCGAGTCACTACCTACCGCCAAATTCAGCTCGGCAAGCTGGCCAAGCAGAAAAAGGTCGAACTGCATACCGGCGTCGGGAAGATGACTGCGGAAGACGTCCTTACCTATGGTGCCGACAAGGTCGTGCTGGCGACGGGGTCACATTGGTCAACCAGCGGCGTCAGCATGGTGAACCACAGCGCGATCCCCGGTGTCGACGCCTCTCAGCCCTGGTGCGTCACACCCGAGCAACTGATTCTCGGCGGCAAGAAGACTGGCAAGAATGTTCTTGTGCTCGACGCCGACGGCTACTTCACCGGCGTTTCCTGTGCCGAGCATCTCGCCGACCAGGGCAAGAAAGTCACCATCATCACCCCGCTCGGCCACGTCGCGCCCTATACTCATTTTACGCTGGAGGGCCCCAATCTGCGGCGCATGATGTACGAGAAGGGCATTCACGAGAAGACATACCACTGGGTGGAGAAGGTTGCACCGGGCAAGGCGACCGTCTATTTCCTCTACCGCGACGGCTATGTGCGCGATGCCGGCCCCACGAAAGGCAAGCTGCCACGCCGGGCCGGTACCGACGTGATCGAGATGGAATTCGACTCCATCGTCATCTGCACGGGGCGCGTTCCCAACAACGAGATCTATCTCGGCCTGCGCGCACGCAAGACCGAGTGGGAGAAGAACGACGTGCTGGGCGTCTATCAGGCTGGCGACTGCTACGCGCCGCGCCTGATCGCCGACGCCGTCTTCGATGGGCATCGGATCGCCCGTGAGTTCGAATCCGACAACCCCCAGTTCGCGCAGCCATGGATCCGCGAACGCCAAGTCTGGGGCCACGAAACGTTTCCCAAGATCAAAGACCGCGAGACGACGGGCTGAACGACAACGACGGCCCGGTGTCACCGCGTGGCGGTGGTCCTCCCGACGCGGACCGCCGCCGGCGGCGCGCAGCAGCAGGCAATTCGACCTGGATGACAGGAACGCAACGTGGAGACGCGTGAAGTATTCTGGTCGCTCGGCACGACAGAGCTGCTGGTCTTCTACGCCGCGGGGACGATGGCAATCGCGGTATTCCTCTACGGGGTCTACCGCCATGTCGCCAAGTATCGCCGCGGGCAAGCCCTTCCGGCTGCGCTCGACATCACCGCCATCACCGCCGGCGTTTGGCGCATGCTGTTGGACGTCCTCACGCATCGCACGGTGCGGCGGCGCGACCGCCTTGCCGGGATCGCTCACGGTGGAATATTCCTGGGCTATCTGTTCGCGTTCATCGGCACAACGCTGATCTTCATCGAAGTCGACATCTTCCGGCCGATCTTTGCGATCAGCTTCTGGAAAGGCCGGTTCTACCTCATCTCCAGCTTGCTCATGGACCTCGGCCACCTGGCGCTTGTCGTCGGTCTCGTCTACATGATGGTGCGCCGGGCGGCCTTCCGCCTGCCCAAGTTGAACTATCTCCGGCTGTATCGCGGGGAAAAATCGCTGAGGCCCGCCGCCGCAAGATGGAGAAGGGAGGACTGGACCTTCGTCTCCTTCCTGCTGGTGGTCGAAATCACCGGCTTCTACCAGGAGGGCGTTCGACTCCTGATGGACCAGCCCGCATGGGCGGCCTGGGAGCCCGTTGGCAATGCCGTAGCCAAGCTCCTGGGCGCTTTCGGCATGAGCGCCGGGACCGCAGCGGTTATCCGCGCACAGAACTGGTGGATACACGGTCTTCTCGCCCTGGGATTCACCGCCGCAATCCCGTGGTACAAGGCCAAGCACATGATCGCGGTGCTCGGATCGCTCTCGCTGCGCGATGCACGGCCGCTGGCGCGACTGCCCAAGGAGAGCTCGACCAGCGCCGGCGTCGCAGAACTGTCCGATTTCACCTGGAAGGACATGCTTCAGTTCGATGCCTGCACGAAATGCGGGCGCTGCCATGAAGCGTGCCCGGCGCGCATAGCCGGCTACCCGCTGAGCCCCAGAGACCTGATCCTCGACCTGAGACTCCACAACGACCGAAATCAGGGCGCCGGCGACGATGGGGCGACGCTGATCGGCGACATCATCGCGCCGGAAACGCTTTGGGCCTGCCGAAGCTGCGGCGCCTGCCAGGAAATCTGCCCGGTGGGCATCGAGCATCCGTCGATCATCGTGCGCATGCGGCGGCAGCTGGTTGCACGTGGCGACATGGACCCGCTGCTGCGCGCAACTCTCGGTGCCATAGCAGACACCGGAAACTGCTTCAACGAGAATGCCCGCAAGCGCCCGGCATGGACCCGCGAGCTCGGGTTCAGGATCAAGGACATTCGTACGGACGCTGCCGAGAGTCTCTGGTTCGTCGGCGACTACGCCTCGTTCGATCCGCGCAACCAGAAGGTCAGCCAGGTGGTGGCGCGGCTCTTCAAGGCCGCCCAGGTCGATTACGCCTTGCTCCACGAGGCGGAATGGACTGCCGGCAACGACGTGCGGCGGGTTGGAGAAGAGGGCCTGTACGAGGCGCTCGCCGAACACAATCTGGCGGAAATGTCGGCGGCTAGGCCCTTCAGCCGGATCATTACCACTGATCCGCACAGCTACAACACGTTGCGAAACGAGTATCCGGAGTTCGGCGCGACGGCTCCCATCGAGCACTACAGTACGGTGCTGCGCGATTTGCTGAAGTCGGGGCGGCTGAAGGTCACAAAGCCGCTGGCGAAGCGCGTCACCTTCCATGACCCATGCCATCTCGGCCGCCTGAACGGCGGCTACGATGCGCCGCGCGAGGTACTTGCGCTGATCGGCTGCGAGGTCGTGGAAATGCCCAGGAACCGCGACAACTCGTTCTGCTGCGGAGCCGGCGGTGGGCGCATCTGGATTCCCGATCAGCCGGGAACCGAGAAGCCGTCCGAGAATCGCATGCACGAAGCGGCCGCCCTCGGTGCCATCGATGTCTTCGTAACCTGCTGCCCGAAGGACCTCGTGATGTTTGAGGATGCACGAAAGACCAGCGGTCACGAGAAAGAGCTCGTGGTGGGAGACTTGGCCGAGCTCGTGGCCGAGGCAGTCGAGCTCAAGAGCATCGCGCTGTCGGACCTGCCGACCCTGGCCGAGCGGATCACCGACGCGGTGGCGGCGCGCATCGGCGATATCGTCGCCGCCCGTCTCGACGAGGTGATCGCAAAACGCCTGGGCGGCCTGAAGCTGGAGCCCGCCGCGGCGCCGGCACTCCAGCCGCCGCCCCCACAGCCGGTCGAGGTCGCACCGAAAGCGGCGGAGGAGCCAAGTGCGCCTTCGGTCAACATCGTGGCGGAGCCGTCGCCGCCGCTGAAGGCAATGGACTGGGACAACCTGGCGCCGGTCCAGCCGGCGCCGCTTCCGGCCTATGAAGTTCCCGCCAAGACCGGGCCGCGCATTCTCGTCTGCGTCAAGCACGTGGCGGTGCTAGGCGACGAACACGGCTTCACCGCCGATGGCCGTGACGTCAAGGGCGAGTATCTGGAGCATACGCTCAACGAGTGGGACGACGCCGCACTCGAGGAAGCGTTGCGGGTTGTCGAGAAGTTCGGCAGCGGTGAGGTCGTCGCCGTCGCCGTCGGGCCCGAAGACGCGGACGCCTCGCTCCTCAAGGTGCTCGCCAAGGGTGCGCATCGTGCCGTCCGAGTTTGGCATGACAGCCTGGCTGGCGCCGATCCCGTGAGTGTCGCGCGGGCGATTGCCGGTGTTGCCGTCAAGGAGGCGCCCGACCTCGTCCTGGCTGGCGTGCAGTCAAGCGATCACGGTCATGGCGCCACCGGCACCGCGCTGGCCCGGATACTCGGGTTGCCGCACGCTGCGGTGGTGGTCGGCCTCGAGTGGGACGGAACGGCGTCCTTGACGTTGACTCGCGAGCTCGAAGGTGGCGTCCGGCATACGCTCGAGCTGCCGAGCCCTGCCGTCGTCACGGTCCAGACGGGGATCAACGTCCCGCGCTACGCGACCATGAGAATGATCAAGCAGGCCAAGCAGAAGCCCCTGATCGTCCTGGACGGCGATGGCGTCATGGACGGAAGCGGCGGCTATGTGGTTCGGCGCATGTACGTGCCGAAACAGACCAAGGCGCAGATGTTGACGGGAGACGCCCAGCAGATCGCCGCGTCCATTGCCAGCATCATTCGAGACAAGAGGGGAGGATAGGAGGCCATGCCCGGCATTCTCGTCGTCGCGGAACATGTCCGGGGCGAGCTGCGCGACATCACCGGTGAAGCCGTCGGCGCCGCGACTGCCATCAAGGAAAGGCTCGGCGGCCCGCTCACCATCGTCGTGCTTTCCGCCGATCCGGCGTCCCTTGCGGATGGGGTGAACTTCGATGGCGTCGATGAAATCCTCGGCGTCGACATTGGGACCGACGTCTTTGACGCGGCGCTGTACGAGGAGGCCGTCTGCCGATTGGGCGCGGAACTGAGGCCCCGGTTGATCCTGTTCGGCCACACGGTGAACGGCATGGCGTGTTCGGCCGCCGTCGCGGCGCGGCTGGGCGCCGGCTTCGCCAGCGACGTCCATGGGCTTGACGTCAGTGACGACGGGATCGTGGCGACCCGCAGCGCCTACGGGAACAAGGTGAACCTCGAAGTGGGATTCACCGGCAAAGGTGTCGTGGTTCTTGCCTTGCGGGGAGCGACGTTCGATGCGCCGGCTGCGCGGGGATCGGCGTCGATAGCCGCTCGGAAGCTCGATCTGTCAGGCGTCGACGGCCGATGCACGCATGTCGGCTACGAGATGGCGCCCGCTGCGGACTTCGACATCTCCAAGGCCGAGTTCATTCTCTCGGTCGGCCGCGGCATTCAGGACAAGGACAATCTGCCCCGTTTCGCCGCGCTCGCGGAGCGCCTCGGCGCCACATTCGGATGCTCCCGCCCGATCGTCGATTCCGGCTGGTTGCCCAAGCCGCACCAGGTCGGGCAGTCAGGCAAAGTCGCCTCTGGATGCAAGATATACGTGGCGCTGGGCATCTCCGGTGCGGTCCAGCACCTGTTCGGCATGAAGCACGTGGAGACGATCATCGCGGTCAACACGGATCCGGAGGCCCCGATCTTCAATGTCGCAACGCACGGGGCGTGCGTCGATCTTTTCGAGCTGGCCGATGCCCTCGAGAAGCAATTCAACTAGCCAATCCGGGGAGGAACATCGATGACGACGACGTGGCGCGACAACTGCCTGGCGAGCCGGCACCGTGCACTGGGCTCCAAGCTGGAAGACTGGAACGGCATGGGCATACCGTGGATGTACGACACCAAGGTGTATTCCAAGGATATCTACGATCAGCACAAAGCCGTCCGCGGTGCAGCCGGGCTGTTCGACGTGTCGGGCCTGAAGAAAATTCACGTCGCCGGCCCCGATGCGATGGACGTCCTAAATGGCGTGTGTACGCGTGAGCTCGGCAAGATCTATCCGGGGAAGTCCGCCTATGCAGCCATACTGAACGACGACGGGCTGATGACCGACGACTGCATCATGTTCCGCATGGGACCGAATACCTGGATGATGGTGCATGGCAGCGGCACGGGCCACGAAGAGCTGGTCCGCTCGGCCGTGTACAAGAACGTCTCGATCCTGTTCGATGACGATCTTCACGATATCTCTCTGCAGGGCCCCAAGGCAGTGGAATTCCTGGCGCAGCACGTGCCGGGCATTCGTGAACTGCGCTACTTTCACCACATGCAGACCACCCTGTTTGATCGGCCGGTGATGATCTCGCGGACCGGGTATTCTGGGGAGCGCGGCTACGAGATTTTCGCGAAGGCCGCCGACATCGGCGCGATATGGGACGGGATCCTGGAGAAGGGTGCGTCCATGGGGATCATCCCGTGCTGCTTCACGGTGCTCGACATGCTGCGGGTCGAGTCCTATCTGATTTTCTTTCCGTACGACAATTCGCCGGAAGGCGACTCACTGTGGGAGCTGGGTCTGGACTTCACGGTCAGCCCTGGCAAGACCGGATATCGCGGTGCCGAACGGCACCACGCCCTGAAGGGCAAGGAGCGCATCAAGCTGTTTGGCGTCCTCGCCGATCTCGATGGGCCGCTGGATGCCGGCGATGAACTTTTCGCCGGAAACCGCAAGGTGGGCGTCGTCACGTGCGGGATGTACTCGAAGCTGACTGGCAAGTCGATGGCGCTGGCCAGGCTGGAGCCCGAGTGCGCCAAGCAGGGCGTGAAGCTCGAGGCGCGACGCAAGAGCGGGAACTGTTCGGCGATTGCCCACACGATCCCGTTCGACGACCCGCGGAAGAAGAAGCGGTCGGTCGTGGGCTGATTGGCGCGAGACGGCGAAAGAGTTGCGTCGGCATTGCCCCGCGGCGCCCGCCCGACGGCAGCGGAGCCCGCTGGCCGGTACCCGGGGGAGGCAATCGTCCGCGGCATGTCCGGCCGTGTTCGAACAGCCGCATGGTCAGGTATTGCCCGCCCGCAGCCGACGGCTCTTGGGCGGTAGCTCGTGTAGCGCCGGTGGGACGCGCTCCCAGGCGCGATCGCGGGTGCCTCGTGCGCGGTCCGGTCCGCGGCATCGCCCCGACCTCGTCAAGAGTCGCCGTCATGTGATGGGACGGCAGACCCGGTGCTGATGGAGACTGGACCCGCGGCGGTTCGCCGCGAGCGGCAGGCGAAGCTGGCGTGCGCCTTCGCCGGGCTCGTCTGGGGTGTGTTCTGGATACCGCTCAGGGCGCTCGACGCGGCTGGGGTGAGCGGAGCCTGGGCGACCGTATTCTATTACGCGGCGCCCCTTGCCGTTCTCCTTCCATTCGTTGCCGTCCGGTTCCGTCATCTGCAGGCCGGCGGACTGCGTCTGCAGCTGACTGGAATCGCCGCCGGGACCTCCATGGTGCTCTATGCCGACGCGGTGCTCCATACCGAAGTCATTCGCGCCATGCTCCTCTACTACCTGACGCCGGTTTGGAGCTTCGCGCTGGCGTGGGTGTGGCTGAAGGAGCGGATCGATGCCACGCGCATGGTCACCATCGCCCTCGGGCTGTCGGGGATGCTGATCATCCTGGGAGTCGATTCCGGCATGCCCTGGCCGCGCAACGGCGGCGATTGGATGGGGCTGGCCTCCGGCATCGTCTGGGCGCTGGCGGCTGTCCTCATGCGCGGCCAGAAGGGAACCGCCGCGATGGAGTACACGCTGGTGTACTTCGCCTGGGGCACGGCGGCGGCGATCGTCGTCGCTTGGTTGCCGCTCTCCACCAGTCGCTCGATTCCGCTGCTGGAGGACGTTGTCGCGACGGCGGCCTGGTCGGTTCCCTTTGTCGTGGTGCTGGTCGTTCCAGCGGTCTTGGCGATGATGTGGGGAACGCCGCTGCTCAATCCGGGCGTGGTTGGGCTGCTGTTCATGAGCGAGATCAGCGTTGGGGCGATCACCGCCGCGATCTGGGCGGGCGAGCCGTTCGGCCTGCGCGAGGCTGCCGGCGTGATCGTCATCACGGGGGCGGGGCTTGCCGAAGTGTTCGTCGCGCCGCTTGCCAGGATGCGGGCTCGATGGTCCTGTCGCAACGCGGCAAGCATGTGAGCTCCGCGTGGGACACAGTTGCCATGAGGCCTCGTCACCACCGGCCTCGCCTTCGATGGCCCGGCGTGTTCGGCGGCGCAAAGACGACCACCGCGCCTGAACCGATCCTCGAGGAAGCAATTTCCGGCGATACGGCACGCCGACGGCTATGCGGTCGAGGAAGTCCAGGCAAGGGCGGTCAGCGCAGTACCTCCGGCGAAGATACCGATGGCCACGGCCAGGCGCCGTGCGGTTGGCCGATAGCGAGCGAGGATGCGCCAGGCTAGTCGGGCCGACCACAGCCATGCGCCTGCCAGGAAGGCGCCTCGCACCGAATCAATCCAGTAGAGGCTCATGCCCTCGGCTTCCAGCATGCTGGTGGTCAGCGCCGACAGGCCGAGAAAGACACCGGCGCCGGCCAGCGGGACGAGCGCCTGCGTCAGATGGTGGTAGCGGGACCAGGACCATGGGCCGATCGACCGGACGGCCAATGCGATCGCAATCCCGAGGCTCGTTCCCATGAGAGCGGCGATGGTGAGGATGTATCCAATCAGCAGCGCCCCGTCGAGCAGGCTCAGCACGTCGTTCTGCAACGGATAGTTGGTGAGCACCCACCATGGCGCCGAACGTTCCAGGGGCCACAGCATCTGCTGTTGAACCAGCCAGGCCGCGACGACCTGTTTGAATCGTATGAGCTCATGGCTTGCCGACCACTGAAAGGCGCCGAGTGCGCCGCCCATCAGTCCATACAGGATCAGCATCGTCTCCCATGGCCTGGGCTGGCGCCCGGCGACGTCGACGATCTCGTGGTTCGGCGATCGCAAGGCGAGACCCACCGCCCCCCGGAAGCCACTGCAGCGGCCGCACATGTGGCATTGGCTGCCGCCCTTCATTGTCGCAATCGGCACCAGCGGCGCGCAGTTGATGCGGTGGAAGGTGCCGCTGTCCTTCGTCGCCGCCTGCCAGGCCAGTTCATCCACCCGATAGTGCAGCGGCGCCAGCTTCGCGAGCAGCGCGAACACGCCGCTGACCGGGCACAGGTAGCGGCACCAGACCCGCTTTTCCTTGCCGTAGAAATACCCGACCAGGATCGCGGCCACGGTTGATCCTCCCAGGATCAGCAGGGCAGGAGCCGGGTACTGATAGACGCTGACCAGCTGTCCGTAGATCGTGATCGTGCAAAAGGCGGTGAAAGGCCAGCCGCCCCACGTGATCCAGCGCGGCACCGCGCGTCCGCGCCCGTAGCGGCTGGCAAACTCCGACAGCGCACCTTCCGGGCACAGCAGGCCGCACCATGTCCGCCCGAGCACGACCGTGCTCAGCAGGACGAATGGCCACCATACGCCCCAGAACACGAACTGGGAGAGCAGCGTAATGTCCGACCAAAGCCGGGCGGTGCGACCCGGCAGCGGGAGCGCGGCGGGAACGATCAGCAGAAGCAGATAAGCCGCCGTCACAGCCCATTGCGTCCATTGGATCGCCCGCCGATGGTCGCGCAACCAGACGCCAACTCGCCCCCAGTGCCGAGCGGGACCACGCGGGTGAATCGTGCTGGCCGGCACGCGATGGCCATCGCCGGGGTTCGGGATCGACGGGCCGTGCCGATTCCCGCCCAGTGCCGCCGCTCCGGAACACAGCTCGGGCGCCGCCAGGTCGCGGTCGTGCCTCCCGATCATCGCGGTTCGATCTCCGGCCGGCGGTCGCCAGGGGCCGCTGGAATTGGCTCCGTCCACAAGGCGCCTCCGGTCCCGCTACTGCGCCAGCAGGATCACGGGTGGTGAGTCCGGGTGGAACTCGTCGAAGAACGGATGCTCACCGGGCGGCAGGCTGCGGATGATGATGAATGACCCGGCTCCCGGCGCGAGCACCTTCTCTTTCCCCTGCTCGATGCTCTCGAACTCAGCCGGTGTCGATCCGATATTGCGCAACACGATCTTGATCCGGGTGTTTGCGGGGACCACCAGGTGGTCGGGTATGAACGCGCCGTCCCGCAAGTCGACACTGAACACCGGCACATCGTCGGCCCGCGCCGGTCTGCTCAGCACGCACGCAGCGAGCAACAGCATCAGGACGATGTGAAACGGCATGGCGGCAAACTCCTGTTGAGGCGGCAGAAAAGGATGCGCAGTTCTTGATTACATCGGGCAGTGCCGCGCCCCGCTCCTCGACGTGCTCGGCAGGAGCCGGGAGAGGGAGCGCCCGGCCACCTTGGCGGCGCTAGTAGCTGCCTTTCTTTCCGGTGCCGGCGAAAGTGAACTCGTAAACAGCCGTGATCGGTTCGAACCAAGGATCCACGCCGGTCTCCTTGTCGGTGTGACGGCCGAAATGAGCGTGTGCGTTCGCGCTGGGCGGATCGACCGTCAGGACCAGACGGTAGTTGCCAAGTCCCATCAGCTTGACGTTGTCGCCATAATGCGGCCCATCGCTGGCCACCATCGGCATCAGCTCGCCCCGCTGCTGTTCGTCAGAATCGAGCTTGGTGAGCGCATAACGAACGACGAGATAGGGCATCCAGTCGCCTTCGGCAAAGCCATTGGCATTGTGCGCCAGGGCGTGGATGTCCGCTTCCAGGTGGATGTCTGCGCCGGCTGCATCTCGCATCATGCCGGGCGGGTCCATCTCGATCGGCTGCAGGAAGACGGCTGCGATTTCCATGCCGCCCGCGAGCACGGGCACACCGATTGGATACTCGAGCGCCTGGGCTTCAGGCATGCGTCCGAAGCCCAGGACCAAGAACGAGAATGCCATCAACCAGGTTCCACGCAGCATTTGATCCACCCTTGACTCACGGGGCCATCCGGCCTCATCGCAAATGCGAAGCAGTCGCAATGACAAATCTACGCCATTGCCAGCCAACCGGTAAAGCCACGTGGAGTCCTCGACCCTGCGACAAATGGCCCCTGTGGGCGAGCGTCTCTGTGCCTCGCTGTTTCGTGGGCAGGCGGTGGGATTGCGGGCTGCGTTCGCGCGCTCGACGGGAACCGGCGTAGCACTCCCGCGAAATCGCCATCGCCGTGTCGATCAGGGCTGGCCAGCTTCCATCTGCCGCGGCTCGGCGCAAGGTTGTTCAGCGATCCGGTGTGGGTTTGCGCCAGCGCGAAGACGAACCGCGGCTGCTGCCGAATCTTTCGCACCCATACGCCCATGACCCGAACCAAGCATCTGGGCGCGCGCGGCGCGTGGATCGATGCTCGTCTCCTGTTCCTGACGGGAGTCGGCAACGTCTGCTCTGCACGTCCATTTGCGGCCGCAAACCGGCCTGCAGCTTCGGAGGGCCGGAGAAAGTCGACACTAGGGCACGATCCGATCAGGTTGAATCAACCTGATCGGTGAATCGTGCCCTTCTTTCGATAGAGTAGAGCGTGATTCACCGATCGAACCGAGCGGGTTCGATCGGATCACGCTCTAGCTTGCGCTGACCCGAAGGACGCGCAACTCGGCCTAGTAGAACGAGGCGGACAGGCAACCTATCGAATGCTCATGATTAGCCCAGAATCTTGTGCATGCGCGCGTCCCTGGTCTTGAAGTGCTGGGTGAACCATTCGCCCAGATGCGCCGACAACACCTCCTTGAAATCTCCATAGAGTCCAGCCTCGTAGTCATCGGCGATGTCGCGGATACCGTCGAGCAGCCGTTCGTGATCCGACTTGTGATCGAGGTACTGGTCGTAGCGCTGCTTGCGCATGATCCTTTCCTCGAGCGCGAAATGGGCGGAAATCCTGGCATGGACCTCGCCGAAGAAGGCGAGCACGGAATCGATCTCGGCGGCGCCCTGGACTTCCGCGTGCAAGTCGTTGAGCAAGCGGATCAATGCCTCATGCTCGTGATCGACCGAGGCAATGCCGGTACGGTACTCGTCTTTCCACTCCACCAGAGGCATGACACTCATCCCCGGACCGGCGTTTCGATCCCGTTGCGTCCGGCGGCTGCATCCGAAGAGAAAAGGAAGCCGCCGGATTCGGACCGGAACTCGATGACGAATCTCTGCTGCGGCTTGATCTCGACCTCGACCGATCGCTCATAGTCGAAGCCCTCGGTCCGGTCGCTGTCGCGCAGCCGCGCGACCAGCACATGCCGCCCGCTCGGAATCGAGAAGTTCTCGTAGATCTGAGAGGGTCCATCGCCGAACAGGCCGGATGGCGCGATGGTTCTGTTCACCAGCACCCGGCCGTTCAGCTCCAGCTCGACATGGACCGGCAAGCGGCCGCGCGCGCAGTCCAACGGCCGGCGTTCGCCCGCCGGCAGGGCTGCGATCTCCTTGGCCGTCAGACGTCTGCACTCGCCCTCGTGCCGTCCGCTATGGGCGAGGCTGAGGCTGAGCTGCGCCTCTCCCTCGGAAAGTCGATGCCAGGCCGGCGTGTCGGACAGAGCGCCGAGCACCAGCGCGATCAAGACGTAGACGGCGCCTTGACCGATATATGCCATGAGCCTACGCATCGGCGCCCTCCTCGCGGGCGCTGGCACGCCCTTCCAACGGCGGGCGCGAGGAACGCAGCTGCGTCGGCAGTTTCTTCAGGCGGGACTGGAACTCCGCAATCGCACGCGCGAGCCGGGCCAGGTCGGTCGGCGCCGCCCAGTGCGTAAGAATGCGGTCGCGGGGCACGCGTTGACGCAAATACGGATCGCGGACACCCGCCATGCGCGCCGTCGCCCAGGTCACGCCGAACCGGTTGAAGCACTCGCCATCCCTGCAGCCCGTTATGACGACTCCGTCGGCGAGGTCGCGGCTGAGGACATAGTCGATGAAGGATGGTGGCAAGGCGGCGATGCACGGCAGTTGGACCGCGCCGACTCGCCCCGACTCCAGGCTTGCGAGCGGCGCGGCGTGATCGCAGCCGAACACCATGACCCGGTCGGTGCCGGTCAGTGCGGCCGCCGCAACCTCCACCCTGTCGCGCAGATCGCGCAACGGACGGTCCGGCAAGTCGATCCCCGGCTTGAGTCGACTTCCAGGGCGAAACGGAGTCGACGTGGGACAGGCGCCGGCGCAGATGCCGCAGGCGACGCAGAGCGCGGGATCGACGCTTGCCTCCTGCTCGAACGGTTCGCCGTCGCTGCGCGGCCGCATCACGATGGCATTGAACGGGCAATCCTCGGCGCAGCGCTCGCAACCATTGCAGTTCCCGAGATCGACCACGGCCGCGCCAGGCCGCCGGATCGGCGGCAGCCAGGGCAGCGCCACCAGCATGATCGTCAGCACGGCCGCAAACGCCCAGACCGCGCCGCTTGAGGTGGTATCCATGAGCGGATAGGCACCGAGATAGAACCAATCGAGATTCAGGGTGGCCGGAACGATGGCGAGATCGGCGGGCGGGTGGCTGACCGCCGGCTTGGCAAAGGAAAGCGCCAGCAGCATGAGGAACGTTCCGACGGCAAGGCCGCGCCGCGGATTGATCCGAGGACGACTTACCCGCTGCAGATGAATCCATAGGACGAGCAGCAGCAGCAAAGGCACGACGATATGAATGAAGGTGAGCAGCGTGAAGAAGCGGTCGTCGAGTGCGGCGGGCGTCAGGAAATTCCGCGCGATCGCCTCACCGAAGATGCCGAGCCAGTCGAACCACTCGGTGGTGGCCCGTGCGATGTACTGGGCGAGCTGATCCCAGACCAGCCAGTAGCCGCTGATGCCAGCGGCAAACACCAGCCACAGGATCGGCATGCCGGTGACCCAGGTGAACCACCGCGCCCCCTGGTAGCGACCGAGCGCGAACTCGCGCAACACGTGCACCGCCATCATCAGAACCATGCCATCGGAGGCGTAGCGGTGCAGGCTGCGCATCACGCCGCCGAGGTACCATTGTTCCTCGGTCATGTAGCGGACGGACTCGTACGCCTCGGTCGTCCCGGTATCGAACAGGATGTAGACGTAGATGCCGCTGACCGCGACTACCCAGTAGTAGAAGATGCCGAGTGCCCCCAGCTGATAAAGCGGGTTCCAGGCGGCACCGAAGATCGCATCGAGCCATGACTCGACGATCTCGAAACATCGACGAATCGCGATTTGGAGGAATTTCAACGGCCGCTCTCCGGCATGGCCGCGGCGCGGCGCGGCATCGATCCAGAATTTCTGGCGCAGGTCATCGCTGAGTCAAGTATCGCGTTCTGCCGACCGGAGCTGAAGCCGGGCACGCACGATAATGGCGGCAAGGCCGATCAAGCTCAAGGCCCCGACCGTCATGGCGATGAAGATGGCGTAGTCGAAGCGATATCTGCCCGTCGTCGGGTCATAGTACGTGCAGAACAGGCGCAGTCGATTGACCAGACCTGCGAGCTGGCCGGACTCCGCCGGGCGGCCAAAGACCAGTTCGATCAGCGGCTCTACCAGGGCGGGCGGGTTGAACTGCGCGCCGTAGATCTGGCGATAGACGCGGCCCTGCGCATCTATCACGCTGGTCTGCGCCAGGTGGTCGAAGCCGCGCGGCGAGGAGTAGTAGATGAACCCCAGATTATCCACCAGACGCTCGATCGTCGCGACATCGCCGCTCAGGAACGTCCAGTTCGGCAGATCGACACCTTGGCTGCGGGCGAATGCGCGCATTCGCTCCGGTGTATCGCCGCGCGTATCGAATCCGATCGTCACAACCGAAAAACTGTCGTGGCCGACAGCCTCCTGGGCGACTTCGACCGCCTGGGATAGCGTCTGCACGACCACTGGACACGAGTCCGAGCAGGCCGTGAACACCAGATTCACGACCAGGGGCCTGCCGGCATAGTCGGCAAGCCGGACTTGCCGGCGGTTTGTATCGAGAAAGCTGTAGTCCCCGAGTTCGCGGCCGATGGCCGCTTGGCTGAACGCGATCGCCGCTTCGGGATCGAATGCCAGCCCGGCCTCGCTGGCCGAGGCGATGGCTGGGGCCGCCGTGAGCAGCAGAGCGACGGCCAGTATGCGCGATCCCTTGGCGGCGACGAACATCTCACGGACACCCGTCTAGCCCAGGATCGCCCGATCGGCGATCGCCGCACCCAGGAGCAATGTGAGTTGCACCAGGGAAGCAAAGAAGTTCGCCATCGCGGTCTTGGGCCCCGGGTCGATCGCCAGGCGCACGGACTTCAAGATGAAGTAGATGCCCCCAGCCGCGGCGCCCAGCAGGTAGATCCAGCCCATGCCGAGCGCGGCGGGCACTAGAGAGAGCAGCACCAGCGCTACGGTGTGGGCGAGAATCACGCGCGCCGCGACCGCATCGCCGACGACCACTGGCAGCATCGGCACGCGGGCCGCCGCGTATTCCGCGTGGAGGGCAGTGGCAAGGCTCCAGAAATGCGGTGGCGTCCACAGGAAAAGCACGACCGCAAGTATGATCGGCGCGGCCGAAAGCTCCGGATCGACCGCCGAGGCGCCGGCCAGGACGGCAAAGCTTCCGGCGAGCCCGCCCAGGACGATGTTGAGCCATGTCCGATTCTTGAGCCAGACCGTGTAGACCACGCCATAGGTGAAGGCTCCGAGAAAGACATGGAGCGCCACCGCGGCATTGAAGGCCCAGCCCGCCATGCCGACACCGACAGCCAGAATCCCCAGGATCGCGACCATCCAGATCGGACCGGGACGAAACCTGCCGGTCACGAACGGCCGGCCGCGGGTCCGCGGCATGCGGGCGTCCAGATCGCGCTCGACATACTGATTGAACGCACCGGCACTGGCTGCCGACATCAGCACGGCAAGGGCCAGAACGGCGATGCGCCAGCCCTCGACCGCCGGCCCCGGCGTGACCGCGAACCCCGCCAGCGCGCACAGCATGATCGCCAGCCCGATGCGGAGCTTGAAGACCGACCATAGCTGCGCGGCGGTGCTTGCCATGTCTTCCTCTTCGGTGTCGCGATTGAGCTGAGAGTGCCCAGCGGCGAACAGCGTCTGGCGAATCGAGGGCCCTTCTCCCGCGCTCAACTCAACGGCCAGACCTCGGACAGGAACTTCCAGTTGATGAAGTAGTAGAGGACGAACGCCGTGAAGAACACGGTGACCAGGACGATCGTGCCCGGCAGCTTCAGGGTCCCTTCGCTGCCATAGGACGATACCGCACCGCCCGGCGCCACGATCGGGTTGGCCTTGATGGCCGCCGCGTCGCGCGGCTTGCCGACCAGGATCGAACCCACGACGACCACCACGTACATCAATCCGCCGATGGCAGCCACCACCGCCGACATTCCGTTCAGCCCCATCATCAGGAAGGCGGTGCCGGGATAGTCGAAGGTGAAGATGGAGTCGCCGAAGGTGATGTCCCAATGCCGGCGCGCGACACCCAGTGTCCCAGCCCCCATCATGAACAGGCAGATGCCGGCGACGCCGATCCCGAACACATAGGGTTGCCAGCGCGCGACGCCGGGCAGGATCAGCTCCTTGCGGAAGATGAGCGGGATCAGCAGATAGGTGACCGCCATGAAGGCGAGGGTGGTGCCTGCGACCACCGTGGCGTGGAAATGGCCCGGTACGTACAGGGTGTTGTGCATCAGCAGGTTGATCTGCTCGGTGCCGAGGACGACGCCGGAAATGCCGCCCAGGAACCCGAACATGACAAGGGACATGAACATGCCGGCGAACGCTGGATTTCCCCAAGGCGCCTGACGCAGCCAGCCGAACACCCCCTTGTTGAAGCCGCGCCGCCGCTGTGCCGCCTCGATCGCGCCGGGAAGACTCATGCCGTGGATCATGCTGCCGAGCACGGCGAGATAGATGGCATAGCTGGTGTTGAAGATCTTCCACTCGGAGCTGATGCCTGGCTCAGCCAACAGATGATGCGCGCTGGCGAGCTGCAGGAACAGGATGTAGAGCAGGAAGGCGGCGCGGCTGACCTTCTCCGACAGCGGCTTGGCGCCCAGCACCAAGGCGCCAATGGCGTACCAGACCGCGACATGGGCCGAGACGTTGATCTGCTGCGAGGAATGACCCATGGCCCACCACACAATCTTGTACATCACGGTGTCGATGTGGCTGATGTAGCCGAGGGACCAGAGAAAGGTCGGGACCAGGATGATGGCGCCCGACGCGAGCGTGAAGACCGCGATGATGGCCGCGGTCAAGGCGCCGAAGGTGACCAGGGGAATCGAGCCTTCGTAAGTCTTCTCCTCCTTCGCGATCACCAGGGTCCCGAAGAAGACCATGCAGCCCACCAGCGCGCCGACGGCAAAGAGAATGAGTCCGAGGTAGAAATGCGGTGCCGCCATCAGGGGCACGTAGGAGGTGAACATGACGCTCGATTCGCCCTGCAGGACGGCAACCGTCGCCATCAGCGCGCCGACCACCATCAGGATGAATCCGAGCCAGGCAGATCGGGGCGCTGCCAGCCGGCTATTGAGCAGGATGGCCGAGGCGAAATAGAGCACCGCGATCTCGAAGAAGATGATCCAGAACAGGAGCACCGCCGCGCCGTGCGCGGTCAACAGGGTGTAGAACCATTCCGCCGGCAGGATGTGCACCGCCGGCCAGCGGGTCAGCGCCACCAACAGGCCGAACAGTCCGCCGACAGCGAGAAAAACCACCGCGGCGATCGCATTCGCCTTGATCAGCAACTCGGCCTTGGCGTAGACACGCAAGCCGGTGTCGCCGCATATCCGGTATTTCTCCTCTGGCCTTGCCAGAGCGCCTTCCCATGCCCCTGCGGTCATAATTGCCCCTACCTTTGCTCGACGACGTGGAGTCTGCCGACCATCGTGTGATGGCCGATGCCGCAGAATTCGTTGCACACGATGGAATACTCGCCGACTTCATCGGGCGTGATGGTCAGCACCATCTCGTAGTTCGGATGAACCTGAAGATTGATGTTGATCGGCTGCAGTGAGAACCCGTGCTGCCAGTCCATGGACGAGAGGTGAAGCCGGTAGCTTTGGTCCTTCTCGAGCTCCAGCACCGGCCACCACTCCCACAGTCGGGCGATCAGGTAGATATCGCTGCCTGGCACCGGATGCACGACCGGGACGCCGGTGTCGCCTTCCTCGCCGACCTGGTACTGCTCGACCATGGCTTCGGCGCGTTCCGCGAAGACCAGGGGGTCGATGCGATAGGCCTCGTTCGACAGGTTTTGACGCCCGTATATGTGCCAGTAGATCATCGCGGAGAACATCACGACGCCCCACAGGAACGCGATGGTGATCCAGACGATCTCCATGCGGTGCAGTGGTTCGTTCCACCAGATGCGTGTCTTGGGAGGATGGATTGCCATGGCGTGACGCCCCTGCTACTTCGCGATGGGAATCTGGGTGATCTCCATGATCCCCCAGATCAGGTAGAACACCGTCGGTATCACGACGCCGAGAAAAAGCAGCAGAAACGGATTGTCGAGCACCCGCTGCATGACAGGCATCCGGCCGCCCGCGGGAGGCTGCGGTTGTTCCGATGGTGCGTTCGTCGTCGCCATGGGCTTCCTCCGTTCATCTGTCGAGCCGTCACGCGTAGGTGCCGCGGCTCGCCGGACTTCTGCGTTTCAGTTCCCGCGGTATCGGCAATATGAGACCCGACCTCCGCGGCTCGAGCTTGCTCTACGCTTCCCACTTCCGGCTGAAAGGGCTCGGTTGCAAGATCTTGATGCCGTCGAGAACTCGATCCGCGCCGAGGCGAGGAGCGCCGCCGTGAACGTCCCCCATCTCGGCGGGCGGGCACCGGGCGTCCGCCGCGCAATGCCACGTTCGGCACGGGACAGGGGGCGGCGACATCTGCGAGGTGCGGAGGGTTCCACGACCTGGTCCAATTCAGTCGTCCGCCGCCAAGAACGCCACCGGCTGGGTGTCGGCGGCCATCACGTCCGTGATCGCCCGGGCGATCGCCTCGGCGGTGGTGTCGGGCTTGAAGTAGGTCAGCATCCGGCCATCAGGGCGCAACAGGTAGACATAGGCGCTGTGATCGATCCAGTAATTCGCGCCGGTGCCGGCCCTTGCGTAGTAGACCCGGAAATCTTCCGTCACCCGACGGATCTGCTCGGCGCTTCCGGTCAGGCCGACGAGCCGGTCATGGAATGCGGCGACGTAGCGCGCCAGGACGGCTGGCGTGTCGCGCTCGGGGTCGACGGTGACAAAAATGGGCTGCACGTCGCTCGCCCGGTCGCCGAGGAGGTCCACCGCCGCAGCGATCGTAGCCAACGCCGTCGGGCAGACGTCCGGGCAGGACGTATAGCCGAACAGCATCAGCACGAACTTGCCGTGGAACGACTCGCTGGTGACGGACCTACCGGTGTGATCGACAAGCGCGAAACCCCCGCCAGGGGCAGCCGCGTGGACGGTAATGACCGGCGCGTCTTCGGAGGCCGCCAGGTGTTGCCCGGCGTTGAGCCAAACCCATTCTCCCGCCAGGACTGCCAATACCAGCAGTACGACGAACACGATGCGTCTGGACATCATCGCTTTGGGCCCCCACCCACCAGATCAATACATTTGCGCCCAGTCGGCCGGCTCGCTCTTTGATCTTGATCAACTCCGGCAAAACGATTCAGGTTTGTTGCACTGCAGCATCGATGAGACGCAGATCCATCCCGGGCGTGGCCGTCACGGCTCGAACACCGACGGCTTCCATGGCGCGGCACAGGCTGCCCAAGTCAGCGCGCTTCATGCCGAACGCGTCGCGCCAGCCGGCATGCGGCTCGTACAGGATGCTCGCCGTCACGCCGGCCGACCGCAGCAAGCCTGGCAGGGCCGCTTCATCCTCGGGCTCGACCGCCACGAGAAGCAGTACGTCGGACGCGCCGCCGCATTGTGCCGCGGCCTCGGCGGCGAGGCATCGTCGATGCAAGCCCTCGCCATAGGCGACAATCACTCGCTCGCCCAGATCGAGACGGAATCCCAGCATTTCTCCGACCGGGGAACCGGCGAGCCCGGCCAGCGCGATCCGCGCCGCGAGCCCGGGCCGCGAGGCAAGACGCGCGACGTGGCGCAGAGCGGCGCCGAGCCCAGGCGGCAGGAGGGGCAGATGGCGCCAGCGGAACGCCTCGACGCTGCGTCCGCCGCCGAGAGCCACACATGCGCCTGCCAGCACCGGCTGGAAGGTCACGCTCCGGCGTCGGGTTTGCCGCTCCAGATGTCGGCAGACGGCGGGCGATGCGATGACGGTGGTCACGGGTCCGTCCACCTCATGCTCCAAATAGGTGCGGGCGCCGGCCACGTGCTCCGGGTGGCCGTGGGAGAGCAGGAGGTGCACCGGGTCGCTGCCGTCCATCGCAACGTCCGCCGGCGGGTCGATCAGGACCGATCCGCCGCCCGGCACGGCGATGCGGAATCCTGACCATCCGAGATAGTGGAGAGTCGCGCCACCGGCCTGATCCATGCTTCAGTCCCGCTTCGGCCCGGCGCTGGCCGGCACATGCAGATGGGCGCGCCCGAGCGCTCGGAAGTTGCGGGCGAGCCCGCCGAGAAGCCTGAGAAAGTGCAGACTCCACATCGGCCGCTGCCAGAGCCGCGCGCGCGCGAACGCACGCAGGATCACCCGTCCATAGGCTCGCCGCATCAACCGGTAGAGCCGCTTCGTCGGCGTGATCGTCGGCATCAGGAAATGCTGCAGGTCGTAGAGCTGCCGGTCTTGGGTCAGAATGTCCTTGGCGACGGCGCGATGGAGCGGGGTGCCCGGAAACGGCGTCAGCGGCGTGAACTCGGTGAGTACGATTGCCGGATGCCGGCGCACGTAGTCGTCGATGGCGGCAAAATCGCGCTCGGTGAAATGCGGCTCCACTAGAAACCCGGCGCTCATGCCGACGCCGAGATCGGCAAGAACCGCCAGCGCCTTCTCGTCGGCACCCTTCTCGATGCGCTTGCCGGTGCGCCGCAAGCGCTCGTGGTCCACGGACTCGAGGCCGGTCATGACCAGGCTGAGGCCGGCGCGCGCCCAAAGCCGGAAGAGTTCCGGGTTCTCGGCAATGGAGTCGGCTCGCGCATACGTGAAGTAGCGCTTTCGGATGCCGGCGGAAAGCAGGCGGTCGGCGAGTTCGGCCATCCGCGCTGGATCGTGAAAGGCGTGATCGTCGCAGAGGTAGACGAACTGCTCGTCGAGTCCTGCGATTTCGTCGACGAGCAGTTCCGGAGAACGCGCGATGAAGCCGCCGTTGGTATAGACCCGGCAGGAACAGAAGGTGCAGGGATAGCTGCAGCCGACCGAGCTGCGCACGGCGGCGACGTGCTTCTCCCAAAGATAGAAGTAGCGGCCGCGGTAGCGGGCGGTGAGCGATCGGTCGGGCATGGGCTGCTCGTCGAGCGTCACAGGCAGGGGACGCGGCGGCGTCGCGACAAGCCCGTCATCCCTGCGGATCATGAGTCCGGCGATCTGTTCGAACCCGTCGTCACCTTCGGCGCGGGCGTCGCAAATCTCGCGGAACGTGGCAACGCCTTCGCCGCGTACCACGAGATCTATCGACGGATCGAGAAAGTCCTGCGGCCAGATCGACGGATGATGGCCGCCGACGACGGTAAGGCAGTCGGGCGTGACCGCGCGCACGCGGGCAAGCGCAGATTTCGCGGTGTCCACGTGGACGACCTCGCTCGTCACGCCGGCGACGTCGGGTCGAAAGTCGACGAGCAGCCGCTCCAGGTCTCCGGGCTCGGCCTCCATGTCGACGATCCGCACGCGGTGCCGATCGGAGATGGCCGCGCCGAGAAGTTCGAGATTGAGCGGCTCGATCCGCGCAATGTTGCGAAGCCCGATGGTCCGCGGCCCGCATGGCGGATTGATGAGCAGGACGTTCATGTGGAAAGGGTCTCCCGCGCTAGAAGGGTGTCGGGCATGGACAGCCGTCCGAGATACCAGTCGGACGCGATCCGCAGTCCGTTCCGGGTCGAGACCGCGGGCCGCCAGCCGAGGAGCCGCTTGGCCTTGTCGGTCGAGTAGTGGCTGTGCTTCATCACGGCCCGAACACGATAGGCATTGATGAGCGGGCTCTGTTTCGTGCCGACGCTCTTGGCCAGGGCATCGATGAGCAGCGCGGCGGGCCAGGCGATTCCTGCCGGTACCGACAGTCGGGGCAGGGGGCACCCGAGGTCGGCGCACATCCATTCGATGTAGCGGCGCCAGGTGACCCGGCCGTCGTCCACCGCGTTGAAGGCCTCCCCGGCCGCGGCGGGGCTGGCCCCGGCCAGACGGATCATGTCGACGAGATTGTCGACATATACCGGCGCCATGAAGTAGCGGCCACGGTCCACATAGGCGAACTTGCCGGCCTGGAGCGCGGCAGCGAGCGGCCGCGTGGTGGTCCGGTCGTTGGGCCCGTAGACGCCGCCCGGCCGAATGGCCGCGACGTCGATCCCGCGTCCGTTGAAACTCAACGCCAGCCGCTCCCCTGCAACCTTGCTGGTGATGTAGCGGTCGAGCGGCCGAGGCACGAAAGGCGAGTCCTCGGGAATGTCGGTACCACCCGGGAAGCCGTAGACGCTGACCGAGCTGAGATGCACGACCCGGCGGACGCCCCGTTCGCGCGCCGTCTCGACGACCGCGGCCACGCCCTCCACGTTTCCGGTGTGGAACGCCTTCCAGCTCCCCCAGTCAGAGGCATGGCCGGCGATGTGATAGACAACCTCGATTCCGTCCATGGCGGCGGCGAGACTGACCCGGTCGGTGATGTCGCCCGCTGCGATACGCAGTCCAGAGAGTCCTGTGAGAAAGGCGCGGTCACCCGAGGGCCGCACCAAGCCGACGACGCGGTGGCCATGCGCCAGGAGATGGCGGCACAGATTGCTTCCAATGAATCCGTTCGCGCCGGTGACGAGCGCTGTCATCGCGCCCAGCCACAGCCAGCGGCCGAGAACGTTTTGAACCGGTATCTGTTGCTAGCCATTGGCCCGAGGCATTCCGGCCGGCGCATGAGTGCGCTGTTGCGAATCGATCGCGTGAATCACCCCCGTGCCCTCACTCCACCGCGTGAGTATGCAGAGCCACGGCGCACATCGAACTTGTCTTCTAGGCGCGCGGCGCCGCCTCATCCTTGATCCACATCAAGGGCATCGATGATCGAGGTCCCGCATGATGGCGAGGCCCAGACTGACCGGGCGCCTGCGATATGCCTCGCCATTGGTCTGCCCTATGCGCCGACGCCGGAAGGGAGAGCGGGATTGATCGAGACGCGTTCCGCGAATCGCGCCCAGCCGCCCCCCGAGCTCGCCGTGTCGGTCTGCGATCCCCGAAAGCTGGTCAGTCTGGCCGGTGCCGCGAGCCTGTGGCCCCTGCTTTCGGCGCTTGGATGGAGGGAACGGCCCTATGCCGAGATCCCCGACGATCGCCCTGTCGCCAGGCTCTACTTCGGCAACGAGTTCTGCGATCGGTTGATCCCGAGCCAGCGCGCACTGCGCCAAATGGTGGAATTCGCAGAACGGGCCAACATGGCCCTCACCCTGTTGACGCCGATGATCTCGGATCGTCGGATCGGCCGGTTGCGGCAGCTGCTCGGATCCGCCCCCGTCGGCACCGAGGTCGTGGTCAATGACGTGGGTGTGCTGCGCATGCTGGCCCGTGACTTCGCGGATCTCGTGCCGGTCGCTGGACGCCAGCTGATCAAGGCGATCAAGGATCCGCGGCTGCCTTCGGGACGGTGGGCCCGGATCAATCCTTGCCAGGTCGGCGGGGCGGCATTGCGCCGGCTGCTGCATGGCCTGGGTGTACGAAGACTCGAGATGGACGTTCCGCCGTTCGCCAGGGCCGTCGATCTCGATCCGGACGGCATGCGGCTATCCCTCCATGGACCGTGCGGCTATGTCGCCAAGGGTCCCATCTGTCGTATCGGTTCGCTGCATCTGAGCGGCCCGGACAAGTTCGCGCCTGGCCACCGGTGCCGCAAGGAGTGCCTGTCGTACGCCTGCGATCTGGCGCGCCCGCCTCTGGCCGACACGCGCGATCTCCGGACTTTTCAGCGCGGCAACACGGTTTTCTATCGACACGGACCGGAACTGAACGAAACGCTGTGGGATGCGTTCAGCCAGGCGCGGGCCGACCGCCTGGTGATCGCGGGAGACTGGAATGAAGGTCGTCGCACCGATTAGTCAATTCGAGGAGATCGAGCCGATGATCTCCGCGGGCGCTGACGAGCTCTACTTCGGCGTCGTGCCGCTGGGCTGGACGGAGCGCTTCGCCAATACCGCGATCGGCCGACGGGCCTTTGGCAACCTGCAGGACGGAGAGCCCCTGAGTCGGGCGCTCGGGCTGATCCGCGAGCGCGATCGACGTGCGCTGCTCGCATTGAACGGCCAGCACTACGCCGAAGACCATGTCGAGCTCCTCCTTGCCATGGCCCGGCGTTTCGCCGATGCCGGCGGCAGCGCGATCATCGTCGCGGACCCGTCGCTGCTGATCCTGCTGGCAGCCGAAAACCTGGGTGTCAGGCTTCACGTGAGCTCCGTGGCAGCGTGCCGAAACAGCGAGGCGGCGCGCTTCTATGGCGAGCTCGGCGCCAGCAGGGTGGTCCTGCCGAGACATCTTACGTTGGAGGAGACCTTCGGCATCATCCGCGCCTGCCCGGAGATCGAGTTCGAGTCGTTCGTACTGAACGACGGTTGCGTTTTCGAAGAGGGGCTGTGCCACACACTGCATCTGCCAAGCAAGCTGGGCGGTCCGTTCTGCCTGGACGGCTATGCCGCGGCATACCGCAGAGACGACGGCCAAGCCCCGAGCGGCGCGGAGGAGCGGGCCTTCGAGGTCAACGGCGAGGCGTATCGGCGCTGGTTGTGGTACAAGTTCAGCTGCGGATTCTCGACGACTGCACAAGGGTATCCATACGGCCCGTGCGGAATCTGTGCCATTCCGCTGCTCCGGGCGAATGGGCTCGCGGCGATAAAGCTGGCCGGCCGGGAAACGCCAACCGAGCGCAAGCTGAAAAGCCTGAAACTGGTACGGTCGGTCATGTCATTCATGGCTGAAGACCACGGTCCGGCCGACACCATGGCTTTCGCTCAAGACCTTCGTGGATGCCCCGATCGCTGCGCGACCGGCTACATGTGCTATTTTCCCGAGGTGCTGAAGACATCCTCGCCGTAGCGGCTGCGGCATGCGTGGCGGCGCGGCTGGATGGCCTGGAACGCTCTGCGGCTGAGTGAATGGCGTGTGCGCGAGATCCCGCGGTCGCGACGGGTTTCAGGCGCAGGTCAGCGACAGACGATAGCCGGCCGCCAACGCCTCGAGATTGAGATCGAGGAATCGGCGGGGCACTCCGGCACGGATCGTCGTCTCCAGGATCGCACGTTCGCAGAGATCGAGTCGCCCGTTGAGCGCCCCGAGGGCGACGATGTTCGCGACGCGCTCGTTGCCGAGCGCGCGCGCTGTCCGGCAGAGCGGCAACATCACCGGCGTGGCGCCCGGCACGTCGATGCAGCCGGCCCGTTCCGTGTCGGCGATGATGACGGCGCCGGGACGCAGCATGTCCGGCGCGTCGAGAAGCGCGATGCCATCGAGCAGGACGAGGGCGTCGAGCGTCGTCGCCAACGGGTAGTCGACCGGCTCGTCGGCGACCACCAAGTCGGCGCGGCTCGGCCCCCCGCGCGAGGTCGGCTCGTAGCTCTGCGACTGGGCGACCTGTCTGCCGCAATGCAGCAGGGAGTCGGCCAGCAGTCTTGCGGCCAAGATGAGTCCCTGGCCGCCCGTTCCCGCGAATCGCAGCTCGATCGTCTGCATGGCCTAGTTGCCGGTCTTGCCGTCGCGCAACGCCGCCGCCTGCCGGCGATAGGCCTCGCCGTACTCGGGCCGGTCATTGCGCGCGATGATTCCGGTTGGCAGTTCATTCGGGCGGAACGGCTGCTCGACCGTGTTGTCATAGGACTCCGGCCGCATGGACCGCTTCTGCCCCAGCGTCATTTCGGGCGAAGAGCCGAGATCGTTCTTGCGACCGTAGATTTCCGTACAATCCGACATCACCTCGACGAAAGCGAAGCCGGGATGGGCGATCGCCTTCTTGAGGAGGTTCTTGAGCGCCGGCACCTGCAGCGTGATCTCGCGTCCGACGAAGCCGGCGCCGGCGGCGGCGGCCAGCGCGCAGGCGTCGAAGGCCGGCTCTGCGTTGCCGAAAGGCGTCGTGGTGGTAAGCCGGGTGCCGGCCGTGGTGGGCGATACCTGGCCGCCGGTCATGCCGTAGACCTCGTTGTTCAGCATCATGCAGGTCATGTCGAGATTGCGCCGACAGGCGTGGATCAGGTGATTGCCGCCGATCGCCAGACAGTCGCCGTCGCCTGTTATGACGATGACGTTGAGGTCGGGGCGCGCCAGCTTCAGTCCGGTGGCGAAGGCGAGCGGGCGGCCATGCGTCACGTGAAAGGTGTTGGCGTCGACATAGGCGCCGAGGCGTCCAGAGCAGCCAATGCCAGAGACGATAGCGAGGTTGTCCGCAGCGATGCCGAGTTCGCTTATCGCCCACAGCAGGGCGCGCAGCGCGATACCATGCCCGCATCCGGGGCAAAGGAAATGCGGCATCATCTCCAGGCGGAGATGGCGCCGGATGTCGAAGCCTTCAGTGCCGCCCATCGCCTGCCAACTCCCCGATGCATCGTCCGATGGTCGCGGGCGAGATCGGCCGCCCGTCGAGCTGGTTGTAGCGAATGACGGCGGCACTCCGCGGCGCTACCCGCTCGATCTCGAGTGCCAGCTGGCCGGCGTTCATTTCCGGCACCAACACCTTGCGTGCGAGGCCGGCTGTCGCGACGAATGCCTCCTCGGGGAACGGCCACAGGGTGATGGGCCGGAACAAGGCGGCGGAGATGCCGGCCGCCCGCGCAGTGGCGACCGCGCGCCGCGCCGCCCTGGCGACGATGCCATAGGCGACGACCAGCACGTCTATTGATCCCTCCGGCGCGTCGACTTCATGAGCTTCGACGAGCGTACGATGGTGCGTCAGCTTGTCGAGGAGGCGGCGGGTCACACGCTCGGCAACCACCGGATCCTGGCTAGGAAAGCCATCCTCGCCGTGGGTCAAGCCGGTGACGTGGCTACGATAGCCATCGCCCGGGCGAGCCATCGGCGGGACCCTGTCCGCCGTCTCGGCATAAGGCAGAAAGCCGGCGCGCGAATCAGTCGCCCAGCAGCGCTCGGCAACGCCGAACGTCGCGGGGTCGGGCAGCGCCACGGACTCCGTCAGATGTCCGATTGCCTCGTCATACAGCAGCACCACCGGCACCCGCAGCCGCTCGGCGAGGGCGAATCCGCGTGCGGTCTGGCGATAGATCTCTTCGACCGAGGCCGGCGCCAGCACGATGATCGGATGATCGCCATGGGTCCCCCAGCGCGCCTGCATCACGTCGCCCTGGGACGGGCGCGTCGGCATTCCGGTCGACGGTCCGCCGCGCATCACGTCGACGACGACGCAGGGCACTTCTGCCGCCGCGGCGTAGCCGAGATTCTCCTGCTTGAGCGAGAACCCCGGACCGCTGGTCGCCGTCATCGCCATGGCGCCGCCCAGGGATGCGCCGATGACAGCGCCCATCGACGCGATCTCATCCTCCATCTGGACGAATACGCCGCCCAATCGCGGCAGCCTCGCGGCCATTTGCTCGGCGATCTCGGAGGACGGCGTGATCGGATAGCCCGCAAAGAAGCGACAGCCGGCGGCAATTGCGCCCAGGGCACAGGCTTCGTTTCCCAGAAGGTTGCGCCGCACCGACACCGAGGTCATGCGCTGACCTGCTCGCGATGCACCGTGATCGCGAAATCCGGACATAGCCACTCGCAGATCCGACATCCGGTGCAGGCCGCCGCGTCGGTCAGTGCGACAATCTGGCGGTCGTCGAGTACGAGGCAGCGCTCCGGGCACATCTTGACGCAGATGTCGCAGCCCTTGCACCAGTTCGGAATGATTTCGAGCCGAATGCTGTCGCCGATGGCCGCCCAGCGCGGCGGCGGCGCGGCCGTGTCGGCCGCCGCCGACGGGATCTCGCCGGACTCGGTCCAGGCGCGCCCTCGCAGGAAGGCCGCGCAATTGACCTCCAAGGTTCGGGGCGGCACCGCGTGCTCGATCGCCTGCAGCCAGTCCTCCACGGGAAAGTCGAACGCCGTCGAGAGGGCGCCGAGGAGCACGGTGTTGGCCGCACGCTCGTTGCCCAGCGCGCCCGCGAGTCCGGTAGCGTCGAGCGCATAACCGCTGACGAGGCGCCCGAAGACGTCGGCCGGCGTTTCCCGCGCGTAGCCGTTGGCCGCTCCGGGCTGGCGGTTGCGGCAGGCGAACGGCGGCACGATGTGTTGCGTGTCGGCGATAAAGGTGCCGTGCTCGGCGTTCAGATGAGGCAGCCAGCGCAGCCCCTCGGCCCATTCGAGCGCCAGCAAGACGTCCGCCTCGCCCTTCGGGATGGTCGGAGACCAGACCTGCGATCCGAAACGGACATGGCTGAACACGCCGCCGCCGCGCTTGGCCATGCCGTGCACTTCGCTCTGCTTCACCTGCAGGCCCTGGAGCTGGCAGACCTCGGCCAGAACCTTCGACACCATGATGACGCCCTGGCCGCCGACTCCGACGATCAGGACGTTGGTGGGGACGGCGGCCGCCGCGCCGCTACCGGGGACTGGTGCGGATGGCATCGGTCGGACAGAGCTGGGCACAGAGAGTGCAGCCTATGCAGGTCGCGGCATCGATCTTCACCTTGTGGCGGTCCTCGTGCCACCCGTCGCTCCAGGTGAGCGAAGGGCAGCCCAGGTTCATGCACGCCTGACAGGCGATGCAAGCATCGCCATCGATGGTCAGCGCGGGCCCCTTGATGCGCACCGGATCGAGGACGCAAGGCCTGTCGGCGATCACGACGGCGACGCCCTTGTGGGCCGCAGCCTCGCGCAGCGTCTGGTACATCGAGGCAAGGTCGTAGGAATCCACCTTCCGCACCCAGTCCACCCCGCAGGCGCGGATCAGCGCCTCGTAGTCGGTCCGATGGGTTTCCGCGCCGCGCAGGGTCCTGCCGGTACCCGGATGATCCTGCCCGCCGGTCATCGCTGTCGTGTGGTTGTCGAGCAGCAGAACGGTGATGCGCGCCTGGTTGTAGACGGCATCGATCAGCGGCGGGATTCCGCCATGAAGAAAGGTCGAATCACCGATCGTCGCGACGATCGGCCGGTCCTCGGTTGCCGCCTTGGCGAGACCCGCGGCGACGCCGATGCTGGAGCCCATTGCGACGCAGGTATCGATCGCCCGCAGCGGCTCCATCGCCGCCAGGGTGTAGCAGCCGATGTCGCCGGCGACGCGCGCGCCCATGGCGCGTAGCGCCATGTAGCCGCCCGTATGCGGGCAACCCGGGCACAGCACCGGCGGCCGGACGATCGCTGTCGCCTCCGCCGACGGAGCGGATTGCTGCGGTCGCAGCACGCCGGCCTTGACCAGGCCGGCGCGCACGAGTTCGGGTGACAGCTCACCGCAACGCGGGAAGAACTCTTTGCCCGCGGCGGCGATTCCCATCGCCCGGATCTCGGTTTCGATCACCGGCTCCAGCTCTTCGACGACGAGGACCCGCTCGACGGTGCCGCAGAACCGTGCAATCGCGTCTCTGGCGAGAGGGTAGGAAGACGCAAGCTTGAGGATCGTGGCGTCGGGCAGCACTTCCTTCACGTAGCCGTAGGCGGTGCCGACGGTGACGATGCCGATACCCGGATCGCCCGGTTCGAGCCGTGTCACTGCGGCCGTGTCGAGCCACACGCCGAGGTCGTGCTCGCGGGCGACGAGCAGCGGGTGCCGCTCCCGGGCATGCGATGGCATGATGACGTTCTTGCGCGGGTTGTCGACGAAGCCGCGTGGCGGCGGCACGCGGCGTTCGCCGAGCCGCACCAGGCTTCGGGTATGCGACAGGCGTGTCGTGCTGCGCAGCATGACCGGTGTGTCGAACCGCTCGCTCAGATCGAAGGCGAGGCGCGTGAATTCGAGCGCCTCCTGCGCGTCCGACGGCTCCAGCACCGGGATCCCCGCATAGCGGCCGAACAGCCGCGTGTCCTGCTCGGTCTGCGAGCTGTGAATCCCAGGGTCGTCGCAGACGACGAGGACGAGTCCGGCATTCACGCCGATATAGGCCTGGGACATCACCGCGTCGGCGGCCACGTTGAGCCCGATGTGCTTCATCGCGGTGAGCGCCCGGACGCCGGCGAAGGCGGCGCCGATGGCGACGTCGCAGGCAACCTTCTCGTTGGTCGACCACTGGGCGTCGACGTCTTCGGGCGGATAGCTGCCGAGCGCCTCCAATACCTCGGTACTGGGGGTGCCGGGATATGCCGCCGCGACACGGACGCCAGCTTCCCAGGCGCCCCGCGCGATGGCCTCGTTGCCGCTGAGGGGCCGGGTCATGGAGGCGGAAGTCGCCTGTCCAGTGACCCTCACTTGCTGATCCACGGTGGTTCACGCCTCCCCAGCGCTGCCCAGCCTACCGCGCCAGCCTACATCGGCTGGGGCAAAGTAATACAGAAATATGAAGTGCGGTTGATAATCTGTGTCACATCGCCGCAGAACCGCGGGCCAGGCGGCGTGTTCCGCCATCCGATGCCGAAGACCGGATCAGGGCATAGGCCGCCGCATTGATGATGCGCGGGCAGCAAGCCGGCAGGCGCGGGCGCGTTCAGAAATGTCGCAATTCTTGCCGGCGTCACGTATAAGTTGTATCTATATGATCCTGTTCAGCGGCAGGCAGTCGCCTGAAGACATCGCAGAGCAGTGCCTTGAACACCGGAAAGCCCGAGATCGGGTCGAAGTTCCCGGGGTCGGTGAGTTCGTTGACATTGGCGTCCTGCCACGCGCCAGGGCCGAGCGGCCCGCCGCCACCCATGTTGACCTCGACAGCGCCCGGCACGATGTCCTCCGTGACGCAAGCCCAGTAGTGCACCGCGCCTCGCGGACTCGCGACCACGACAGGATCACCATCGGCGATCCCGCGTGGTTGGGCATCGCTCGGGTGCATATGCACCAGGGGGCGCGACTGCTGGGCGAGAAACGACGGCACATTGAGGTGCTGAGAGCGGAACGCCGTCTGCGTGCGGGCGCCGCTGTTGAACACCAGCGGAAAGCGCCTCGCCAGTTCGGGTGAGGCGCGCGGTCCCTCCTTCGGCTCCGTGTAGACCGGCAGCGCATCGTAGCCGTGGCTGCGCAGCCACTCGGACGCGATCTCGAACTTGCCTGTTGGCGTTGCGAAGCCGGGCCGGCCGTCCGGACGGAGTTCACCGGACAGGTACTTGCGGAACTTCATCGGCGGCTGTTCCAGCCGGAGTCCTTGCGGACTTTCGCGCAGCTCGGCCAAGGTCACCCCGGTACCGTCGAGCATGTGTTCGACCAGCGCCTCCTCGCTCTGCGGCCACAAATGACCGTAGCCGAGCCGCCGCGCCAGCTCGGCGAATATCAGATAGTCGTTGCGAGCCTCGCCCTGCGGCTCGATGACGCGTCGGCGCAATTGAACGTATCCGTCATAGGCCATGTAGGACTCGATCTCGAACATGGTCGTCGCCGGCAGAAGCAGGTCCGCATAGGCCGAATCGGCGGTCGGGAACCGATTCACGCAGACCAGCAGATCCAGCGCCGAAAGGGCGTCGCGCCACTGTTTGGGATCGGGCCACGCGGTGATCAGGGACGCGCCGCTGACGATGAGCCCGCGGACCGGATAGGGCCTGGACTGCAGAATCGCCCGGGGCAGCGCGGCCGCGTGCGCCTCCCGCCGGACCGCGTGATAGAGCGGGAACTCGTCGCATCCGATGGGCGTGGGTGCGTCGGCCGGCGGCTCGGTCAGGATCCGCGCCGTTTGTGGGCGGCCGCTCATCTTGAACAGCTTGCCGCCGGGCACATCGAGGTGGCCGGCGAGCGCCTGCAGGCACCACACTGCACGGATGGCCTGCATGCCGGTGTTGGAGTACTCCAGGCCGGTATAGGTCAGCATCGCACAGCCCTTCGCGGCTGCGATGGAGCGGGTCAACGCCCGAATGACGCCGGCCGAAACGCCGGTGATGTCAGCGACGCGCTCCGGCGTAAAGTCGCGGAGATAGTCGGCGAGCTCGGCGAGCCCATGCGTCCATTGCTGGGCGAACACGCGATCCTCCAGCCCTTCCTCGAGCAGCACGCGAAGGGCGCCGAGCGCCAGGGCGCCGTCGGTGCCTGGCCGTATGGCGATCCATTCCGCCTGGGTGGCCCGCACGGTTTCGGTCCGCCGGTGGTCGATCACGATGATCCGAGCGCCGCGTGCCCGCGCCTGCTTCAGCAGCCGCAGATTGACCGGCGGCGAGTCGGTCGCAGGATTCGCACCCCACACCAGGACGAGCTCGGCATTCGCCAAATCTTCACGAAGGTCCCGAGCGCTGCCGCCAAAGCAGGCGCGCGGCGCGATCATCCCGTAGGATGCATAGCAGAGCGAGCCGACGCCCATGGTATTGGGCGACCCGAACGGAAAGAGCACCGCGCTCGCCGAGGACTCGATCGTACCCGCGGGAGCGAACGCCTCGTTCAGTCCGAACTCGAAATTGCCACGGCCGGTGTAGATGCAGACTGCCTCCGGCCCGTGCCGCGCGGCGATCTGTCGCAGCGCGCCGATCCAGAGGTCGTAGGCTTCGTCCCACCCGATGCGCTCGAATCGTCCCTCCCCGCGCGCGCCGACCCGGCGCTGCGGATACAGCAGGCGGTCGGGTGAGTACACGATCTCGCGGGCCCGCATGCCGCGCGGGCAGACAATTCCCAGAGGGTGATCCTTGAGCGGGGTCAGTCGCTCGATCCGGCCATCGATCAAGTGAACGTTGACGCCGCATCCGGCCGCGCAAACCCCGCACATGCTCGCGACGATCTGCCGCCGGCTTTCGTCCTCGTCCTGGCGAACGGGCGCGGCATCTGCCCCGGCGCTGCGCGACCTATCCAACTTCCATCTCCTGCGGCCCGTCGATCCAACTTGGCCACTGGACGACTGCGTATGGTGGCGAAAGGACCGCGCCAAAGGCCTGTGGAGCGGCGTCAGTGGTTTCGATGGTACTCCGTGAATGCCGGACCCATGACTTCTGCAGTGCAGCCGAAGCGCGGCGCTCGACGAGCGCCGGCCGAGCCATCGGTTGGCACTTGCCGAGGATCCTGGAGGTCCCGAGGGCGCGCGGATGCCGGAACAGTCCGCCCGTCCCGGCCGTCCGCAGCAGGTGGCTGCGCCGCGGGCGCGCGGCCTTGCGCGTAGTCAAGCGCAGCCACATTTCTGCACGGTGCGGTGGCACCAGCTCAGGATGGCGGCCCGGTCAGCCGGCAGAGCAGTACCCAGCCCGCCGTGAAAATTCTCCCACGCCTCGGCATGCTCGTCTCGCACCGCCAGGAGAACGGGAATGCCCGCGGACACCGCCTTCTGGATCGTGGCCCGCAGCCCTTGGCCCTCGGCCTCCGCCCGGCCGAAGCGGTTGAGGACGAGCATATCCAAGTCCTCCTCGAGGGCTGCTTCCAGGCGCGTCGCCACGTCGGCGAGCGCCGCCGAATCGAGCCGGCAGGCCGATGTACCAGAGCCCAGATCCTGCGAAATCGAGACCAGCGAGCCGTTGCGCAGGTCGCGCAAGCGCATGACAGCACAACAATCGCCGCCGTCGGTGCTCGCGTGCTGGATCAGGCCGCCAAGACGAACGCCCGATGCCGCGAGGTCGTCGGTGACGTCTTGCATCAAGTCGTCGATCGCCATGCCGGCGGCATAGCGGATCGCCCCGATCGGATGAGCCTCCGTCGAGCCGCGGTCGCATGTGGTCTGCATTATGAAGTCCTCGAGAGGGTGACGCGGGCGGCGCATCCGGGGCAGGCGAGGCTTGCCGGCGCCGGCGAAGTGGAGGACATGATTGTCCTCAAAGCACTTGATTCAGATCAAAGGCGACGACCAGCGAAGGCAGCATAATTGTCGCACCGGTTTGGCGAATGTCCGTGGTTGATCAGGCGCGGTCGTGGAGGCAACGATCCGCCGCCATCGCTTGATGAAAATCAATGGTCAGGTCCGTTTGGTATGATCATCCGACCGGTCGAGGGAGTCGGGGACGCAGATGCGCGCCAAAGACATCGGCGATGTACGCGGGTTGGCCCTGTTCCGCGGCTGCAGCGACACGACCTTCGAATCGCTTGTGCGGGCGGGATTTCTGCAGCGCTTTCCGCGTGGCGTCCGCCTGATCCAGGAAAACGACCCGGCAGACTTTCTCTATGTGGTCGTCGATGGCCTGGTCGAGATGCTGGCCACAAATGGCGGACGCGAGACGACCCTGGGGTTCGTTCGTCCCATGGGAACCTTCGTCCTGGCCGCAGTCCTATCGGATCAGGTCCATCTGCAGGCCGCTCGGACCCTCGACAGCTCGCGTCTCCTGATGATTCCGGCCGAGAGCATCCGAAGCGCTATGTCCGGGGATCCAGGCTTCATGTCGACCGTCGTCTCCGAACTCACCACTGGCTACCGGGGCATCGTCAAGGAACTGAAGAACCAGAAGCTCAGAACCGGCGTGGATCGCCTCGCCAACTGGCTCATCCAGACCAACGAGCGTCAGGGGGGTGGGGGCGTTGTACGGATCGATGTGGAGAAGCGTGTTCTTGCCTCCTGCCTCGGCATGGCACCTGAAAATCTGTCGCGCGCTTTCATCGCGCTTGGCCGCTACGGCGTTGAACTGAGCGGTTCGCGCGTCCATCTGCGCCAGGTCCAGGCTCTCACGAACTTTGCCCAGCCGAATCCGTTGATCGACGATCCGTGATCGTGATCTTGGCCTGACGATCGCGGCTCGTGGTCAATCCGGCAGAATATCGGCCGGCCGGGCACGTTTCATAGCGCCGCAGACTGCGGCGGCCCCTGGCCTCCGAGCGCAACCCATGGAGGTTCGACAACTAGCGGCCGGACAGCTGCAGCCTGCAAAAGTCTCGGAATGCCGACGTAAGCTTGGTCAGCCTGGGTTGCGCCAGGCGGGCAAGGCCGATGACACCTGGTTCCGTGGTGTTTGCGATCGGCCTCAGAACGAGATTTTCCCCGTCATAGGTCGTGCTTCCATGTGGGCGCGTAATCAGCACCGAATAGCCGCGGCCCTGACCGACCATCCCGCGCACCATTTCCAGCGAGTGCGTGCGGAACCCGATCTTGGGCTTTAGGCCTTCGGCTTGGAACAGGCCGACGAAATATTCGCGGCTCGGCGGGATGTCCAGCAGGATCATCGGTTCATCGACGAGCCACTCGAGCCGAACCTGCTTCTTTCCCGCCAACGGGTGGCCAGATGGCAGTAGCGCGTAAGGTCGGCAAACGACGATCGGTTCGAACACGACATCGTCCGGCAGCTCGAGATCGTACGACAAGGCGATCTCGATATCGCCGCTCCTGAGCAGCCGCAGCAGGTCGGTCTGGGTGCCTTCCTCGAGCGATATCGATGCGACGGGATAGAGCTTCAGGAACTCGCTGATCAGCTTGGGCATGAAAACCGGCGCCAGCGTCGCAAAGCAGCCGAGCGCGATGCTTCCATGAACGGCGCCGTCCGGCAGCCCGGCGTCAGACTGCAGTTCCCTCGCGTGTCTCAGCAGGCTGCGGGCGTCCTTGAGAACCCGCGTGCCGGCCTGGGTCAACGTCACTCCCTGTGCATGGCGACGAATGAAAAGGTCGACGCCGAGCTGACCCTCGAGCTTGGCAATGGCATTCGACATTGACGGCTGGGAAACGTTCAGCCTGCCGGCCGCCGCGGCGATACTGCGGCTATCTGCCGCAGCCTCGAAATATTCGAGCTGACGGATGGTGAATCTGATCATCGCGGCATCTCTTCGCCGCGCGACAGTTCCGCTTCGAACCGCCCGCAATTCCCGCAGATTGCCGTTCGCATTCGCTATTCCGCCTGATTCCACGGACCGCGGCGCCGCTGCGATAATAGTGCCCAGGACTGCGTCTTGCATAGATGTTGGCTATGCCACGGCCTGCCATCCAAGGCTGCCGTCGAGTTGAGCGGCCGCCCGAAGCTCAGGCCTCCGTCGACTGGAAGCGGAAATGCCGTCCGCGATGGATGGACGGCTGTTGCGCGGCTAGCGACCCTGCCGGGCCAGCGCCTCGACCACGCGTTCGGCCGTGATCGGCAGGTGGAAGATGCGCACGCCGATGGCATCGGCAACCGCATTCGCGATGGATGCCGCCACGGGGGCGAACGCCGGCTCGCCCATGCCCTTGGCTCCGAAGGGCCCGAGGCCGCTGCGCGACTCCAGGACGATGGCGTCGATATCGGGGACGTCTTCCGACGTCGGAATCAGGTACTCGCTGAACGAAGGAGTCACCAGGACACCGTTCTGCATGACAATCTGCTCGCAGAGGGCAAAGCCCTGCCCCATGAGCGCGCTGCCTTCGATCTGGCCGGCCACCGATTGCGGATTCAGCGCCTGGCCGACGTCGTGGGCGCCGACGCTCTTGAGGACCGTGATCTCGCCCGTCTCGGTATCCACTGCCACCTCGGCCGCATGAGCACCGAAGGTGAAATCGGGGAACACATCTCCCTGGCCCGTCTCGGGATCGAGACCCTCGCTGGTCGGCGCCCGGAACATCGCCAAGTGATGGCGGTGAACCCCGTCCGCCGCGCAGCGCCTGGCCAGCTCGCTGATCGTCATGCCACGTTCCGGATCTGCGATCACAAAGACGCGGAAATCACCGAGATCCAGCTCCTCCGGCAAAACGCCGAAATGGTGCCCGGCCCATTCCAGCAGGTTCTCTCGAACCTTCTCCGCCGCAAGCTTGGTGGCATTTCCCGACATGTAGAGCGCACGGCTAGCCGACGACGTGCCAGCCAGCGGATTGAGTGTCGCATCGCCAAAGTAAGTGATGACTTTTTCCATCGGTACGCCGAGGACCTCCGCGGCGATCTGCGCCAGGGAGGACGACTGCCCGGCACCGATGTCGGTCACCGCGCAACGCACGATGACGGTTCCGTCTACCTCGATCCCCACCCAGGCTTCGCTGGAGTCCTTGAACCAGCGAATTCGGCCATAGCTCTGCTGATAGCAGGCGATGCCGCGCCCAATCTTGACGGGACCGCGATCCGGCGCACGCGTACCAAGCGCTTCGATCGCCCGAACGGCACATTGCTCGGTCCAGACCGCGCTCTCGATGATCTGGCCGGTGCTGTTGCGGTCGCCGGTGCGGATGAAATTGCGGCGCCGGACTTCCAGGGGATCGAGGTTCAGGTGCCGGGCAATCTCGTCCATCTGCTGTTCGTAGGCGACGCAAGCCTGCATCGTACCAAAGCCGCGGAATGCGCAGGTCGAGAGGTTGTTGGTCGCCGCGACCACGGAGTCCACTTTCAGGTTCTCCACCCGATATGGCCCCGGCGCGCCGACCGTCGCGTATAGCAGGACGTAAGGGCTGAGTTTGGAGTAGGCACCCGAATCCGCCGTCAGCCGCACCTCCATGGCAGTGATCGTGCCGTCCTTCCGGACGCCGGTACGGTGATGCAAGGTGAACGGATGGCGATTGCCATGATTGACGAACGATTCCTCGCGGGTCAGCACCAGGCGTACCGGCTTGCGCGTGTTGCTGGCCAGCAGGGCAAGCATCAGCTCGATGGTTAGCCCCTCCTTGCCACCGAAACCACCGCCTACATACATAGCCTCGATATGGACGCGGTTGTGGGGAACGCCCAAGGCGTCGGCGACGGCTCGAAAATGCTCGACGACCTGGGTGCTGACCTTGATGTTGACCACATCCTTGTCGTCGACCCAGGCGATGCCGGCCTCCGGCTCAAGGAACGCCTGCTCCTGGACCTGGGTCGTGTAGGTGTTCTCGATGATGGCGTCGGCTTGCTCGAAGCCAAGCGCGACGTCGCCCTTGCGGATCTTGTACTTGGCGACGACGTTGCGCTCCCCGTCCACCTCCGGAGCGCCCGGCTGCAGCGCGTCGAAGCGGTCGAACACCCCGGGCAGTTCGCCATACTCGACCTCGATCAGGTCGCGCGCCTCGGCCGCGATCTCCTCGCTGTCGGCGGCAACCAGGGCGATCGGCTCTCCGTGAAAGCGCACGCGATCCCTCGCGAGCACGGGCTGTGCGGTGTTCTTGGTCTTTCCGCCAGTCTGGCCGGGGATGTCGGTCACCACGAGTTGCGCGGACAGATCCGCCGCGGTGAGCACGCAGCGCACGCCGGGCAGCCGGCGCGCCCGTTCGGCGTCGACCCTGAGGATCTTCGCGCTGGGCCGATCGGCGCGGCGCACCTTGGCATGCAGCATACCCGGCATCACGACGTCGCCGGCATAGAGCGTGTTGCCATACGCCTTGTTCGGGGCGTCTTTCCGAATCAGGGGCTTGCCGACCTGACGCAGCTGTACGTTCGGCGAGACGGTGTTGTCTGACAGCATGTCGTTCACGTTGCGAGCTCCTTCTCCCGCTGGCGTCCCGCTGCCTTGTGGATTGCCGAGAAGATTCGCGTGTATCCAGTGCATCGGCAGAGATTTCCACTCAGGGCTGTCCGGATTTCCTCGTCACTCGGATCGGGCACCTGGTCGAGCAGGTCCTTGGCGGCAATGATGATTCCCGGAATGCAGTAGCCGCATTGCACCGCTCCTTCCTCGATGAACGCCGTTTGGAGGGGATGCGGGTCGGACTCCGTGCCGAGTCCCTTGATCGTCGTCACGCTCTTGCCATCCGCGTTCCAGGCAAGCGTCAGGCAGGCGTCAACGGCCTCGTCATCCAGCATGACCGCGCAGGCGCCACAGTCGCCCTTCTCGCAGCCGCACTTCACTTCGACGGAGCCAAGGTCCCTGAGGACTTCGAGAAGCGTCCTATGAGCCGGGACCTGCACCCGGCGCGCGGTACCGTTCACCTTGATGCTGACTGCCTTGTCACCGTACATCGTCGACTCCTTGGTCATGCCGCATCCGCCGTGCCGGAATTCGCCTGAATTTCCGCCAGCGCCTGCGTGAGCAGGCGCCGCACGAGGACTTGCGCCATCTGCCGGCGATAGGCCCCCGAGGCGCGGAGATCGTCGATCGGCTCGCACTCTGCGGCGGCCGCGCGTGCCGCCTCATCGATCAGCGAGTGGCCAGGCGGTTGTCCGATCAGCAGAGCCTCCGCCGACGTGGCGCGGAATACGGTCGGCGCAACCGAGCCCAGCGCTATGCGCACATGCGCGCATGTCCCGTCGACGACCCGCAGGGCGACCGCGGCACCGGCAACGGTGATTGCGTCGCCCTTGCGCAGGCCCAGTTTGTAGAACCGCGTCGCGGTCCCCGGCAGGGGGTGCGGCCACGATATCGCCGTAACGAGTTCCTGCGGGCGGCACGCGGTCTTGCGATATCCGAGGGCAAATTGGCTCAGCGGCACGTGTCGTTCGCCCTCGCTGCTCGCAAGCGTCACCACTGCGTCCAGCGCCAGCAACGGCGGCGTCAGGTCAGCGGATGGCGAGCCGTAGCCGATGTTGCCGGCCACGGTCGCCGCGTTGCGTACCATGTGGCCGGCAAAGGCCTTGGCCGCGGCATGCAGCGACGAGGCCTCGGCCGCGATCTCCTTCGAGCGCAGCAGGTCGTTGATGGTCGTGCGGCCGCCGATCTCGACCCGCTCCCGCTCGGTTCGAATGAACCGCAGGTCGTCGAGATGGGCGAGGCTCAGGTACCTGCGACCGGCGGCACGGCCGCTCCTCAGATCCGGCAAGAGGTTCGTGCCGCCGGCCATTGGCAAGAGCCCGTCGTCGCCCATGGACAGGATGCCCAGCGCTTCGGGGAGTGTCCGCGGCTCCAGGAGCTGAAATTTCGGCAGCATTGCGAGACCTCGTTGTCGACCTGACTGCGACCATGGACGATCGGCTGGATCCGGTCAGACTGCCCAGCCGCCGCACACGACGATTTCCTGCCCGGTGATGTTCCTGGAATCGTCGCATGACAGGAAGGCGACCGCATTCGCGACGTCCTGCGGGGTCGTCACGCGACGCAGGGCCATCTCGTCGAGATACTCGTCATAGACCTGCTCGTAGGTCCAGCCGCGCTTCTCCGCTTTGACCCTGCAGAGCTTTTCCATGCGCGGCGTCTGGACAATCCCGGGCATCACGGCGTTGCAGTTGATGTTGTGCACGCCGACGTCCAGCGCCGTCGTGCGGGTCAGCCCCCGCACGGCCCATTTCGAGCTGCTGTAGCCGGCACGATACTTGTAGCCGCGCATGCCGGAGCCGCCGCCGATGTTCACGATCTTTCCGTAGCGCTGCTCGATCATCGTCGGTAGAACGTGTTTGATCGGCAGGAACACCCCGATGACGTTCTTCCGCAAAAGGTCGGAGAAGGCGTCCACCTCGATCTCCCAGACCGGAGTCTCGATCGGGCCGGTCGCCCCGGCGGCATTGACCAGAACGTCGATGCGGCCGCCGAATGCCTGTTTCGCGGCCGCGACAACCGATTTCACGTTGTCCTCGTTGGTGACGTCCCCCTCGAGGAACTCGGCTTGACGTCCCATGGCCCGGACTTCCTTGGCCACTTCCTCCAGTGGCCCGCGGGTTCGGGCGGTCAGGAACAGATCCGCCCCCTCCGCGGCGAGCGTGCGCGTGATCGTGGCGCCCATCCCCTGCGCGCCCCCCGTGATGACGACCTTGCGGTTCTCGAGTCTCATTCTGCTCTCCCGTGACTAGTCTGGTGCGCCTGGTGCGCCGTAGCCGCCTCCGCCTGAGCTTTCCATGACGACGCAGTCGCCTTCGCGCAGCATCACATGGGTCTTTCCGGAAAGCTGGTGGATCTCGCCGTTCGCTTTTTCGACGGTGAGCCGGAAGGGCATCCCGGCCGATCCGCCCTGCAGTCCGAATGGCGGAATGACGCAGCGTTCCACCATGGTCGTCAGGGCCATCTCGGGTGCGAGTATTCGATACCGCCGCTCCTGCCCCTCGCCGCCGCAATGCCGGCCACGCCCGCCCGAGCCCCGGCGCAGGGCCTGCCGCTCCACCCGGATCGGGTAGGCCGCCTCGATCACTTCCGCCGGCGTGTTCATGACGTTGGACATGTGCGGCCGGACCGCGGGTGCCCCATCGCGATCGCAACGCGCACCTTCACCGCCGCCATGAACCTCGTACAACGTCGTCCACTGGCCGGTCCGCGGATCGCGGCCGCTGAACAGCAGCAGCCCCGACGTGGTCGAGCCGCCCGCGGTCAACCGCTCCGGTACCGCCGGCGCCAGCGCCAGAAAGATGGCATCGACGATCCGCTGGGAGGTCTCGTGATTTCCGCCCACGACCGGTCGTTCGGGTGACGGATTGAGAAGCGATCCAGGACGCGTGATGATCGTCAGGGGCCTGGTGCAGCCGGCATTCGGCTGAATGTTCGGGCCGGCCACTGCCTTCATCGCGTAGAAAACGCTCGCCGCCGCGGTAAACGGCGTGGCGTTGAGCGGGCCCCTGGCGGCGTCATCAGTCTCCGAGAAGTCGAATGTCGCGTGTTCGCCGTCGATCGTGATCTTCACGCGCACGGCGATCGGCCGATCATCGATGCCGTCGTTATCGAGAAAGTCCTCGCCGCGGAATTCTCCGTCCGGAAGCGCACGAATGGCGGCCCGCATTTCCGATTCCGACTGGTCGTGGATGTCCGCGATGGCCTGCCGGATGGTCGATGCGCCATATCGGGCCAAGAGCTCCTGCAGGCGCTCGTCGGCCGAGCGGGTCGAGGCCATCTGGGCGAGAATGTCGCCCTCGCGTTCGCCGCCACCGCGCACGTTTGCCACCACGAGATCGAGCTTCTCGCGATCCGGTCCGTCGAAACTGAACAGGCGGAGCGGGGGAATCCGCAAGCCTTCCTGCCAGGCATCCTGCGCGTCGGGTACATAGCTTCCGGGCCGTGCACCGCCGATGTCCGCCCAGTGGGCCAGGTTGACCGCGAAGAACTGCAGTGCGCCTTCGGCAAACACCGGACGGATCGCCTTCACGTCCGGCAGATGATTGCCGCCGACCTCGGGCAAATTCAGAAACCAGACGTCGCCGGGCTGCAGCCGTTCCGCCGGTACGCGCTTCAGGAACTCTTGGACCGTCGCACCCATGATCCCGAGATGGGCGGGTATGTCGCGTCCTTGCGCGACGAGCCCTCCACGCGCATCGGTCAGCGCCGACGAAAGGTCCCCGGCTTCGCGCAGCAGCGGCGAGCGCGCGCAGCGCATGATGACCAGCGACATTTCTTCCGCAATCGCCGTAAGCGCGTTGCGGATCACCTCGACGGTGAATGGGTCGGCTTGCCCGGTCATGCCGCCCGTTCCTCCAGCTCGATCTGCAGGTGGCCGCGGGCGTCCAGCCATGCCACCGAGGCGGGCTCGAGGACGACCGTCGACCAGGCGTCCTCGATGACCGCTGGCCCGCGCATCCGCCACTCCGTCGGCAGAGCGCCGCGGTCGAAGAAGGGAACCATGGTCGAGCCGATATCTTCGAACCAGCACTCGGCGTTCCGCTTCGCTTCGACCGAGTCGCCCTTGTCGGGGTCGCGCAGCGATGAAAGCGGCAGCGCGGGTGGGGCCGAGACGCGGACCCGCACCGTGTCCAATTCCCAAGGCTCATCCGTGTAGAATCCGAACAGGCGCTGATGTGCCGCCGTGAAACGGGCGGCAAGATCCGCGGTGGCGAATGGCTCGGCCATGGGAATCTCGACGGTATCGCTCTGCCCGGAGTATCGGATCAGCCCGATGATCTGGACATCGAGCGCGGCCGGTGCATGGCCGGCTCGCGTCAGTCGGGCCGAGAGCCGCTCCGTCATCGCCCGCACGACGTTGTCGAGTCGCGCGGCGTCCCAGCCTGTGCTGGGCAGGTGGACTACCCGCTGCTCGGCGTAGCCGAGTTCCGCCGTCAGGCAGCCGAGCGCCGAGAACGCACTGGAAAGCCTGGGGACTATGACCCGCTTGATGCCGAACTCGCGGGCCAGCGCCACCGCATGCATCGGGCCCGCGCCGCCGAACGCCAGCAAGGCGCAGGACCTGGCATCGACTCCATGTTCCACGGTCACCCGGCGCAGCGCGCGGGCCATGTTGGCATTGGCGACCTTGCGCACGCCGAGGGCGGCGTCATGAATGGACATGTTGAACGCCCTGGCGATCGGCGCCAGGGCCGTCTCCGCCTTCTGCACGTCGAGATGGACCGTCCCGCCCAGCAACTGGTCGGGGTCCAGGTATCCCAGGAGGATGTTGGCGTCGGTCACGGTCGGCTCCGTTCCGCCAAGCCCGTAGCATGCCGGGCCTGGATCTGCGCCCGCGCTGTCGGGGCCGACGCGGATCGCGGTTCCGTCGAGTCGGGCGATCGAGCCGCCACCGGCACCGATGCTCTCGACGGCCACCATCACTTGACGGATCGGGTAGCCGGCCAGGCGGTGATTGCTGCCGACCTGCGCATTCCCATCGACGACGATGCTGACATCCGTCGTTGTGCCACCCATATCGAAAGCGATTACTGCCGAAAGCTGAAGCTCCGCGGCAACCTTGGCCGCCGCCGCTACGCCTGCCGCCGGGCCCGAGAGCGCCAGGGCCAACGGTTGCGCCCGAACGGTATCGGCGGCCGCCATGCCGCCGGCCGAATGGAAGAGATGCAGCCCCGTGGCGTCGCCGGCCCAGCTTTCCAGGCGCTCGAGATACCGGGTCACCAGCGGCATCAGCGCCGCGTTCAGCGCCGTCGAGTTCGTACGCTCGTACTCGCGCGGCTCCGGGCTGAGTTCGTGGGATTGCGCGACAAAGCGGACCGAGTCCTTCAACCGCTCCGCCAGCCGAGTTTCATGACTGCCGTTGGCGTAGCTGTGAAGCAGGGAGATCGCCACCGCCTCGACACCCATCGCTTCGATCTGCTCGACCAGGCGGCGGATCTCGGCGTCATCGAGCGCGGCGACGACGTTGCCCGCGGCGTCGAGACGCTCGGCCACCTCCAGGCGCCGTTCGCGTGGCACCAGCGGCGGCAGCTTGGGGGGGGCATCGAGACGATAGAGTTCACGCCGATTCTGCCGGCCGATATCCAGCGTGTCGACGAAGCCGCGGGTCATGGCCAGCGCAATCGGTGCCAAGCGGCCCTGCACGATGGCGTTGGTCGCCAGGGTGGTGCCGAGCATGAGATCGGCGACGTCGCTCGGGTCGATGCCGAGGGCGCCGCACGCAGCTTCGAGGCCGGAAACCGGATCCTTCGACTGACTGAGGACCTTCGCCATCTTCACGGTGCCGTCACCGGGATCGACCGCGATCACGTCGGTAAAAGTGCCTCCTACGTCGAGTCCGATCTTCCACCGCTTCGGCATGCCCCGTCGCCCCCAACGCCAGTGTCCGAATGTGACTCGCTGGCGTCCGGGGATGCTTCCACCCCGAACAGCCGGTGCAAAATACCAATTGCCTCTGTTTGCATCGGGCAAGGCTATGAACGGGTTGCGCCGACTTCCCGTCGGGGATCCGGGCGCCGATGCTTCGGCGGATCCCTTTGCTGTCGGAGAGTCGACCGCGCCAGCGAGTCCGGCAGTTGAATGGAGTCCGGCTGTGCCGCGGCAAAAGGGGCAGCAGATGGCGGTCCGCAAGCGGGCGGGATCGTGCCAACAGGGGAGTCGTCGCGGTGCTTGTCAACGGCGGGGAGCCGGAGGATGTGGGGGCCGGCTTGGCGTTCGCAGTATCGTGTCCCGTGGCGTGGTGTAGCTCGGTGGTAGCGGAGCCGCTCGCGAAGCGCGCCTTCCACATGGCGCCACGTCGAGTCGATGAGTGAGGCCACAAGGAGTCGCTGGCAATGGACCTGGCCCTGGGACGACACGGTGTTTCGAAAATATGGCCAGGACTTTGAACTTGTCGGCAAATGGTACAGTGGCCGACACAAACGCGTGGTCTCTGGTATTGATGGCGTGCTCATGATTGTCGCCATTGGCGATGGCAAACTCGCCGTACCCGTCGACTTCGCCGCACGTCGCCCCGATCCTAGAGGACGCGGGGCACGGTGCCGAAACAGACTCGAGCGGACTCAAGTCATGCGCGATCGGAGTCTTGAGCAATTCCAAGGAATATGATTGATGATTGATATTTTAAAGATTTTTTCGACCTTAGTCTTTGGATATTTTTTAGGCAGCCTTAATACATCCGTGATTGTAGGGAAAATATACGGCAAAGACATAAGAAGTCATGGAAGCAAGAATGCCGGACTTACCAATACGCTGAGAGTACTTGGGAAACCTGCTGCGGTGTTCGTTCTCGCTGGAGATATATTAAAAGGAATAATTGCCTGTTTTATAGGATTGCGCTTCGGCGTTTATGTTTATTCGGGAGAGGCTAGAGATTGCGTAAGCCTCTTAGCGGCAGGCGCAGGAGCGGTTATGGGGCATAACTGGCCGGTATATTTTGGGTTTAAAGGAGGCAAGGGAGCACTTACAGCAGTGGCTGTGCTGTTTATGATTGACTGGGTTATGGCCCTTATATGCTTTGGCTTTTTTGTGATAATAGTGGCTGTTACTCGTTATGTTTCTTTAGGCACAATATGTGCTGCGATGCTTTTTGTGGCCATTTCATTCATACCTGTTTTTGGAAATACATTTTACTTTCATATGTTTGCGTTCCTAATGGCGTTTATCATTATTTTCAAGCATAAGGAAAATATACGAAGGCTGCTTTCAGGAACAGAAAATAAACTTACTTTTTGATTTTTCGCGGCGTTGAGCATGTCGTCGAAATATAGAAATTTGGAATCAGCTATGCGACAAGCGACCGACCCTGGGCGACAGCCAATCGCGATGCTGGTCTGGCGCGCACCACGTCAAGCCTCAGCCCGCATGCTCTCCTGATCGCCCCGGCCGCCGCAGGGTGGGGTCTTGGCCCTTGTTCGGCGGCGCGCGTCCACCATTCGCTAACCCTGCCTGACCTAGACTGACATCGCGGGCCGGTTTCCATTCCAGTTCCGCTCGATGGGCGGACCTGGACGAGGGGAATCGCGAGACTTGCCACCCGCTATCCGGCCCCGTCCCGACCCGACCAGGGAGATCGGCGCGTCCGCCATCTCCCTTGTCAGGGTTCCAAACTGACGACGCGATGCTATAGCTTGATGAAGATTCGGGGCGCCCACTACATCCTGTATGGTTTGGGAAGCTCGTCCCCTGACCCCGGACCGGCTGGCTGGAAAGCTCATGTTCACGTCGACTGAAGCGTCCCGAATCGCCTCCCGCCCGACCGACACCAGTGTCAATGGCGGCGACAGCGCCTCCGCTCGACCGCCAGCCGAAACCGCGGCGATCCGGCAGGAGCTGGTCCAGGAACTGCTGCGCGTTGCCGGCAAGACCCCGGGGAAGGCGACCGACCGCGACTGGTTCCTCGCCGCCGCTGCGCTGCTGCGCGGGCGCCTGGCCGCGGGCTGGGCGGAAACCGAGCATCACCAGGAGCTGGCCGGCGCCAAGCGGGCCTACTACGTCTCCATGGAGTTCCTGCTCGGGCGGCTGCTGACCGACGGGCTCGGCAATCTCGGTCTGCTTCAGGCGGTGCGCGCCGCGCTCGCCGAGCTCGGCTGCGACCTCGACCGCATCGCCGGATGCGAAGCCGACCCCGGGCTCGGCAATGGCGGGCTCGGTCGGCTGGCGGCCTGCCTGCTCGACAGCTGCGCCACCCTCGATCTGCCATGCTGGGGCTACGGCATCCGCTACGAGTTCGGCCTGTTCGTCCAGTCGATCGAGAATGGCTGGCAGGTGGAACGGCCGGATCATTGGCTGCAGTTCGGCAATCCCTGGGAGATCACCCGCCCGGGAACGGTCTATCCGGTCCGGTTCTTCGGAAGGATCGTCGACGAACCGGGTCCGGACGGCCGCCCCCGGCGCCGCTGGGTGGACACCGAGGACGGGCTCGCCCTGGCCCACGACCTGCCGGTCTGCGGTTATCGGACCGGCACCGTCAACACCCTCAGGCTGTGGTCGGCCCATGGCCGCCACGAATTCGACCTGAGCCACTTCAACGCCGGCAAACATGCCGATGCCAGCGAGGGCCGCACCCGCTGGGAAGACCTGTCGCGCGTCCTCTACCCCGACGACAGCACCGAAGCCGGGCGCGTGCTCCGCTTCAAGCAGCACTACTTCCTGGCCAGCGCATCCCTCCAGGACGTCGTGCATGGCCATGTCAGCGCCGGCGCCGCGCTCGACACCCTGCCGGATCGTGCCGACGTGCATATCAACGACACCCATCCGGTCATGGGAATCGTCGAGCTGATGCGCCTCCTTGTCGATCTGCACGCGGTCGACTGGCACCGGGCCTGGGACATCACGCGACGGGTGTTCAGCTACACCAATCACACCCTGATGCCCGAGGCGCTCGAGAGCTGGCCGGTGCGGTTCTTCGAGACCATGCTGCCGCGCCATCTCGAGATCATTCGCGAGATCGACGAATGGCTGCTGGGCGAAGCCGGCCGGCGGCTGCCGGGCGATCCCGACCTGCTGCGGAACCTGTCGCTGTTCGACGGCCGCGACGATGCGCGCGTGCGCATGGCGAACCTGGCGGTCGTCGGCAGCCATACCGTGAACGGCGTGTCGCAGATGCATACCGGCCTCATGCAAAGCACCGTGTTCGCCGATTTCCATCGGCTCTACCCGGAAAGGATCGCCTGCGTCACCAACGGCATCACCCAACGCCGCTGGCTGCTCGGCGCCAATCCGCAGCTCGCCGCGCTGATCTCGGAGTCGATCGGCGCCGATTGGCTGCGCGACCCGCGCCGGCTGGAGGAGCTCGTGCCGCTGGCCGACGACGCGGAGTTCCGTCGCCGCTTCCGCGCCGTCAAGGCGGCCAACAAGCAACGCCTCGCCGCGCGGATCCACGAACGGACGGGCATCGAAATCGATGCCGGCTCCCTGTTCGACGTCCAGGTGAAGCGGATCCACGAGTACAAGCGCCAGCTGCTCAAGCTGTTCCACTGCATCGTCCTGTATCACCGGATCCGCGCCGGCAACGCCGGCGACCCGGTGCCGCGCACCGTGATCTTCGCCGGCAAGGCCGCGCCCGGCTACGTCATGGCCAAGCTGATCGTGAAGCTGATCCACGACGTCGCGTCGGCGGTCAACGCCGACGAGCAGGTCAGCCGGCATCTCCGGATCGCCTTTCTGCCCAACTACGGCGTCAGCGACGCGGAGCTGATCATTCCGGCGGCCGATCTCTCCGAGCAGATCTCGACGGCGGGGACCGAGGCCTCCGGCACCGGCAACATGAAGCTCAGCCTCAACGGGGCGCTGACCATCGGCACCCTCGACGGCGCCAACGTGGAAATCCGCGACGCCGTCGGCGCCGAGAACGTCTTCATCTTCGGACATCGCGCCGGGGACCTGGCGGAGCTGCGGCAGCGCGGCTACGATCCCTGGGCCTGCTACCACGGCGACGCTGAGCTTCGCGCGGTGCTGGACGCCATCGGCAACGGCGAGTTCTCGCGCGGGCCGGCCGATCAGTACGCGGCGATCTTCGACAGCCTGATGAACCGGGGCGACAAGTACTTCCTGCTGGCCGACTTCGCCGACTATCTCGCGTGCCAGGCCGGGGTCGAGCCGCTCTATCGCGATCCCGACGCGTGGAGCCGGCGGGCGATTCTCAACGTGGCCCGCGTCGGCGGGCTGTCGAGCGATCGCGCGGCCGGCGAGTACGCGCAGCGGATCTGGCATATCGCGCCGGTGCCCGTGCCGCCGGCGCTGCACGAAAACCTCGCCTGACTCCACGGCGCGCGAGGCATCCTGCTCAAGTCGGCGGACCGACGAGCACGGCCACCGGCAGCGTTGCCAGCAGCCCCGATAGCTGCAGCCCAAGCTCGCCCTCGCCATCGGGAATCTCGACCACCGATCCGGTGACGGCGTCCTGCCACGGGCCGGCGATTTCCCGCGGACACGTCACCGTCGTATCTCCCCACGCCGCGCCGCCCTCGTAGTCCTGCGCCGAGACCGCGAGGCCGGCGAACAGGCGGCCGGCGACCACCAGCAGGCGCTGCTCCCCCTGGCCGCGCATGAAGGCGACCACACGACCGGATTGCGCGCCGGCGGTCTGCAGCGGCTCGTAGCCGCCCTCGTGGAACAGGTCCGGGAGTTCCTGCCGCAACCGCAGCAGGCGGTGGATCAGGTACAGCTTGATGCGGCCGTCGCGCCAATCGGCGCGCAGCGCGTGCAGGACCGGCACCCGTTCGGCCGGCGGCAACGCGGCCAGTCCCTCGAGTCCCGCCAGGTCTTCCCGACGGCGCGCGAAGTCGACCGGTCGGCGGTTGTCGGGATCGACCAGGCTCAGGTCCCAGTGCTCGGTGCCCTGATAGATGTCGGGAATGCCGGGCGCCGTCAGCTTCAGCACGACCTGGCTCAGCCCGTTGAACATGCCGAAATCGGCGATCTCGGCCTGGAAGGCGGCGAAGTCCGCGAGGAACGGGTTGGGCTGGGTTCCGTCGAGCAGGCGCTGCACGAAGGCGGTGCAGGCGGACTCGTAGGCCGCATTGGGACTGTCCCAGCTGGTCACGACCTTGGCCTCGCGCGCCGCCTTCACCACGTAGGCCTTGACCCGCTCGGCCAGGTCGTCGAGCGGCCGGGAGGGATCCGGCGACGTCCCGTCCATCGCGGTCGGCCAGGCACCGACCAGCGTCTGGTAGATCATGTATTCGTCGTTGCGCGACGGCGCGGACTGGCCGTCCAGGTCGCGCCGCTGAAAGCGATTGAGATGCCGCCAGCGGCGCACGCGCTGTTCCCAGGCCGCCGGCATCTCCGACAGGACATCGAGGCGCAGGCGGGCGTCTTCGCCGCGCTTGGTGTCGTGGGTCGCGGTAGTCAGCATCGAGCCTGGCCATTGCCGCGCCCGCTGCCGATTGGCGTGGTGGAAGGCGGCCGGCGACACCGAGAACTGACGGGGGTCGCCGCCGACCTCGTTGACCGACAGCAGCAGGAAGTGGCGATAGAAGCTGGTGTCCTCCAGCGACTTCGCCATCACCGGCCCGCTGTACTGCTGGAACTTCGCGGCGAAGCGCAGCACGTCGACCCGCCGATAGGGGCCGCCGCGGCGGGCGAGCTCGGCGGTGAGGGCGGCGTGAACGAAATCCAGGATCTCCGGATCCGGCCCGCGCCAGTGGCGCCTGGCTTGACTCACGGCCCAGTCGATGTCGCGCCGATCCTCCGCCGAGGGACCCTTGTCGGTCACATAGGTGCGGTAGACCGGAAACTGGGCGACGATCGCCTTGAGCGCGGCGCGCAGGCGTTCGTTGGTATAATCGCGGGTGCTCCAGTGGCATTCGGAGATGCGATCGAGCTCGTTGGCGAGAACGTTCAGCTCGCTCGCCAGCATGTCATCGATGACCTGGCTCTTCGCCGCGGCGAGCGTTTCCTCGAACGGGGCCACGCGCCCGATGCTCTGCCGGTAGGCGCGCTCCAGCCCGCGTCGGCCGGCCGGGTCGACGAACAGGCCGTTGACCAGGCTGGTGAATTCGTAGCCGGTGGTGCCGGAAATCGGCCAGGATTCCCTGAGGTTCTCGTGGTGGGCCAGGATCTTCTCGACGACGATGTAGAACGGCTGCATCGCGGCGCCGGTTGTCGTGCCCGCGCGCGCCCTGGCGGCAAAGGCCTGCAGGCGCCGGCAATAGGTCTCTGGGTCGAACAGGCCGTCGACATGATCGAGCCGCAGGCCATGCAGCTTGCCCTCGGCGATCAACCGGCCGACCAGCCGGTGGGTCAGCTCGAACAGCGTGGCGTTCTCGATGCGGATGCCGGCCAGCTCGTTGATGTTGAAGAAGCGCCGGTAGTTGATCTCGTCGGCGGCGACGCGCCAGAAGGCCAGGCGATACCACTGGCGCTCGAGCAGGGCGTGCAGCTGGCGAAAGCTCCTGGGGTCGCCGGCGATGCCGTTCATGCGCTCGGTCGCGCCGTCGACAAGACCGGCCGCTGCCGGGTCGCCGGCGCAGAGCGCGGCGAGCTCGCGCTTCAGCTGGTTCGCCCGCTCGCGTACCGCCGCGCGCTGCCTGGGGCTCGGACGGCGCAGGCGATCGAACTCCGCCGCCAGCCGCTCGATCCGTGCCCGCAGCGCGTCGTTCGTATCTTCGCTCGACGCCGGACTCGCCAGATAGCGCCGGAGGACAATGGCATAGTCGCGCGGCCGCACGGGAAAGCGATGTTCGTGATACCAGGCGCTGAAGCTGCCCGTGGCGGAATCGAAGCGCAGCGCGAGCTCGCCGGATTCGAGCACGGTGCCATAGTGATCGCCCAGAAAGGGCACCAGCACCTTGCCCTGCAGCTTGCGCTGCAGGGGCATCCAATCGATGTCGAAAAACTCCGCATAGATCGAGCTCTGTCCCCATTCCAGGACATCGAGCCACCATTCGTTGTCGGCCCGTCCGATGCCCATGTGGTTCGGCACGAAGTCGAGCAGCAGGCCCATACCGTGGCCCTGCAGCGCGGCGCAGAAGCGATCGAACTCCTCGGGCGTCCCGAGCTCGGGGTTGAGCGCATTGTGATCGATGATGTCGTAGCCATGGGTGCTGCCGGGCCGCGCCTTCAGGAACGACGAGGCATAGACATGGCTGACGCCGAGGCGGTGCAGATAGGGGACCAGGCCTTCCGCGTCACGGAAGGTGAAGTCGCTGTTGAACTGCAGCCGATAGGTGGCGATCGGCGGAGACGGCGGCTCGCGCATCAGCCCGGCTCGGAAGCAAGCTTCCGGCGCTTCCGGCTGCCATTCCGCCGTTCGCCGTCGATCGCGCCGGCCAGGGCGAGGACGCGCGGATCGTGCTCGAGGATCTCCAGGTCGACCAGCATCTTGCGCCGCCAGTTGGGATGCTCGGCGACCGTTCCCGGCAGGTTGATCTGGTGCTCCTCGCCGAGTACGTCCTCGAGATGCATGAGCATGATCCGCGCCGGGCTTCGGGCGATGTAGCGATAGGCGGCCTGCACCAGGTCGGCGACGAACTCGACGGAGTCGTCGGGAAAAGATTCCGGCAGCAGGCCCTCCCGCTTGAACGCCCGGATCAGGGCCCGGCGTTCCCGGGCCCGGCGCTCGCGGGCGCTGGCCGCCATTTCCCGCGACGGGAACAGGCCGATCTCGCTGCGCAGATCGAGATCGCGGGCAAGCCAGAAGCCCGGAAGAGTCGGGAGATCATGGGTGCCGACCGCGACCAGGGCGCGCGGCGGATAGCGTCGCGGTGCCAGGAACTCGCCGCGCTCGTCCTGGGCAAAGTACAGCAGGCGATAGGACAGGATGCCCGCGGCATTCAGGCTCTCTCGGAAGCCCTCGGGCAATGTGCCGAGATCCTCGCCGACCACCGTGCATTTCTGCCGGGTGCTTTCGAGCGCCAGGATGCCGAGCAGGTCATCCTTGGGATAGCGGACATAGCCGCCATCCTGCGGGGCGTTGCCGCTGGGGATCCAGTACATGCGCTCGAGACCCATGACATGGTCGATGCGCAGCGCGCCGCCATGGGCCATGTTGGCGCGCAGTGTGTCGATGAACGGCGCGTAGGCGGCGGCGCGCAGGGCCGGCGGGTTATAGGCCGGCAGGCCCCAGTCCTGGCCGCGCTGGTTCCATTCGTCGGGCGGCGCGCCGAGCCGCACGTCACGTGCCAGCAAGCGATCGTTCATCCATGCCTCGGCACCGTCGGCGTCGGCCGACAGCGCCATGTCGTGATACAGGCCGATCGACATGCCGCCCGCGCGCGCCGCCTCGGCGGCGGTTCGCAGCTGCTGGTCCGCCTGCCACTGCAGATACTGGAAGAACTGCAGCCGGTCGCGGTGCTCCTCGGCAAAGGCGCTGACCGCCAGCGACTCCGGATCCTGATAGACCGCCGGCCAGGCGCGCCACGGCATGGCGGTGCCGAAATGCTCCGACAGGGCCTGGAAAGCGGCGAACCGATCGAGCGCCCTACCGCCGGCGACCTGGAACCGGCGGAACGTGCCGCCGCGTTCGCTGGCGGCGGTTCCGGACGGACCGCCGAGATGAAGGTCGCGGAACGCAATGTAGAGCGATTCAAGGACTTGCCACTTCAGCGCCGCGACGCCGGGATAGTCGACAAGCGGCTCGCTGCGGGCGGCCTCGAGCCGCCCGTGGAATTCCGGATCCCGCAGAAGCCCTTGCGCGCGCTCGCACGCGCCGAACTCGGCGATCGCCTCGACGTCGATGTACATGAAGCTGAGGAAGCGGCGGTCCGACGGCGAGTACGGGCTGATGCGGTCGGGATTGCCGGGGAACATCGCATGCATCGGATTCAGCCCCACCGCGTCGGCGCCGAGCCGCGCGGCGATTCCGGTGAAGCGCTCGAGATCGGTGAAGTCGCCGATGCCCCAGTTGCGCGCCGACCGCAGGCCGTAGAGCTGCGTGCCGATGCCCCAGGCGCGGGCTCCGTTGCCGGGGCCCGAATAGCATCGCCGGGGCACGACGATCACGGATGTCTCGATCTCGCCGAAGTCGGCCCCCGTGCCGGCAGAATCCGCGATGAAGAGGCGCAGCCGGTGATAGCCCGGGCGGACCGGGAACGCGAGCTCGAGCGTGCGGCGCTCGTGGACCCGGCCATCCAGCGAGCGTTCGTCGAGCGGCGCCAGCTCGCCGAAGCGCGACGTGCCGTCGCGCGTTTCGCCGGTTTCCTTCTCGAATCGCCACTCGATGACCTGGTCCGCCGCCGATCGCGACAACACGACGGGAATCCGCAGCCGCTCGCCGCGGGCGAGGCGCGTCACGACGACCGGTTCGAACGGGCGCCGCCATGGCGCTTCCTGGATCGTGCGGATCGCCGCGGCGACTTCCGCGTCGGTGCCGGCGCTGATACCCATGGCCCCGAGCAGGGCCCGTTGCGTGGCCTCCGGCAAGTGGCGCAGGTTTCCCCAGGCGTCGCGGAACGAGGGGACGAGCCCGGCCAGTTCGCACAGTCGCGCCAGTCCCGTTTCCGAGGTCACGGTGCCGCACCGTCGGGCGCCAGGAACCAGGCGACGAACCAGGGCGACAGGCTGGGCAGCGGTCGCTGGCCGGCCGCCTCCGGCGTGGTCGCGAACAGCAGATCGCCGGCGATCTCGACGGCCTTGGCGGAATGTCGTGGCGACATGTTGGCGACGAGCTGCAGCGACGAGCCGTCGCCGAGCGCCCAGGACACGCGCAGGACGTCGTCGGCCAGAACGTCATAGCGCGCCGCGCCGCCGGGCAGGTTCTCCAGCCGCGAAACGATCTCGCGGTGGCGGATCGCGAGCAGGCGACGGTAGTAGGCGAGCCAGCCGCGATGTGGCTCCGTTGCCAGCGCAGCCCAGTCGAGAATGCCGCTGGAGAACGTGCCCGGCGCGATCGGGTCGGGAATCCGGGCGCGCGCCGCCTCGTCGGCGAATTCCGGGAAGCGGGCGAATTCCTGTCGCCGGCCCTGGCGCACGGCCTCCGCGAGGTCCGGTCCGAAGTCGCAGAAGAACGGGAACGGCTGCGCCGCATCCCACTCCTCGCCCATGAACAGCAGGGGCACCGCCGGCGCCAGCAGCAGCACCGCGATGGCGGCGCGCAGGGCCTGGGGATCGGCGAGCGCACCGATGCGCTCGCCAAAGGCGCGGTTCCCGATCTGGTCGTGGTTCTGCAGGAAGGACACGAAGGCCGTCGGCGGCAGATGCCCGCTCGGCTCGCCGCGCGGACGGTTGTCGAAGTAGACGGCGGCATCGCCCTGGTAGACGAAACCCTCCGCCAGGGCGCGGCCGAGGCGCGCGGGCCGGTGGTCGCGGTAGTCGACGTAGTACCCGCCGCTCTCGCCGGTGGTCAGACCGTGCAGCACATGATGGATATCGTCGTTCCACTGCGCCGTGTACCAGCCGGGCTGGCCGGCGGCGTCGCGCGACAGATAGCGGGCGATGTTCGCGCCGTTCTCGAGCACGAGGTGCACGTGCCGGTCGGCGGGAACGCTGCGGCGGACGGTTTCCGCCAGCTCGATCAGGATATGGGTCGTGCTGTCGTCGCGGATGGCATTGACGGCGTCCAGGCGCAAGCCGTCGATGCCGAACTCCTCGATCCAGTACAGCGCATTGTGGATGAAGAAGTCGCGCACGGCCCGCGATCCCGGACCGTCGAAATAGATGCCTTCGCCCCACAGCGTCTTGTGCCGGTCGGTGAAGAACTGCGGCGCGTATTGGTGAAGGTAGTTCCCCTCCGGCCCGAAGTGGTTGTAGACGACGTCGACGAAGACCATCAGGTTGCGGTCGTGGGCGGCCTGCACCAGGGCCTTCAGGTCGTCGGGCCGGCCGTACTGGCGCTCCGGCGCGAAATGATACACGCCGTCATAGCCCCAGTTGTGACGGCCCGGCGATTCCGACAGCGGCATCAGCTCGATCGCCGTGACCCCGAGATCGACGAGATGGTCGAGCTTGCCGGCGATCCCGGCATAGCTGCCCTCGGGCGTGAAGGTGCCGGCATGGAGCTCGTAGAGCACGGTCTCGTGCCACGGCCGCCCGCGCCATTGCGCGTCGGCCCAGGCGAAGGAGGCGGGATCGACGACCTCGCTCGGGCCATGGACATCGTCGGGCTGGAAGCGCGAGGCGGGGTCGGGAACCGGACTCCCGCCATCGGCGACATAGGCGTAGCGGCTGCCCGGCACCGCCGCGTCGGTGGTCAGCTCGAACCAGCCATCCGCGTCCGCGCGCATCGGCAGCTCCGATGCCGTGCCCTTGGTCTCGAGCCGAATCGAGACCGTGCGGGCGCCCGGCGCCCACAGGCGAAAGCGTACGCCGCCGTTCGGCAGGACGCTGGCCCCGAAGGGCATGGCATGGCTGCGGTTCATGGCGTCACCGGCGGTTGAGTGCCGGCAGTCGGCCGACCGATGAGAACGACGACCGAGCGCGCCGCGACGGTGAATGCGGCGTCGCCGGCAAGCGGCGGCGCCGCCTTGAGCCCGGTCGGGCTGCTGGTGTCGATGACGGTGTCCCACTGCGCGACCGCGTCGATCTGCGGCAGGGCATAGGTCATGGGATCGTGATGGGCGTTGAAGACCACCAGCAGCGGATCGTCGACCAGCGCCGCGTCAGGCGGGCCCTCGTGGCCGGCGAGCAGGAAGCAGAGGCAGTGCGCTTCCGGATAGTCCCAGTCGGACTCGACCTTCTCGTGACCGGCCGGCGCCAGCCAGGTGACATCCTTCAGGGTGCTGTTGCCGATCGCGCCGCCGGTCAGGAAACGCTCGCGCCGCAGCCCGCGATGCTGCTTGCGCAGGGCCGCCAGGGTCCGGACGAAGCCGAGCAGCTTGCCGTCCGTCGCCTGCGGCCCGTGCCAGTCGACCCAGCCGATCTCGTTGTCCTGACAATAGGCGTTGTTGTTGCCCTGCTGGCCATTGCCGAACTCATCCCCCGCCAGCAGCATCGGCACGCCCTGGGACAGGAACAGGGTGGCCAGGAAATTGCGCTGCTGCCGGGCGCGGAGCTCCAGGATGGCGGGATTGTCGGTCGGCCCCTCGACGCCGCAGTTCCAGCTGTGGTTTGCGTCGGTGCCGTCGCGGCTGTCTTCCTGGTTCGCCGCATTGTGCTTGTGGTCGTAGCTGACCAGGTCGCGCAGGGTGAACCCGTCATGGGCGGTGATGAAGTTGATGCTGGCCCAGGGCCGGCGGGCGCGGTGGTCGAACAGGTCGCGAGACGCGCTGGTTCGGCTGGCGACCTCGCCGATGAGCCCGCCTTCGCCCTTCCAGAAGCGGCGCATGGTGTCGCGATACTTGTCGTTCCATTCGGCCCAGCCGGGCGGGAAGCCGCCGACGCGATAGCCGTCCGGCCCCAGGTCCCAGGGCTCCGCGATCAGCTTGACGCGCGACAGCACCGGATCCTGGCGCACGGCGTCGAGAAAACCGGAATGCGGATCGAAGCCGCCATCGACCTCGCGCGCCAGGGTCGTCGCCAGGTCGAAGCGGAAGCCGTCGACATGCATCTGCTCGACCCAGTAGCGCAGGGAGTCCGTCACCATCTGCAGCACGCGGGGATGGTGCAGCCGCAGCGCGTTGCCGCAGCCGGTGAAATCCTCGTAGTAGCGCTCGTTGCCGGGCGTGAGGCGGTAGTAGGACAGGTTGTCGATGCCGCGAAAGCTGAGCGTCGGCCCGAGCTGGTTGCCCTCGGCGGTGTGATTGTAGACCACGTCGAGGATGACCTCGATGCCGGCTTCGTGCAAATGGCGGACCATCGCCTTGAACTCGCCGACATGCCCGCTGCCGAGATAGCGCGGATCGGGTGCGAAGAAGCCGATGGAGTTGTAGCCCCAGTAGTTCGTCAGCTTGCGCTCCACGAGATATCGATCGTCGACGAACGCATGGATCGGCAGCAGCTCGACCGCGGTGACGCCGAGCCGCTGCAGATGGTCGATGACGCCCGGACTGGCCAGTCCGGCGAAGGTGCCGCGCAACTGCACCGGCACGTCCTCGCGTTGCTTGGTGAAGCCGCGCACATGCAGCTCGTAGATCACGCTGTCGGACCAGGGGACGGCGGGACGCCGGTCGTCGCCCCAGGTATGCGCGGTATCGACGACGACGGATTTCGAGATTTCCCGGGCGTTGTCGCGCCGATCGAAGGACAGGTCGACCCGGCGGCTGCCGACCTGATAGCCGAAATGCGCGTCGCTCCATTTCAGGCTGCCATGCAGCGACCTGGCGTAGGGATCCATCAGCAGCTTGTGATGATTGAAGCGGTGGCCGCGGCTCGGCTCGTACGGCCCGTAGACGCGATAGCCGTAGAGCATGCCGGGCCGCGCATCGGGCAGATAGCCGTGCCAAACCTCGTGGGTGTGCTCCGGCAGGGTGACGCGGCCGATCTCGCGATGCCCCTTGGGGTCGAAAATGCAGAGGTCGACGCGTTCCGCATGGGCGGAGAACAGCGCGAAGTTCACGCCCTTGCCGTCCCAGGTGGCGCCCAGGGGATTGGAGCTGCCCGGCTCCACCCGGAACAGGTCGGCGGCGGCGGAAGTCATGGGCGAATGGGCTGCAGGATCAGGCCCGACAGCGGCGGCAGCGTCAGGCTGATGGAATACGGCCGACTGTGACAGGGTACCGGCTCGGCCCCGACCGCGCCGCCGTTGCCGAGGCCGCTGCCGCCATAGCAGGCGGCATCGGAATTGAGCAGCTCTCGATAGCGGCCGGGCACGGGAACGCCGACCCGGTACTCCCGATGGGGAACCGGCGTGAAGTTGTAGGCGGCAACCGCGATCTCGCCGGCCTCGTCGCCGCGGCGCAGGAAGCACAGGATGCTGTTGTCGCGGTCGTTGCAGTCGATCCATTCGAAGCCGTCGGCCTCGCAGTCGCGTTCGTGAAGCGCCGGCAGATCGCGGTAGAGATGGTTGAGGTCGCGGACCAGAAGCTGGATGCCCGCATGCTGCGGGTCGGCGAGCAGATGCCAGTCGAGGCCGGCGTCGTGGTTCCACTCGCGCTCCTGCGCGAGCTCGCCACCCATGAACAGCAGCTTCTTTCCGGGATGTCCGTACATGAACGCGAAATAGGCGCGTAGATTGGCGAACTTCTGCCAGCGGTCGCCCGGCATCTTGCCGAGCAGCGAGCCCTTGCCGTGGACGACCTCGTCATGCGACAGCGGCAGCATGAAGTTCTCGGAGAACGCGTAGAGCAGCCCGAACGTCAGCTTGTCGTGATGATAGCTGCGATGGATCGGGTCGTGGCCCATGTACTCGAGGGTGTCGTGCATCCACCCCATGTTCCACTTGTAGCCGAAGCCGAGACCGCCGAGATAGGTCGGCCGCGACACCATCGGCCACGAAGTCGATTCCTCGGCCACGGTCATGATATCCGGCTCGCGCGTGTAGGCCAGCTCGTTGAGCCGCTTCAGGAAGTCGACCGCCTCGAGATTCTCGCGCCCGCCATGAATGTTGGGCTCCCACTCGCCTTCGCCGCGGCTGTAGTCGAGGTAGAGCATTGAGGCGACCGCGTCGACGCGCAGCCCGTCGATGTGGAACCGCTCGAACCAGTAGAGGGCGTTCGAGTGGAGGAAGTTGGCGACTTCCTTCCGGCCGTAGTTGTAGATCAGGGTATCCCAGTCGCGATGCAGGCCCTTGCGCGGATCGGCGTGCTCGTAGAGATGGGTGCCATCGAAATTGCCGAGGCCGTGGGCGTCGCCGGGGAAGTGGCCGGGCACCCAGTCGATGAGCACGCCGAGGCCGGCCCGGTGGCAGGAATCCACGAAAGCGCGGAAATCCTCGGGCGTGCCGAACCGGCTGGTCGGCGCGAACAGCCCGGTCGGCTGATAACCCCACGAGCCGTCGAACGGGTACTCGCTGACCGGCAGCAGCTCGACATGGGTGAAGCCCATGCCGGCGACATAGGGCACCAGCTCGTCGCTCAGCTCGCGATAGGTGAGATAGCGATTGCCGTCCTCCGGCTTGCGGCGCCATGACCCGAGATGCACCTCGTAGACCGCGATCGGCTCGGCGCGCTCGCTCGCCCGGGCCCGGCCGGCCATCCAGGCCTGATCGGACCAGGCGAACTCGTCCAGCCCGTACACGATCGAGGCGGTCTGCGGCGGGTGCTCGGCATGAAAGGCATAGGGATCGGCCTTGTGCGGCAGCACGGTGCCGTCCTCGGCCTTCACTTCGAACTTGTAGCGCTCGCCCGCCTGTACGCCGGGGATGAAGATCTCCCACACGCCGCAGTCATGGCGCAGCCGCATGCAATGCCGGCGGCCGTCCCAGCCGTTGAAGTCGCCGACGACGCTCACCCGCCGGGCGTTCGGCGCCCAGACCGCGAAGGCCACGCCGCTCACGTCCTCCATGATCGTGGGATGGGCGCCGAGCTTGCGATAGGAGTCGAGGTGATTGCCCTCGCCCAGCAGGTGGATATCGAGATCGCCCAGCCAGGGCGGGAAGCGATAGGGATCCTCGAGCTCCACGCCGCCGTCGTGGGAATCGACCAGCAGGCGATAGGCGAAGCGCCGCTTGCGTCCCTTGATCCGGCCGACGAACAGGCCGGCCTCGTGGACGCGCTCGAGCTCGGCCAGCGTGCGCCGCGTCTTGCGGTCGACGATCTTCACCGACAGCGCATCGGGCTGCAAGCTGCGCACGACCAGGCCGTTGCCATCGTCGTGCAGCCCGAGATACCCGAAGGGATCGCGGTGATCGCCGCCGACGATGGCCAGAATGTCGGCCAGCCCGGAGCGTTCGTCTCGGCCCATTGCGGTTCCTTTCCTCAGGTCGCGTGGAACAGCAGGTTGACCGCGCCGGATACGGGAATGCCGACCCATGCCGGGCGGTTGGCCAGTTCGTAGCCGATCTCGTAGAACAGCTTCTCCAGCATCGCGAGCTCGAGCAGTGCCTTGGCCGCCTTCTCGTCGCTGGGGTAGACGGGGCAGCCGGCGATGGTCTCGCGATAGGTATCCAGGAAGGCGGCGGTGGCCAGATCGCGCCAGGCCAGGGCATGCTCGACCAGGGCATCGCGCCGTTCGGGGTGACCGGCCGAGACCCGGTCGACCGCCGCCCACGCGGCGTAGTCGAAGGAGCGCAGCATGCCGGCCACGTCCTTGAGCGGTGTGTGCTTGCGCCGCCGATCGGCCAGCGGGCGCTTGGGTTCGCCCTCGAAGTCGAGAATGTAGAAGTCGTTCTGCGCGACCACCGCCTGCCCCAGGTGATAGTCGCCGTGGTGGCGGGTCTTCATCGCGTAGATCGAGGCCGGCAGCCGCGCACCGATCCGGCGCAGCACGTCGGCGCGCTTGTCGAGCAGCGGCGCGGCCCGCTCCGCCTGGTCGCCGGGCAGCGACTTGCGCCGGGCGGCGAGCGCCTGAAGGGCGGTGCGGGCGTCGGCACGGACCTGTCGGACGAAGGCCTCCAGGTCCTTGTCCGTGAGCGGCTCCGGGTGGAACGCCTTGTCCGACTTCGCGGGACAGAGCGCACGATGGAGCTCGGCCGTGCGGATTGCGAGCTGGCGCGCCTGCGCCAGATAGACGGCGTGCATGTCGGGGCGCGCGGCGAGTTCTTCGGGCGGCAGCACCATCGCTTCGTCCAGAAAGCGCTCGAGATAGGCAAGCGTATAGGACCAGGCGTCGCCCTGATTGCGCACGAAGCCGTGCAGGCATCCGAGCGCCGTCGGCATGCCGTTGTCGTCGCGCAGCTCGATCGACCCCAGCAGCGGCGGGACATTGGCGAACTTCGCGACGTCGCCGAGGAAGCGGCCGATCTCCACCTCGGGATGGACGCCCGCCTGCAGCCGTCGGTAGAGCTTGAGGACGACATAGTCCTCGACGAGGATCGAGGTGTTGCTCTGCTCGAGCCCGAGCAGCCGCACGACCGGTACCGCCGGAGCGGGCCGCGACGCGAACGCGGCTGTCGGCACGAACTCCAGCCGTCCCTGGGGCGCATCCAGCGTCACGCCATGGCGCACCCCATCGATCAGGGCGAGGGCGAATGCCTCGTCCGCCACCGCCTCATGCAAGGTGCCTTCATGCGGCCCCTTGCGCGCCTTGGCCAGGGTCAGGGCCTGGGTCTCCGGCGGCAGGGCGTGGATCGCGCGCCACTCGGCAGTCAGCGGCAGGAAGTAGCGCTGCGCGGGACGGCCGTCGGCGAGTTGTGCCTCGACGATCGTCAGCAGCCAGCTCTGATCGGGACCGGCGAAGGGCACCGACGTCGCGATGCTCACCGATTCGAGCCCGGCATCCTTGCCGCCATACCACCGGCGCAGCGGCAGATATTGCCGCAGCACGTCGCGCTCGAGGATGGTCTTGCCGCGGCCCGAGGTGAGCGCCGGCCAGCCGCCGGTCATGACCAGGGTGACGTATTCCGGCGGATGCTCCGCCGCCGCGATGATCGCGGCCTCGGTGGCGCTCGGCGACTCCAGCAGGAACCAGAAGAAGGAATAGCCGTGCAGCGTCAGCCGGTAGTAGCCGTCGCCGATGGGCGGAAACGATATGCGCCCCATCATTTCGAGCGGAACCCGCCCCTTGAAGCTGGACAGATCCAGTTCCACGGACTGGGCCGAGCGCGACAGATTGGCGACGCACAGCACCGCCTCGTCGCCATACTCCCGCAGATACGCAAGAATCGACCGGTTGCTCGGGTACAGAAACACCAGCGTGCCCCGGCCGAACACCTTGCGGCCCTGGCGCACGGCGATCAGCCGCTTCATCCAGTTTAGCAGGGATGTCGGGTTGCGGCTCTGCGCCTCGACGTTCACCGCCTGGTAGCCGTAGATCGGGTCCATCAGCGGCGGCAGATAGAGCTGCGCCGGATCGGCCCGCGAGAAGCCGCCATTGCGGTCGGGGGTCCACTGCATCGGCGTGCGCACGCCGTCGCGGTCGCCGAGAAAGAAATTGTCGCCCATGCTGATCTCGTCGCCGTAATAGATGAACGGCGTGCCGGGCATCGACATCAGCAGGCTGTTCATCAGCTCGATCTTGCGGCGGTCGTTGTCCATCAGCGGGGCCAGGCGCCGGCGGATGCCGAGATTGAGCCGCGCCCGGCGGTCGGCGGCGTAGGTATTCCAGAGATAGTCGCGCTCGCTGTCGGTCACCATCTCGAGCGTCAGCTCGTCGTGGTTGCGCAGGAAGATCGCCCACTGGCAGCTGTCGGGGATCTCCGGCGTCTGCCGCATGATGTCGGTGATCGGGTGGCGGTCCTCCTGGGCGATGGCCATGTACATGCGCGGCATCAGCGGGAAGTGATAGGCCATGTGGCATTCGTCGCCGTCGCCGAAATAGCTCTGCACGTCCTCCGGCCACTGGTTGGCCTCCGCCAGGAACATGCGGTTCTTGTGCTTCCGGTCGAGCTCGGTGCGCAGCTCCTTCAGGACCGCGTGGGTTTCCGGGAGGTTCTCGTTGTTGGTGCCTTCGCGCTCGCGCAAGTACGGAATCGCATCGAGCCGCATGCCGTCGACGCCCATGTCGCACCAGTAGCGCATGGTGCTGACGACGGCCTTGATGATCTGCGGATTGTCGAAGTTGAGGTCGGGTTGGTGCGCAAAGAACCGGTGCCAGTAATAGGACTGGGCGACCGGATCCCAGGACCAGTTCGAGCGCTCGGTGTCGGTGAAGATGATGCGGGTGTCGGCATACTTCTCGTCGGAATCGCTCCACACGTACCAGTCGCGGTAGTTCGATCCCGGCTTCGCCCGGCGGGCGCGCTGGAACCACGGATGGGCATCGGAGGTGTGGTTGATGACGAGCTCGGTGATGACGCGCAGGTTCCGCCGATGGGCCTCGCGCACGAAGCTGCGGAAGTCGCGAATCGTGCCATAGGACGGGTGTACGCCGCGGTAGTCGGCGATGTCGTAGCCGTCGTCGCGCAGGGGCGAGGGATAGAACGGCAGCAGCCAGATCGCGGAGACGCCGAGATCCTGCAGATAGTCGAGCTTCTGCGCCAAGCCGGCGAAGTCGCCGATTCCGTCGCCGTTACCGTCGAAGAACGCCTTGACGTGCAACTCGTAGACGATGACGTCCTTGTACCAGAGCGGATCCTCGGAAAGCATGCTTGCGGTCCTAGTAGCAGGGAGTGCGATAGTCGATATGCGGGAACGGGGTGACCCGGTAGAGTCCCGCAGGGTTCGTCTGCGGATCCAGGCGCACCCGCTGTTCGCCGCCGCGCCACAGGTGGCGCTCGCCGGTCAGCAGGTCTTCCGCCTCGAACGCGTCTTCGGGGCCGATGCCCATGTCGTCGAGCGGGAATTGCACGACCGCCTCGTGGGTCTCGAACGGGTCGAGGTTGACGGCGACGAACACCATGTTGGAGCGGTCGGCCGTCATCTTGCCATAGAACAGCACCGAGTCCGAATCCGCGGGATGGAACCGCAGATTGAGCAGCTCGTGCAGTGCGGGATTGTCGCGCCGGGCGCGGTTCACCTTGGCGATGTAGTCCTTGATGTTGCCGGGGCGATCCCAGTCCCAGACCTTGTGCTGGTACTTTTCCGATTCGTGATACTCCTCGGTGTCGGGAATCGCCGCGTTCTCGCACAGCTCGTAGCCGTTGTAGATGCCGTAGACGCCGGACAAGGTGGCGGCCAGCACGAGCCGCATCTGGAAGGCCGGACGCCCGCCGCGCTGCAGGATCGGCGGCAGAATGTCGGGGGTGGAGGTGAAGAAGTTGGGACGCAGGTATTCCCGGCACTCGTCCCGCGTGAGTTCGGTCAGGTAGTCGATGAACTCCTGCTTGAAGTTGCGCCAGGTGAAGTAGCTGTAGGACTGGGTGAAGCCGGCCTTGGCCAGGACCTTCAGCATCTTCGGCCGGGTGAACGCCTCGGACAGGAAGATCACCTCGGGATGATCCCGCTGGACCTCGTGGATCAGCCATTCCCAGAACGGCACCGGCTTGGTATGCGGGTTGTCGACGCGGAAGGTCGCCACACCCTGCTCGACCCAGAACAGCACTACGTCCCTGAGCGCCTCCCACAGGGCGGTGCGGTCGTCCGGGTAGAAGTTGATGTTGACGATGTCCTGGTACTTCTTCGGCGGGTTCTCCGCGTACTTGATGCTGCCGTCCGGACGGAAGCGGAACCATTTCGGGTGCCGGGAAATCCAGGGGTGATCCGGTGCGCACTGGATGGCGAAGTCGAGCGCCACTTCCATGCCGTGGTCGCGGGCCGCCGCCACCAGCCGCCTGAAATCGTCCAGCGTGCCCAGCTCGGGATGAACGGCGTCGTGGCCGCCCTCGGCCGCGCCGATGGCATAGGGGCTGCCGGGATCGCCGTCCTTGGCGTCGAGCGTGTTGTTCGGACCCTTCCGGTTGCGCCGCCCGATCGGGTGGATCGGCACGAAGTAGAGCACGTCGAAGCCCATCTCCTGGACCTCGGGCAGCCGCGCGATGCAGTCGTCGAAGGTGGCGCCCGTGCCGGGCGTCGTGCCCTGCGAGCGGGGAAACATCTCGTACCAGGCGGCATAGCGCCCGGCCAGGCGGTCGACCACGATCTCGAGCTCGCGATGATAGACCGTGAGGTCGGCCGGCTTGCCGCAGCGGGCCATGAGTTCGCGCACCGCCTCTGACAGCAGGAGCGTCGCGCGCGCGTCGGTCGACGCCGACTTGTCGAAGTCGTCGACCAGGCGGCGCAATGCGGCCTTGTCGGCGCCGCCCGCCTCGCCATGCGCGTCCGCGAGCGTCACCCGGCACTCCTGCAGATCGAGCGCGATGTCCTCGCCGGCGTCGCGTTTCTTGATCGTGTCGCTGCGCCAGGATTCGAACACGTCCGTGCACGCCTCGATGGTGTAGACGTGGCGGCAGTTGCGCGTGAGCTCGAACTGCCCCGACCAGCGGTCGTTGTCGACCAGGCGCATGGGCGCGCGCTGCCACTCCGCCGCGTCGATCGTGCGGTGCTTCACGGTGGCGCGCAGGATGTCGTGGCCGTCGCGGAAGATGTCGGCCTGCACCTCGAAGAGGTCGCCGACCACGCGCTTGACCGGGTAACGACCGCCGTCGAGTTCGGGGCTGACACCCTCGATCACGATCCGGTTGTTCGGGTTCCACGCGGAATGAAGTTGCTGGAGCACTAGGGGCTTGCGGGCCACATCAATCTCCGTTTGGGCGAGCGGCTAAGCGGTCTGAAGGAGTCGCCACTCTAGGGGTTGAAGCCTGTAGGTCAAGGATCGGGAAGCGCTCGATGCCGTCGGCGTAGCATCGCGAAGCATTGTGTCGGGCATCTGCACCCCCGAAATCATCGCCGCGACGTCGACGACGACGGTCGCTGTCGAACTCGGATTGGCCAGGAACAGGCTGGCCGCAGTCCCGTCATTGATCTGTCTGAGGAGCGCGAGGCTGCTGCCGTCGCTGGAAAGCCGACGTTGCGGCCCCTCTTCGTTCAGCGCCGGGCAGGCCGCTCTCATCCGGTTGATCCCGGCGATCTCGGCGGAGATGTCGAACAGCGGCGTTTCCCAATGCTCGGGGCGAGTCTGCACGACGTCGAGCCGGCGCTTGAAGCCGAACTCGTACCCGACGGGCAACAGCACGCCGGTCGAGAAGCAGGCCGCAAGGGCGTATCGCAGCAGATAGTGCCGCCGCGCGTCATCTGCCGTGATGCCATCAGGCAGCTCCGTGACCAACCGCTCGGTATCGTGGCTCTCGGGAAAGCCGATCGACGGCGCGATGCGGCGAAAGGCCTCGTATTGCTCGAGCGCCCAATCCGCCTCCAGGTCCCACCACTTGACGCTGTTGAAGAGATAGTCGAACCCGGCGCCGGCCAGGGCTTCCACCTGCTCGATCCGGCAGCCGAGCGTCTCGGCATGGAACTCCGCCTCTGGCGTGGTGCGCCGCGCTTCGGCGATCAGGGGAGCCCACAGCTCGGTCGGCACCTTGTAGGCGGCATCGCAGCGAAAGCCGGTAATCCCCAGGCGCAGATAGTGGCGGACGACTTCCGTCCAGTACGCGACCAACTGCTGGCGCACCGTCGCGCTGCCATAGTCGATCTCGGCGAGATCGCCCCACACTGTCCGCTTGGTCGCATCGGCGGGATCGACGGCGTAGGGCGAGCGGATCGAGCCATCGGGCTCGTGCGCGAACCACTCGGGATGCCGCTCGACGAGCACGCTGTCCTTGGCGGTGTGGTTGACGACCAAGTCCATCATCACGGCAAGCCCATGCTTTCGCGCCGCCGCCACGAACGCCTCGATCAGGCTGTCATCGTCTTTGTGCGCCTGGCCGCGAAACAGCGGATTCAGGCGGTAGTAGTCTTTGACCGCGTACAGGCTCCCGGAGAAGCCGGGAAAGTGGAACGGATTGAGGAATAGCCAGTCGAAGTTCATGTGCGCGATGCGCGGCAGATGCTCGCGCCATGCCGCGATCGGGCCGCAGAGAGGTGGAAAGAGATTGTAGATTCGCGGCCCCATCGCAACTCCGCTGTGTCAGGCGTGGCAGCCGCGTTCCATGCGCTGGCCGGCACGCGCCCGATGTCCCGGCGAAACAGGTGTCTCGCCGCAATGACAGGTCTGAATTCTGATGGCTTGGAACGGGAATACTAGCGTACCGGCGCCAGTGGATCAACCGCGGGGTCCGCGTCGAATGCCGATGCGATGTCGGCCGTCGCAGTTCCTCGCGGGCCGATCTGGCCCGGAATTTCACCGGTGCAGGACGATATTCTCAGCATGTCGGACGCACCGGGCGCTTGCGCCCGGCCTTCTGGCTGTCGCTCGCCGTGGCCGGCGCCGGACTGCTTCTGCTCCTGCTGCCGAGCTCGGCGTCGGTGCTGACCGGACTGGCGCCGGGGGCGTTCGGCTTCGCGGCGCTGCCGGCGTTCAGGCTGAGGATGACAGCCAGCGCGGCAGCAGTCAGGCGGTGAGCGCCTCGAGCCGGCCGGCGCCGGCGGCGAGGTCGAGGAAGGTGTAGCGATTGCGGATCAGGCGGGCATTGCGCACCGCGTCGCGGTAGAAATCGCTGGGCCAGCCGATGTCGCTCGCGCGCGTCGGCGCGCCGGCCCGCTCCAGCACGCGCTGCAGTTCCGCGGCGGGTCGCAGCACCGCGGCGATGGACTCCCGGAGCCGGCTCCAGCGCGCCGCCAGGCGCTCGCTCAGCATACGTGCCCCGGTCCGGTCGCTGCGTTTCTGCGCGAACTCTGCCCAGCAGGACGGGCCGAGCGTGGCGCCGAACCGCCGCGCGAACGCGGCTTCGTCCTCGCCGTCCGGGGCGAGCCGCGGTGGCGGTCCGTCGAGCAGGGCTTCCTGCAGCCGCGCCATGGTCAAGGTGGTGACGCCGATCTGCTCGCCGTGGAACGCCGCCGGCCACGCGGCGTCGCCCATCATGTCGGCATAGTGGCTGATCAGGTGCTCGCCCTGGCTCGCCGGCCGGCTGTCGCCGCAGATGGCGGTGCCGAAACCGGAGAGCACCAGGGTGCGCACCAGCAGGCGCATCGCGCCCGCGTCACCTTGCATCAGCGCGTCGGACGCGTCGAACAACGGCGCCTCGTCTCGCGCCAGCAGCGCGAACGGCAGCTGGCGGTACGGCTGCTCGAGCAGGTGGTGGGCGAGCAGCCAGTCGGCCTGCGCAGTCGGCCGACACAGACTGTCGCCCAGCCCCGAGCGGATCATGCGCGGCGGCGCCGCCGACAGGATCGCGAGATCGAAGAACGCGCCGGCCGGTGCCTGGGCGGCCAGCGACTTCTTGTGGCCGTGCACCGTGATCGCCGCATTCAGCGAGGTGTAGCCGTTCATCGACGGCGCCGTGCCGAACACCGCATAGGGCTTGCGATCGCTGGCGCTGGCATATTTGCAGAGATCGTTGATAGTGCCGGAGCCGACGGCGACCAGGGCGTCGGCGGCGGCGGTCGCGTCGCGGATCGCGGCGACCGTCGCCGCGTCGGCGTGGGGCCGCGCCGGCAGCACGACGCTGTAGACCTGAAACCCGCCGGCGAGCGCCTTTTCGATGCGGGCGCCCATGACGTCGTGGGTGGTCCGATCGCTCACCACGGCGAGGCGCGGGCCGAACGACAGCGATCGCAGCAGGTCGAGCTCCATGCCGGCGAGCGACGGCTCGATCGCCAGGGCGCGCGTGTCGACGCGCACTGGCGCAGCGCCTTCCGGGTCGCGATAGCTACCGTCGATCAGCTGCGAGATGATGTCCTGCGCCATGGCGGTGCTGTGGTTCCGAACTATTGCAGGAGGGCGGGCTTGGCGGTGGCGTCGGCCGCGAACACCGGGCGCAGCGACTCGAACAGCCGGCGGTACCGGCCATAGGCTTCGTCGAGCGCCGCGCCGGCGGCGCAGTCAGGCTGAATCGTCTCGGTCGGGGCGGCCAGCAGGGACGCCGCCGCGGCCGGCGACTCGACGGCGCCGGCGGCAACCGCCGCCAGCATCGCCGCCCCGAGCGGCGAGCTGTGCGGATGACGCGGCAGCCGCGCCGGCAAGCCGGCCACGTCGGCGCGGATCTGCGCCCAGGTCCGGCTCTGGGCGCCGCCGCCGAGCAGCGCCAGGAACTCGGCGCCGGCGCCGATGGCGCGCAGGCGATCGATCACGTCGCGCATCGCGAAGGCACAGCCTTCGAGCACCGCGCGCGCCAGGTGGCCCTTGTCGTGGCTGGGTGTGAGGCCGTAGAAGCAGCCGCGCGCGGCGGGCATCCATTCCGGCGCCATCGCGCCGGTCAGCGCCGGCAGGAAGACCACGCCCTCGGCGCCCGGCGGCACCGCGCCGGCCAGGCGATCGAGCTCGGCGAGATCGGCGATCGCCAGGGTCGCGATCAGCCAGGCGACGGCGCCGCCGGCGAGCCAGCCGGGGTTCTCGATGAAGAAGCCGCCGGCCGGATAGACGTGGGTCTCCACCAGGTCGGCCGGATCGATGGTCGCCGCGGCGTGCACGGCACCGACCACCTCGCCGGTGCCGACCGACACCACCACCGGCCCGGGTCCGATGACCCCGGCGCCGAGCGGGGCCGCGAAATCGTCGCCGGTGCCGACCGCGACCGGAATGCCCGGCTTCAGGCCGGCCAGCTCGGCGCCGCGCGCGGTCAGCGCGCCTGCCCGCGCGCCGGCGGCGCGCAGCTCGGGCAGCTCGCGGCGCTCGACCTCGAACAGCCCGAGCAGGCCGTCGTCGTAATCGCCAGTGGCGAGCGCGTAGAGCATGGAGGTCGAGGCCTGCGCGTGGTCGATCACCGCCGCGCCGGTCAGGCGCTCCACCAGATAGGATACCGGCTGGTGATAGCACCGGGCGCGCACGCCCGGCCGGCGCTTCAGCCAGCGGATCTTCGCCGCCAGGTGGCTCGGATCCGGCACGATGCCGGTGCGCCGGCGGATCAAATCGGCCGGCAGGTCCGCCAGCTCGGCCCGGGCGCGCCGGTCCATCCAGATGATGCAGGGGCCGAGCGGATCGCCCCTGTCGTCGACCGGCACGCAGCCGTCGAGCTGGCCGCTGATGCCGAGCGCCGCGACCTGGTCCGCGCGCGCACCAGCTTCGGCCAGGGCGGCGGCGATGGTCGGCGCCAGGGCGTTCTCCCACAGAAGCGGGCTCTGCTCCGCCCGGCCGTCCTGGTCGAGGCTCGGCCGGTAGGACCGGCTCGCCGCGCCGCGCACGGCGAGATCGCGGTCGACCACCATCGCCTTCAGGCTCTGGGTGCCGATGTCGACGCCGACGATCATCGCGGGGGCGGCGACGGCGCGCTCAGCAGCAGCCGCCCGGCGGCTCTTCCGACGCCTGGCCATAGCTGCGGAACTTGTCGATCACGACGGCCACTTCCTCGTCGGGCAGGATATGCGGCTTGCCGATCTGCAGGGCGCGCCAGTACTGCGCGGCCAGGGTCTCGACCTCGATCGCCAGCCACAGCGCCTTCTTCAGGTTCGGCCCGAGCACGATCATGCCGTGATTGGCCAGCAGGCAGGCCTGGCGGCCGGCCAGCGCCTTCAGCGCCAGGTCGGACAGCGCCTGGGTGCCGTAGGTGACATAGGGCGCGCAGCGGATGTTCGGGCCGCCGGCCGCCGCCACCATGTAATGCACCGCCGGGATGTCCATGCGCAGGCAGGCGAGCGTGGTGGCGAACATGGAATGGGTGTGGACGATGGCGCCGACTTCCGGCCGGCTCGCCATGATGTCGCGGTGGAAGCGCCATTCGCTCGACGGCCTGCGGCCGCCGTCGTGACTGCCGTCGGGGTGCATCACCACGATGTCCTCGGGCTCCATCTCGGCGTACGGCACGCCCGACGGAGTCAGCAGCAGGCCCTCGGGAACGCGGGCGCTGACATTGCCGGAGGTTCCCTGGTTGATGCCCCGTCCGTTCATTTCCCGGCAGGTCGCGATGATCTCGCGTCGAAGCGCCTCGTGTTGCATGCGTCCATTTCCCTTCTGATGTCTCGGCCGGCGGCGGAGACCCGCGCAGCCCGGCCTCTATGGCGTGTCGGCGGCGCTCACCAGGATCTCGATCGGCAGTCCGGCGAAGGCCTCGGCCAGCGCGGGATCGGGCGTCCGGTCGGTGACCAGATAGGTGGCCCGCTCCAGGCTCTCGACCCGCACCGGCGCGAAGCGGCCGAACTTGTCGTGGTCGGCGACGATGGCGACGGTGCGGGCGGTGCGCAGCATCAGGCCGTGCAGCTCGGCCTCCTCGCGCGTGTAGTCCATCAGCCAGCCGGTGGGCGAGATGGCGCCGGCGCCGATGACGGCGAAGTCGGCGAAGTAATGCGACAGCATCTCGGTGGCGTCGCGGCCGAGGGTCGCCTGGTTCTCCGGCTGCACCTCGCCGCCCAGCATGTAGACGCGGTTGCCGTTGCGGCCGCCGAGCTTGACGCAGCTGGTCACGCAGTTCGTGAACACGGTCAGGTTGCTGCGCCCGAGCAGCTCGTCGGCGACGCTTTGCACGGTGGTGCCGGAGGCCAGGATCACCGAGGCGCCGTCGGGAATCAGGCTCGCCGCCAGTCGGCCGATCGCCCGCTTGCCCTCGACATTGGTGACCTGGCGCAGCGTCATGTCGGGCTCGCTGCGGTCCAGCGAAATCGCGCCGCCATGGGTCTTGCGCAGCTTGTTCTGCTCGGCGAGCAGCATCAGGTCGCGCCGGATGGTCTCGCGCGAGACGTTGATCTTGCGCTGGATCTCGGTCGCCGAGATCGAGCCGCGCGCCTTCACCAGTGCCAGAATGCGTCCCTGCCGTTCCTCCGCGAGCACGCGTCGTCCTCCGATCCGATTCACCCGGAAAATGCCGGGGTTCGCGCCGGTCCGCCGCATTACGCCACAGCCGGGATGTGGATGTATGAGGCATTTTTAGCATTGAGTTGCATTTATTGGCAATAATGTTGTAATTTGTGGTGGCCGCGCCGGAACGACGGTGCCCGCGCCCATGCCGCGGGCAGCCGCGCGCCAGGCGCCGGGGACGAAAAAACAGGGTCAACCGACGACGACTGGGAGCAAGGAGGCGTCACGATGTCGAAGCCCGGCACACAGAAATCGCATCACCGTGCAACCCGTGCAGATCGAGACACAAAGCAGGCCGGCACCGGGCGCACCCGGCGCTGGATGCTGAAGACCGGCGGCGCCGCGGCGCTCGGCGTGGCGGCGCTGTCGCGCGGTCCTTTCATCCGCAACGCCGAGGCGGCGACGCCGACGCTGCGGCTGCTGATGTGGCAGCCCTATGCGATCAAGGACACCGTCGACGCGTTCGAGTCGAAGTTCGGCGCCAAGTTCTCGCCGACCTTCTTCGACGGCAATTCCGAGGCCTTCAACAAGATGAAGGTCGGCGGCACCAAGGATTTCGACATGGTGATGGCCGACGGCTTCTGGCCACGCCTGTATTTCCGCCAGGGCCTGACCCAGGGCCTCGACTACGGCAAGATCGCCAACATGGCCAATGTCTTCCCGGAGTTCCTGCCGGACAGCTTCACGCTGCTGGCGGACGAGACCGGCGCCTCCAAGGTGGCGGCGCCCAATTGCTGGGGCGGCTACGGCATCACGGTCAACGCCACCGAGGTCGCGGCCGAGGACATCGGCTCGATCGACCTGATGCTCAACGAGAAGTACAGCGGCCGGCTGTCGACCAACTCGCGCTTCGAGGAGAACATCGCCTTGATGGGCATTCTCGCCGCGAGCACCATGGGCACGATGGACGGGCCGCGCCCCGACGGCAAGCCGTTCAACCCGTATCAGCTCACCGACGAGGAGCTCGAGGAGACCAAGCAGCTGCTGATCCGGCAGAAGAAGCTGCTGCTCACCCGCTATCAGGACTACGATTCGCTCGATCGCCTGATGCGCGGCGCGGCGGTATGGGCGGCGCCGGAGTTCTCCGAGACCTACCGCCACCTCACCGTGCTGCGCAAGGAGGGCAAGATCGATTTCGACCTGCAGCACGTGCTGAAGCCGAAGGAGGGCGGGCTCGGCTGGGTCGATACCTGGATGGTGAGCGCCGACGCCGACTCCGAGCGCGTCGAGCTGGCCCATGAATGGATCAACATGATCCTCGACAAGGAAAACTACGTGAAGATCGTGCGCTCGACCGGCTATGGCGGGACGGTCGACGTGCGCGACATGCTCACGGCCGACGAGATCGACCTCTATTTCCAGAACCGCAGCGCCGAGGCGAGCCAGCTCCACATGTTCGACCAGCCCTCGTCGCCGGAGAAATGGGAGCGGGTCTGGTCCGACGTGGAAGCGTCGTGAGCTTGCCGTTGCATTCCTAGGATGAACGGCGGCACGCTCGGCACATCATGACGCCGGAGTCGAGAGAGGGGAGCGGCACGCCGCCGGCTGCGCTGTCGCTCCAGTCCATCCGCAAGTCCTTCGGGCCGGTCCGGGCGGTCGACGGGATCGAGCTCGACATCGGGCAGGGCGAATTCTTCGCCCTGCTCGGGCCGAGCGGCTCGGGCAAGACCACGATGCTTCGGATCATCGCCGGGCTGGAGCGGCCCGATTCCGGCGCCGTCGTGATCGCCGGCGAGGACGTCACCCACCTGCCGCCCTATCGCCGGCGGATCGGCATGGTGTTCCAGAACTTCCTGCTGTTCCCGCACAAGACGGCGGGCGAGAACATCGTCTTTCCCCTGCGCATGCAGCGCGTGCCGAAGCCCGAGCGCGACGAACGGCTGGACTGGGTCTTGAAGCTGCTGCGGCTCGAGGGCCTTGCGGAGCGCTATCCCAACGAGCTGTCGGGCGGCCAGCAGCAGCGCGTCGCCCTGGCCCGCGGCCTGATCGCCCGCCCCGCCCTGCTGCTGCTCGACGAGCCGCTCGCCAATCTCGACCGCGAGCTCAGGGCCGAGATGGAGGTCGAGATCCGGCGCTATCAGCGTGAGCTGCAGATCCCCTTCGTCTACGTCACCCACAACCAGGAAGAAGCGCTGACCATGAGCGACCGCATCGCCGTGATGCGCGACGGCGTGCTCGAGCAGATCGGTCCGCGCGAGGAGGTCTATACCAAGCCGGCCTCGGCCTTCGTCGCGTCCTTCGTCGGCTCGGCCAACCGGCTGGAAGGGCGACTCGCCGCGCTCGACGGCGGCGCCGCGCGGATGGATTGGAACGGCGCCTCGCTGGTGGTGCCGTGCCCGGCCGGGGCTGCGCCCGGCGACCGCATGCTGTTCTCGATCAAGTTCGAGGACGTGGAGATCGCCGTGCCCGGCGCCGGGACGGCGAACGGCGCCGGACGCAACCGCCTGGCCGGCCGGCTGCGCGATGTGATCTTCAAGGGCCAGACGGCGAACTACATCATCGCCCTGCCCGACGGCATCGAGATCACCGCCAGCGGCACCCCGCGCGCGGTGACGCTGCGGCCCGGCGAGGCCGTCGTCGCCCATTGGCCGGCGCAGGCCGGCGCCAGCTTCAAGAGCTGAGCTGGTGGCCGCGGCAGCCAGAGCGATGCGGGTGCCGGTGCGGCGCGACCTGCGCTTCGCCTGGCTGGTCGGGCCGGGCGTCGCCTTCATCGTGGTCGCCCTGCTGCTGCCGCTGCTGGCGATCGTCGTGTTCAGCTTCTGGCGCACCGAGAGCTACGAGCTCTATGCCGACTGGAACCTCGACAACTACCGCACCCTGTTCTCGGAGCCGGCCTATCGCATTTTCCTGCTGCGCTCGCTGGTCGGCGCCCTGGCGGTCGCACTGGTCTGCCTGGTCTACGCCTGGCCGGTCGCCTATTTCATCGCCCGCTATGGCGGCCGCTACCGGCTGCTCCTGGTGCTGATGCTGGCGGCGCCGTTCTTCACCGGGGTGATCCTGCGGATCACCGCGCTGCAGGGCCTGCTGGGCCCGATCGGGCTGGTCAACATGACCCTGGGCGAAATCGGCCTGCCGCCCCTGTCCGCGCTCATGTACACCCAGTTCGCGGCCATGCTCGGCCATGTCTATCTGTTCATCCCGTTCATGGCGACCGCGATCTATCTGTCGCTGGTCAACTTCAACTTCGAGCTGCTCGAGGTGGCGAAGATCAACGGTGCCCGGCCGTGGCGCGCCTTCGTCGAGATCACCTGGCCGCTCAACTGGATCGGCACCGCGATCGGGCTGGTGCTGGTGTTCATCCCGTGCCTCGCCTCGGCGGTGACGCCGCGCTTCCTCGGTGGCCCGAGCGCCACGTCGTTCGGCATGAGCCTGGCGCTCCAGTTCGGTGAGACCGGCACCTGGGCGCTCGGCTCGGCCATGGGGGTCGTCCTGTTCGGCGCCTCGTTCCTGGTGATCCTCGTCATGCGCTACACCATCGACCTGCGGCGCAGCGGCTACACCGGAACGCGCGCATGAGCGTCCCCGCAGCCTCGAGGCCGATCCCGGTCAGCCCGGCGGTGATGGGCGCGCTGCTGGTGATTCTCTACGTCTTCCTGTACGCGCCGATCGTCTACGTGATCTACACCTCCTTCGCCCAGGACATCGTCTGGCCGTTCCCGCCGGCCTTCTCGGTGCAGTCCTATGTCGACCTGTTCGAGTCGTCGCTCTACAGCTCGGCGATGCAGAACAGCCTGATCATCGGTTTCGGCAGCGCCTTCGTCTCGACGGTGCTCGCCACCGCGGCCGGCATCGGGCTGCTGCGGCATCGCTCGCGCCGGCGCGGCCTGGCGCTGCTCGTGCTGCTGGCGCCGCTGTTCGTCGCCGACCTGCTGATCGGCATCTCGACCCTCGCCTTCAACGCCCGCGTCCTCGGGCTCTCCGGCAACATCTACTCGGCGATCGCCGGCAACGCGGTCCAGGGCACGTCGTTCGGGTTGCTGATCGTCCTGTCGCAGCTGGTGCGCTACGACTGGCAGATGGACGAGGCGGCGATGGTGTTCGGCGCCGGGCCGGTGCGCTGCTTCCTGGAGATCACCCTGCCGACCATCTGGCCCTGCCTGCTCGGCGCGTTCCTGATCAGCTTCATCCTGGCCTTCAACAACCTCGAGATCTCCTTCTACAATCTCGGGGCCATTCCGACACTGCCGTCGGTCGCCTGGGGATCCCTGAGATTCGGGCTGGGGCCGGAACTGTTCGCGCTGGCGGCCTTGACCAACTTCCTGGTCTTCGCCGTGTTCGCACTCATGTACGTGCTGATGCGCACCGGCATCGTCCGCTTCGGCTATCGCGGCGGCTGAGCGGGGCACGTTTCGCGCCGGCGGCTTGCCAGACACCCGTCTCATGAGGGATGGTCGCAGCCGGACGCCTCGACCCGCCGGACGCGGAACGTCGGGCCGAAGAGATTCTGGATCGCGTGGAGACCATGTCCGAATTCGATTTCATCATCGTCGGCGCCGGCATGGCCGGTGCCTCGGCGGGCTACGCGCTCGCCGCCGAGGGCAGGGTCCTGCTGCTCGAGCAAGAGGATCAGCCGGGATACCACACGACCGGCCGATCGGCGGCGCTGTATGCCGAAACCTACGGCAACCAGACCGTGCGCGCGCTCACCAGTGCCGGCAAGGCGTTCTATCTCGATCCGCCCGGCGGCTTCGCCGAACATCCGCTGCTGCGGCCGCGCGGCGCGGCGTTCATCGGCCGCGCCGACCAGCGCGCCGCGCTCGACCGGCTGCTGGCCGAGATCGGCGGGATGCGCGGCAACATCCGCCGGCTCGACCCGCCCGAGATCGAGGCCATGGTACCGGCGTTGCGGCCCGGCTATGTCGGCGCCGCGGTGTTCGACCCGGACGCCATGGACATCGACGTGCACGCGCTGCATCAGGGCTATCTGCGCGGCATGAAGGCGCGCGGCGGCCGGTTGCTGACCGCGGCGGGGGTCCATGGGCTGGCGCGGCAAGGCGGGCTATGGCAGGTCGACAGCAAGGCCGGGCCGTTCCGCGGCCGGGTGCTGGTCAACGCCGCCGGCGCCTGGGCCGACGAGGTCGCGGCGCTGGCCGGGGCGCGGCCGATCGGACTGGTGCCCAAGCGACGCACCGCCATCCTGTTCCAGCCGCCCGCCGGGCTGAACGTGGGCGCCTGGCCGACGGTGATCGACGCCGACGAGCAATTTTACTTTCGGCCCGACGCCGGCAAGATTCTGGCCTCGCCAGCCGACGAGACGCCGATGCCGCCTTGCGACGTCCAGCCGGACGATCTCGATATCGCCATCCTGGTCGACCGCCTGGAAAAGGTTGTGGATCTGCCGATTCGGCGCATCGACCGTCGCTGGGCCGGCCTGCGCAGCTTCGTCGCCGACAAGACCCCGGTGGTCGGCTTCGACCCGACCATCGAGGGCTTCTTCTGGCTGGCGGGGCAGGGTGGCTATGGCATCCAGACCGCGCCGGGCATCGCCCGGCTGGTGGCGGCCCTCGCCTGCGGCCGCGGGGTGCCATCCGACCTTGCAGCCTTCGGCGTCCGCGAAGCCGCGCTGACGCCTGGGCGTGCCGGCATCGGCCCGGCGCCTTGACGCTCCGCGGAGTGGGTCTGATACTCCCCGGACCGCCTCGACAATGAATTGACAAGCACAAGACGCGAGGGCGGTTTGGGATTGGCGCGCTGCTGGCAGATCGACGACGTCGCGGACGTGACGCCGAGGCGGTGGCTGCCGATCGGACGATCAAGATCTTGGAGGTATCATGAGACTCGAGCTTAAAGGGTTGATGGCTGCAGCTTCGGCGCTGCTGCTCGCCGCGCTGGCGGCTCCGGCGCCGGTTTCGGCCACCGAGGCCGACGTTCTGGTCGTCGGCAAGGCGGGCGACGCCGACAATCTCGATCCCGCGGTCACCATGACCAACAACAGCTGGACCGTGACCTATCCGGCTTACGAGCGGCTGGTCCGCTTCAAGGTCGAGGACGGGCGGGGCAGCACCGAGGTCGAAGGCGGCCTGGCGACTTCCTGGGTCACCAGCGACGACGGCCGCGAATGGACGTTTACCTTGGCCAGCGGTCATAAGTTCGCCGACGGCACGCCGGTCAACGCCGCGGCGGTCAAGTTCAGCTTCGACCGCCTGCTCCAGGTTGCGAAGGGTCCTTCGGAATCGATCGGCCCGATCAGCGAGATCCAGGCGGTCGATGATGCCACGGTCAAGTTCGTGCTGAAGGAGCCGTTCGGTCCGTTCCTGGCTGCGCTCGCCACCAACGGCGCCAGCGTGGTCAGCCCGGCGGCGATGACCCACGAAGTCGACGGCGATCTCGCGCAGGCCTATCTGTCCGACCATACCTTGGGCAGCGGTCCCTATCAGGTGACGAGCTGGGAGAAGGACCAGCAGATCGTCATGGAGCCGAACCCGAACTACGGCGGCCCCGCCCCGTCCTTCAAGAAGGTGGTGATCAAGATCGTGAAGGAGGCGTCGGCCCGCCGGCTGCAGCTCGAGAAGGGCGATCTCGACCTCGTCGAGGACCTGCCGGTAGATCAGATTGCGGCGCTGAAGTCGGTGCCGGGCGTCGCGGTGGTCGACGAACCCAGCTTCCAGGTCACCTATCTCTATCTGAACAACACCCACAAGCCGCTCGACGACGTGCGGGTGCGCCAGGCTCTGTCGTACGCCGTCGATTATCAGGGCATCATCGACGGCATCCTGCTCGGCAACGGCACGCAGATGCGCGGCCCGGTCCCGGTCGGGCTGTGGGGCCACGATCCCGACATCATGCAGTTCAACTACGATCCGGCGAAGGCGAAGGCCTTGCTGGCGGAGGCTGGCGTCAGCGACCTGAAGCTCGGCTATCTCTATTCCAAGAAGGACCCGAACTGGGAATCGGTCGGACTGGTGCTGCAGCAGAATCTGGCGGACATCGGCGTCACGGTCGAGTTGCAGGACCTCGCCTATCCGACCATGCGCGAGCACCTGAACACCGGCGACTTCGACATCGCCGCCGGCAACTGGACGCCGGACTACGCCGACCCGTCGATGTTCATGAACTACTGGTTCGACTCCAAGTTGCATGGCCTGCCCGGCGACCGGGCCTTCTACACCAACCCGAAGGTCGACGAGCTGATCCGCAAGGCCGTCAACCTCTCGGACGACAACGAGCGCAAGAAGCTCTATGCCGAAGCGCAGCAGATCGTGGTCCCGGAGGCGCCCTACATCCTGCTGTTCCAGACCAACTACCAGGTCGCAATGCGGGATGACGTGAAGGGCTTCGTGTACAATCCGATGACCCTGCAGATGTTCAACTTCGAGACCATGTCGAAGGAACGATAGCAGCTTCGCCTACCCCGCGGCGCGGCCGGCATCCGGTCGTGTCGCGGGACTTTCCTGTCCGCGTCACTGCCGAACGGCGACGCCTACTGAAATGTCCTATCTGAACATCGTCCGCCGACGACTGCTGCTTCTGGTGCTGGTCGTCTTCGGCGTCTCGGTCGTCACGTTCGTCATCTCGCACATGATCCCCGGCGATCCCGCGCGGATGATGGCCGGCGAGCGGGCGTCCAACGAGGTGGTCGCGCAGATGCGGATCAGCCTCGGCCTCGACCGCCCGATCTACGAGCAGTATCTGACCTATGCGCGCAATCTGCTGACCGGCGATTTCGGTCTGTCGATCCGCACCCAGCGCCCGGTGCTCGACGATCTCATCCGGTTCTTCCCGGCGACCATCGAGCTGGCCCTGGCGGCCTTGGTCTTCGCCATCGCCTTGGGCGTCCCGCTGGGGGTGATCTCGGCGGTGGCCAAGGACCGGTTCATCGACCAGGTGACCCGCACGATCTCGGTGACGGGTATCTCGACTCCGGCCTTCTGGCTCGGGCTGCTGATGATCTATCTGTTCTACGGGCGGCTCGGCATTCTGCCCGGGTCCGGGCGGATCGACAGCGCCCTGACGCCGCCGCCCTTCGTCACCGGATTCTACACCCTCGACGCGCTCCTTGCCGGCGACGGCCGCGCCTTCGTCAGCGCCCTCCAGCATCTGGTCCTGCCGGGGCTGACCCTCGGTTTCCTCCATCTCGGCGTCGTCACAAGGCAGATCCGCTCGGCCATGCTCGAGGTGCTGGGCGAGGACTATATCCGCACCGCGCGCGCCAGCGGACTGTCGCGCCGGCGCATCATCTTCGACCACGCGCTGCGCAACGCGCTGATCCCGTCGGTGACCATGATCGGCCTGGCGTTCGGCGACCTGCTCTACGGGGCGGTGCTGACCGAGACGGTCTATGCCTGGCCCGGCATGGGCAACTACGTCGTGCAGTCGATATCCGCCCTCGATTTCCCGGCGATCATGGGTTTCACCGTGATCGCCTCGACTGCCTATGTGCTGCTGAACCTGGTGGTCGATCTCACCTACATGCTGCTCGACCCGCAGATCCGCGGGGTCGGCTGAGAGATGGCCAGCGAATCCTCGGGCAATGCCGCGGTGGAGATCGAGGACGGCGCCGACACCGGCGCGACCGGCCTGTTCGATCTCGGCTACACTTGGCACCAGCTGCGCGGCAGTCCGCTCACCCTGGCCGGCCTCGCCATCATCGTCGCCGTGCTTCTGGTCATGGCGCTGGCCCCGGTGATCGCGCCCTACGACCCCAATGCGCTCGACCTGCGGGCCCGCTTGGCCGCGCCCGGCGCCGCCCACTGGCTTGGCACCGACCAGGTCGGGCGCGACCTGCTGTCGCGCATCATCTGGGGCTCGCGCGTTTCGGTCACCATCGGCGTCGCCATCGTCTTCTTCTCGATGAGCATCGGCACCGTGTTGGGCGCCTTCTCCGGCCTGGTCGGCGGGCGCGTCGACACCGCCATCATGCGGCTGATGGACGTGCTGCTGTCCTTCCCGTCCTTCGTCATGGCCATGGCGCTGGCCGCCGCGCTCGGGCCTGACCTCATCAACGCCATGATGGCGATCGCGGTGGTGCGGATCCCGTTCTACGTGCGGCTCGCCCGCGGCCAGGCGCTGTCGCTGCGCGAGCGCCCCTACGTCAAGGCCGCGGTCACCTTCGGCGCCTCGAAAATGCAGATTGTGCGCCGCCACGTCGTGCCCAACGCGCTGGCGCCGATCATCGTGCAGAGCACGCTCGACATCGGCGGCGCGATCCTGACCGCCGCCGCCCTGAGCTTCATCGGGCTCGGCGCCCAGCAGCCGACCGCGGAATGGGGTGCCATGGTGGCGAGCGGCCGCGACTTCCTGCTGGACCAGTGGTGGTATCCGACCTTTCCCGGCCTCGCCATCGTGGTCACGGCGGTCGGCTTCAACCTGCTTGGCGACGGCCTGCGGGACATCTTCGACCCGCGGCTCAGGGGACGCTGATGGCGGTCGCGGCAGCCAGTGCCCCGGTCGTCGAGATCGACGATCTGACCTTGGAGTTCTCGACCTATCGCGGGCCGGTGCGGGCGCTGGACCGGGTTTCGCTACGGGTCGGACCGGGCGAGATCGTCGGGCTGGTCGGCGAGTCCGGCTGCGGCAAGTCGGTGACCGCGATGTCCGTCATCCGCCTGCTGCCGCCGTATGCCACGCGGATCGCCGGCGGGCGGATCGTGCTGCTCGGCCAGGACGTGCTCGCCGCGGCCGAGGACCGGCTCGAAGACATCCGCGGGCGGCTCGCCTCGATGGTGTTCCAGGAGCCGATGAACGCCCTCAACCCGACCATCCGCATCGGCCGGCAGATCACCCAGGTGATCCGCCGGCACGAAGACGTGAGCGAGATCGAGGCCCGCGCGCGCGCCGAGCGGCTGCTCACCGAGATGCAGGTGCCCGATGCCGTGCGGGTGATGCGCAACTATCCCTTCGAGCTGAGCGGCGGCATGCGCCAGCGGGTGCTGATCGCCATGGCGTTCTCGTGCAATCCGAAGGTGCTGATCGCCGACGAGCCGACCACGGCGCTCGACGTGACCGTGCAGGCCCAGGTGCTGGCCCTGCTGCGCGAGAAGGCGCGCGAGCGCGGCATCTCGGTGCTGTTCATCACCCACGACCTGGCGGTTGTAGGACAGCTCTGCGACCGGACCTACGTGATGTATGCCGGCAAGGTGGTGGAGGAAGGGGCGACCGAAGACGTGCTGCACCGGCCGCTCCACCCCTATACCCGGGCGCTCCTGCGCTCGCTCCCGGAATTCATCGAGCCGAAGCAGCCGCTCGCCTCGATCCCCGGCACCGTGCCCAACCTGATCCGGCCGCCGGCGGGTTGCCGCTTCCGGCCGCGCTGCGACTTCGCCCACGACGCCTGCCTCGGCGAGCCCGCGTTGATCGCGGACGGCGCCGCCGACCATCGCGCCGCCTGCTGGCTGCTGGCGGAAGATGCCGGCGCGGCGGTACGCGCACCGCTGTCGCCGACGGACCCGTCCGCGCCGACGGTAGAACGCAGAGCGGCGGTCGCGACTCTGGTGCGCCTCGACGGCGTGCATGTGCGCTTCCCCGTGGGCGCCGACTGGCTCGGCCGGCCGCGCGGCCAGGTCCATGCGCTCAACGGCATCGATCTCGAGATCCGCCGTGGCGAGACGCTGGGCATCGTCGGCGAATCGGGCTGCGGCAAGAGCACGCTCGGCCAGGCGGTGATGGGGCTGCTGCCGCCGACCGAAGGTCGCATCCTGTTCGACGGCGCCGACCTGTGGTCGCTCGGCGCGGCGGAGTTGCGCCACCTGCGCCGGCGCTTCCAGGTGGTGTTCCAGGACCCGCAATCCTCCCTCGATCCGCGCATGCCGGCCTGGAAGGTGATCGCCGAGCCCTTCATGGTCGGCCGCCGCCATTCCGCCGCCTGGCTCAAGGAACGGGCGGCGCGCCTCGCCGAGCTGGTCGGCCTGCGCGTCGACCAGCTCGAGCGCTATGCCCACGAGTTCTCCGGCGGCCAGCGCCAGCGCATCGCCATCGCCCGAGCCCTGGCGTTGGAGCCCGACCTGATCGTGCTGGACGAGCCGACCTCCGCCCTCGACGTCTCGGTGCAGGCGCAGATCCTCAACCTGCTGATGGAACTGCAGCAGCGCCTCGGCCTCACCTATCTGTTCGTCTCGCACAACGTCTCGGTGATCCGCCACATCGCCGACCGCGTGGCGGTGATGTATCTCGGCCAGGTGGTCGAGCAGGGACCGGCGGGCGAGCTGCTCCAGCGCCCGGCACACCCCTACACGCGCGCGCTGCTGGCCGCGGTGCCGACCCTCGAGCGCACCACCGAGATCTCGGCGCCGCTGCGCAACACCGACCTGCCGAGCGCCATGAAGCTGCCGACGGGCTGCTTCTTTCGCGAACGCTGCCCCTTGGCGGTGGCCGGTTGCGAACAGCCCCAGGCCCTGGCTCCGGTGGGGACGGAGGACCGGCTGGCCCGGTGCCATCGCGCCGGCGCGGTGATCTCCGGCGCGATCTGACGGCCGGCCGTTCTCAGGCCCGCGCGAACGGGTCGGCCACGCGCGGCCAGACCGGGCGGGTCAGCTTGCGATAGGGGATCTTGGTGAAGTCCTTGGTCAGGGCACCCGGCGCCGCGGCGTAGAGAATGCGGCCGGCGATCGGCGCGAACCCGGCATGGAAGTGCTGGGTCGACTTGACCACCACGATCTTGCGCGCCGCCGGATCGAGGCCGAGCTTCGTCATTCCTTCCGGGTGAAATACCTGGGTCCGCAGGGTGGTGAGCACCAGGTCGATGCCGCGGCCGCTGACCCAGACCGACGGCCCCATGTTGTCGGGGGCGGCGCCGAAGCGCTGGGTGATCGCTTCGGCGGCGCCGCGCACCGTCACTTCGAGATCGACGGGATCGCCGGACAGCGGGCCGCACTTGCCGCCGATCCGCAGCTTCAGTGTCGCGCCCAGTCCCGCCTCCATGCAGAATCGCACGGCGATCGGATCCCAGTAATAGCCGCTGGCGACGTCGGTGATGCCGCGCTCCAGCATGCGGCGCAGGATGAACGTGGAGTCGCCAGGGGCGCCGCCGCCGGCATTGTCGGCGGTGTCGGCGATGACGACCGGGCGCTCGGCGGCGGCCAGCGCCTGGTCGAGCGCTTCGTCGGTAGTCAGGAAGATCGGTGTCACGGCGTCACGCATGCCATAGATCTCGAGCCCCAGTTGACGAGCGACGCGCTCCGCCATGCCGCGGTCGCCGTCGGCCACGACCAGGGTCTTCATCCCCTCGTCGGCGACGTCGCCATAGGGGAAGCCGTGGCCGAGCGACAGCGACAGGATACCGTCCCGGCCCTCCATCGCCTTCAGCTTGTCGACGAAACCGCGCAGCGGCTGCTCGGTGGTGCGAAAGCTGCCGATCATCCGGCAGTCGAACGCCGCCATCACCGGCCGGGTACGCCCCTCGGCCGCGTCGGCGCACAGGGTGAACAACTCCTCCGCCCGCTCGGGAATGTCGACATGCGGGTATTCCTTGTAGGCGACCAGCGCCGTCGCGTGGGTCAGCATCGCGTCGGTGATGTGGCAGTGGAGATCGAGCTCGGCGCCCACCGCCGCCTTGGCGCCGACGATTCCGCGCACATGCGCCAGGATGTCGCCTTCGCAGTCGTCATAGCCATCGGCGACCATGGCGCCGTGCAGCGCCAGCAGCACGATGTCGACCGGCATCGCGGCCCGCAGATTGTCGAGAATCTCGTCGCGCAGCGCCTCGTAGGTCGGCCGGGTGACGATGCCGCCCGGCTCGGCCAGGCTGCACAGCCCCTCCACCACGCCCCAGCCGCGCGCTTCGGCGCGGCGGCGCCAGACATGAAGCTGCGTCGAGCAGTAGTTGGGGGCCTGGCGCGTCGCGTCGCCATGGGCCATGAAGCCGTCGACGAATGATTGGCGACCGGTCGGGATCGGCGAGAACGTGTTGGTCTCGGTGTCCAACCCGGCGATAAAGACGCGCATCATCTTCTCCCGAAGTTGCCCCTGGTGGGGCGCATGCTGGCCGCGGCGCCGCAGCCGTGGTTCACCCGTGCGCCCAGTCCCAGTAGAGCTGCCGGGCTCGCCGGCCGATCGGACCGAACTCGAAGCTGCGGTCGTCGAAGGCCATGACCGGCATCACCTTGGACATGTTGCCGGTCGAGAACACCTCGTCGGCGGTGCGGAACTCGTCGACCGTCAGGGTCACCTCGTGGACCGTGGTGCCGGCCGCCTGCAGCAGCGCGATCACCCGCTGGCGGGTGACGCCGTTCAGGAAGGTGCCGTTGGGGACCGGGGTGAACACCTCGGCGCCGCGGGTCAGGAAGATGTTGGAGGTGGCGAGCTCGGCGACGTTGCCGTTGGCGTCGCAGACGATGGCGTTGTGGAACCCCTTCTCCTTGGCCTCGCGCAGCATGCGCGCGTTGTTGGCGTACAGGCAGGCGGCCTTGGCGTTGACCGGCATCACCTCCAGGGTGGGGCGCCGGAAGCGCGTCGTGGTCATGGTGAAGCCGTTGGGCGGCGCCATCGGGATCTCTTCGAGACATAGCGCGAAGGTGGTCGATTCGGGCAAGGGCGGCACCGACATGAAGCCGCCTTCCTCGGCCCAGAACATCGGCCGGATATAGAGCGCGGCGTCGGGCGAGAAGTGGCTGATGCCGTCCCGGGCGATCGCGACGATCTCCTCGGGCAGCAGGGTCGGCTCCAGCCCCAGGACGCGCGCGGACTCGCAGACCCGGGCGCAGTGCAGGTCGAGATCGGGGGCGACCCTTTCGAAGTAGCGCGCGCCGTCGAACACCAGCGAGCCCAGCCAGGTCGCGTGCGAGCGCGCCCCCAGGATCGCCACGTTGCCCTGGTGCCAGGAACCGTTGAAGAAGGTCCAGGTGTTCGGCTGATTGCCCATGATGTCTCCTCGTGCCGTTGTGCTGGCCGGTGGCGGTCTCAGTGCACCGCCGCGTACATGATGCGCTCTTCGGTGGCGTCGTCGGGGGTGAATTCCTCGACCATGCGACCCTGGCGGCACACCAGGATGCGGTCCGACAGGTTCATGATCTCGGGCAGATAGGAGGAGATCACGATCACGGCCAGGCCGTCGTCGGCCAGGCGGTTGATCAGCTGGTGAATTTCGGCGATGGCGCCGACGTCGACCCCGCGGGTCGGCTCGTCGAAGATCACGATGCGCGGCCGCTGGATCAGGCCCTTGCCGATCACCACCTTCTGCTGGTTGCCGCCGGAAAGCTCGACCACCCGCGCGTTATCGTTGATCGCCTTCACGTTCAGCTTACCGGTCCATTCCTGCGCCAGCTCGCGCATCTCGCGCAGGCTGACATAGGACCGCTTCTCGAGGCCAGCGGCGAGCTGGCCGGCATAGAGATTCTCGGCGATCGACATGGTCTCGAAGAAGCCTTCGACCTTGCGGTCCTCGGTGACGTAGACGATGCCGTCCCTGACCGCCTCGCCGGGGACGTAATAGCGCACCGGACGGCCGTCGAGCTCGATATCGCCGCCATGGAGGAAGTCGCGCTTGTAGATGCCGGCGACGACCTTGAAGGTCTCGGTGCGGCCGGAGCCGATCAGCCCGAACACGCCGGTGATCTGGCCCTGGTAGATGGAGAAGGAGGTGTTGCGCACGGCGCTGCCCATGGAAATGTCCTGGACCGACAGGACCCGGTCGCCCGGCTTTCGCAGCTGCGCCGCGCTGCGGCGATTGCGGTAGAGCTCGTCCGACAAGGTGCGCCCCACCATCGCGCGGACGATCTTCTCGCGGTCGAAATTCCGGGCGTCGTCGGTGACCACCAGCTCGCCGTCGCGCAGGACGGTGATGCGGTCGGCATGGGCCAGCGCTTCCTCGAGCGCGTGGCTGATGAAGACGATCGAGACGCCGCGCGCCTTCAGCCGGCGCATCAGCGCGAAGAAATGCCGCTTCTCCTCGGGGGTCGACGACGCGGTCGGCTCGTCGAAGATGATGACCTCGGCGTTGTGATGCACCGCGCGGGCGATCTCCACCATCTGCCGCTTGGCCGCGCCCAGGCTGGCGACGGTGGCGGCGGGATCGACCGGGAAGTTGAGCGACTGCAGGAACTGCTGGGCGGCGATGTAGACGCCGCGCAGGCGGTTCAGGAACTTCTCCTCGCCGAGATAGAGGTTCTGTGCCACCGTCATGGAGGGAACCAGGCTGGTCTCCTGGAACACCATGGCGATGCCTTCCTGCAGGGCCTCGAAGGGCGAGGCGAAGCTGACCTGCTTGCCGCGGCAGATCATGGTGCCGCTGGTCGCCCGGACGACGCCCGCCATCACCTTGGTCAGGGTCGACTTGCCGGCGCCGTTCTCCCCTAGCAGCGCGTGAATCTCGCCCCTGCGCAGCTCGAAATCGACCCCGCGCACCGCGGGCACCCCGCGATAGGCCTTGGTGATCCCGCGCATTTCGACGATCGCATCCATGGCTCAGCTCCCGGTCCCGTCTGCCGGACCGATATCGAGGATGACATCGCCGCCCTTGGCGGCGGCCAGCACCCGGCCAGCGATCTCGGCCACCGAGGTGACGCCGTGGCGCCGGCCGTTGGCGCGGCTGTGGAAGCTCGCCACCGGCCGCAGATCCGCGTCCAGCTTCACCACCAGGCCGTAGGAGCGCGTCGGCGACCAGGGCTTGTGGATGCCCATGGTCTTCACGCTGCCGCATTGCAGCGGCTCCAGGAAGCTGGTCTCGGAGGACAGGGCCGGCGCGATCCAGCACTCCCGCGGGACCTCGCGGATCATGTCCGCCCGATAGGCGTGCTCGAGCAGGATGAACTCGATCAGTCGATTGCGCGGCGCGAACAGGGCCAGCCAGGCGCCGCCGTCGGCAGCCGGGGCGAGCCGGGCGGGATAGCCGGGCAGCTTGGTCAGGATCGGCCGGACGGCCGCGCCGCCCTGGAGCGGGACGCCGACCAGGCGGTGCCGCCAGCTCTCGGAGACCACGAGATCGTGGCCCTGCTGCCCGACCAGCAGGCCGTGCGGGAAGGCGAGCCGGTCGGCGAGGCAACGCGCGGCGCCGTCGCCCGCGAGGTCGAGGCGCCAGACCGAACCGCTGGCGTTGCCCTGCATGAGATCGACGGTCCAGTCGGAGGCCCGGTGCCGCGCCGAGCCCTGCGCCACGTACAACGCGCCGGACGGATCGAAGGCGAGGGCGGTGGGACAGGCGAGACCGGTCGGCGCGGCAAGTTCGCGGGTGCCGCCGTCCGCCAGCATCAGCCCGAGCTTGCCGTCGTCGAGCCCGATCGCCAGGTCGCCGGCCCGGGACACCGCGAGGGCGGTGACCGGCGCCTCGAACTGGGCCAGTTCCAGCGGCGCCGCGCCGCCGCCCTCGACGACGAACAGCTTGTGGCCCGCGGAATACAGCAGGCCGCCGCGATAGAGGCAGAGATTGTCCGGCGCCGCGGCCTCGACCATCGCGTCCGCCTCGTCGAGCGCGATGTTGGGCTTCAGTGCGCCATCCATCGGCGGGATGGTGACCGCCTTGCCGCGAAAGACGTCGAGCAGGGGATCGAAGATCACGCGCCGCCTCCCCAGTAGGAGCGCGGGCCGGTCCAGTGCGGATCGGCGTTCGGAACGCGGTAACGCCCGATGCGGTTGTTGAGGATGCCGCCGATGAAGAGATGGCCCTTGTGCTCGCGCATCGAGGTGACCATCGGGTGCGCCGTGCCGGTGAGATCGCCCAGGGTCTCGACGATCCTGCCGGTCTCGTCGAACTTGACGACACCGCCGGTGTTGATGTTGGGAAACAGCCATTCGTCCTGCGGCAGGCGGCGGGTCATGCGCTTGCGCATGCCGGGATGGCGCAAGGCGAGGTCGAAGCTGGGCGTGCGCATGCCCAGCCAGGCCATCCAGTAGGTGCCGTCGGAGGCCCGGTTGATGTTGTCGGGATAGCCCGGCATGTCCTTGATCACGCATTCGACCTGGCCGGCCTTGGGGCCGTCGAACCAGTAGCGGTGCACGCTGCAGGCCCAGGATTCCGCCATGAACAGCGATTTGCCGTCATGGGCGATGCAGACGCCGTTGGCGTAGCGGAAGCGGTCGAGGACGGTCGATGTCTTGCCGGTCTGCGGGTCGTAGCAGAGCAGGCGGCCGGTCGGCCGGCTCTCGATCGAATCGAGCGCCCACTCGTGGGCGTCGTAGCGGGTGGTGGAGTCGGTGAAGAAGATCCGGCCGTCCGGGGCAACGTCGCAATCGTTGGGGTCGCGCAGCCGCGCGTCGTCGACGATCGACGTCCACGAGCGCTGGGTCTCGGCGGAGAGCTTGGTCACGACCCCGGCCTTGGAGATCGAGTAGAGCCCCATCGCGCCGACGCAGGAGATCAGGTTGCCGGCGCGATCGAAGGCGAGGCCGAGCGGGAAGCCGCCGGTATGGGCAAACACTTCGGAGCGCTGGTAGTCCGGCGCATGAAACCGGATGATCTCGCCGTGCCGGGTGCCGCAATAGAGATTGTCGTCCTGGTCGAGGATGACGTCTTCCGGGCCTTCCAGCTCGCCGAGGCCGATCGAGTCCGCCGCGGAAAGCCGGTTGTCCAAGGCATAGGGCGAGCCGGAACCGGGCGACGCCGACTGGGTCTCGCCCATCCGGTGATGGATCGGCGCCACGTAGACCTCGTCCAGCACCTTGTGCCGGTTCTTCAGCCAGCGCACGTCGAGCGTGACGGCGAGGCCGAGCATGAGGCCGAGCACCATCTGGTTGGTGCCGGTGCCGAAGCCGAGGCGGATCAGCCCGTTGGTCATCACCAGCACGATGATGGCCCCCATGATGCCCTTGACGATCGAGCCGCGACCGCCGCCCAGGCTGTTGCCGCCGACCACGGCCGCCGTCAGGGCGCTGATCTCGAGCCCGGCACCGGTTCCCGGTCCGGCGCCGCTCAGGCGACAGGCGATCAGGAACCCGGCGAGGCCGCAGCACAGTCCTGAGATCACATAGGTCACGAACACCGTGCTCTTTACCCGGATGCCCGCGTTGAACGCGGAACGGCGCGAGCCGCCGACCGCCAGCATGTGCCAGCCGGGACGCGAGCGGGTGATCGCGACATGGGCGATGATGGCGATCGCCACCGCGGAGATCACGGCGATCGAGAAGCCGCCGACCGTGCCGTCGCCGATGAAGTCCCAGAGGTCCGAGGATATCATCGAGGTCTGCAGCCGGGTGCCGTAGTCGACGACCAGGATGTCGAATACGGCGCGGCCGATGATGAAGGTGACCAGCGTGGTCAGGAACGCCCGCAGCCGCATGAAACCGATGAGATAGCCGTTGATGCTGCCGAACAGCAGCCCGGTCGCCATCGCGGCCAGGAACGCGACCCAGACGGGCTGCTCGAGAATGAAGAAGCAGCCGACGGCGGAGAAGGTTGCGAGCGCGAAGATCGAGCCCACCGAAAGATCGATGCCGCCGCCCAGCATGACGATCGTGAGGCCGGTGACCACGATCGAGAATTCGCCGAGCTGGCGCGTGGAGTCGCTGAGCGATTCGGGCCGGAAGAAGCCGGGGATCGCGGTGCCGAACCCGACCACCGTCGCAACCAGCGCCGCGAACGGGATGGCATTGTCGGTCCAGCGCTTGGTCAGGACTTCGCCGATCAGGTGATCGGGAACGAAATTATAGCGCAGGCGCAGCGCCCGCTCTCGCAACGTCATCTGCTGATCCGCCGGTCAAAGACCGGGCGCGGCCGACCCGAGGCCATGTCGCCCCGGGCCGGTCGCGCCCGCGTCGCGTCGGTTGCTAGAACTGGCCCTCTTGCAGGGCCTTGACGTCCCAGCAGGTATCCGGCTTGAGGTCGGCCTTGGTGGTGGCCTTTTCCAGCGTGTAGATATAGGTCTTCGACGTGCCCGCCGGCTGGCCGCTCTGCAGCAGGTACTTGATGATCGCGTTCATGTCGCGTGACTGATGCTGAAGCGCGGTCATCACGACGGCGCCGAAGGTGCCGTCCTCGATCGCCTTGCAATCGACCGTTTCGCCGCCGCCGGTGGTCACCAGGAACACCTGCTGCTCGAGGCCGGCATCGCGGATCGCCGCCGCCGCGCCGGTGGCGTCGCCGTCCCAGAAGTCGATGATGCCACAGATGTCCTTGTTCTGCTGGAGCATCGTCGTGGTGACGTTGCGCGAGGTCGTGGGATCCCAGTTCGAGAACGGCTCGGCCACGACCTTGAAGTCCGGGTACTTCGCCAGGACCTTCATGATGCCGTTGTACTGATAGATGCTCGAGGCGTTGGCGGCATCGCCCTGCACCAGGCCGATCTTCTTCGAGGAGTTCTCGCCGCAGCCCTTCACGACGGCCTCGGCCTCGAGCTGGCCCAGGCGATCCCAGTCGCTGCCGACGAAGGCGTCGGCCGCAAAGTTCATCGGGTTGTCGATCAGGACCACGTAGATCCCTTCGTTCTGCGCCTTTTTCAGCAGCTTGCTGAAGGAGTTGAGATCAGGCGAGTGGACGACCAGCACGTTCGGCTTCGGGTCAGAGGCGATCACCTCGGTAATGGCCTGCGCGGCGGCCTCGGTGCTCCAGTTGGGATCGCGGGTCTCGAACACCCCGCCGAAGCCCTCGACCTCGCGCTGCAGATAGGCGGCCCAGCCCTGGGCGAGATCGAATCCCATGGCCATCGGGATCAGGACGACGCGCTTGCCCTCGAGGGCCGCGCGGTACGCGGCCGGGCCGGGGTCGTCCTGCGCCCTGGCGGCGTCGGTCGCGGTCAGTGTCGCCAGCGTCGCCACGGTGGCGACGGCGGCCAGTATTCCCTTGAGTGTCATGTCTGTTCGCCTTTCCTGTTAGACATTTTTTGGTTCATTCCGGTCGATCGGACCGCGTCGGATCAGATGTCGCCCTGCTGCGCGGTCTGCTCGTCGCGCGGGTTGAGCAGGCTGTCGACCACGATGGCGACTAGCAGGATCGTCGATTTGATCAGGTTCTGATAGATGTTGGAGATGTCGATGATCGTCATGGCATTCTGCATGATGCCGATCAGCAGCGCGCCGACAAGCACGTTTCGCATCCCGCCCTTGCCGCCGGACAGGCCGATGCCGCCGATCACCACCACCAGGATGACGTCGTAGAGCAGGGTCGAGTTGACCACCCGCACATTGATGCTGTGCAGGCTGGACGCCGTCAGGATGCCGGCCGCGAAGGCGATCAGCGCCGCGATCACATAGCGCAGCACGATCATCGGCCGGACCGGAATCCCCATGTTCCGCGCCGCCATGAAATTGTCGCCCATCAGATAGACGTAGCGGCCCCATTTCGCGAAGCGCAGGAAGATATAGGCAAGCAGCAGGACGGCAGCGAAGAAGAACACCTCGACCGGCACGTCGAGGAAGCGAAAGGTCCCGAGCTGCTCGACCCAGTGGTCCGTCGGCACCGGGGTCGCGTCCTGGGCAATCAGCTGGGAGCGGGCGAACCCGTACACGAAGGAGGCGCTGGCCAGGGTGGCGAAGATCGCCGGCACGTCGGCATAGGCGACCATGTATCCGTTGATCAGGCCGATCGCCACCACCCCGCCGATGGCCAGCGCCAATGCCGTCATGTCGGCGACGCCGCCGTTCAGCATCTGCAGGTACCAGGCGACCGACATCGCCATGATGGCGACCATGGACAGGTCGATGCCGCGGCCGATGATGATGATTCCCATGCCGACCGCGAGGATGCCGAGGACGCTGACGGCCCGGACGATCGAAACCAGGTTGTCGGCGGCGAAGAACCCCGGCAGCGCCACCGACGCGGCGGCGAACAGCAGCGCGGCGAGCGCGAGCACGATCCGCTCCTGGCTCAGGTCGCGAAGAAATGCGGATGGCACCGGGATCCCCAATGGTTTCGATTGGTGCGGTCGTGCCGCCGTGGCCGCGGCCGGTTATGAAATGCACATCCGAGGATTGGAGTGAACAGCTTTCCCGCCGATCGGTGGGTGGCGCGGGCCGGCCGCCGCCGCTCCGGCCGCGATTGGTCCGGGCGCGACACCAATCGGCGATCCCGCTGCCGCGCCGATGTGCTGATGTCTCACACATCCATATTTACAACTCACACCAGCTAACGCATGCTGCGAATGGCATTATTAATGTTTCAAACGGCAAGAGAGATGGCCAGGCCATGATTGTCGCCGCCCAGCTGCGTTCCGCCCGCGCCCTGCTCGGCATCGACCAGCGCCAGCTGGCCGAGCTGTCGGGCCTGTCGGTCCCCACCATCCAGCGCATGGAGGCGAGCGACGGGGTGGTCCGCGGCAATGTCGATTCGCTGATGAAGCTGGTGGCCGCGCTCGACATCGCCGGGATCGAGCTGATCGGCGAGGGCGCGGTCAGCCCGCCGGGCGGCCGCGGGGTGCGGCTCAAGGCGCAGCCGGTCGACGTGGTCACGCCGGGGGAGCGGGGCGGGGACAAGGGTCCGGTCGGCAGAAACCAGAACCAGCCGTCACCGCGCGCCGCCTGAGAGCCAGTATCCGATGTCGACCGACGTCCTGTTGTGGTGCATCGCCGGCCTGCTCGCCGCCGCCCTGGCCGGCATCGCCGCCGGCCGGGCGCCCATCGGCCGGAACCTGGTCTACGGAAGCTGTCTGGTCCTGTCGCTGATCGCCTGCGCCCAGGCGCTCGCCGTCCTGATCGGCAGCGCGGGACCTGCGAGCGACGTCGTGATGCCGCTCGGCCTGCCCTGGCTCGGCGCGCATTTCCGCGTCGACCTGCTGACCGCGTTCTTCCTGGTCGTCGTCGATCTCGGCGCCGCCGCCGCCAGCCTGTACGGGCTCGGCTATGGCCGCCACGAGCCGGCGCCCCATCGCGTGCTGCCGTTCTATCCGGCCTTCCTGGCCGGGATGAACCTGGTGCTGCTGGCCGACGACGCCTTCACCTTTCTGGTGTCCTGGGAGTTCATGTCGCTCGCCTCCTGGGCCCTGGTCATGGCGCATCACCGTGCGCCCGGGAACGCGCGCGCCGGCTACGTCTATCTGCTGATGGCGAGCTTCGGCACGCTGTCGCTGCTGCTCGCCTTCGGCCTGCTGGCCGGGCCGGAGGGCGGCTACGGCTTCGCGGCGATCCGCGCCGCTGCGCCGCCGGCGCTCGTCGCCGCGCTGGTGCTGGCGCTGGCGCTGCTCGGCGCCGGCTCGAAATCCGGCCTGGTGCCGCTCCATGTCTGGCTGCCGCTCGCCCATCCGGCGGCGCCCAGCCACGTCTCCGCGCTGATGAGCGGGGTGATGACCAAGGTCGCCATCTACGGCTTCGTCCGCATCGTCTTCGACCTGCTCGGCCCGCCCGACTGGTGGTGGGGCGCCGCGCCCATGGCGCTGGGGGCAGTGTCCGCCGTGCTCGGCCTGCTCTACGCCCTGTGGCAGACCGACCTGAAGCGCATGCTCGCCTACAGCACGGTGGAGAACGTCGGCGTCGTCTATGTCGGCCTCGGCCTGGCGCTCGCCTTCGAGGCGAACGGCATGGGCTGGGCGGCCGGGCTGGCCATGACCGCCGCGCTGCTCCACGCCCTCAATCATGCGCTGTTCAAGAGCCTGCTGTTCTTCGGCGCCGGCGCCGTGCTGGGCGCCACCGGCGAGCGCAGCATGGAACGGCTGGGTGGCCTGATCCACCGCATGAAGGTGACCAGCGTCGTCGTGCTGGTCGGCTGCGCCGCCATCTCGGCCCTGCCGCCGTTGAACGGCTTCGTGTCGGAATGGCTGATTTTTCAGGCGATTCTGCAGAGCCCGGCATTGCCGCAATGGGGCCTCAAGATCATGGTGCCGGCGGTCGGTGCGCTGCTGGCGCTCGCCGCGGCGCTCGCCGCCGCCACCTTCGTGCGCGCCTACGGCATCACCTTTCTCGGCCGGCCGCGCAGCGCCGCCGCCGCCGAGGCGCACGAGGTCGACCGCTTCTCGCTCGCCGCCATGATCATCCTCGCCGCGCTGTGCCTTGCCATCGGCGTGCTGCCCGGCGCGGTCATCGACGGGCTGGCGCCGCTGATGCAGGCGCTGATCGGCGACCGCATGCCGCCGCAGAGCGCGGTGCCCTGGCTGTCGATCGTGCCGATCGCCGAGAGCCGCAGCTCCTATAACGGGTTGCTGGTCTTCGTGTTCGTCCTGATTTCGGCCTCGCTCGCCGCGCTGGCGATCCATCGGCTGGCGTCGCGCGCCCTGCGCCGCGGCCCGGCCTGGGACTGCGGCTTCCCCGATCCGAGCCCGGCGACCCAGTACAGCGGCGCCAGTTTCGCCCAGCCGATCCGGCGTGTCTTCGGCAGCCTGCTGTTCGGCGCGCGCGAGCGGGTCGACATGCCCGTGCCCGGCGACCTCCGGCCGGCGCGGCTGGCGGTCGAGCTGCGCGATCTGGTCTGGGATGGCCTGTACGCGCCGCTCGCCGGCGCGATCGGCTTTCTGGCGGAGCGCCTCAACTATCTGCAGTTCCTGACCATCAGGCGCTATCTCAGCTTGGTGTTCCTGGCCCTGGTCGGCCTGCTCCTGGTGCTCGCGCTATGGTCCTGATCCTCGATCTCGCGATGCAGGGCGGGCAGATGGCGCTGGTGCTGGCGCTCGCGCCGCTGTTCACCGGCGTCGTGCGCACGGTGAAGGCGCGCCTGCTGCGCCGCCGCGGTCCTCCGCTGCTGCAGCCCTATCGCGATCTGCTGCGCCTGCTGCGCAAGGAGGTGGTGCTGGCCGAGAACGCCTCCTGGCTGTTCCGCGTCGCGCCCTACGTGATCTTCGCCGTGACCTGGGTCGCCGCGGCGCTGGTGCCGACTTTCGCCACCGGCCTGCTGTTCAGCTGGACCGCCGACCTGATCGCCATCATCGCGCTGCTGGCCGGCGCCCGCTTCTTCCTGGCGCTCGCCGGCATGGATGTCGGAACCGGTTTCGGCGGAATCGGCGCCAGCCGCGAGCTGATGATCGCCTCGCTGGCCGAACCGGCGATGATCATGGTCGTGTTCACCCTGGCACTGATCGCCGGATCGACGCAGCTCTCGACGATCGCCGGGTTCATGGCCTCCTCCGCGGTCGGCCTGCGGGTCTCGCTCGGCCTCGCGCTGTTCGCGCTCATCATGGTGGCGATCGCCGAGAACGCCCGCGTGCCGGTCGACAACCCGGCTACCCATCTCGAGCTCACCATGGTGCACGAGGCCATGGTGCTGGAATACTCCGGGCGCCATCTCGCGGTGATCGAGCTGGCGGCGTCCCTGAAGCTCGTGCTCTACGTGTCGCTGATCGCCTGCATCTTCGCGCCGTGGGGCTTGGCGGTGTCGGGCGCCGGCCCGCTCGCCTATGCCGTGGGCGCGGCGATCTATCTCGGGAAGCTGGCGCTCGCCGCCGTCTGCCTCGCGCTGTTCGAGACCGCGATCGCCAAGATGCGGGTGTTCCGCGTGCCAGAATTCCTCGGCGCGGCGCTGATGCTCGGGCTGCTCGGCGCCCTGCTGCTGTTCGTGTCGCGGAGCATCTAGATGCACGACCTGGCCTTCGACATCGCGCATCTGCTGGCCGGCGGCCTGGTGCTGGCGAGCTTCATGCTGCTCTACCAGCACCGGCTCTACGCGCTGCTGAACATCTTCGCGTTCCATGCCCTGGTGCTGGCAATGTCGGTGGCCTGGCAGGCCCATGTCCAGCACGCGCCTCATCTCTACGTGACCGCCGGGATCGCGCTGCTGTTCAAGGCCATCGTGATCCCGGTCGCGCTGCACCGGATCATCGCCCGGCTCGGCATCCAGCGCGAGATCGAGACCGTGGTCGGCGTCGGCCCGACCATGCTCGCCGGGATGGTGCTGGTGGCGTTGTCCATGGTGGTGATGCTGCGGGTCACCGCCGAGGCCGATCCGCTGGCGCGCGAGGACCTGGCCTTCGCGCTCTCGGTGGTGCTGCTCGGCCTCCTGTTGATGGTGACGCGGCGCAATGCGGTGAGCCAGGTGGTCGGCTTCATGTCGCTGGAGAACGGCCTGGTGCTGGCGGCGACCGGCGCCAAGGGCATGCCGCTGGTGGTCGAGATCAGCGTCGCCTTCTCGATCCTGATCGCCTTCATCGTCATCGGCATCTTCCTGTTCCGCATCCGCGAGCGCTTCGACACCGTCGATGTCCAGGCGCTCGACCGCTTCCGCGGCGAGCGGCAATGAGCGCGCCCGGCCTCGACTCCGTGGCTGTGATCCTGGCGGTACCGCTTGGTGCCGCGGCGCTGCTCGCCCTGCTGCCGGGCTACCGGCTGAGCGCCCGGCTCAACGTGCTGGCGTGCTTCGTGACCTTCCTCGCCGCGCTGTCGCTACTGGTCGTCGAGCGCCCGGCGCCGGGCGGCTACCTGCTGGTCGACGACCTCAACATCGTGTTCGTCGTGCTCAACACCTTCGTCGGGTTCACCACCAGCGCGTTCAGCGCCAGCTACATCGGCCACGAGCTGGCGATCGGCCGGCTGACGCCGACTTACTTGCGCTTCTACCACGCCATGTACCAGGTGCTGATCTTCGCCATGAACCTGGCGCTGGTCGCCAACAACATCGGGCTGATGTGGGTGGCGGTCGAGCTCGCCACCCTGACCACCGTGCTGATGGTCGGCATCTACCGCACCCACGAGGCGCTGGAGGCGGCCTGGAAATACTTCATCCTCGGCAGCGTCGGCATCGCGCTGGCGCTGTTCGGCACCATCCTGGTGTACATGGCGGCGCTGCCGGTGATCGGCGAAGGCAACGACGCCATGACCTGGACCATCCTGATCGCCCGGGTCGCCGAGTTCGACCCGGCGCTGTTGAACGTCGCCTTCGTGTTCCTGCTGCTGGGTTACGGCACCAAGGTCGGCCTGGCGCCGCTGCACGCCTGGCTGCCCGACGCCCACGCGGAAGGCCCGACGCCGATCTCGGCGGTGCTCTCCGGCCTGCTGTTGAACGTCGCGCTCTATGCGGTGCTGCGGTTCAAGATGCTGCTGGCCGCCAACCCGGGCGCGATCGCGCCGGGCCCGCTGATGGTGACCATGGGACTCACCTCGCTGATCTTTGCCGCCTTCATGCTGTACCGCCGGCGCGACATCAAGCGGCTGTTCGCCTATTCCTCGATCGAGCACATGGGCATCATCGCCTTCGCCTTCGGCATGGGCGGCCCGCTCGCCAACTTCGCCGGGCTGCTGCACATGACCATGCACAGCCTGACCAAATCGGCGATCTTCTTCGCCGTCGGCCATGTCGCCCAGGTCAAGGGCACCCAGAAGATCGCCGAGGTGCGCGGCCTCACCGAATCCCATCCCTGGCTCGGCTGGGGCCTGGTCGTGGGCGTCGTCGCGATCGCCGGACTGCCGCCGCTCGGCATCTTCATGAGCGAGTTCCTGGTGGTGACCTCGACCTTCGCCCGCGCGCCGCTGCTGGCCGTCCTGCTGGTGTTCGGCCTGCTGGTCGGCTTCGGCGCGCTGATGCTGCGGATGAGCGGGCTGGCGTTCGGCGAACCGAGCGGCAGCACCGCGCCGGTCGAGGCTTCCGCGCTGCCGATGTTCGCCCATCTCGCGCTGGTGCTCGCCGCCGGCCTCTATCTGCCGGCGCCGCTGGTCGCCTGGTTCCAGCACGTGGCGCGGCTGCTGGGCTGAGGAGGGATCGATGCCCGCGCTGCACGACGTGATCCTGGCCGGAAGTCCGGTGCCCGCGCACCGGCCCTGGCCGCGCGGTCTGCTCGCGCCCGAGGTCTGGGACGTGGTCGCCGGCCGGATCGTCCAGGGCCACTGGACGCTGCTCGGCCTGTGGGGCGAGCCCGAAGCCGCGCATATGGCGATCCTCGACGAGAGCCGGGCCGAGATCGGCGTGGTCAGCGTGGCCTGCCCGAACCGCCACTTCTCCTCGGTGGCGCGGCGCCACCCGCCGGCGATCCGGCTCGAGCGCGCCGTGCGCGACCTGACCGGGCTGGAGCCGGTCGGCTGCCCCGACCCGCGGCCCTGGCTCGACCACGGGCGCTGGGACGTCAGCCATCCGCTCGGCGATGCCCGGCCGCGCTCATCCGCGCCGTCGCCCTATGAATTCCTTGCGGCCGAGGGCGAGGGGCTGCATCAGATTCCGGTCGGGCCGGTCCACGCGGGGATCATCGAGCCCGGACATTTCCGCTTCACCGCCAGCGGCGAAACCGTGGTGCGGCTGGAACCGCGCCTGGGCTACGCCCACAAGGGCATCGTCGGGCTGATGCAGGGCGCGCCGCTGGCGCGCGCCGCCGAGCTCGCCGGCCGGGCCTCGGGCGACAGCACGGTCGCCTATGCCATCGGCTTCGCCCGCGCCGCCGAGGCCGCGCTCGAGGTCGAGGCGCCGCAGCGGGCCCTGTGGCTGCGCGCGCTGATGGCCGAGCTCGAGCGCCTGGCCAATCATTTCGGCGATATCGGCGCGATCTGCAACGACGCCTCGTTCGCGCTGATGCACGCTCATTGCGCGGTGCTGCGCGAGCGGGTGCTGCGGGCCGCCGATTCCTGTTTCGGCCACCGCCTGATGCGCGACCGGGTGGCGCCCGGCGGCGTCGCGGTCGATCTCGATGGCGCCGGCGTCACCGTGCTGCGCGAGCTTGTCGGCGCGTCGCGGCGCAAGTTTCCCGCCCTGGTCGAGCTCTACGACAACACCGCCTCGCTGCAGGACCGCACCGTGGGCGCCGGGCATCTGAAGCCAGAGCTCGCCCGCCAATACGGCGCCGGCGGCTATGTCGGCCGGGCCTCGGGCCGCGACTTCGATGCCCGCCGCCTGCCCGGCAATGCGCCCTATGACCTCCTCGACTTCCAGGTGCCGGTGCGCCAGGACGGCGACGTCGACGCCCGGGTCTGGATCCGCATCCTCGAGGTCGAGCAGAGCCTGTCGCTGGTCGAGCAGATCCTGGACCGTCTGCCCGGCGGTCCGGTCCGCGCCGAGCTTCCGCCGCCGGCCGGCCCGTGCGAGGGCATGGCGCTGGTCGAGGGCTTCCGCGGCGACATTCTGGTCTGGCTGCGGCTGGCGCCGAACGAACAGGGGAATGACGGCGTGGTGGCGAGCTGCTGCCTGCGCGATCCGTCCTGGTTCCAGTGGCCGCTGCTGGAGGCCGCCATCGAGGGCAACATCGTCGCCGACTTTCCGCTATGCAACAAGTCGTTCAACTGCTCGTATTCCGGTCACGATCTCTGAGGGAGCCGACGCCGTGCGCAAGCTGCTGCTGGAAAGCCTGGGCCGAGCGCCGCTCACCGAGCCGGCGCCAACGCCCGACGCCGAGTCGCTGGCCGAGCTCGCCGCCGCGCTCGACCGCACGGCGCGCCGCCGGCTCGGCCGCAGCCTGTCGATCCGCGTGGTCGACGCCGGCTCCTGCAACGGCTGCGAGCTGGAGATCCACGCCCTCGGCAACGCGTTCTACGATCTCGAGCGCTTCGGCCTGCGCTTCGTCGCAAGCCCGCGCCATGCCGACGTGCTGCTGGTCACCGGCCCGGTGACCAGGAACATGTGTGAGGCGCTGGAGCGCACCTGGCGCGCCACCCCGGACCCGAAATGGGTGGTCGCGGCCGGCGACTGCGCCGCCGATGGCGGCCTGTTCGCCGGCAGCTACGCGGTGGCCGGCGGGGTCTCGGCCGTGGTGCCGGTCGACCTCCACATCCGCGGCTGCCCGCCCAGCCCGCGCCGGCTGCTCGCCGGCCTGCTCGCCCTGCTCGAGCCCCGGACGGCCGCGCGATGAAGCCGGTCGTCATCAAGATCGTCGATGTCTACGTGCCGCAGGCGCTGCGCCTGCCGATCGACGAGGCCAAGATGCAGGCGCTCGCCGAAAGCATCGCCGAGAGCGGGCAGCAGACCCCGATCCTGGTCCGCCCGGACAAGGACCGCTACGTCCTGATCAGCGGCCTGCACCGGCTCGAGGCCTGCAAGGCGCTCGGCGAGACCACCATCATCGTCAATCTGGTTCAGTCCCGCCGGCACTGACCGGCCGGCGCCCGGGGCGCAGCCCGCAGGGTGCGCCGACTTGCCTCTTCCGGCCGCCGCCGGCTTGTGGCATGAGTCCATGATCTCGTAATATGTTCCGACAGTCTGGAATTCAGGAATCTCCCGAATGTCCTATTTCCCCGACCGCCCCTACAGCGTCGCCGTGGTGGGCGCAGCCAGCGGCATCGGCGCCGCGACCGCCAGGTTCCTCGCCGGCGAGGGCGCGCGGGTCGCCTGCCTCGACGCCAATGCCGACGGCGCCGCGGCGGTGGCGGCGTCGCTCGGCGACGGCGCGTTCGCGGTCGCCTGCGACGTCACCCGGGCGGACTCGGTCGATGCGGCCGTCGCGGCCACCGCCAAGGCGATGGGCCAGGTCCACGGGCTGGTCAACTGCGCCGGCATCACCGGCAAGACCAACATCAGGGGGCACGAGGTCGAGCTCGCCGATTTCGACCGGGTCTACGCCATCAATCTGCGCGGCGCCTTCATCGTCTCCCAGGCGATCCTCAAGCACATGCTGCCGTTCGGCTATGGCCGGCTGCTGCATGTCGCCTCGATCGCCGGCAAGGACGGCAATGCCGGGATGACCGCCTATTCAGCGACCAAGGCCGGGCTGATCGGCATGGTGAAGTCGCTCGGCAAGGACTATCCCGAGACCGGCATTACCATCAACGCACTGGCGCCGGCGGTGATCCGCACGCCGTTGGTCGATGCGCTGCCCGAGGCGACGGTCAAGTACATGACCGACAAGATCCCGATGCGCCGCTGCGGCGAGCTGGCCGAGGTCGCGGCGATGATCGCCTGGATCGTCTCGCCGGCCTGCAGCTTCACCACCGGCTTCACGTTCGACCTCTCGGGCGGCCGCGCGACCTATTGATTGAACGGCCCGGCCGCGATTGACACGCGCCGCGGCGCCGGGCAAGACCGATCGGCACAAACCAGGGAAAGACGAAGCAATGAAGCTGGTTCGCTACGGAGCACGGGGCGCGGAGAAGCCGGGCCTGATCGACGCTGCCGGCAAGCTGCGGGACCTGTCGGGCGTCATTCCCGACATCGCCGGCGGGGTGCTGCTGCCGGCCGGTCTCGCCGCCCTCGCGGCGCTCGACCCCGCCAATCTGCCGCCGGTCGGCGGCAGTCCGCGGCTCGGCGTGCCGCTGTCCGGTATCGGCAAGATCGTCGCCATCGGCCTCAACTACTCCGATCACGCGGCGGAATCGAACCTGCCGGTGCCGAAGGAGCCGATCATCTTCATGAAGGCGACCTCGTCGCTCTCCGGTCCCAACGACGCCGTGACCATCCCGCGCGGGTCGGAGAAGTCCGATTGGGAGGTCGAGCTGGCGGCGGTCATCGGCAAGCCGGCCTCCTATGTCGAGGAGAAGGACGCCCTCGGCCATGTCGCCGGCTACCTGATCTGCAACGACGTGTCGGAGCGCGCCTACCAGATCGAGCGCGGCGGCCAGTGGGACAAGGGCAAGTGCTGCGACACCTTCGCGCCGCTCGGGCCGTGGCTGGTGACGTCGGACGAGATTCCCGATCCCCAGGTGCTCGACATGCGGCTCGACCTGAACGGCGAGGCGATGCAGCGCGGCACCACCCGCACCATGGTTTTCGGCATCGCCACCATCGTCAGCTATGTCAGCCAGTTCATGTCGCTGCAGCCGGGCGACGTCATCACGACCGGCACGCCCCCGGGCGTCGGCATGGGCCAGAAGCCGCCGCGCTATCTGAAGCCGGGCGACGTCATGATGCTGTCGATCCAGGGCCTGGGCGAGCAGCGCCAGGAATGCGTCGCCTGGAAGCGCTGAGCCGGCGCGCCGGCCCGGCGCACGAAGGCCCTTAGCGACAAAGTTCCTTAACAAAGCGGCGCCATCGCGGGAGGATGGACATGCGGGCCGGCCCGGCCGGCATCGGGATCCCCTGCAGGCGCCAGACATGACGCGGTCGCGCTCCCATCTCATCGCCACCAAGTTCGTGCCGCCGGCGGCGCGCGCCGAGCTGGTGCCGCGCGCCCGGCTGGTGGCGCTGATGCGCGCCGCCGGGCCGGCCAAGCTGGTGCTGCTGTCGGCGCCGGCCGGGTTCGGCAAGTCGACCCTGCTGGCCGAGTGGGTGCGCGCCGCCGCCGCCGACGGGGTCGCCGTCGGCTGGCTCTCGCTCGATCGCGACGACGGCGATCTCGGGCGCTTTCTCGCCTATCTCTGCGCCGCGCTGCAGCGCGCCGATGCCGCGGTCGCCGCCGCCGCCGGCGGCCTGCTGCGCTCCAGCCCGGTGGCGCCGGTCGACGCGGTGATCGAGCTGCTGGTCGAGGATCTCGCGGCCCGCGCCGGGCGCCTCGCGGTGGTGCTCGACGACTACCACCTGATCGAGCGGCCGGAGATCCACGCCGCGGTGGCCCGGCTGGTCGCCTATGCGCCGCCCGGCTTCACCCTGGTCATCTCCAGCCGCGAGGAGCCGCCGCTGCCGCTCGCGCGCATGCGTGTGGCCGGCGAGGTCACCGAGATCAGCGCCGCCGAGCTGCGCTTCCGGACCGAGGAGGCGGAGGCGTTCCTGAACGGCGGGCACCGCCTCGACCTGGCGCCGGAGGACGTGGCGCTGCTGGTCGCGCGCACCGAAGGCTGGGCCGCCGGGCTGCAGCTCGCGTCGCTGGCGCTGGAGCGCCGGACCGAACGCCGGGCCTTTCTCGACAGCTTCTCCGGCTATGACCGCGGCATCGTCGACTTCCTGACCGCCGACGTGCTGCTGCGCCAGCCCGGCGAGGTCCAGGCGTTCCTGCTGTCGACCGCGGTGCTGGACCGCTTCGACGCTGGCTTGTGCGACCATGTCACCGGCCAGGGCAACGGCCAAGCCATGCTGGAGCGGCTCGACGCCGCCAACCTGTTCCTGGTTCCGCTCGACAACGAGCGGCGCTGGTTCCGCTATCATCACCTGTTCGCCGATTTCCTGCGCGGCCGGCTGGAACGGGCGCATCCGGGACTGGCGCCGGTGCTCCATGGCCGCGCCGCCGACTGGCACAGCCGGCACGGCAACCTGTCCGACGCGGTCAATCACGCGCTCGCCGCCGGCGACGCCGATGGCGCGGCGCGGCTGGTCGAAGACTGCGCCATGGAGCTGATCCGCCAGAGCCACGTGCCGCAGCTCGGCGAGTGGCTGAACCGCCTGCCGCTCGCCGTGGTCGAGGCGCGGCCGCGGCTCGGCCTGATCGCCGCCTGGATCTACTTCCACATCATGCAGCCGCGCCGCGGCTTCCGTCATCTGGTGGCGGCGCGCCGCGCGCTCGTCGTCGATTTCTCGGACCGGGAGGCGGCCATCGGCGCCGATCGGGCGCTGATTGCAGAAATGCGCACCCTGACCGTGGGCGTGCTCTCCGCCGCCGATCGCTCGCGCGTCGCCCGCGACCTCGCGGTGCGCTGGCTCGACGGGCTGCCGGCCGACCAGCCGTTCCTGCGCGGCACTCTCGGCAACATCCTGGCCTTCTGCCACTACTCGCTGGGCGACATGTCGGCGGCGCGGGTCGCCAGCGAGCGGGCGCGCGGCGAGCACGAGCGGGCGCGCTCGGTGTTCGGCATCGTCTATGCCGATCTCCTGATCGGCCTGGTGGCCAAGAGCCGCGGCCAGCTCGCCGAGGCCGAGCGGGTGCTGCGCCGCGGCCAGGCGCTGGCCCGCGAACGGCTCGGCACGCCGTCCTATGCCGAGGCGCTGGTGGCGGTGTTTCTGGCCGAGCTCGCCTATGAGCGCAACCATCTCGACATGGCCGAGACGCTGCTGCGCGACAACCAGTTCATCATCGAGGGCACCGGCTTGGTGGTCCACGCGCTGGCCGGCAAGATCCACCTGGCGCGGCTCAAGTCGGTGGCCGGCGATCATGACGGCGCGCTCGCCGTGCTCGACGCCGCCGAGCGGCTCGGCCGTGAGCGGCTCTATCGCCGGCTGCGCGCCAGCGTGTTGAACGAGCAGGTGCGGATGCTGATCGCCGCCGGCGATGTCGATGGCGCCCGCGCCGCGCTGCGCCGCAACGACATTGATCCCGCCGCCGGCGCCGACGGCGAGATCGGCACGCCCAGCACCGAGTTCGAGCAGGTCGCGCTCGCCCGCCTGCTGCTGGCCGAGGGCGGGGCCGCGCCGGCGCTGGCGCTGCTCGACCGGCTGGCGATCCGCATGGAGCGCCAGGGCCGCATCCGCCGCCTGCTGCAGATCCTCTCCTTGCGCGCCCTGGCGCTCGCCGCGCTCGGCCGGCACGGTCGCGCCCTCGACACCCTGCGCCGCGCCCTGGCGCTCGGCGAACCGGAAGGCTTCATGCGGACCTTCGTCGACGAGGGCCGCGCCCTGCTGCCGCTGATTGCCGAGCTGGCGAAACAGGAGACCGGCGAGACGGTCTCGCCGGTCTTCCTGCGTCGCCTGCTGCAGGCCCTCGGCGGCAGCGAGCCGCACCGCGCGATCACCGCTGCGGCGGAGCCGGTCGGCGTGCTGCTCGCGGCCTTGAGCCCGCGCGAACTCGACGTGGTCCGCCTGCTCGCCGCCGGCTGCTCGAACGGCGAGCTGGCGCGCCGGCTGGCGCTGGCGCCGAGCACGGTGAAGTGGCACCTGCGCAACATCTTCGACAAGCTCGGCGTCAGCAGCCGGACCCAGGCGGTGATCGCCGCCCAGCAGCTCCGCCTGCTGTCCTGAATCCTAGGCGCCCCTCCTTTGGGAGGGGCGCCTAGGCGGGCCTCCCCCGCTTCCCGGACGGTTCGCCGACGCGCCAGCTCTGTCATACTTCGACCGGAAGAACGGCGAGCGGGAGGTAGGACGTGTCGAAGAACCGCGCAACCGGGTTCGTGTTCCACGAACTCTACATGTGGCATGACACCGGCACCGCCTCGAGCGTGTTCCCGGCGGGACTCGGCATCGAGCCGGGCGAGCATGCCGAGAACCCCAGCACCAAGCGCCGCTTCCGCAACCTGCTCGAGGTGAGCGGGCTGCTCGAGCGCCTGGCCCCGGTCCGCCCGCGCCCCGCCACCGAGGACGAGATCGCCCGCTTCCACACCCGCGACTACATCGCCCGCATCAAGAAGCTGTCGGCCGAGCGCGGCGGCGACGCCGGCGACCTGACGCCGTTCGGAACCGGAAGCTTCGAGATCGCCCAGCTCGCCGCCGGCGGCACGATCCGCGCGGTCGAGCAGGTGCTCGGCGGCGAGCTCGCCAACGCATATGCCCTGGTGCGTCCGCCCGGCCACCATGCCGAGCGCGACAAGGGCCGCGGCTTTTGCATCTTCGGCAATGTCGCGATCGCCGCCATGCATGCCCGGGCCGTGCATGGCGTCGGCCGGGTGGCGACGGTCGACTGGGACGTGCATCACGGCAACGGCACCCAGCAGGCGTTCTACGACAGCGCCGACGTGCTCACCATCTCGATCCACCAGGATCGGCTGTTCCCGATCGAGTCGGGCCATCTTGATGAAGGCGGCGCGGACAAGGGCCGCGGCTACAACCTCAACATCCCGATGCCCCCGGGCTCGGGCGCCGGCGCCTATCTCGCGGCGTTCGAGCGGGTGGTCGTCCCGGCGCTCCGCCGGTTCAAGCCCGAGCTGATCCTGGTGCCATCGGGCTTCGATGCCGGCGGCATCGACCCGCTCGGCCGAATGATGGTGCATAGTGGCTGCTATCGCCGCCTGACCCGCCTGCTCATGGAGGTCGCGGACGAGGTCTGCGGCGGCCGGCTGGTGATGTCGCACGAAGGCGGCTATTCCGCCTCGAACGTGCCCTATTGTGGCCTCGCCGTGATGGAGGAGCTGTCGGGCATCGCCACCGGCATCGCCGATCCCTGGCTGCCAAGCATGGAGAGTTGGGGCCAGCAGGACCTGCAGCCGCATCAGGAGGCGGCGATCGACCGCGCCGCCGCCCTGTTGTCGGGGATCAAGTAGGGAATCAGGGAGAAACTGGCGCCGGCCGAGGAAACTTTGGACGCGCGCTCCAATCAATCAGCCGTCACCAAGGGAGAGGCAGATGAACAGGAATGAACGGGACGACGCGACCAGGATCGCCGGATCGGACAGTGCCGCCAGCCGGCGCAGCTTCCTGAAGCGCGGCGCCGCGCTCGGCGCCGGCGCCATCGCCGCGCCCGCGGCGATGCTGCAGACCATCAACAACGGCGCCAAGGCCGATGGCGATCCGATCCCGGTCGGCCAGGCCAGCCCGCAGACCGGCTTCGCCGCGCCCGACGGCATCGAGTTCAAGCGCGGGCTGGAACTGGCCTGCGAGGAGATCAACGCCGCCGGCGGCATTCTCGGCCGCCCGCTCGAGCCGCATTTCGAGGACACCCAGGAGATGGCCGGCGACGTCGTCATCCAGGCGGTGCAGCGGCTGGTCGATCGCCACAACGTCCATGCCGTGATCAACGGCTACAACTACGGTTCCGGCATCGACATCCAGGAAGTGGTCGCCGATGCCGGCATCGTTTACGTGCATTACGACACGGTGCTGGCGCACAACAACCTGATCAAGTCGGACCCGGTCCGCTATTTCGGCAGCTTCCAGGGCGACCCGCCGGAATACTGGTACGGCCCCGGCTTCCTGACCTTCGTCAAGGGGCTGGAGGACAGCGGCCAGTTCAAGCGCGCCAACAACAAGCTCGCCATCGTCACCGGCCCGGGCACCTACAGCAGCAACATCGCCAATGCGGTGAAGGACAAGGCGGCCGACTTCGGCTGGGAAGTCAGCCTGTTCGAATCGGTCAACGTGCCGATCAACGAATGGGGCCCGACTCTCGCCAAGATCCGGCAGGATCCGCCGGCGCTGATCTGCAACACCCATTTCTTCCCGCAGGATCTGGCGCAGTTCATGGTGCAGTTCGTGCCCGATCCGACGCCCAGCCTGATCTACATGCAGTACGGCCCCTCGCTCGCGGCGTTCCGCGAGATCGGCAAGGAAGCGGTACAGGGCGTGGTCTACGGCACCGTGATCGCCGCGCTGCCGGACGAGATCGGCACCGCCTTCGAAAAGCGCTACAAGGACAAGTTCGGCCCGGACGCCAGCCATCTCTCGGGCTCGCAGCCCTATGACGGCTGCTACATCTGGGCGATCGCGGCGGCGCTCGCCGGCGGCCCGGGCGAGCCGGGCAACGAGGAGCAGAACCGCAAGGTGGCGGCGCGGATGAACCAGCTGATCTATCGCGGCGTCAACGGCGTGACCCGGTTCATCCCGAACGAGCAGTCGGCCTATGCCTATCCCGACCAGACCCGCGACCCGTCGCTCGGCATGCCGCATCAGTTCCTGCAGATCCAGGATCATACCAAGACGCCGGTGCTGATCGCCCCGGCGCCCTACGAGACGGCGCAGTTCACCACGCCGCCCTGGCTCAAGGCCTGAGCCGCCGGACCGGACGCGATCCAGGGATGACCGCCGCTGGCGCGCCGTTGCTGGCCTGCACCCATGTCAGCAAGCATTTCGGCGCGCTGGCGGCGGTCGACGACCTCTCCTTCGACGTCGCCGAAGGCGAGGTGCTCGGCATCGGCGGCCCGAACGGGGCCGGCAAGACCACCCTGTTCGAGGTGATCTCCGGCCTCAATCCGGCGACCGCCGGCGAGGTGTCGCTCGCCGGCCGGCCGATCACCCGGCTGTCGCCGGAGCGGATCTGCCATGCCGGCATCGCCCGGACCTTCCAGCTCAACGCCGGGTTCGACAGCCTGACGGTGCGCGAGAACGTGCTGATCGGCGCCCATTTCGGCCGCGAGAACCGCCTGCTGCCCGGCTTCCGAATCGACCGCGCGGCGCGGGCGCGCACCGAGGAGGCGCTCGCCGCGGTCGGGCTGTCGGATCGCGCCGCGGCCTTGACCGAGAAGATCCCGGTGCTCGACCGCAAGCTCCTGATGATCGCCAGCGCGCTCGCCACCCGACCGAAGCTGCTGCTGATGGACGAGCCGGTCGGCGGGCTCAGCCCGCGCGAGATCGACCACGTCATGGGCGTCGTGCGCCGCCTCGAGAGTCTCGGCATTACCGTGATCCTGATCGAGCATGTCATGCGCTTCCTGGTGCAATTGTCGACCCGGGTGCTGATCATGCATCACGGCGAGAAGCTGTATGAAGGCGCGCCCGACGGGCTGCTGCGCGACTCCAAGGTAATCGACGTCTATCTCGGTGCCGGCGCCGCCCAGCGCCTGCAGGCCAGCATGGGCGGGCCGCCGGCGGCCGGTGCGCCGGCATGAGCGCGCCGCTGCTCGTCCTCGATCGCGTCTCGGCCGGCTATCAGGGCCGCGGCGTGCTGCGCGAAGTCGGCATGGCGGTGGCCGAGGGCAGCCTGGTCGCCATCATCGGCCCGAACGGCCACGGCAAGACCACCCTGCTGCGCGCCATCTCGGGCCTGCTGCCGCTCGACGGCGGATCGGTCAGCCTGGCCGGGCAGCGGCTCGACGGGCGCCGGCCCGACGAGATCGTCGCCGCGGGGATCGTGCATGTGCCCCAGGGCGATCTGCTGTTTCCCGAGATGACCGTGCTGGAGAACCTGCAGATGGGAGCCTATCTGCCGCCGGCCGGCGCGCGGATGGCGGAAAGCCTCGACCTGGTGTTCGCCATGCTGCCCAAGCTCGCCGAGCGCCGGAGCCAGGTGGCGAGCACGCTGTCGGGCGGCGAGCGGCGCATGGTCGGCATCGGCCGCGGCCTGATGGCCGGCGGCCGCGTGCTCATGCTCGACGAGCCGTCGCTTGGCCTCGCGCCGATCATCATCGACCAGATCTACGCGGTGATCGCGCAGCTGCGCGCGGCCGGCCGCACCGTGCTGCTGGTCGAGGAGAGCGTGGCGCGCGTCGTCGACAGCGCCGACCACATCTACCTGCTCGACAACGGGCAGTTCGTCTGGAACGGCGCCGGGCCCGAGCTGATGAATCGGCCCGAGATCGTCGACACCTATCTCGGAGGCTGACGCCCCATGGAAATCTTCATCCAGGTACTCGCCTCGGGATTGACCCTCGGCGCCATGTACGCGGTGTCGACGGTCGGGCTGTCGCTGGTCTGGGGTGCCCTCGGCATGCTCAACATGGCCCATGGCGCGATCCTGACCTTCGGCGGCTACGCCTGCTACTACGCTATCGCCCGCCTCGGCCTGCCGGTGCCGCTCGGGCTGCCGGCGGCGATGCTGGTGGGCGCGCTGATCGGCCTCGTCATCTACCATGCGACAGTGCGCAGCATGCTGAAGTCGCGCGCCTTCGAGACCAACATCATCATCGCCACGGTCGGTCTCGGCGCCGCGCTGGAGAACCTGGTGCTCAAGCTGTTCGGCGCCTATCCGGTGCCCCAGCCGCTCGCCGTCGCCGGCGGCTTCACCCTGGGCGGCGTGTACGTCCCGAACCAGAACGCGCTGATCCTGGCCGTCGCCCTGGCGCTGATCCTCGCCCTCGCGCTGCTGCTGGGGCGCACCCGGGCGGGGCGCGCCATCCGCGCCACCGCGCAGAACCGCGAGGCGGCGCAGCTCATGGGCGTCCGGGTCGGCCAGGTCTACGCCCAGGTGCTGGCGCTCTCCGGCGCGCTGGCCGCGGTCTCCGGCATCATGGTCAGCTCGATCGCCACGCTCTCGCCCAGCATGGGCGGCGACCCCATGCTGAAGGCCTTCATCATCTGCGTCGTCGCCGGGCTCGGCAACGTGCCGGGCGCGGCGATCGCCGCGCTCGTGCTCGGCGTGATCGAGGCGGCGGCGCAGTTCCTGTTCGGCGTACGCTTCGGCTTCGCCACGCTGCTGCTGCTCGTCATCGTCGTGCTGATCTGGCGACCCTACGGTCTGTTCGGACGCCAGCAGGTGGTGCGGCTGTGACCGGGCTGCGCCGACATGTCATCGCCGGGGTGGTGCTGGTCGCCGTCGCGGCCGTGCTGCCGTTCGTCTTTCCCATGCGCTACGCCGTCACCCAGATGACGGTGTTTTTCGTCTGGGCAACGGTGGTGACGCAGTGGAACCTGACCTTCGGCGTGGCCGGCATCTTCTCGCTGGCGCAAATGGCGCTGTTCGCCTGCGGCGGCTATGCCACCGCCATGCTCGGCTTCTATCTCGGCTGGTCGCTGTGGCTCGCCATGCCGGTCGCGGCGCTGATCGCGGTGGCGCTCAGCACCCTGATCGGCCTCGCCTGCCTGCGTCTCAACGGACCGTATGTCGCGCTGCTGACCCTGGCGATCGCCCAGGTCGCCTATGTGCTGATCATCACCGACACCAACTGCTTCGTCACCACCGATGCCGGCTGCCAGCAGCTCATGGGCGGCTCCCGCGGCCTGTCCAAGTTCGGCGATCTCGGCTTCCGCGAGCTGTTCGGCGCCAAGTTCATCGTCGCGCACTACTTCGTGGGCCTGGGACTCCTGGTGCTTGCCATGGCGTTCTCGATCGCGGTGATGCGCGGGCCGCTCGGCCTCGCCTTCCGGGCGCTCAGGGACAATCCGGGCTACGCCGTCTCGCGCGGCATCAGCCGTTTCAAGTATCAGCTCTGGGTGTTCGCGCTCTCCGCCTTCTTCACCGGCCTGGCCGGCGCATTCTACGCCGCCAACTTCAAGATCGTCGGCCCGACTCTGTTCTCGGTCTCGCTGCTGCTGTTCCTGATGTCGATGATCGTGGTCGGCGGCATGGGCACGATCTGGGGGCCGCTGGTCGGGGCCGCGATCCTGATGCTCGCCGACGAAGCGCTGAAGGAGGTTGGGGATTTCCGCAGCATCGGCCTCGGTCTGCTGCTCGCCGCGTTCGTGGTATTGCTGCCCCAAGGCGTCGTCGGCGGGCTGGCGCGGCGGCTCGGCCGGCGTCGCTGACCGGCCTTCCGGCGCGGCGAATTTGCCGCACGGCGCCCTGCGATATTGCGGCCCCGCCGATTTAGTGCATCAATCGAGTCCGGACGGGCGATCGGCACGGTTGATGCGCGCTGCCCGATCGGACATAACGACCGGCCGCCCATCGAGGCCGCCGGCCCAGGACAGGAGGGGGGTCGCAGGTGGCAGAGGACCGCGAGGGATCGCGGGGTGACGGCGGTGCGGCGCATGAAGCGCTGGACGAGCTGATCGGCCGCCTGAAGGCCGAGGGCCGCGACACCGTCCATGTCGGCATTTTCGACATTTTCGGCAGTTTCCGCGAGCGTCGCCTGGCGCTCGACGACGTCGCCCGGGTCTATGGACCGGGCGGCAGCTTCGTCAACGTGCTGCCGCTGTGGGACGCCGGCGAGCGGGTGTTCGATTCCGGCCCCTTCGTCGGCGAGCCGGTGACCATCGATTCGGCCTCGGCCCGGCCCTATCCGTTCGAGGACGCGGCCGCTCTGGTCGTCGCCGACTATGCCGGCCCGTCGACGGCGCTGTCGCCGCGCAATCTGCTGAAGGCGCAGATCGACAAGGCACGGGCGCTCGGGTTCGGCGTGCGCGCGGCGCTCGAATTCGAGTTCTTCGTGCTGGAAGAAGACGCGGCCTCCTTGCGCGACAGCGGTTTCGCGCGGCTCGCCGGCTTCGCCCGGGACAATCGCTGCTGGGCCGGCGAGAGCGCGGCGACGCATGCGGACTTCGTGCGCGAGCTGCGCCAGACCCTCGACGCCGGCGGCATCAAGCTGCTGAGCCTCGGCCTCGAGCTCGGGCCGGGCTGCTTCGAGGCGACGCTGCGCGACCAGGATCCGCTGCGCGCGGCCGACGACGCCGCTTCCTTCAAGATGTTCACCAAGGCGTTCTGGCGCCGCCGCGGCCTGACCGCGTCCTTCATGGCGCAGCTCGCCGGCGAGCTTGCCGGCCTGTCCGGCCATGTCCACCTGTCGCTGGTCGATCTCGCCAGCGGCAAGCCGCTGTTTCCCGATGCGGCGGGCGCCGACGGCATGAGCGGCGTGTTCCGCCAGTTCGTCGCCGGCATCTTGCGCCTGGCGCCCGAGGCGATGGCGCTGACCCACCACAACGTCAATTCCTATCGGCGCCATGCGCCGGGCAACTGGGCGCCCAAGGCCGCCTCCTGGGCGGTGCAGAACTATTCGGCCGCGGTCCGCGTGGTGCCGGCGCCGGCCGAGTCCTGCCGGCTCGAGTATCGTCTGCCCGGGGCCGACGTGAATCCCTATCTCGGCCTCGCGTTCGCGCTCGGCGCCGGATTGTGGGGCATCGAGCAGCAGGCAGCGCTGCCGCCACCCTTGATGGGCGGCGGACCAGACCAGATGCCGCTGGCGGGGGTGGGCGGCGACCTGCCGCTGCCGCACGATCTGTTCGAAGCGACGGCGCGGCTCGAACGCTCGGCCCCGGCGCGCGCCGTGTTCGGTGCCGGATTCGTCGACCACTTCGTCCGGGTCTGCCGGGTCGAGGAGGGCGCGCTGCGGCGTGCCACCGGTGCGCCGGAGCGGGCCCGCTATCTGGAGGTCGTGTGAGACCGGGCGCGGGCAGGGGCCGCGAGCCGCGCGGCGGCGGCCCGTGGATCGGTGCCGGCGTCCGGCCCGGTTCACAGCCGCCGCGATGCGAGGACGCCAGATGTTCGACGTGACCGAGCAGCAGATCGCGCAGTTCGACCGGGACGGCTTCCTGATCGTCGACCGCATCGTCGACGACGCCACCGTCGATTCGCTCCGGGGCGCCTACGAACGGATGTTCCGCGGCGAGTTCGAGACCGGGATGTGGCCCGACGAGGTGAACTGGCAGGAAGGTACCGGCGACCCCTCGCTGACGCGCCAGATCTGCAACGGCTGGCGCGGCGACCGGACGGTCGCCCGGGTCGTGCTGCGCGCCGATTTCGGCCGGGCGATCGCCAGGATGGGCGGCTGGCCCGGCACCCGCATCATGTCCGACAACGTGCTGTGGAAGCCGCCCGCCACGCGGCCGCTCGGCTTTCACCAGGACAGCGCCTATCTCGCCTGGTACGCCCCCTGCGACCTGCTCAGCCTGTGGATCGCGCTCGACGATACCTCGGCCGAGGGCGGCACGCTGGAGTTCGTGCGCGGCTCCCACAGATGGAACAAGTCGAAGCCGGAAGGCGAGTTCCACGGGCCGCACGAGTATCGGAAATACATGCAGCTCGCCGCCCGGCGCGAAGGCGTCGAGGCGGAGATCGTGCCGGTGGTGGTGAAAAAAGGCGGCGGCTCGTTCCATCACGGCTGGACCTGGCACGGCTCTGGCTACAACCGGTCGGTACGGCCGCGCCGATCCCTGGTGCTGCACGCCATGCGCAGCGATGTCCGCTATGCGCCGGGGCATCTGCAGGAGGGAACGGGGCGCATCTATGGCCGCTACAAGCGGCTGGGCGACGACGAGATCGACGAGAACTACTTCCCGGTGCTGTGGCGCGAAGACGGCCATCGCACGCCTGGCATCGACGCCTATCTGCAGGCGGGGGCCCCCGGTCGGGGGGGCCCGCTGGAGAAGATCGCGACGACATGAACGGCTCGAACGGAGCAACAAGGAGAGTGACGATGAAAAACGGATTCAAGGCAGTGATGATCGGCGCCGGCATCGTGCTCGGCGCCTCGGCCGGGCACGCCGCCGAGCTCAGCTTCCTGGGCTGGGAGGGCTATGCCGACGACAGCTACGTCAAGGAGTTCGAGGCGGCGAGCGGCTGCAAGGTCACCGCGACCTATGTCGGCTCCAACGACGATTTCGCGCCCAAGCTCGCCGCCGGCGGCGGTGTCTACGACATCGTCTCGGCCTCGGCCGATGCCGCCTCGGTGCTGGTCGCCGCCGGCCTGGTCGAGCAGCTCGACCGGTCGAAGCTCGAGCATCTGAACGACATCTACGAGGTCTTCCGCGACGCCAAGGCGATCAATGCCGGGGGCGAGACTTATGGCGTGCCATTGACCTGGGGCTCGATCCCCCTGATGTACCGCACCGACAAGATCAGCGGCGAGCCGGATTCCTACGCCGCGCTGTGGGACGAGGCCTACAAGGGCAAGATCGCAATGTGGGACGACAAGAGCGCGATATTCAACACCGCGCGGCTGCTCGGCTACGACAACGTCTACAGCCTGAGCGACGAGCAACTCGAGGCGGTGAAGCAGAAGCTGATCGCGCAGAAGCCGATGCTGCGCAAATACTGGAGCACCGCGGGCGAGCTCATCAATCTCTATGCCTCGGGCGAGGTGTGGATCTCCAATACCTGGGGCGGCTACCAGGTGGCTGAGCTGCAGAAGCAGGGCATTCCCGTGAAGGAGTTCCTGCCCAAGGAGAAGGCCGACGGCTGGGTCGACAACTGGATGATCGTGAAGGGCACGTCGAATGCCGATTGTGCCTACCAGTACATAAACTTCACCACCTCGGCCCGCGGCCAGTGCGGCATCTCCACGGTCACCGGCTATTCCGCGGCCAACCCGGTCGCCGCCAAGGAATGCATGTCGCCGGAGGAGTACAGTGAGAAGCACCAGGATGACATCGACTACGTCAACAGCCTGGTGATGTGGGAGCAGCCGGATCGGCTCGACGTCTACACCAACACCTGGAACGCCGTGAAGGGTGCCGAATGAGGCTGGCCTGAGCGCCGCGGGGACGGATCGCCGCCGCGTCCGGCGGCCCGTCCCCGCGGTTTGCACCCCTTGCGCCGCGATTCCGGAGCGACATGACCGACATCATCGAACTGCACGGCCTGACCAAGGTTTTCCCCGGCGGCGTTGTCGCCGTGGACGGCGTATCGCTCGCCATCGGCGCGGGCGAATTCGTCACGCTGCTCGGGCCGTCGGGCTGCGGCAAGACCACCATCCTGCGGATGATCGCCGGCTTCGAATCGCCCGATACCGGCCAGATCATCCTGAACGGCCGCGACGTCACCGACGATCCGCCGCATCGCCGGCCGGTCAACACCGTGTTCCAGGACTACGCTCTTTTTCCGCACATGACGGTCGGGCAGAACGTCGGCTATGGCCTGCGCGTCGCCGGCGCGTCGCGCGGCGAGATCCGCGATCGCGTGGCGGAGGCGCTGCGCATGGTCGACCTGTCCGAAAAGATCGAGAGCCTGCCGAACCAGCTCTCGGGCGGGCAGCGCCAGCGCGTCGCGCTCGCCCGCGCCATCATCCGCCATCCCAAGGTGCTGCTGCTCGACGAGCCCCTGTCGGCGCTCGACGTCAAGCTGCGCGAGGCGATGCAGGTCGAGCTCAAGCATCTGCACCAGAAGCTCGGCATCACCTTCATCCTGGTCACCCACGACCAGCGCGAGGCGCTGGTCATGTCCGACCGGGTGGTGGTGCTGGAGCATGGCCGCATCATCCAGACCGGCAGCCCGTCCGAGCTGTATGACAATCCGGCCACCCCCTATGTCGCCGATTTCATCGGCACCTCCAACCTGGTGCCGGCGGTTGTCGCCGAGGCCGGACCTGCGGGCATCGTCGCCACCGCCGGCGCCCATCGCCTGCGGTCGCCGGCCGGCGGACGCCGCTTCGCGGTCGGCGAACAGGTGCTGTTGTCGGTCAGGCCGGAGAAGGCGGTCATGCTCGACGCCGCCGCCGCCGCGCCCGCCGGGGCCAACATGCTGCCGGCCAGGGTGATGGAGCATCTGTTCCACGGCAACGCGCTGCGGGTCGAGCTCGACATCGGCCAGAAGGCGCCGTTCGTCGTCGACCTGCAGCTGCACGCCAGCGTCGGCAGCCTGCGCCTGCCGCCGGCGGGCAGCGCGGTCACGGTCGCCATCGACCCGGCCAACGTGATCGTCTTTTCCGGCGAGGCAGCGTCGTGAGGCTGGCGACCCGCCGCCGTCTCGCCAGTCTGGGCGTGCTGGCGCCGCCGCTGCTGTGGACGGCGGTGTTCATGTTCGTGCCCTACGCGATCATGTTCGCCTACAGCTTCTATCGGACCCAGTTTCCGATCTTCATTCCCGATTTCCAGTTCGGCAACTACCTGCTGCTGTTCAGCGATCCGCAATACTACACGGTGCTGCTGCGGACCCTGAAGATCGCGCTGTCGGTGGCGGTGGCGTCGCTCGTGATGGCCTATCCGCTGGCCTATTTCCTGGTGTTCAAGATCCGCTCGGCGCGGCTGCGCACCATCCTCTACATGGCGGTGATCGTGCCGCTCTGGGTTTCCTACCTGCTGCGCGCCTATACCTGGAAGACGATTCTCGGCAGCCAGGGCGTGCTCAACTCGTTCCTGGTGTGGACCGGGATCCTGGCGGAGCCGACCGACCTGCTGCTCTACAACCAGTTCTCCATCGTGCTGACCCTGACCTACATTTTCATCCCCTTCGTGGTGATGCCGATCTACACCTCGCTCGAGAAAATCCCGCGCAACCTGGTGGAGGCCTCGCAGGATCTCGGAGTCGCGCCGCTCGAGACCTTCCTCAGGATCACCCTGCCGCTGTCGGTGCCGGGAATTCTCGCCGGCGTCACCTTCGCGTTCTGCCTGACCTTCGGCGACTTCGTGGCGCCGGTGCTGGTCGGCGGGCCGAGCGGCACGATGATCGCCAGCGTCATCCAGTCGCAGTTCGGGATCGCGCTCAACTGGCCGCTCGGCGCCGCGCTGTCGATCGTCGTGCTGGTCATCGTGCTGACCATCATCTCGGCGAGCGACCGGCTCGAGCGTACCGGACGGCTCAACCTGGGATGACGAGATGAGCGCGCCGGCGACCACCGAACCGCTTGTCCGTCCCGTCCCGCGGCGGCGGCGGCGCGACTCCTCGTTCTGGATGCTCGGCGGGTTCGCTGCGCTGGTCCTGGCCTTCCTCTATCTGCCGGTCGTGGTGCTGATCATGTTCAGCTTCAACGACAACGTGGTGACCACCCTGCCGCTCAGGGGCTTCACGCTCGGCTGGTACGAGAAGATGCTGGGCAACGACGACATGCTGGCGGCGATCCGCAACAGCTTCTACGTGGCCACGGCGGCGACCCTGCTGACCCTGGTGATCGGCGTGCCGGCAGCCTTCGCCCTGGACCGCGCCGGGTTCCCGGGCAAGACCGCATTCCGCCGCCTGGTCATGCTGCCGCTCACGCTGCCCGGCATCATCACCGGCATCTCCATGCTGAACCTGTTCCGCATGCTCGGATTCAACCTCAGCCTGGAGACGGTGATCATGGGCCACGGCACCGCGCTCACCGCCATCGTGGTCACCCAGGTCTACGCGCGGCTGCAGCGCTTCAACCGCCATCTCGAGGAAGCGTCGAGCGATCTCGGGGCCCGGCCGTGGCAGACCTTCCTGATGGTGACGTTGCCCAACATCCGCTCGGCCATCATCGGCTCGGCGCTGCTGTCCTTCACGCTGTCCTTCGACGAGATCCCGGTGACCTTCTTCCTGACCGGCCGCGACAACACCCTGCCGATGTACATCTACTCGACGCTGCGGCGTGGCATCACGCCGGAAATCAACGCCGTCGGCACGGTGATCGTGGTGCTGTCGCTCGGGCTGATCGTGCTGTCGGTCTGGCTGCTGCAGGACTCGCGCCGGCGCTGAACCGGCGCCGCCCGGTCATGCCCGTGCCAGGGCGACCTTGCTTTCCTGCCACTCCGCCAGCACCGCGCGCGCGCCGTTGCGCGCCGGATTGAGCAGCAGGTCGTGGCGATCGGTGCGGACGGCCAGCTCGACCACGTAACCATTGGGATCGCGCAGATAGATCGAGCGGATGAACCCGTGGTCGGCGATGCCGCGGCATTCCATGGCGCGGGCGCTGGCCAGGTCGCGCATGCGGACCAGCGTCGCTTCGTCGACATCGAAGGAGATGTGCAGGTCGAAATCGTGCTGCTGCTTGAACTCGAACGGGCGGTCGGGATCCTCGAAGAACGCCACGTAGGAGCCCCTGCCGAGCCGGTAATAGGTGTGCAGCAGGCGGACCGGCCGGCCGGTCACGGTGCGGCTGACCGGCAGCGCGGCCAACAGGGTGCAGCCGAGGAAATCCTCGTAGAACGCCCGCGTTGCCTCGGAATCCCGGCACCGGAACGCGCAGTGGTGCAGCCCCTCGATCACCGGACCTCTCCCTCGGCGGCCGGCGGCGTACTGTCTCCGTTGCGGCACTCGACACCTGCCGCTGGAGCTTGTCCCCCGATCCGCCGATCGACATCGCGACGGCAGGGTCAGCGTGGCATGCGGACCCGCCGGGGAACAAGCCGGGACTCTTAACTACTCCGCCCGGGCAACCCCGGGGAAAGATTCTAGAGAATCATGTCGCGGTCGAGCGGAAAGATCGGCCGCGGCACGTTGCGATAAGGCAGCACCTCGTAGCGCGCGGTGCACAGCGCGCCGCTGTCGCAGACGATCACCTTGCCGGCGATCGGCTCGAAGGCGGCGCGGAAATGCTGCATCGACTTCAGGGCGACCACGCGCTTCGCCGCGGGATCGATGCCGAAGGCGCGGAACTGCTGGAGGTCGAGCATCTGCGCGGGCACGCTGACCACCAGGATCTCGATGCCGTCGACCCGGATCACGGCGCTGGTGCCGAAGGTCGCGCGCAGGCCGCCCACCATCGGCCCGTCGCCGGTGTACTCGCCGTTGCTCAGGCTGACCAGCTCGGCCTCGAGCTCGAGAGGCCCGCCGCCGAAACTCGGGTCGGTCTTGCCGCCCAGCCGCAGGCGGACGCGCTCGCCCGGCTTCTGGCGATGCAGTGCCTGGGCCGCCTCCGGGTCCACCATCGGGCCGAAGCAGGTGTCGTCTATCCCGGCGGCGAGCAGCGCGCGCAGCAGCTCGGTGGAATCGCCATAGCCGCCGCCGCCCGGGTTGTCGGCATAGTCGGCGATGATGAGCGGTCCGTTCGTCGCCTTGTAGTCCTTGGCGATCGCCGCCGCCTGCTCGACTGTCAGGTAGTCGTTCAGCACGTCGAACCGGGTCGCCCAGATCTCGTCGGCGATGCTCTCGGCGAAGGCCTGGTGTTTCGTCGCGTCGCCCTCGCAGGTGACCAGGACGGTGGGGCCGACCTCGGCGATGTCGGCGTTGCCGAAGCCCGAGTTGATGCTGACCGCGAACACGCCCGGTTGCTTCTCATAGGCGCGGGCGCGAGCGACCCAGTCGATCATCGGCCCGGTGTCGGTGCGGCCGCCATTGACCTCGTCCAGCATCGGGCGATGGGCGCGCAGCGTGCGCGGCCTGATCTCGCCCTTCATGGTCCGTTGCAGCACGTCGCCGGCATGGCGCGCCACGTCGCGCATGTCGACATGCGGATAGGTCTTGAAGGACACGATGATGTCGGCGAGCTCGCACATCTTGCGGGTCACGTTGGCGTGCAGGTCGAGGGTGATGGCGATCGGCAGGTCGCGACCCACGATGGCGCGCAGCCGTTCCAGCAGCTCGCCTTCGCCGTCCTGGCAGAACTCGGTGACCATGGCGCCGTGCAGCGCCATCAGGATGCCGCCGAGGCGATGCTTGTGCTCGCGCGCCGCGTCGAGGATCGGCTGGGTCCAGCGGTCGAAGGCGTCGCGCGTGACCGGGCCCGCCGGCTCGGCGTCGGCGCTCAGCACGTGGTGGATCTCCCAGCCGTGCTTGCGGCCGGCGTCGAGAAACCCGGCGAGCCCGGTATTGGCGTCGCCGCGCTCGCGGATCGCGTCGGCGCCGAAATTGCCGTAGGCGCTGACGAACGCGTCATAGCCGGTCTTGTTGACGTTGAACGTGTTGGTTTCGTGGGCGAATTCCGCCGTCAGGACGAGCTGGCTCATGGTCGGTTGCTCCGTGAATGCGAATCTTGGATCAAGGTGTCGGGTCGATCGGGTGATGGCAGGCGACGGGATGGCCGCCGCCGTCGTCGGCGAGCACCGGCAGGTCCCGCCGGCAGCGATCGCTGGCCCGCGGGCAGCGCGGCGCGAAGGCGCAGCCGGGCGGCAGGTCGAAGGCGCTGGGCACCTCGCCGGCGAGCCGGGTGATGGTGCGCCGGTGCGCCGGATCGGGCTCGAAGGTGCTGTCGAGCAAGGCGCGGGCATAGGGGTGCCGCGGCGCGGCGGCGCCGCGCGGCATGATCTCGACGATGCGTCCGAGATACATCACGACGACCTGGTCGCAGAGATAGCCGACCAGCCCGAGATCGTGGGAGATGAAGAGATAGGTGAGGCCGAACTCGGTCCGCAGGTTTTCCAGCAGGCCGATGATCTGCGCCTGGATCGAGACGTCGAGCGAGGCGGTCGGCTCGTCCAGCACCAGGAACGACGGCTCGAGCGCCAGCGCGCGGGCGATGCCGACCCGCTGCTTCTGCCCGCCCGAGAGCTGATGGGGATAGCTTTCCGCCATGTCGGTGCCGAGCCCGACCACCTCCAGCAGATCCGACACCTTGCGCTGCGCCGCGGCGGCGTCGAGCCGCAGGCGCTGCACCCGGAACGGCTCGAGCAGCGCGTCGCGCACGGTGTAGCGCGGATCGATCGAGGAGTAGGGGTCCTGGAACACCATCTGCATGCGCCGGCGCAGCGCCCGGAGCTCGCGCGGTCGCACTGAGTCGAGCTCGACGCCGTCGAACGCGACCGAGCCGGCGCTCGGCGCGATCAGATGCAGGATCAGCCGCGCCAGGGTCGACTTGCCGCAGCCGGATTCGCCGACGACGCCCAGGACCTGGCCGCGCGGCACCTCGAACGAGACGTCGTTGACCGCGGTCATCACCCGCGCCGCGCCGAACAGGCCGCGCCGGCTGGTGAAACGCCGGGAGAGGTTGCGCACCGTGACCAGCGGACTCATGCGGCGTCGTCCCGGTGCAGGTGGCAGGCGACGCCCCCGCCGCCTTGCGGCTCGCCGCGGAACGCCGGCACGGCTTGGCTGCAACGCGTCATGACCTCGGCGCAGCGCGGATGGAATCGGCAGCCCGCCGGATACTGCGCGACGCCCGGCACCATGCCGGGAATCCCGAGCAGGCTGCCGCGGGCGATGCCGGGACGCGGGATGCAGCCGATCAGGGCCCGCGTATAGGGATGGCGCGCAGCAGCGAAGATGCCGGCCACCGGCCCGCGCTCGACCACCCGTCCGGCATACATGACCGCGACGTCGTCGCAGGTCTGGGCCACCACGCTCATGTCGTGGGTGATCAGCAGCAACGCCAGGCCGCGCTCGCGCACCAGCTCGACCAGGAGCTGGACGATCTGCGCCTGCACGGTGACGTCGAGCGCCGTGGTCGGCTCGTCGGCCACCAGCAGGTCGGGTTCGCCGGCCAGCGCCATGGCGATCACGATGCGCTGGCGCATGCCACCGGAAAGCTGGTGCGGATACTGGTGGTAGACCATCTCCGGCTCGGAGATCCGCAGCCGCTCCAGCAGCGCGATGCTGCGGCGCCGGGCGGTCGCCGGGTCGAGCCCGAGATGGAGCCGCGCCGTCTGGTCGATCTGCTCGCCCGCCCGGCGCACCGGATCGAGCGATGTCATGGGGTTCTGGGTGATGAGGCCGATCCGCCCGCCCCGCAGGCGGCGATACGCCGCCTCGCCGAGCCGGTTCAGCTCGGTGCCGTCGAACCGGATGCTGCCGCCGGCGACCCGGCCGCCGATCAGCGGCAGCAGGCCCATGACGGCCAGCGCGGTCAGCGACTTGCCGGAGCCGGACTCGCCGACCACCCCCAGGACCTTGCCGCGGTCGAGCCCGAAGCCGACGTCGTCGAGCGGCCGCAGCGGGCCGATCGAGACGCAGAGCCGGTCGACCTCGAGCAGCACCGCGTCAGCCCTCGCGCAGCCGGGCGCGGATGTCGAGGGCGCGGATCAGGGCGTCGCCGAACAGGTTGATGGCGATCACCATCAGCGCGACCGCGAGTCCGGGAAACACGATGATCCACGGGGCGATGAACAGATGGGCGGTGCCGCTGTTCATCATCGCGCCCCAGCTTGGCGTCGGCGGCTGCGCGCCCAGGCCGAAGAAGCCGAGCGTCGCCTCCAGGATGATGGCGTCGCCGGTCGCCAGCATGGCGGCGACCAGCACCGGGGCCAGGGCGTTGGGCAGCAGGTGGCCGAACAGCACGTGGCCATGGCCGGCGCCGAGATTGACGGTCGCCTCGATATAGGTCTCGCCCTTGAGCGCCATGACCTGGGTGCGGGTGAGGCGGGTGAACTGCGCGAGATAGGCGATGGCGATCGCCAGCATGGTGCTCTCCAGCCCGGCGCCGATGATGGCGACCAGCAGCAGGGCGATCAGGATCTCCGGGAACGACCAGCTCAGGTCGACCGCCGTGGTGACGATGCGGTCGAACGCGCGGCCGAAATAGCCGGCGGCGGCGCCCAGGCACATGCCCGCCAGCACCGAGCCGGCGATGGCGGTGACGCTGACCGACAGGGAGACGCGAGCGCCGTAGATGACGCGCGACAGCACGTCGCGCCCGAATTCGTCGGTGCCGAGCCAGTGAGCCAGGCTCGGTGCCTGCTGCGCCTCCGGCAGGTTCTGGATGTCGTACTCGTAGGGCGCCACCAGCGGCGCGCCGAGCCCCGCGGCGACCACCAGAAGGATGTAGACGCCGGAAACGAACCCTTTCGGGGTCGCGAGGGCCCGCAACAGGGCGCTATGCCGCACGCCGCTCACTGTTGCGACTCGCGCACGCGCGGGTCCATCGCCGCCTGGACCAGGTCGGCGATCAGCGTGCCCAGGATCACCGCCATGGCCAGCATCAGCAGGCTGCCCTGGACGACCGGATAGTCGTGCTGGCTGAGCCCCCTGATGAGCAGCATGCCGAGCCCGGGGCGGGCGAACACGAACTCGATGGTCACGGCGCCGCCGAGGATCCAGCCGATGCGCAGGCCCAGGATGGTGACCACCGGCAGCAGCGCATGGCGCAGCACGTGGCGGATCAGGATGGTGGTTCGCGACAGGCCCTTGGCGTGGAGCAGCAGGACGAAGTCCTTGCTGGCGATCTCGACCATGGCGACGCGGGTCACCCGCGCGACCAGCGCGGTGCCGCCAAGCCCGACGGTCAGCACCGGCAGGATCAGGGAATCCCAACTCCGGGCGCCGGAAACCGGCACCCAGCCGAGCTCGACCGCGAACAGCAGGATCAGCAGCAGGCCGAGCCAGAAGCCCGGCACGGTCGACCCCAGCAAGGTGAAGGTCATGATCGCCTGGTCGACCCTGCTGTCGCGCCAGGCGGCGGCGATCGCCCCGGTCGCCACGCCGACGATGGTCGAGAAAGCCAGCGCCAGCACGCCGAGGCTCAGGGAATAGGGCAGGCTCTGCATGATCAGGCTGGACACCGACCGGCGCATGACGATGGCGGTGCCGAGATCGCCCTGCAGCAAGTTGCTCATCCAGATCAGGTATTGTTCGACGAGCGAACGGTCGAGGCCGTACTTGGCCACCAGCTTGGCGCGCTGCTCGGGGCCGCTGCCGATCCGGAGCAGGTTGTCGATCGGGTCGCCGGGCACCAGGTGGATGACCAGGAACACGACGATCGAGACGGCGAGGAAGACCGGGATGAGCAGCAGCAGCCGCCGGATGACATAACCCAACATCCCGGTCTTCCGCCTCCAAATACCCTGGGTCGGATCGGACCAGGGCCCTTTCGCTACTCGATCACCTCCGTGTCGAGGATCGACTGGATCGTGTACTGCGTGCCGCGAATCGTGGCCGGCAGCTTCAGCCTGGTCTTGTTATATGCGAGATTCTGCACGGGTTGATAGATTGGCGCGAACACGAACTGCGACAGCAGGTACTCGTGATAGGCCTTGAAATTTGCGATCCGCTCATCGAGGGTGCGCGAACCCTGCATCGCCTTCACATTCAGCTCCTCCGACTTCGGGTCGTTCCACATCGATACGTTGGGATAGCCGAGCCGCTGGCCGCTGAAGAACCAGTCGAGGATGTCGGCGTTGTTCCAGCTATAGCTGCGCACCGCGAGCTGATGCTCGTTCTTCTTGTACTGGTCGCGGATGGTGCTGGAGTCGAACACCGTGATGTCGGCCTGCATGCCGATCGCCTTGAGCTGGGCCTGCACCGCCTCGGTGACCCGCTTGAACTCGGTGTCGCTCTGGGTCCACAGGCTGACCTCGAGGCGCTTGCCGTCCTTCTCGCGGACGCTGTCGGCGCCCACCGTCCAGCCGGCCTCGTCGAGGATCTGCCGGGCCTTCTCGGGATCGTAGCTGATCTCCAGGCTCGGATCGACCTTGGACTCCGGCAGGGCGCTGATCAGGAAGTTGTGCGCCTCCATGCCGACGCCGCCATAGATGCTGTCCAGGATCTCTTTCTGGTTCACCGCCAGGGCGGTCGCCTGGCGCACACGGACGTCGGTGAAGGGCTCCTTGGTGGTGTTGATCGGCATGTACATGACGTCGACGCCGGGCATGCTGAGCAGCGTGATGTCGGCTTGGCTCTTCAGCTCGCCCAGATAGTCGGTGGGCACGCCGAGCAACAGGTCGACGCCGCCGGTCTTGAGTTCGAGGAACGCGGTCGACTGTTCGGCGATCTCGCGGAAGACGATGCGCGCGATCTTCGCCGGCCCCTTGTTCTCCGACAGCTCGCTGCCCCAGCGATAGTCCTCGTTGCGGACCAGCACCGTCTCCTGGCCGATGGTGAAGCTCTCGAGCTTGTACGGCCCGGTGCCGACCGCATCGGTGACGCCGTAGTCGTCGCCGAGCGCCTGGTACGCCTTGGGCGAAGGAATGCCCATGAACACGCTGGACAGGTTGAACAGCAGGTTGGGCTCCGGCCGCTTCATCACGAAGCGGGCGGTGTACTCGTCGACCGCTTCGACCTTGTCGATCGCCTCGATCATGTACTCGTTCTCGGTGCCGGCATACTGCCCGATGAACCAGACGACGGTGTCGGCGTTGAACTTCTCGCCGTCGTGGAAGGTGACGCCGTGGCGCAGATGGAAGGTCCAGGTCAGGCCGTCGTCGCTGTTCTCCCAGGATTCGGCGAGCGCCGGATGGAAGCTCTGGTCGGCGTCCTGCACCACCAGCGTGTCGTAGATCAGGGTGGTGACGACATTGAGAATGCCGGCCTTGATCGGGTTGTAGGTCGGCGCGCCGACCTCGTTGCTGCTCATGACGAAGACGGCCTCCTGGGCCAGGGCGGCGCCGCCCGGCGTCGTCGGGACCAGGCCGGCCGCCACCGCCAGGCCGAGGCCCGTCAGCATGAGTCTGCGGGTGATTCGCTTCATGGTTCGCTCTCCCTGTGGTGATGCCTTGCGGGTTGTCCGCGGTTTCGTGGTGGCTTTCGGTTCGATTGCTCGTGCGTGCGGTCGGCCGCGCTATCGCTCGGGGCCGGCGGCTTCGCCGGCGTGGCCGGTGAAGGCGCCGTACAGCTCAGCCACGCTGTTCAGGCGCTGCTCGACCGACGGATCGAGCGCGTTGAACACGCCGTTCACCATCAGATTGACCAGGCTGAACATCGGTGCGGTCGAATCCCAGAACAGGTTCAGCTCGGTCGGCACCGCGAACATCTCGCTCGCGTGGTCGCGCCCCCAGCCGCAGAAATAGTCGGTCACCAGCGTCACCGGAATGCCCGCCTCGCGCGCCTTGCGGGTCAGCAGCGGCGCCAGGCGCGAGTAGCGCCGGCCCTCGAACATCACCAGGCAGCAGTCGCTGCTGTCGGTCAGGAACAGCTCGGCGAAGTTTCCCGCCGCCAGGTCGAGAAGCTGCACCCCGTCGCGCAGATACTGCAGCTGCTGGGCCATGGCCGCGGCGATGCCGCGCTCGGTCTGGAAGCCGACGATAAAGACCCGCGGCTTGGTCGCCAGCCGCTCGACGGCGCGGCGCCATTCCTTGCTGCCGGCCAGCTCGTAGACCTTGACCAGCGCCGCGATCTCCAGCTCGAGGCCGCGCGCCAGCGCGTCCTTGTCGCTGTGGCCGCGGGCGCGGAACTCGCGCAGCCGGTCGCCGATCAGCCAGGGCCGGTCGCCGATATCGGCCCGGAGATCGGCCTTCAGCTCCTTGAAATGACGATAGCCGATCGAGCGGCAGAACCGGCCGACGGTGAGCTCGCTGACCGCGACCTTCTGGGCCAGCGAGGCGGCGGTCTCGAATGGGATCTCGGTGAGATTGGACAGGATGTAGCCGGCGAGCGTCTTTTCCGCCGGCGTCGCGGTCGCCAGGCAGGCCGTCAGGCGCTGACGCATCGAGGGGCGCGAGGACGGGACGTCTATCATCCCGTCAAGTACGTCAGCTTTCTGACATAGAGTCAATCTTCTGTCAGATACGCCCGGCCGCCGCCACGGATCGACTCAGTTCGGGCCGGCCGCGGCGCCTGCGGGCCAACCGCGCCTCATCCGCGGATCGCTCGGCATCAGTGCGATCCGATCCGGCCTCAGGCTGCCCTGATTCCGGCCAGGAACTTCTCGACCTCGCCGTGCAGGGTCCGTGCCAGCTCGCCGGAGTGGCGCGCCGCATCCAGCACCTGCGACGCCGCTCCCCCGGTCTCGGCGGCCGCCTGGGCGATGCCGGTGATGTTCGCCGAGACGTCCTGGGTGCCGAGCGCAGCCTGCTGGACGTTGCGCGAGATCTCCTGGGTCGCCGCGCCCTGCTCTTCGATCGTGCTGGCGATTGTCGTCGCGATCTCGTTGATCTCGCGGATCGTCTCCGTGATCGCCCCGATCGCCGTGGTGGCGGCCCCGGTTTCCCGCTGGATCGCGGAGATATGCGCAGTGACTTCCTCGGTCGCGCGCGCCGTCTGCGTCGCCAGTGCCTTGACCTCGTTGGCGACCACGGCGAAGCCCTTACCGGCCTCGCCGGCCCGGGCCGCCTCGATCGTCGCGTTCAGCGCCAGCAGGTTGGTCTGTCCGGCGATCTGGTTGATCAGGCCGACGACGTCGCCGATCTTCTGCGCCGCCTCGGCCAGGCCGTTCACGGTGTTGGTCGTCTGCTCGGCATTGCGCACGGCTTCCTGCGCCACCCGGGCGGAGTTCATCACCTGACGGTTGATCTCGGAGATCGAGCTCGACAGTTCCTCGGTCGCCGCGGCCACGGTCTGGACGTTGGTCGACGCCTCCTCGGAAGCCGCCGCCACCGCCGCGGATTGCTGGCTGGTGCGGTCGGCACTGATGGTCAGGGTGTCGGCGTTGGACTGCAGATTGAGCGCGGCCGACGACATGGTGTCGACCACCGACCCGACGCTGCCGGCCATGGTTTCGGCGAAATGGTTGAAGTCGCGAACCTTCTGATCCATGCCCGACGACGCGGCGTTGATCACGCGCGCGCTGTTGCGGAACGCGCCGGGCAGGCCGCGCTCCAGCACCTTGCGGAAATACTTGCCGCGGCCGACATACTCCATCGAGGCGGCGGACTCGCGCACGAAGGCGTCGGCGATGTCGAGCATGTCGTTGATGCCGTGCTGCAGGGTGGCGATATCGCCGCCTTCGCCCTGGTCGAAGATGCGCGCCTCGAGATCGCCGCCTGCCGCCCGCGCGCACACCCTGGCGGCATTGCCGAGCATCCGCGACGCCTTCATCAGCCACCAGCCACTCAGGCCGAGCAGGCCGAGGGGCAGGACGTTGGTGGCGACGCCGAGCATGCCGGGGAGGTCCCAGAACATCCGTCCGGCGGCAATCGCGACGATCGCGATCGCCGCGGCGGCGAGGGCGAATTTCGCCTTAGAGAGCGAAGACGAATTCGTCATAGGCGACCCCCTTGTCCCTGAGCACGCCGACCAGCCAATCGAAGGCGGCGAGCATGCCTTCCTTGCGGTTCTCCGGGCTGCGCTCGCGGCGCAGCAGTTCATCGTAGATGTCCTTGACCTTGGCGATCTGCTCGGGCTCGGGCTTGCGCCGGTTCGAGTGATAGCCCGTGACGTTGCCGCCGGCGTCGAAGCTCGGGGTCACGTGCGCGAGCACCCAGTAGTGGTCGCCGTTGCGCGCCATGTTCAGGACATAGGCGAAGATCTCGTGTTTCTGCTGCAGCGTGTCCCACAACAGCTTGAACACCGAGCGCGGCATGTCCGGGTGGCGGATGATGCTGTGGGGCGCGCCGATCAGGTCCTTGAGCGGAAACCCGGACACCCGCAGGAATACGTCGTTGGCATAGGTGATCCGGCCGGTCAGGTCGGTCTTGCTGACGATCAGCTCTTCCTCTTCGAACGGACTCTCGCTGCCGGTCGGCTGCACCAGATACTTGGCCATTGTCGATTCCCTGAACGATCTTCGCCAGGCCCGGCGGCGCGGCGGGGCCCACGCGGCGACCATAGCGACGCGAAGTAACCATGAAGTTAATACTCCTATTCGGTTCGCGAGCCGCCCCGGGCCGCGCCCTCGTGTCGCGGCCATCAACCCGCCGGCGGCGCCGCCTGCCAGGTGATCCACTGCACCGCGTCGGCAAGGGCCAGGACCTCCTGGCTGCCGTCGGGATGGCGCAGGGAGACGCTGCCCTCCGCCGCCTCGCGGGCGCCGACGGCGAGGAACAGGGGAGTGCCCTGCTCCCGTGCGTCCACCACCTTGCGGGACAGCCGTTCGTTGCGGCTGTCGACGGCGACCCGCAGATCGGCGCCGCGCAGCCGTTCGGCGACCTGCTCGGTGTAGTCCGCCTGCTCGGCGCCAATGCTGGCGACCACCACCTGGTCGGGCGCGAGCCAGAGCGGCAGCCTGCCCTGATGCTGCTCGAGCAGGACGGCGAGGAAGCGCTCGATGCTGCCCAGCACGGCATGGTGCAGGATCACCGGCCGGCGCCGCGCGCCGTCGCTGTCGGCGTAATGCGCGTCGAGCCGTTCCGGCAGCACGAAATCGGCCTGGATGGTGCCGCACTGCCAGCGCCGGCCGTGCCGGTCGGCGAGATGGAACTCGAGCTTCGGGCCGTAGAACGCGCCTTCGCCGGGCCGGATCTCCGGCTCGAGCCCGGCGGCGCGCGCCGCCTCCAGCAGCGCCGCCTCGGCCCGATCCCAGGCGGCTTCGTCGCCGGCGCGGGCTTCCGGACGGGTGGCGAAGCACACCTCGACGTCGTCGAAGCCGAAATCGCCGTACACCACCCGCAGCAGTCTGGCGAAGCGCTGCACTTCGCCGCCGATCTGCGCCTCGCTGCAGAACACATGGGCGTCGTCCTGCACGAAGGCGCGGGTGCGCATCAGCCCCATCAGCGCGCCCGACGGCTCGTTGCGGTGGCAGGCGCCGAACTCGGCCAGCCGCAGCGGCAGGTCGCGAAACGAGCGGACGCCGCGGTTGAAGATCTGGATATGCCCGGGGCAGCTCATCGGCTTCAAGGCAAAGCAGGTCGCGCCGTCCTCCAGGGCGAACATGTTGCGGCCGAACTTCTCCCAGTGACCGCTCTGCTCCCACAGCGAGCGGGCGAGCAGCTGGGGGGTGCGCACCTCGCGATAGCCGGCGCGCCGCATGTGGCGGCGGACATGGGCTTCGACCGCCTGATAGACGGCGAAGCCGCGCGGGTGCCAGAACACCTGTCCCGGCCCGTCCTCCTGCTGATGGAACAGCCGCTGGCGGTTGCCGATGGCGCGATGGTCGTGCGGATCCAGGGATCCGGGCCCGTCCAGGGCGGCCGGCTCCGGTTTCGAAATCTTTGGCTTGGGCGGGCTTGGCTGTTCCATCGGTCTCTCCGTTGCGGCGGTTGCGGTCGGCACGGGAAAGAGACCAAAAAGCACCAAGGCCCCTTACCGTCTCCGGCGGGGCCTCGGGGTGCGACGCTTGCTGGCGTCTGCTGCGGCTGGGCCGGTTCAGCCCATGCGCGACCTCGACGGCCCGCAGATGCGGGTCGTGGTGGTGGTCGCAACTTGCCAACATGCCTTCAACATGGCGCCATGCTTAGTCCAAACGGCGGCGGCGATCAATCGAGTTCGCGGTCCTGGGCCCCGCTCCGCCATGGCCCTGCCACCGCCGAGGTGACGGCGGTCACCGCCGGCCCGGAAATCCGTCGCCGCCGGTGACCGGCGTCACACGGATGGCGGGTGGCGGTGGCGCGTGCCTCGCCTCGACGGTAACGTCCGGCGCCATCGGGCTCGTTCGACGGATGACCGGACCCGCATCAGGGAGCCCAACTTGCAAAAGCAGAAACTCGGACTGCCATCGGTTCTTGCCCTCGCCAGCATGCTGTCGCTGGTGGTCATGGTGATCGCCGGCAGCGTGCGGGCGCAGGACGCGAGCAAGCTGCACCTGTTCAACGTGGTCTCGGTGCGCGACGAAATCGTGATCGGAGTCAGCGAGGCCGAGGTTCCCGCGCTGGCGTCGCGCGCCTCGGTGTCGGTGCTCGCCGACCTGCTGGCCTCGAACGGCCGGCTGGCGGCCTGGCGCTTCGCGCCGGCGCGCGGCGAGGACGGCGTGATCCGCCTGATGCCGGTGCTGCGGGTGGTGATCTTCGCGGCGGGCACCGTCCGCATCGAGCCCTACAGCTCGGAGCAGGAGGTGGTGGCGCCGCAGCCATAGCGTTGTTGGAAGGAATGTATCCTTCCTGACTCGTACCGGCGTTCCCCGGCTCCTGGGAGTCGGGGGAAGCCGGTACGCACTTTCTCGAACACCGACGGCATCACCGCGCCGCCCGCTCCACGGGCGGCCCGGCTTCCCCCATCGATGCTGTCGTCTCGGCCGCGGCCAGGACTCCCTGGCCGCGGTCTTCCTTCCTGGCGCGACGGCGCCCGGACCCCGATCGCGACCCCCGAAACGCGCTGTCTCGGTGCGATTCGTGGGTCATGCCCCGCGTCTGCGGCGAGGATCGGGAACGGCGCTTCCGGCCGGCCCGGGTCTAGAACCCCGCCTTCACCTCGTCGAACAGCTTGGTGTACTTGGCGCGGATGTCCGCCGGGATCGCCGGGATGAACTTGCCCATGGCGAGCGCCTTGTCGGGATTGGCGAGCGCGTTGGCCTCGACCAGGGCCGGATCGGCGATCTCGAACGACTTTTTGTTGGCGTGGCCGGTGCCGTACTCCTCGATCAGGTACTTGCCGCTCTCCGGGGCCAGCATGGCGTCGATCAGGTCATAGGCGGCCTGCTCGTCGCCGTCGCCGTCCTTCAGCATGACCAGGCCGCACACCCAGGTGAGCCGGCCCTCCTTGGGGTTGGCGTACACCACCGGCACGCCCTGGTTGGTCAGCTGGGCGAGGGCCGAGCTCCAGGCATAGGCCACCACGATCTCGCCGCTGGCGAAGGCCTGGTACATCGAGGTCGCGTCGTCCCAATAGAACCGGCTCATGTCGCGCTGCTTGCGCATCGCGTCGGCGGCCTTGGCCAGCTCGTCGTCGGTCATCGCCCAGGGGTCGGCGGCGCCGATATGGATGCCGGCCGGCACCACCGTGCCGTCGGTCGACCCGCGCGGCGCGATCTTGCCGGCATACTTGTCGTCGAACAGCATCGACCAGCTGGCGTCCTCCGGCTTCACGTCGACCATGTCCGGCCGATAGACGAACGAGGACGACCCCCAGTCGAACGGGACCTGCCAGACCTGTCCGTCCTTGTGCAGGATCGGCATGTCCCGAAGGCTCGAGAACACGTCGTTCCAGCGCGGGATCCGGCTGGTATCGATCGGCTTCAGCACGCCGGAATCGCGGAACAGGTCGAGGGTGTAGGTGCAGGGGTGGCAGATGTCCGCCTGGAAGCCGCTGCGGATCTTCTGCAGGGCCTCCTCCTCGCCGCCGAAGAACGACGTGCCGGGTCCCTCGCCGTACTTGTCGATATAGGCCTGATGGAACTCGGGCAGCTCGTAGCCCGACCAGGTGAAAAAGGTGAGCTTCGGCGCGGCGACCGCACGGCCGGCGATCATCGGCATCGTTGCCAGCCCGAGCCCGGCGGCGCCGAGCGCAGCCATGAGCTCGCGACGCGTCGAACCGCCGCCCGGAAGGTTGCGAATGCTGGATCTGGTCATTGGCCTCGTCCTCCAAATTTGTTGCCAAGCAAATTGAGTTAAATCTTGGCTCCGCCTAGAACTCTGATCAAAAGCCCCAGTAGACAAACCGCCAAAGCAAAGTCGCGGCGGGGCCGCATCGGAGAGATGCGGCGAACCAGGGCGAGTTGAGGGTCGGAGCACGCAAATTATAACCTGTGGCAGCCGATCGCACAACCTTGGGTGCAAATCCTATACCACTGCATAGCCCGACTGTTCCTTTGCCGGATCGCGAAACGCGGCCGGCACGGTCACATTCCACACCGACGGACACGAGTCCTGGGAGGGGCACTGAGATGGAACGGATGTACCAGGATGGTCAGTTCAACCATGCGGCCCCTCGCGCTGGAGGAGTTGCGGCACCCCGAGGCTCGCTGGCTGCTGGCCTATTGGCGCACCAAGGAATTCGCCGGTGCGCTGCCCTCCGCCGGAGCGATCGACGCCCATGAGACACGGGCGGTGGCACCTCATCTCATGCTGCTGCGACCCGCGGGAAATGCCGGCGAGCTGCGCTACGAGTCCGTCGGCGCGGCGGTCGCCAACCGCTTCGGCACCGACATGACGGGCGCGGTGCTGCATACCGACCCGAGCGGGGTCGGCTGGGCGTCGATCCTCGGCCAGGCGGTCGCCCTGCGGCGGCCGGCCGCGACCGGCGGCCGGATCGTCGGCAGCGCCGCGGACTGGGCCGAGTTCGAAGCGGTGGCCCTGCCCTTGGAGAGCCGCGCCGACGATCGGGTCGAGATATCGGTGCTGCTGGGGCTGTTCTTCTTCGAGCGCTGATCCGCCGCCGCTCGACTGCCCATGCTGGACCCCGGTCGCCCCGCGCTGTATCAGGTTCGATCCGGAAACGCTCCAGGATGATCGGCGCGCATGACCACGTTGGCTTCAGGGTTCCGGCTCAAGATCGGCGGGCTGCACACGATCGCGGCGGACCTCCCGGCGTTCCGCCCGACCCACATGATCCGGCTGGTCGATCCGGCGTTGCCGGCGGCGCGGCTGCAGGTCGCCGGGGCGCCTGACGACGGCGTGCTGCTGCTTCGCCTGAACGACAGCGGCGACAGCGACCCGCTCGGGCCGAGCGCCGGCCACGTTGCCGACATCCTGGCATTCATCGACCAGCTGCTCGCCGATTCCGGGCGCGCGGTACGGCTCTATGTGCATTGCCATGCCGGGGTCAGCCGCAGCACCGCGACCGCCTATCTGACCCTCGCCCGCCGGTACGGCGACGGCCGCGAGGCGGAAGCCTTCGCCGATTTGCTCGGCCTGGCCGAGAAGCCCTGGCCCAATCGCAGCATCGTCGCCCATGCCGACGCCCTGCTCGGGCGCGCCGGCCGCCTGCTGGCGCCGCTCGATGCCTACCGGGCCGCCAATCCCGGGCGGCTGCCGGCCTATCGCCGTCTGCATCAGCGGCGCATGCGGCACGACGCCGACTATGCGGCGATCATGAATCCGTGAGGCGGCGCGGATGGCGAACTGGGATCCCGGGCAGTACCTGAAGTTCGCCGATCATCGCCTGCGTCCGGCGCTCGACCTGATGGCGCGGATTCCGCCGCTCGCGGCGCGCCGGATCTACGATCTCGGCTGCGGGCCGGGAACCATCACCCGGCTGCTGGCGGAACGCTGGCCGGGCGCCGAGGTGAGCGGGATCGACGGTTCGGCGGAGATGCTGGCCAGGGCGCGCGATCTGGCGCCGGGCATCGATTTCGTCGCCGCCGACCTCACCGCCTGGACGCCGCCGGCGCCGGCCGAGCTGGTGTTCAGCAACGCCGCGCTCCAGTGGCTCGGCGATCACGACGGGCTGTTTCCGCGCCTGCTCTCCGGCGTCGCGCCCGGCGGTGTGCTGGCGGTCCAGATGCCGCGCAACTTCGATGCGCCGTCGCATCGCCTGCTGGCCGAAATCGCCGGACAGGATTCCTGGCGGGACCGCCTGCGGCCGCTGCTGCGCGGCGCCCCGGTCGCGCCGCCCCAGGACTATCACCGGCTGCTGGCAGCCCGGGCCGCCAGCCTCGACATCTGGGAGGTCGAGTATCTGCACCGGCTGGAGGGCGCGAACCCGGTGCTCGAATGGACCAAGGGCACCGCCCTGCGCCCATTCCTCGACGCCCTGGCCGGGGCCGAGCGCGCCGCCTTTCTCGCCGAGTACGGGCGCCGCGTCGCCGCCGCCTATCCGCCCCAAGCCGACGGCGCCACCCTGTTCCCGTTCCGCCGCCTGTTCATCGTCGCCGTGGCTTGAGCCGGCGCCGGCCGGGCGGACCGCGATGTGACGGCCGCCATCTGTAGCCGACGGGTGCGGCGGTGATAGGATGATTCTCCGATGCAGGCCGGCGCAGTGGCCCGGCCGCGGCAAGCACCGCGGAGAGATCGATGCGCGCTTGGATGGTCGCGATGATGGTGGCGCTGGCTACCCTGGCGGGCGGCCGGGCGATGGCCGATGACGGGCTGCAGGCCGAACTGACCGGGGTGCTCGAGCGCTACTACGCGGCGCAGCGCGCCGGCGATTTCGACGCCTGGATGGCGGTCTGCTCGCAAGACTTCCGCGGCATGGTGGCGGGCGGTTTCTCGTCCGAGGAGGAGAAGCAGGCCTTCCTCGCGTGGCAGCAGAAGGCGACGCCCAGGAGCTTCCAGGTGCTGCACCTGGAATCGGGCGGGGAAGACGGCGCCGCCACCCTGTACACCGTCACCGACGGCCAGCGCCCGCCCGATTCCCCCGACGGCGAATGGATCGACGCCCAGGCCGAAGTCGACGTCTCCTTCGTGAAGGAGGCGGATGGCTGGAAGGTGGCCATGGTCATGGTCGGTACCGATCCGGCGTCGATCCAGCGCTCGGCGGACGACTCGTTCGAACCGATCGAGGCCTACGACACGGGGACCTACACCAATCTCGGCGGAAGGATCGTGCGCGCCGAGTTCCGCGACGACCACACGCTGGTGGTGGTGCGGCTCCTGGACGAGGAGGAGTTCGTCTACCTGCCGTCGCGCCAGGAGCTGGAGGAGATGGGCTTCAACCCCGACCTGCTGGTACCCCACGCCAATGTCGAGGTCGAGGGCCACCCCCATCTCAAGGACAAGTTCAAGGTCTGGGCGACCGGCCTGAACGTGCTCTGACGGTGCCGCGGGCGGCTTCGATCAACCCCAGAATACGTCAGGGGATTGTCAGCGAAGGCAACGGGTTAGGTTGATTTCGCCTTGACCCGGACGGCGCCGCGCCGCAGGCTTTGCGGCGTTGGAGGACGCCCCGTGCCGGACGCCCTGGAGAACCGCTGGACCCACGCGATTGCACTGGCCGAGCTCGAGGCCAAGGGGCGCGTGGTGCTGCGCCTTGATGGCAAGCAGATCGCCCTGTTCGCCACCGCCGAGGGCCCATTCGCCTGCAACAACCGCTGCCCGCATGAAGGCTACCCGCTGCGTGAGGGCAGCCTGGGCAGCGGCGCCGAATCCTGCCTGCTGACCTGCAACTGGCACAACTGGAAGTTCGACCTGCGCGACGGCGCCAATCTCTATGGCGGCGACCGGCTGCGGGTCTATCCGCTGCGCGTGGTCGACGGCGCGGTCTGGCTCGACCTCGCCGATCCGCCGCCGGCCGACCGCCGGGCGGCGATCATGGCCAGCCTGCGCGACGCCTTCGACGACGAGGACTACGAGCGCATGGCGCGCGAGCTGGCGCGCCTGCGGCTGGCCGGCGGCGATCTTGCCGCGGCGCTTGCCGCCGCCATCGTCTGGTCCCATGACCGGGTCGAGTTCGGCTGGACCCACGCCCATGCCGGCGCCGCCGACTGGCTGACGCTCCACGATGCGCCGGGCCGGGATGCCGAGGGCCAGCTGATCTGCATCACCGAGGCGCTCGCCCATGTCGCCCGCGACGTGCTGCGCGAGCAGCCCTATCCCTATCCCGATGGCAGCCTGCCCTATGACGAGGACGCCTTCGTCGCCGCAATCGACGCCGAGGACGAGCCGACCGCGAGCGCGATGATCCGCGGCGCGCTCTCGGCCGGGCTCGGCTTCGCGTCCCTGGAGCGCGGGTTGACCCGGGCGGCGCTGCTGCACTACGCCGATTTCGGCCATGCGCTGATCTATGTCGCCAAGGCCGGGCCGCTGATCGCGCGGCTGGGCCGGACGGTGGCGCTGCCGTTGCTGCTGGCGCTGGTGCGCAGCATCGTCAAGGCCAGCCGCGAGGACCTGATCCCGGAGTTCCGCGGCTACGCGCCGGCGCTCGCGGCATGGGGCGGTGCTGCCGCCGCGCCCGATTCTGCCGCCTATCGCGGCCTCAATGTCGAGCGCGCGCTCGCCCTGACCGCCGGCCATGGCGGCGCCGACCCGCTCGCGCTGTACGACGCGCTGCTCGGCGCCAATGCCGGCAACATGCTGCGCTTCGACACCGCGATCCAGACCCGCGTCGACGGCGCCGCCAAGGACAACGTGGGCTGGCTCGACTTCACCCACGGCATCACCTTCGCGAACGCGGTGCGCCGGCAATGCCTGCGCATTCCCGAGCTGTGGCCCCAGGGCCTGCTGCAGATGGCCTGCTTCGCCGGCCGCAATGCGCGCTACGCCCGCGCCGACGAACCGCCGGAATGCTGGCAGGTCGACGACGCCGAGCGCTTCTTCGACGCGGGCATCGAGATGCTGTTCGACCACGGCCAGCCGGAACCGATCGTCGCGGTGCATCTCCTGAAGACGACCCTGGCGGCGCGCGAGGAGGTGCGGGCGGCGCGTTCGCCCGAGACCGCCGGCGCGGTGCTGGCGGCGCTCAACCGCTTCCTGAACTCGCCGCTGCGGCGCAAGCATGTGCGGCGCACCGCGCGCCAGGCGACCGCCTTCGTCGCGCTGGACGGTTAGGTACATGATCCCGGCTTGACCGGCCGGCGCTCCGTCGGCAGGCGCAGGGCGAAGAGCGTCGCCAGCACGCCGCCGAGGCCGAGGCTGGCGAAGGCCCAGAGCCAGCCCGTGCCGCCCGCGCCCGGGCCGCCGCCGGCATCGAGCAGCAGCCCGAACACCAGCGGCGCGACGCCGCCGGCGCCGAAGCCGAGGATCGAGCGCACCGCGAGCGCCAGGCCGAGGCTGCCGGGATCGACCGATTCCGTCATCGCGGTCGACAGGACGGGTGAGTCGCCGAGCGCGGAGAAGCCGTAGAGCACCGCCATGACCAGCAGCAGCGGCGCCGGCCCGCCGGCCAGCACTGCGATCGAGAACGAGCAGGCGGCGCCGGCGATGCCGAGCGTCACCAGCATCGCCTTGCGGCCGAAGCGGTCGGAGGCGCCGCCGACCACGAACGACGCGAAGGCGCCCGACAAGTGAATGGCGGCGGCGACCGCGAGCCCGATCGTCGCCGCGCTCCACGACGTCCGCTCGGTCAGGGCCGGCGACAGGAAGGCCGGCATCCAGGCCCACATGCCCAAGAGCTCCCAGCAATGGGCCGTGTAGCCCAGGGTGAGCAGCAGCGAGCGGCGGTCGGCCAGGAAGCGCAGCGCCATCGGCGACACGCCGCCGTGGCGCGGCGCGATCACGTTGGGGCGGCGGCGCATGCCGATCGCGGCGGCCAGCGCCCCGAAGACCGGTCCGGCGGCGCAGACCAGGAAGGCGGTCTCGTAGCCGATCCGCGCGGCCAGCGCGGTCGAGATCGCGATCGAGCCGAAATAGCCGAGCGAGGCGGCGGCGAGCAGCCAGCCGATCGCGGCGCCGCGCTGATGCTGGGCCGTGCCCTGGGCCACCAGCATGATCGCCGGGGTGTAGGTGCCGCCCTGGGCCAGGCCGACGATGCTGAACAGCAGCAGGCCGCTGTCATAGGAACGGGCGAAGACCGCGAAGCCGAGAGTGGCGAGCGCGGCGATCCAGCTCGACCAGATCAGCACCCGCTTGGCGCCGAGATGGTCGGCCAGCCAGGAGGTGGCGACCAGCGAGATGGCGTAGCAGATGTTGAACGCCGACTGGATCGAGCCGGCCTCGCCCGAGCTCATCTGCCAGCCCGCCATCACCATCGGCAGGGCGCCAGCATACATCATGAAGGCGAGCGAGGCGCCGAAGCGGTTGGCGTGGAGCAGGAAAAGCCAGCGCGAGCTTCTCGCCGACGGAGCTGACACCCTGGCCTCAGGATCTCGTGAGCGGTACGCGCCGCATTGTGCCGCCGCCGGCACGCCGGCGCCAGCAGCCGATGCGCAGCCGGCGCCCGTCCGCTGGATTACTGCCCGCTGGATTACTGCCCGCTGGACTACTGCCCGCTGGACTACTGGTAGTGGCGGCCGAAGCGGTTGGCCAGGAAATCGTCGAGCTTCGCCTGCTCCTGGTGCACGAAGCCGGACTTCGGCAGCTTGCCGTCGCGGTGCAGGTCGACCATGGCGCAGATTCCAGCGGCGGTGGTGATCTGGATCGCGCTCATCAGCTTGCCGCCGATCTCCTTGGCATAGATCTTCTTGGCGTAGGTCTGCTGGGTCAGGCGCTTCTCGCGCATGCCGCTGACCGTCACGAAGATCAGCACCACGTCCTGCAGCGTGATCGGCACCGAGGTCTCCAGGATGTCCTTGAGCAGGTCGCGCCGGTCGCGCAGGCGCAGGTCCTCGAGCAGCAGCTTCATGATGTCGCAATGGCCGGGATAGCGCACGGTCTTGTAGTTGAGGCTCTTCACCCGCCCGGCCAGCGTGTCGCACAGGGTGCCGAGCCCGCCCGAGGTGTTGAACGCCTCGTAGTCGACGCCGTCGAGCGAGAAGCTCTCGAGACCCTCCATCGGCATGACCTCGATCTGCTCGCCCTCGTAGATCGCCTCGCAGGGGTTGCAGTACTCGTTGATCAGGCCGTCGGTGCTCCAGGTCAAGTTGTACTTGAGGCCGTTCACGGGATATTGGGGCAGGGCGCCGACCCGCATATGCACCTCGCGCAAGCTGTCGAAATGCTGCGCCAGGTCGTTGGCGACGATCGAGATGAAACCGGGGGCCAGGCCGCATTGCGGCGCGAAGGCGACCGGCGCGCCGTCCGACACCGACTTCACGGCGCGGGTGGTCTCGACGTCCTCGGTCAGGTCGAAGTAATGGGCGCCGACCTTGCGCGCGACCTTGGCGACGGTCGGGTTCAGGAAGAACGGCAGGGCGCTCACCATGACGTCGTGGCCCTTCGCGGCCTTCTCGAGCGCCGCGGCGTCCGCCAGGTCGACCTGGACGTGGCGCGCCTTGGCCGGGTCGACCATGGCCAGGAAGGCCGGGTCGCGGTCGGCGACGGTGAGCTGGTAGTGGCCGGTCGATCCCAGCATGTCGACGATGGCGCCGCCGATCTTGCCGGCGCCGAGCACAAGGAGCCTGGTCATGGACATGAACTTTCTGTCTGCGGGGACCGGCGCCGGGATCGGCGGCCGGCCGGATTGCTAAAGCGAGGGGTCAATGCTAGCAACGGGCGGGGCCGGTCTGAAGCCGGCGAAATGCCGGCTCGCCCGGCGAAACGCCGGCATTCCGCCGGCCGACCCCTGGGAAACGCCGGCGGCAGCGGAATCATGGCCAAGCGCGCCCTCGACGACATCGACCGCCGACTCGTCTCGGCCCTGAGCGCCAATGCGCGCCAGCCGGCGGCGCTGCTCGCGCGCCGGCTCGGCCTGTCCAGGAGCGCGGTGCAGGAACGGCTGAAGCGCCTGGAGCGCGACCGGGTGATCCTCGGCTACACCGTGACCCTGGGCGACGACCAGCCCAAGGCGGGGGTCAGCGCCCAGGTCATGCTGACCCTCGAGCCGAAGCTGCAGGACCGGGCGGTCGATGCCCTGCGCGGCCTGCCGGAGGTGAAAAGCGCCCACACCGTCTCCGGCCAGTACGACCTGGTGGCCGAGGTGACGGCCGAGCATGCCGAGGCGCTCGACGCGGTGCTGACCCGCATCGGCAAGCTGCCGGGGGTGACGCGCACCACCTCGTCGATCCTGCTGTCGGTGAAGTTCCAGCGGCGGTGACGCCGGATCGGCGCGCGGCCTGTGCTCAATCCGTGCCGGTCGGCGGGGTCCGGTAGCTGACCGCCAGGCGATTCCAGGAATTGATCAGCGCGATGGCGAAGGTGAGGTCGGCGGCTTCGCGCTCGCTGAAATGTCGGCGCAACCCGTCGAACTCGGCGTCGGCCGCGCCGGATTCGCTCAACAGGGTCACCGACTCGGCCCACGCCAGGGCGGCGCGCTCGCGCGCGTCAAAGAACGGGGACTCCCGCCAAGCGACCAGCCCATCGATCCGGGCATCCTTCTCACCCGCCTGTCGCAGTTTCCGGGCATGCATGTCGATGCAGAAGGCGCAGCCGTTGATCTGCGACGTCCGCAGCTTCACCAGTTCGAGCAGCCGGTGGTCGAGGCCGCAGCCTTCGATGTAGCTGTCGAAATCCAGCATCGCCCGATATCCGCCGGGCGACAGTTTGGCGTACTCGCCTCTCGACTGCATCGCTGTTCCTCTGTTGGGGCGCGCCGCGCGCTATGTCACAGGAATCGCGGCGAGTCGGCAAGCGCCGGCGGTCGACCGTGCCGCCACTGCTCAACGTGGATAGCACCCGGCCACGCGGGCGCGCTGGACGACGAGCGCCAGGATCATGTCGATGGTGGGGGTGTCGATGCCGGCCAGGTCGCCCATCTCGGCGACGGCGGTGACCAGCGCGTCGATCTCCATGGGACGGCCGATCTCGAGGTCCTGCAGCATCGAGGTCTTGTGGGCGCCGACATCGGCGGCCCAGCCGATGCGGGTATCGACGTCGACCCCGAACTTGACGCCGAGCGCCTCGCCGACCGCCTGGCCCTCGACCATCATGCGGCGGATGACGGCGCGCGTGCCGGGATCGCCGGCGATGTCCTCGAGGGTCGCGTGGGTCAGGGCCGAGACCGGGTTGAACGACAGATTGCCCCACAGCTTGACCCAGATGTCGTCGCGGATGCGTGGGCGCACCGGCGCCTTGAACCCGGCCCCGGTCATGGCCTCGGCGAGCTTCGTCGCGCGCGGCGATTTGCCGCCGTCGGGCTCGCCCAGCATGAAGCGGTTGCCATAGGCATGCTGGATGATGCCGGGCGCCACCACCTCGGCCGCGGGGTAGACGACGCAGCCGATCACCCGCTCGCCCGGGATCAGCCTTTCCAGCCGGCCGTCGGGATCGAGGCATTGCAGCCGATGGCCCTCATGGGCACCGGGGAGCTTGTGGAAATACCACCAGGGAATCCCGTTCATGGCGGTCACCACGGCAGTGTCGGGACCCAAGAGCGGCTGCATCGCCTCGGCGATCGGCGCCACGCCGTGCGCCTTCACGGTGACGATGACCACGTCCTGGGGCCCGGCCTCCGCCGGCTTGTCGGTGGCGGCGACGCGGACAGTGTGCTCGGCGCCGTCGATCCTGAGAGTCAGGCCGTTCGCGCGGATCGCCGCCAGATGCGGCCCGCGCGCGATCAGCGTCACTTCCTCGCCGGCGCGCGCCAGCTCGGCGCCCAGCAGCCCGCCGATCGCGCCGGCACCGTAGATGCAGATCTTCATGCCGGCGTCCTCATGCGCTCAAGCCGAGGACCTTGGCGAGGCCGATGCGCTGCAGCTTGCCGGTGGCGCCCTTCGGGATCTCGGCCAGGAAGACGATTCTGCGCGGCACCTTGAAGTCGGCGAGCCGCGTCGAGACGAAGTCGCGCAGCTCGCGCTCGTTGGCCTCGCCGCCTTCCTTCAGCACCACGGCGGCGGCGACCTCCTCGCCCAGCTTGTCGTGGGGCAGGGCGAAGGTCACGGCCTGGCCGACCGCCGGATGGTCGAGCAGCACCTCGTCGACCTCGCGCGGCGAGATCTTCTCGCCGCCGCGGTTGATGATCTCCTTCAGACGCCCGGTGATGGTGAGATAGCCGTCGGAGTCGATCGCCCCCTGGTCGCCGGTGCGGAACCAGCCGTCGGCGGTGAAGGCGGTGGCGTTGGCGGCCGGGTTCTCGAGATAGCCTGACGTGACGTTGCGCCCTCGGATCACCACCTCGCCGGTCGCACCGGCGGGCCGCGGGCGTTCGTCCTCGCCGATCACGCGGACCTCGGGGCCGGCGGCGATGCCGACCGAGCCCGGCTTGCGGGCACGCGGCGGCAGCGGGTTGCTGGTCATCTGATGCGCCGCCTCGGTCATGCCGTAGGACTCGATCACCGGGCAGCCGAAGGTTTCCTCGAGTCCCGCCATCACCTGGGGCGGCAGGGACGAGGACGAGGAGCGGATGAAGCGCAGCCTGCGCCGCGAGATCACCTCGGCATTGCGTGTCGAGCGGCCCAGGATCGCCTGGTGCATGGTCGGCACCGCGGTGTACCAGGAGGGTGCCGCGTCATCGAGCCAGGCGAAGAACCTGAGGGCGTTGAAGCCCGGCGTGCAGTAGGTGCTGCCGCCGGCGGCGAGCGACGCCAGCACGGCGGCCACCAGCCCGTGGATGTGGAACAGCGGCATGATGTTGACGCACCGGTCGGTCGGGCCGAGGCTCAGCACCTTGCCGATGTTGCCGGCGGAAGCGACCAGGTTGGCTTGCGCGAGCGGCACCATCTTGGGCCGCGACGTGGTGCCCGAGGTATGCAGGATGAGGCCGATATCGTCGGCCTGGGCATAGCCGTCGCTCTTGGCGGCGCCGGGTGCCGCGTCTGATGGCTCCAGCGCGAAGCCGCCGGCCGGGCCATCCACGTTCGGCACCAGTTCGATCACCGGCAGCTTGCGGCTCGCCGCCACCGCGCGCGCCGGCGAGTCCATGCTGGCCTGGATCACCAGGGCGCGGGCGTCGAGGTCGCCGAGATAGAAATCGAACTCCTCCGCGCGATAGGCCGGGTTGAGCGGCGCGGTCACCGCCGCCGCGGCAACCGACAGGAACGCCGACGCCATCTCCGGGCCGTTCGGCAGGACGATGGCGACGGCGTCGCCGCGCCCGATGCCGAGGGCGTTCAGCCGCGCGACGGTGGCCGCGATCTGACGCGCGAGCGTGCCGTGGCTCATGGCGTCGCGCCCCGGCGCAGCCAGCGCCGGCCGCGCCGCGTCGGCCGACCCAAGCATGGCGGCAATCGTTCCCGTCGGCATCATCCGATCCGTCCTCCGCAATCCATTCTTGGTGTTCTCTGGTGGCTTGGTGTTCCCTGGTGGCTCAGTCGTCGGCGAGCGCGCGCAGCAGATTGCGCTCGACGTTCTCCAGATGGCGGCGCATGCATTTCGCGGCCCGTTCCAGATCGCGGTCCTCGATGGCGTCGACCAGCGCGTCGTGCTCGGCGAAGCTGTGATGGTCGGGATCCGGCTTCACCTTGTTGGCGCGCAGCCGCCCCCAGGCGACCGCGCGGCGCACCGCGTTGAGGGTGTCGAGCAGCGCCAGCAGCAGATTGTTCTGCGTCGACTCGGCGATCACCCGGTGCAGCCGGTTGTCCCAGTTCTCGTATTGCCGCCAGCTGGTGGCGGCGCGGCTCTTCTTCAGGCACTGCCGCATCTCGGCGATCTGCTCCGAGGTGGCGTTGAGCGCGGACAGGCGGGCCACCACCGGCTCCAGCAGCAGGCGCGTGCGCATCACCTCGCCGGGGTTGGTGCGCCGGGTGATGGCGGACAGGTCGGCGAAGCTGTCGATCGGCCGGCTGCCGACGAAGGTGCCCTTGCCGACATGGCGCCAGAGCTGACCCTCGGCCTCGAGCGTCGCCAGCGCCTTGCGGAGCTCGGCGCGGCTGATGCCGAGCGCCAGGCAAAGTTGCCGCTCCGGCGGCAGACGGCTGTCGTCGGTGATCTCCGCCTGGGCCAGATAGGCCCGAAGCTGAGTCAGCGTACCCTCTTCTTCGACCTTGTGAATCGCCGTCATTGGTGAAACCAATTTTTGGATTGGTCCAAGGACTATCGCAATATGTCCGGCGGAATGCAACAGTAACCTTGACTCTGTTCAAAACCAAGATCTACCATTGCTAAATTGGTTCATAACTGCGCGAGCGCCGGTCGGAGCGGGCCGGCGGATCGCGCAGACAACGACAAGCAACCAGGGAGGATCTCATGACCACATCGCGTGGATTCGTCGCGTCGGCCGCGGGGCTCGCCACCGCGGCGCTGCTGGCGCTGTCGCCGGTTCCGGCGGCCGCCGAGGGCCAGATGCACATCGCCTTCGGCGACATCGCCACCATCGAAACCCTGCCGTTCCAGATCGCCATCGAGCGCACCAAGGAACGCGGCGTCGATGTCGAGGTGAGCTACCTGAAGTCCGAGGACATCGCCGCCCAGGCGGTGGTCGGCGGCCAGGCCGATATCGGCGTCGGCACGCCCTATGCGCTGCTGCAGAAGGTCAAGGCGCCGATCCGCATCTTCTACCAGCTGAGCGCGCTGCGCTTCTTCCCGGTGGTCAACACCGAGTTCTACAAGGACTGGAAGGATCTCGACGGCCAGGTGATGACCGTGCATTCGCGCGGTTCGGGCACCGAGGCGATCATGAAGCTGATGGCCCAGCGCCACGGCATCGCCTACAGCGAGATTTCCTACGTGCCGGGTTCGGAGGTGCGCGCCGGCGCCATGCTGCAGGGCACCATCAAGGCGACCATCGTCGATTCCGCCAACCGCACGCTGCTGCTCAGCAAGGCGCCGGACAAGTTCATGGTGCTGCCGATGGAGGGGATCAACGCCAGCGACGAAGCGCTCTACGCCAACACCGAGTTCCTGAAGGAGCAGCAGGGCGCCGTCGACATCCTGGTCGAGGAGCTGATCCGGACCACCCGCGAGGTCAACGCCAACCCGGCCGTCGTCGCGGAGCTGCGCAAGCAGTACAACCTGCTGCCCGATCTGCCGGCCGAGGAAGAGGCGGAGATGGTGCCGTACTATCAGGAAGCGGTCGCCTCCAGCGCCTTCCCGAACGACGGCGGCAACCAGCAGTCGGCCAAGGACGACTTCGAGTTCTACGGCCTGGCCGGCCAGCTCGAGGGCGATCCCGCCACCCTCCAGGTCGCCGATTTCTGGGACTTCGGGTCGCTCGACCGCGCGCTGCAGAAGCTCGGCATGCAGTAGGCGGCCGGCTTCGGGAACGCGGCGAGCCATGCAGGTCAGAGCCGTAGGCGACGCCGACGCGGAAGCCTCCGCGTCGGCGCTCGCCGCGCATTCGGCGAGGCAGGCGGGCAGCCGGCGGCGCTACGCGGCGCTGTGCTGGCGTCTCGCCTCGATCGCCCTGTTCTGCGGCCTGTGGGAACTGGCCGGGCGGATTCCGATCAACCTCGCCTTCCCCAGCTTCACGGCGACCGCCGCGGCGTTCCTGGCGCTGGTCGCCGATGGCAGCCTGCCCAAGGCCTATGTCAGCACCCTGGTGCCGCTGGTCATCGGGGTCGTCGTGTCGGCGGTGCTGGGGGTCGGGGTCGGCGTGCTGATGGGCCTGCGGCGCGGCGCGGAATGGCTCGGCGCGCCGGTGTTCATCGTGCTGCAGGCGGCGCCCATGGCGGCGCTCATCCCGCTGATCACCTTCGTCTACGGCATCGGCCTGACCGCCAAGACCCTGGCGGTCATCATGCTGGCGCTGCCGGTCATCGTGCTCAATTGCTACAAGGCGGTGCGCAACGTGAATCCGTCGCTGCTCGCCATGTGCCGCTCGTTCCTGGGCAGCTCCCGGCAGGAGGTCTGGAAGATCGTGATCCCCGACGCCAGCCCGGTGATCTTCGCCGGCCTGCGGCTCGGCGTCGCCGCCGGCTTCATCGGCGTGGTGCTGGCCGAGCTGCTGATCACGCCGACCGGGATCGGCGATCTCATCACCTATCACCGTGCGGTCGCCGACTATGCCGAGATGTACGCGGTGATCGCCTCGATCATTCTGTTCTCGGCGCTGACCCTGGCGGTCATGCAGCGGGTCGAGTCCACCCTGTTCCGACCCGAGAAGCGGGCAGGCTGAACCGTGACGGCAGTGCAGCGGAAGGAAACATTCGAATTGGCTGAGGCACCCGGTCCGGTCGCGGGCATCGTCGAGGTGCGCGGCATCTCCAAAACCTATGACGGCGGCGTCGAGGCGTTGCGCGGCATCGACCTGGACTTCCCGAGCGGTGCGCTGACCTCGCTGCTCGGTCCCTCCGGCTGCGGCAAGACCACCCTGCTCAAGATCATCGCCGGGCTGCTGCCGGCGAGCGCGGGCGAGGTCCGGGTCAAGGGCAAGCCGGTCAGCGGGCCGGGGCCGGAGCGCGCGTTCGTGTTCCAGGACTTCGCGCTGATGCCGTGGGCCAGCGTCCTGCGCAACGTCGCCTTCGGGCTCGAGCTCAGGGGCGTGCCGCGGCGCGAGCGCGAGGAGGCCGCGCGCGGCCACATCGCGCGGGTCGGCCTGTCCGGATTCGAGGCGCGCTATCCGCACGAGCTGTCGGGCGGCATGCGCCAGCGCGTCGGCCTGGCCCGCGCGCTCGCCGTCGACGCCGACGTGCTGCTGCTGGACGAGCCGTTCTCGGCGGTCGACGAGCAGACGAGGCGCAAGTTCCAGGAGGACCTGCTGCAGCTCGTGGCCGAGGAGCGCAAGACCTTCATCTTCGTCACCCATTCGATCGAGGAGGCGGTCTATGTCTCCGACCGGATCGTGCTGCTGTCGCCGCGGCCGGGCCGCATCGCCCAGGTGATCGAACCGACCATCGACCGCGCCGTCGGCGCCGACGCGATCCGTCGCGACCGGCACTATCTCGACACCGTCGAGGAGATCTGGCACGGCCTGCGGGCCTACGTGGAGTAGGTGCGGTGACGCTGTTCGGCTACCGGCTGCCGATGATGGCCTCGCTCCTGGTCTGGTGCGGGCTCTGGGAGATCGTCGGCCAGAGCGGCGCGCTGCTCATCATTCCGCCGTTCAGCGGGGTTCTGGCGAGCCTGGTCGACCTGGTGCAGCTCGGCAAGTTCCAGGTGGCGACGGTGATCACCCTGCGGGCCTTCGCCATCGGCATGGTCCTGGCGGTCGCGGTCGGCGTGCCGCTCGGCCTGCTGATGGGCCGGGTGCGGGCGATCGACAACCTGCTGGGCATGTGGGTCGACCTGTTCGTCAGCGCGCCGCTCTCCGCCCTGGTGCCGGTGCTGATGATCCTGTTCGGCCTCGGCGAGACCACCATCGTCGTCACCGTGTTCCTGTTCGCGGTCTGGATCATCGTGCTCGATACCCGCGCCGGCGTGCGGCACATCGCGCCGTCGCTGATCGAGATGGGCAGGAGCTTCGGCGCCGGCCGGCTCGCGCTCTATACCCGCATCGTCGCCTGGGCGGCGCTGCCGGAGATTCTGGCCGGGGTGCGCATCGGCTTCATCCGCGGGGTCAAGGGCGTGGTCATCGGCCAGCTTCTGGTGTCGGTGATCGGCTATGGCGAGCTGTTCGAGATCTATTCGCGGAACTTCCTGATGGAGGAGTTCTGGGCGCTCACCATCCTGCTGTTCGCCTTCGCCATGATCGTCGCCGAGCTGATCGGCATCCTCGAGAAACGCGTCGAGTATTACGCTGGAGTGAGACACTGATGAACCGCGCGCCGCGCTTTGCCTTTCCGCCGCAGCCGCAGCCGAGCCTGGCGATCCGCGGCACCGACGAGCTGTTCCCGGTCCACCGCATCTATTGCGTCGGCCGCAACTACGCCGAGCACGCGATCGAGATGGGGCACGATCCCGACCGCGAGCCGCCGTTCTTCTTCCAGAAGAATCCCGACAGCCTGGTGCCGGACGGCGGCGAGTTCCCCTATCCCGACGCCAGCAAGGACGTGCATCACGAGTTCGAGATGGTGGTGGCGCTCGGCGAGGGCGGCAAGGACATCGCGCTCGCGCGCGCCCTCGACCACGTGTTCGGCTATGCCGTCGGGCTCGACATGACCCGGCGCGATCTGCAGGGCGAGGCCAAGAAGCTCGGCCGGCCCTGGGAGGTCGGCAAGGCCTTCGAGCACGCCGCGCCGTGCTCCGCCGTGGTGCGCGCCAGCGAGATCGGCCATCCCGCCAAGGGCAAGGTCCGGCTCGAGGTCAACGGCAAGACCCGCCAGGAGGGCGACCTGGCGCAACTGATCTGGAAGGTGCCGGAGGTCATTTCCCACCTGTCCGGCCTGTTCACCCTGCGGCCGGGCGACCTCATCTATACCGGCACGCCGGCCGGGGTCGCCGCCGTCACGCGCGGCGACCGCCTGCATGGCAGCGTCGAGGGCGTCGGCGAGCTGACGGTGACGGTGGTTTGAGCGGCAGGGCAGCCGCGGGCGCTGCCGGCGGAACTCAGACGGCGAGGCTGAGGAACACCGCGCCGCCCTCCTCGAGCGGCGGCTCCGCCCCGGCCCGGCGATAGGCCCCGATGCCGTCGGCCCAGGGTTCGCGGTGCAGCCCGGCCGTCATGGATTCCTGAAACACCTGCTGGGCCAGGAACGCCAGCCGGCCCAGGGCGACCCCGAAGCGCAGCGGCCCGGCGGCCGCGCCGTCCGGCTCCGGCGGCCACGAATCGTCGCTCGGTCGCGCGGTCCGGCCGCTGGCGCCGTGCGAGGCCTCGCCGGTGGCGGCCCGCGGCCGGCGGCGCGTTCCCGTACTCGCTTCCTCGAAATCCGCGTCGTCCGCGTCGGCCCCGCGCCACGTCCGCCATGCCGCCGCGTCACCCCGGTCGTGCGGCCGGCCGCCCGGCACCGGATCGACGCGCCGCACCGGCGCCGCCACGGCGGTGCCGGGCGCAGCCGATCGCACCGACCCCGCCGGGGCCGGCAGCGACAACAGGATTGGCCGTTGCAGCTCGATCATCGAAGCGGCTCGCCCACACAGGATGGCGTCAATAATCTAGGATGGATTTGCCGAAAATACCATCCATTCTGGAAAACCCTCAGTGAAAATCCTGTGATCTCCAGAGTACGAACAAATTAACCAATGACATTTACCATATCGTCGTCGAAAACATGCCGGATTCTCAAATAATGTCTTAGCTGCGGTGCTTTATGCGGACCGCGGCCGTCCATTCGCGGCGGCCCGACTTTATCGCTTGTTAAGGGGTGGACGCCTAGCTTGGGCACCGCGCGTTGCGGGGCTGTTGCGCTGCGCTGCACAGCCTTCAGGTAGGAGGTCCATTTGGCGCGGGACAGCACCGAGCCGTTCGAAGCACAGGATCAGCTGGCATGGTTGCGCCGGGCCATCGAGGCTGCCGGCGACATCGTGTACGAGTGGGACTTGGCTTCCGACCGGATCACCTGGATCGGCCGCTTCACCGAGATCTTCGGCGGCGAGGCGCTGCTGCCGCGCACCGGCGAGGCATTCAACGCGCGTCTCAACCCCGAGGACCTGCCGGCCCGGCTGAAGGCGCTCGGCGATCATCTGTCGCACGGCCAGATCTACGACTGCGAGTTTCGCGTGCGCGGCGAGAACGGCACCTTCTGCTGGGTCCACGATCGCGGCGCCGCCGAGGGCCCGCCGAACGGCAGTCCCCAGCGCGTGGTCGGCAGCCTGCGTCTCATCACCGCACGCAAGCAGAACGAGGCCCGGCTGGAACGGCTGGCGAGCTTCGACGAGCTGACCGGACATTTCAACCGGATGCGCCTGCGCGATTCGCTCGATCATGCCCTTGCCTATAGCGGGCGCTACGATGCCGGCGGCGCCTATCTGGTGGTCGGCGTCGACAAGCTCGCGATGATCAACAACGCCTACGGCTACGAGGCCGGCGACGGCGTGCTGATCGCGGTCGGCCAGCGCCTCGACCGTTGCCTGAGATCGAGCGACATCATCGGCCGCATCGGCGCCGACCGCTTCGGCGTCGTGCTGGCGCGCTGTTCCGAGGAACAGATGACGCGGGCCGCGGAGCGCATCCTGGAGGCCGTGCGCGAGGATGCGATCGAGGTCGCCGGCATGCGCATCCACGTCACCGTCTCGATCGGCGGGATCATGTTCCCGGCCTTCCTGGGCACCGCCTACGACGTGATGGCCAAGGCCGAGACCGCGCTCAAGCAGGCCAAGAAGGAAGGCCGCGACGGCCTCGTCTCCTACCGCGTGTCGCGCCAGCAGGAGCTCCTGCATCGGCGCAGCCAGAGTATCGGCGAGCAGGTCCAGCAGGCGATGCGCGACGGCCGCCTGATGTTCGCCTATCAGCCGGTGGTGAACTCGACCGATCACCGAACCGCGTTCTACGAGTGCCTGCTCAGGATGCGCGACGAGGCCGGCGAGCTGGTCCCGGCGGGCGCCTTCGTGCCGGTGGTCGAACAGCTCGGCATGATGCGCGTGGTCGACCGCCACGTCCTCGATCTCGCCGTGCGCGAGCTTGCGGAGCACGACGACGTGGTGCTGGCGATCAACATCTCCGGGCTGACCGCGACCGACCAGTCGTGGCTCCGGGCCATGCTGGCGCAACTCAAGGGCAAGCCCGACATGGCGCGCCGCCTGATCGTCGAGATCACGGAAACCGCGGCGCTGCACGACATCGAGGAATCCGCGCGTTTCGTCAGCGCGCTGCGCGACGTCGGCTGTCGCGTCGCGGTCGACGATTTCGGCGCCGGCTTCACCTCGTTCCGCCATTTGCGCTCGCTGACCGTCGACATCGTGAAGATCGACGGCTCGTTCGTGCGCAACCTCGCCGACAATGTCGACAACCAGCTGTTCGTCCGCAACCTGCTGGGTCTCGCCGATGCCTTCGGCCTGGAGACGGTGGCGGAATGCGTCGAGACCCAGGAGGACGCGAGCTTCCTGGTCGGCGAGGGCGTGAAGTACCTGCAGGGCTACTACTTCGGCCGGCCCAGCCTGGAGCGGCCCTGGGCTGACGCCCGGGCGGCGAGCCATGCGTCCGGCCAGCCGGCGACGTCGATGCCGTTCCGTGCGGTCAGCGCGCGGCGAGGGTGATGCCGGCCTCGGCCAGGCGCGGCCGCAGCCAGTCGATGCCGCGGCGCAGCGCCGCCGCCTCCAATTCCACCAGATGCCCCGGATCGCGCTGCGCCAGGACCTCGGGCGCCAGCTCGCAGCGTGCCGGATCGAACGGCGGGGCGGCGAAACCGTAGACGCCCTGGCCGAGCAGCGGATCGCCGACGCGCCGGCCGCGCTGGTCGACCACCGCGGCGCAGTATGCCCAGACATTCTCGAACGCGATGCGGTCGAGCCCGGCTTCGATCAGCCGCCGGGTGGTCTCGACGATCGCCAGGTTGCCCTCGCCGATCGGCACGCCGAGCACCGACAGGCGGCCGTCCGGCGCATGCTCGGGCGCCAGCATCACGTGGTCCTTGAGATGGGCGGCGCCGACCCAGGGCGCCATGGCGGCGAGCGCCGCCAGCGGCTCCTCCATCACCATCATCGAGTTGCCGTAGTCGTACAGCGCGCCGACCCACGAGCTGTCGACGGCGGCGAGGATCTCGGCGCATTCGCCGCCGGTGAAGTCTTCGTGGTTCTCCAGCAGGATGCGCACGCCCGCCGCCGCGGCCAGCGGCGCCGCGGCGATCAGGTCGCGGGTGGTCGCCGCCACGGTGTCGCGCGGGCTCCCCTTGTGCCGGGTATAGGTGCGCAGCGCCCGTGCGCCGAGCGCCTGGGCGACCGCCAACAGGGTCTGCAGATGCGCGGGATCGGTGCCGCTGGTTTCCAGGTCGCGCAGCAGGGCGTGCCGGTCGAGCCGGCGGCGCACCGCGGCGACGTGATCGGGGCCCATGCCCGAGAGATGCCGGTAGTTGGCGCCGTTGGCGTTGATGTTGACGCCGGTGAAGCCGTCGGCCACGGCGCGGTCGATGAACGCGAACACGTCGAAGCCCGGCTTGTGCAGGAAGTGGAAGCGCAGGCTGTAGCTGTGCAGGACGAGATGCAGGGCCATGGTTTCGATCTCGCTGTTCCGCCTCAGGCCGGGTCGAGCAGCGGCATCTGGGCTGCGATCGCCCGGGCGTAGCGCGCGGCGGCCGCGTCGTCGCGACCGCTGAGCTGGCCCCGCCGCTGACAGCAATAGCCGATCATGCGGTAGGCGAGATAGGGTTCGAGATACCTCAGCCGCCCGGCGACTTCGGCATCGTCGTAGGCGGCCAGGAACGCGGCCCGCTCAGCCCTGTCGAGCGGCGCGCGTTCCGAGAGGATCTGGAACCCGGGCGAGGCGAACGACCACAGATCCTCGGCCGGGTCGCCGAGGCCCGGGCATTGCCAGTCGATCAGCCGCAGCCCGGCCGGTCCGTCGATCAGGTTGCCGGGACCGGCGTCGGTGTGGACCAGCGCGCGGGCGCGCGGCGGCGGACCGTCGACCATGGCCGGGCGGCGGGCGCGCGCCGCGCCGGCAAGGGCGTCCGTCCCCGCCAGCGCCAGCAGCCGGTCGCCCTGCTCCAGGATCGCGGCCGGCGCCATGGCCAGGGTTCGGAAGCCGTCGGCGGCGATGCCGTGCTGCCGCCGCAGCAGGCCGGCGACGGCGGCGACGCCGCGCCGCCAGGGCGCGCCGTCGTGGAACTCGTAGACCAGCACCGGCCGGCTGAAATCGTCGTCGCCGACGGCATCGGAGGCCGGAAAGAACCCGACCGGCGCCGGCGCCACCGCCCTGCCGGCGAGCGCTTCGAGGGCGCGCGCCTCGGCCTCCGGAAGATTGGGGAACAGGGTCTGGCCGGCGGAGGACCGATAGGCCTTGACCACCCAGTCGACGCCGCCGCCGCGCACCCGCAGGGTCTCGTTCCAATAGCCGCCGGTCAGCGGCGCCACCGTCACCGCCGCGCGATCGGCCAGAAGTCCGCGGTCGATCAGGAAGCGGCGGGCGTCGAAGGCCATCCTGCCATCGGCGGCGGGCCGCTCACTCGCCCGGTTCGGGCTTGTCGCGGCTCAGCGCCTCGAGCTGCTTCTGCAGGGCGTCGACCTGGTCCTTCAGCGTCGCCAGGGCGGCGCTGTCGCCCGGTCCCGGCGGCTGGCCCTGGGCGCCCTGGGGTTGGGCGCCCTGGGGCTGGGCCGGCACCGGCTGCCCGGCCGGCCTGGTGGACTCCTGATCGCTGCCGTCGCCCTTGAACGGCGAGAACATGTTCATCGCCCGCTCGAAGAACGCGACGTTCTGCTTGCTCATCTCCTCGAACCGGCCGAACGGGAACATGCCGCCGAAGGATTCCTGCATGTAGCGGCGCATCTGGTCCTGGTTGGTGGTGAAGGACTGCATCGACTGGTCGAGATAGCGCGGCAGCAGGAACTGGAGATTGTCGCCGTAGAAGCTGATGAGCTGGCGCAGGAAGCCGATCGGCAGCAGGTTCTGCCCCTTGCCCTCTTCCTCGACGATGATCTGGGTCAGCACCGAACGGGTGATGTCCTCGCCCGACTTGGCGTCGTAGACCACGAAGTCGAGCCCGTCCTTGACCATCTGGCAGAGATGGTCGAGCGTCACGTAGCTGCTGGTCGCCGTGTTGTAGAGGCGGCGGTTGGCGTATTTCTTGATCGTGATCGGAGGCTTGCCCGCCTCGCTCTGCTCGGCCATGATTCCTGCCCTCGGGGCGCCGCCCCACCGATTGCACGTGCGTCGGCAGGATAGCAGGAAAGCGCCCCGATGGTGCAACGCGTTAGGCCGACTGCTGCAGCGCCGCAAATGGGTCGGAGCTTCGGCTGCGCGGCGGGCGCCGAGAGGGACTGAGCCGTGGCGGCGCGCGCCAAGGGCGCCGGCCGGATCGCCGGCAAGGCGGCTGGTTCAAAAAAAGGTCCAATAGATGAGGGCCCCGCCGGCGCCGGGCCGCCACCGCTCGACGAACTGGCGCGGCGCTACATCGAGCTGTGGCAGGAGCAGATGGCGGCTGCAACCGCCGATGGCGGGCTCGCCGAGCAGACGACCCGCCTGCTCGGACAATGGAGCACGCTGCTGGGGAGCGCGGGGCTGGCGGCCGCCGGCGGCGCGGCCAGCGGTGGGACGGCGAAGCGGAGCGCGGCGCATGCAGGATCGGGGCGAAGCCACCGGGCCGGGACCGAAGGCGCCAGCGCGGCTGGGGCCGCGCCCGCTGATGCATCATCTGGGGGTGGCGGGGACGAGCTGGATCGGCTCCGTCGCCGCGTTGCCGATCTTGAGCAGCGACTGGCACGCCTGGAGGGCGGAGCTGCAGCCGGCGGCGGCGAGCCTGCTGCGCGACCTCGACGGCGTCGATCCTGAGGCATTCGCCGGCGCCGTCCGGGCCGAAGGACGGCACCGGCTCGAGCGGTTCATGGCCGGGGTCGACGCCTATCGGCAGCATCCCTACCGGCGCGACCTCGCCGACCCGCCGATCGCCTGGCAGGCCGGCACCACGCGGCTGCTCGACCATGGTTCAGACCCGGCGGGCGGTGGCCTGCCGCTCCTGGTGGTGCCGTCCCTGATCAACCGCGGCTACGTGCTCGACCTGTCGTGCCGGCACAGCCTGATGCGCTGGTTCGCCGGCCAGGGGTTCCGGCCGTTCCTGGTGGACTGGACCGCCCCCGGTCCGGCCGAGCGCGGCCTGGACCTCACCGGCTACATCGCCGGCCGGCTGGGCGGCGCGCTCGACGCGGTGCTGGCCGCGACCGGGCGCCGGCCGGCGGTCATCGGCTATTGCATGGGCGGGCTGCTGGCGCTCGCCCTGGCGCTGCGCCGCGCCCCCGACATCGCGGGGCTGGCCTGCCTGGCGACGCCCTGGGACTTCCATGCCGAGCGCGCCGACCATGCCCGGCTGCTGGGCGCGTCGCTAGCGGTGCTGGAGCCGCTGCTGGCCCTGACCGGCGAGCTGCCGGTGGACGCGATCCAGCTCCTGTTCACCACCGTCGATCCGTTCCAGACCCTGCGCAAGTTCACCGCCTTTGCCGGGCTCGATCCGGGGTCGGAACGCGCCGCCGAGTTCGTCGCCCTGGAGGACTGGCTGAACGACGGCGTGCCGCTGGCGGCGCCGGTGGCGCGCGAATGCCTGGCCGGCTGGTACGGCGAGAACCGGCCGGCCCGCGAGGCCTGGCGGGTCGACGGCGCGGCGGTCGTCCCGGCCGCCTATGACGGGCCGACCCTGATCGTGCTGCCGGGGCGCGACCGCATCGTGCCGCCGGCCTCGGCGGCGGCGCTCGCCGCGGCGATGCCGCGGGCGGCGCGGCTGGAGCCGCAATCCGGCCATATCGGCATGGTGGTCGGCAGCAGCGGCGAGGCCAAGCTCTATCGGCCGCTGGCCGCGTGGTTGTCCGGGCTGCGCAATGATCCGGGCCGCCTTGCCCCGCAGCGTGCCAGTCACTACCTTGCCTATAGTCGTCGCAATTCTCATGCCGCGGCGCATGCCGCGCGCCGCCGTCCATCACCGCCAGCCATCACGGAGACCGTCATGACCGATGTCGTCATCGCCAGTGCCGCCCGCACCCCCATCGGCTCGTTCAACGGCGCCCTGGCCAGCGTGCCGGCTTCCGAGCTCGGCACGATCGCGATCGGCGCGGTGCTGGCGCGCGCCAAGGTGGCGCCGGGCGAGGTCGACGAGGTCGTGCTGGGCCAGATCCTGATCGCCGGCACCGGCCAGAATCCGGCCCGCCAGGCGGCGGTCGCCGCCGGCGTGCCCTACGAGAAGACCGCCTATCAGATCAACCAGCTCTGCGGCTCCGGCCTGCGCGCGGTGGCGCTCGGCTATCAGGCGATCCGCAACGGCGATTCCGCCATCGTGGTCGCCGGCGGGCAGGAGAGCATGAGCCTGGCGCCGCACTGCATGCATATGCGCAACGGCACCAAGATGGGCAATGCCGAACTGGTCGACACCATGATCAAGGACGGCCTGTGGGACGCCTTCAACGGCTATCACATGGGCAACACCGCCGAGAACGTGGCTCAGAAATGGCAGATCACCCGCGACCAGCAGGACGAGTTCGCCGCCGCGTCGCAGCAGAAGGCGGAAGCCGCGCAGAAGGCCGGCAGGTTCAAGGACGAGATCGCGCCGGTCACCATCAAGGGCCGCAAGGGCGACGTGGTGGTCGATGCCGACGAGTATCCCAAGCACGGCACCACGCTGGAGACCCTGCAGAAGCTGCGCCCCGCCTTCGTGCGCGAGAACGGCACGGTGACCGCGGGCAACGCCTCCGGCATCAACGACGGCGCCGCCGCGGTGGTGCTGATGAGCGCCGACGACGCCAAGAAGCGCGGCATCACGCCGCTCGCCCGCATCGTCTCCTGGGCGACCGCCGGGGTCGACCCGGCGATCATGGGCTCGGGCCCGATCCCGGCCAGCCGCGCCGCCCTCGCTAAGGCCGGCTGGAAGCCCGGCGACCTCGACCTGATCGAGGCCAACGAGGCCTTCGCCGCCCAGGCCTGCGCGGTCAACAAGGAGCTCGGCTGGGACATCTCGAAGGTCAACGTGAACGGCGGCGCCATCGCGCTCGGCCATCCGATCGGCGCGTCCGGCGCGCGGGTGCTGGTGACGCTGCTGCACGAGATGCAGCGGCGCAACGCGAAAAAGGGCCTCGCCACGCTGTGCATCGGCGGCGGCATGGGCATCGCCATGTGCGTCGAGCGGTGAGCGTCGAGCGGTGAATTGGACGCGCTAGCGCCGTCGCAGGACGGCAAAGCCGGCGCCGCGCCTCGCCGCGCGGCGTCCGATAAGAACGCAGGAACAGGGAGAGCATCATGTCCAGGGTTGCAGTGGTGACCGGTGGAACGCGCGGCATCGGCCGGGCGATTTCCGAGGCGCTGAAGAAGGCCGGCTACAAGGTCGCGGCGAACTACGGCGGCAACGACGCTGCGGCCCAGGCCTTCACCAAGGAGACCGGCATCGCCGCCTACAAGTTCGACGTCGGCGACTTCGCCGCCTGCGAGACGGCGGTACAGAAGATCACCGCGGATCTCGGCCCGATCGACGTGGTGGTGAACAACGCCGGCATCACCCGCGACAGCACCCTGCACCGGATGACCCCGACCCAGTGGCAGGAGGTGATCCAGACCGATCTCACTTCGTGCTTCAACATGTGCCGCTGCGTGATCGATTCGATGCGGGCCCGCAATTTCGGCCGCATCGTCAACATCGGCTCGATCAACGGCCAGGCCGGGCAGTACGGCCAGGTCAACTATGCCGCGGCGAAGTCGGGCATCCACGGCTTCACCAAGGCGCTGGCCCAGGAGGGCGCCGCCAAGGGCATCACGGTCAACGCCATCGCGCCGGGCTATATCGACACCGACATGGTGCGCGCGGTGCCCGAGGACGTCCTGAAGAAGATCGTCGCCAAGATCCCGGTCGGCCGCCTCGGCAAGGCCGAGGAGATCGCCCGCGGCGTGTTGTTCCTGGTGGCCGACGATGGTGGTTTCATCACCGGCTCGACGCTGTCGATCAACGGCGGCCAGCACATGTATTGAGGCGCGTGGCACGCGCGCGAAATCGAAGGCGGGCGCGGGCCCGCCTTCCCGGCTTGTGGGAGACGCATGATGTCGACGGTTCCGCTGATCGAGTACGACGATGCGAGCGCGGAGGTGCGCGCCGTCTATGACGACATCATGACCAGCCGCAAGGTCGACTGGATCAACAATTTCTGGAAGGCGCTGGCCAACCATCCGCCGACCCTCAAGCGCACCTGGGAGAGCGTGAAGGAGGTGATGGCGCCGGGCGCGCTCGATGCGCTGACCAAGGAGCTGATCTATGTCGCGGTCAGCGCCACCAACAACTGCGAATACTGCGTGGTCTCGCACACCGCCGGCGCGCGCAAGGCCGGCATGACCGACGAGATGCTGGGCGAGCTGATCGCCGTGGTCGGCATGGCCAACGAGACCAACCGCCTGGTCAACGGCTACCGCGTGCCGGTCGACGCTCGCCTGGCCAAGGCGGCGCTGGGCAAGCGCTAGAGCCCGTCGCCCCTGGCCGCCGGCGCCATTCAATGACCACCGTGACCGGGCTCAGCTTGCGCTCCTACGGCGATGCGCCGCTCACCGTGCGCGACCTGGCGGCGGCGGCCCATGCCAGCGCCGGCCATCTGCTCGGCCTGTTCCGCCGCCATCTCGGCCGCGCCCCCATGGCCCATGTCGCCGAGCTCCGGCTGGAGCGGGCGATGCAGGCGCTGGCCCAGGGCGACGCGCCGATCGCCGCGGTCGCCGCGGTCGCCGCCGACTGCGGCTACGCCGACCAGAGCGCGCTGACCCGCGCCCTGAAGCGGCGCCGCGGCGTGACGCCCGCCGCCTATCGGCGCGGCCGCCGACCGGGATGCGCATAGTCCGGGTCAAGGCCGGCGGAGCTCCGGTCAAGACCGCGGCGAAATTGGCAGGCATAGTGGGGGCCATCGCTCCGACCGGGGAGTTCCGCCCATGTCCGCGCCTCTGCGCCTGTCCGACTATTCGACCCTCACCTTCGACTGCTACGGCACGCTGATCGACTGGGAGAGCGGCATCCTGGCGGCGCTCGGGCCGTGGCGCGCGCGCGCGCGCATCGTGGCCGGCGACGAGGCCCTGCTCGCCGCCTTCGGCGACGCCGAGTCGGCGCTCGAGGCCGCGCAGCCCGGGCTGCTCTATCCCGATCTTCTGGCCGAGGTGCAGCGCCGCATCGGCATGCGCTTCGAGGCGCCGGCGACGGAGGATGAGGCGAGCGCCTTCGGGGCCTCGGTCAAGGATTGGCCGGCCTTCGCCGACAGCACCGCCGCGCTCGCCGAGCTGAAGCGCCACTACAAGCTGGCGATCCTGTCGAATGTCGAACGCGCCTCCTTCGCCCACAGCGCCAGGAAGCTCGGCGTCGAGTTCGACCTGGTGGTGACGGCCCAGGATGTCGGATCCTACAAACCCAACCTCGCCCATTTCCATGTCGGCCTGGAGAAACTGAAAGCGATGGGCGTGCCGAAGGACAAGGTGCTGCACGTCGCCCAGAGCCTGTTCCACGATCACGTGCCGGCGAAGCAGGTCGGACTGCCCTCGGTCTGGATCAACCGCCGCACGGGCAAGGCGGGCGAGGGGGCGACGCCCAAGGCGGCGGCGGTCGCGCCCGATCTCGAGCTCCCCAGCATGGCGGCGCTGGCCGAGCTGGCGCGGCGCCAGGCCGGCGGCTGAGCAAGCATGTCGGCGCTGGATATCGACGCCGCCGCGGGCAACCGCCTGCGCGCCACTCTGATCGGCGGCATCGCACCGCTGCTATGGGCGACCCTGGCGCTGCTCACCACCCTGGCGCGGCCGGTGCCGGCGTTCCAGCTGGTGGCGCTCACCTTCGCCGTCGCCTTCGCCGCCGCGCTGGTCAAGTGGTCGATCGAGGGCCGCGCCGCCTTCGCCCGGCTGCGCCAGCCGGGGCCGGTCTGGCTGCTCGGCATCGGCGGGCTGTTCCTCTACCACGTGTTCTATTTCACCGCGCTCGCCCGGGCGCCGGCGGTCGACGCCAGCCTGATCGCCTATCTCTGGCCGCTGCTCCTGGTGCTGTTCTCGTCGCTGCTACCGGGCGAGACCCTGCGCTGGTGGCACGCGGCGGGGGCGGCGGCGGGGCTGGCCGGCGCGGTGCTGCTGATCACCGGCGGCGGCACGGTCACGTTTCGCGCCGAGTATGCCGCGGGCTACGGCGCCGCCTTCGCCTGCGCGCTCACCTGGTCCGGCTACTCCGTGCTGTCGCGCCGCCTGGGCGCGGTGCCGACCGACGTGGTCGGCGGGTTCTGCGGCGCCACCGCCGTGCTCGGCCTGATGTTCCACCTGCGCTTCGAGGAAACCCAGTGGCCGGCCGATCCGCTCGGCTGGGCGGCGATCGTCGGGCTCGGGCTCGGCCCGGTCGGCGCCGCCTTCTTTGCCTGGGACCACGGCGTGAAGCGCGGCGACATCAAGGCGCTGGGCGCGCTGTCCTATGCCTCGCCGCTGCTGTCCACCTTGCTGCTGATCGGCTTCGGCCGGGCCGAGGCGAGCTGGCTGATCGCCGCTGCCTGCCTGCTCATCGTCGGCGGCGCGTTGGTCGCCGGCCGCGATCTCTGGCGCCGCTGACCGAGGCCGGAGTCCAGTCCGGCGGCGCCGGCTCGAACCCGGCGAACTCGATGGCCGGGCCGACGGTGCAGCCGGCCAGGGTCCATGGCCCGCGGCTCCGGGCCGACTGCCAGGCGCCCGCCGGCACCACGATCTGCGGCGCTCAGGTCGGGTCCTTCGGCTCGGTGGTCGACATCGACGGGCGCTTGGCGAAGCCCTCGTACCACTTGGCGAGACCCGGCCGGCCGTCGCGCCAGGCATCGGCGCCGAAGCGGAAGTCGAGATAGCCCAGGGTGCAGCCGATGGCGAGGTGGCCGATGGTCACCTCGGTGCCGAGGCTCTTGGCTTCGGCCTCGAGGGCGTCGAGGCTGCGGGCCACCAGGTTCTTCTGCCGCGCGACCCAGTCCGCCGATTGCAGTTCGGCCGGGCGGCGGGATTCGAGCAGGCGCAGGATCGCCGCATCGCAGATGCCGTCGGCGAGCGCCTGGCGGCGCAGCGCGGTCCAGCGCGCCGGACCGGCCGGCGGGAACAGCTTGCCGCCGCCCGCCACGCCGTCGAGGTACTCGCAGATGACCGGCGAGTCGAACAGCGCGCCGCCGTCATCGGTGACCAGCGCCGGCACCTTGCCGAGCGGATTGATCTGGCCGAGCGTGGTGGCGGGGTCCCAGGCGCTGGTCGGCTCGCGCACGATCTTGCCGTCGAGCCCGAGCTCGATCCCGGCGACGACGACCTTGCGGACATAGGGGCTGGTGGCGGAATAGCACAGCTTCATGGATGGGTTCCTTCGATGATCGCGGTGCCGCCTCATCCTTCGACAGGCTCAGGATGAGGCCGAGCTGTGATTGAGCCGGGGCTTGGCGCCTCATGCTGAGCCTGTCGAAGCATGAGGCGGGGATCCGGGACTCTAGAACACGTCCTTGCGCCGGCGCACTTCGGCGAACACCTCGACGGGATCGTGGCCGGCGAGGCCGACCGAGGCGGCGAGGGCGGGATCGTCGGCGCGCAGGAACGGGTTGGTGGCGCGTTCCTCGGCGATGGTCGAGGGCACGGTGGCGCGCCCCGCCGCGCGCGCCGCGTCGACCGCGCGGGCGCGTGCCTGGAGCGCGGCGTTGCCGGCATCGACGCTGAGCGCGAAGCGCGCGTTCGACTGGGTGTACTCATGGGCGCAGTAGACCCGGGTGTCGGCGGGCAGCGCGCGCAGCTTGCCGAGCGAGCGCCACATCTGCGCCGGGGTGCCCTCGAACAGCCGGCCGCAGCCCATGGCGAACATGGTGTCGCCGCAGAACAGGGCGTGGGCGCTGGCGAACCAGTAGGCGATGTGACCGCGGGTGTGGCCGGGGACGAAGAACACCTCGGCTTCCTCCTCGCCCAGCTTCACGCGATCGCCCTCGTCGACCTCGATGTCGATGCCGGGGATCCGCGCGGCGTCCGGCTTCGGCCCGACGATCACGCATCCGGTGGCGGCCTTGATCTCCAGGTTGCCGCCGACATGGTCGCCGTGATGATGGGTGTTGAGGATATGGCTGATGGTCCAGCCGCGGCGCCGGGCGGCGTCGAGCGCCGGCTTCGCCACCGCCGGGTCGATCACCGCGGTGGCGCCGCTCGCCGGCTCGTGGGCCAGCCAGACGTAGTTGTCGCTGAGGACGGGGACGATCTCGATCTCGAGGGCCATGGGCGCCGAGGGTAACACCCGAAGTCCGGCCGGGCCAACCGGCCGCTGCATGGCTGGCCTGCGGCCGCCGGCAGCGCTGGGCCGCAGGGGAATCCGCATGGCATCGATCGGACCTCATCCTGAGCCTGTCGAAGGATGAGGTCGCGGGGCCGCAGCGCCGCGGCGCCGACCCGCCCGGTTCGCGCCCCGGCCCCCGTGCTATACTCGCCCGGCCATGTACAGCGACGTCGTCGATCTCCGGGATTTCTACGCCTCGCGCCTCGGCCAGGTGACCCGCCGCCTGATCCGCCGGCGGGTCCGCGCGCTGTGGCCCGACCTCACCGGCCAGACCGTGCTCGGCCTCGGCTATGCCACGCCCTATTTGCGCCAGTTCCGCGACGAGGCGGCGCGGGTGATCGCGCTGATGCCGGCGGCGCAGGGTGTGCTGCACTGGCCGCCGGAGGGGCCGAACCTGGCGGCGCTCGCCGACGAGACCGAGCTGCCGCTGCCCGACTTCTCGGTCGACCGGGTGCTGCTGGTGCACGGGCTCGAATGCGTCGACCATCTCGGCGAGATGCTGCGCGAGGTGTGGCGGGTGATGAACTCGAGCGGCCGGCTGCTGATCGTGGTGCCGAACCGCCGCGGCATCTGGGCCCGCACCGACCGCACGCCGTTCGGCCAGGGCCTTCCCTATTCGCCGCCGCAGCTCTCGCGCCTGCTGCGCGGCCACATGTTCACGCCGGTGCAGTCGAGCGGCGCCCTGTTCATGCCGCCGCTGCGCTCGGCCATGTCGCTCGGCGCCGCCCCGGCCTGGGAACGCCTGGGCAGCCGCTGGTTCCCGACCTTCGCCGGCGTCATCGCCTGCGAGGCGAGCAAGCAGATCTATGCCGCACCGGCCCAGCGCAAGCGGCGCCGGCGCGCCGTGGTGCTGCCGTTTCCGCGCCCGGCGGCGCAGCAGCGCGGCGACGCGCGCAAGGTGACGCGCGACTGACCCGGACCGCGCGCCTGGCCCATATCCCTGCGCCTTGCGGCGCTCGGCAGCGGCTGTCGAAATGCCGCCCGACCCGATCGCCCCATGCGGGGGCTTCATTTCCCGAGACAAGGAGATCGCCATGCCGACGGAGACTCTGACCAACTGGGCGCCGCGCGTGCTCAGCGTGCTGCGCATCGTGTCGGCCCTGATCTTCATGGCGCACGGCACCGCGAAGCATCTGGGCTTTCCGGCGTCCGACTTCGCCAATGTCGGGGTCGCCTCGCTCGGTGGCGTCTCCGGGCTGTTCGAGCTGATCGGCGGCGCGCTGCTGGCCCTCGGCCTGTTCACCCGCCCCGTCGCCTTCGTGCTGTCGGGCGTGATGGCGTCGGCCTACTTCATCGCCCACGCGCCGCAGAGCTTCTTCCCCGTGCTGAACGGCGGCGACGCGGCGATCCTCTATTGCTTCGTGTTCTTCTACATCGTTTTCGCCGGCCCCGGCCCGTGGAGCGTCGACGCGATGCGGGCAAGCGAGCGCTGACGCCCCTTCCGTCGCGTCCTACCGGCTGGCGGCGGTGCCGGGCGGGCAGCGCTCCGGTTTGATGTCGAGGAGCGGCGTGCCGTCGAGGCAATCGAGCCTGCGCACGACGAGGGTCGTGCCCTCGACGACAATTAGCCGCACCACCGACGAGGCGATCGGGTTGGGCCTGAGCGGTGAGCGCAGGGCGAAGCTGCCGATGACGGCGCCCCTGCCGCGCGGGTTCTGCAGGGTGAGGTCGCGGCGCGCCCGGTCCATCCAGTAGAGCACCTGCAGGAAGGCTCCAGTCTCGATCCCGGTCAGCGCCGTCATCAGCCCAATCCTGTGGCTCCTCGACCGATGAGGCAGGGGACCTCCCTCGGGTCTCGGTGCGCTTCTATACATAGCCGGTTGCGGGTGCGCAGATCTCATTCGTCCCGTGGATGCATGTGCGAAAGTGAAGTGCTACAATCCTTCAGACGATCAGCAAAGCTGGTTCCAGAGAAGTTATCCTCCGAGGGGAGCGAGAAATGGCGGATCACAAAGGGGTGACAAAGTTTGATCCAGTGACTGTGCGCGACTTATTTGGATCGCTGGATGCAGAGCAAGAAGATATAGAGCGCTTCAAAGACTACTTCGTTACGAACAATTTTTACGAACTTTTCGTTGCCGACTTCCCTTTGAGAATTGCTGTTGGAAACAAGGGGTCTGGCAAGAGCGCAATGCTTCGAGCTTCCCGACTGCAAGCTATGTCCCGGTCAGATTGTATTCCAGTTTCACTTACAGCATCAGATTTGATTACAGAAGTCGAAGAACTGCCTCCCAATATTCTTAGGGCAATTAATCACTGGAAGGCCGTGTTTGCCGCGGCCGCTGCGGGGCAGATCTTCACAGATGCCATTTCGGGGGGGTCCAAGAGCGAACTATCTAAGGCAATGACGACGCTTCCTACGTTCATTTCATACTTAGCAGCATTGGCATCAAAGAAAACAAAGGGCGCCTCAGATATAGTGATTAGATCCGGGTTATATTTAAATAGCATAAAGACCATTTCGTTTTATATAGATGATTTAGATAGAGCTTGGGATGGAAGCGAAAGGGGGATTCATTTCATTAATTCTCTACTTACGTCATGTTTTGATATAAGTAAATCGGACAAGAGAATTAGATTCAATATTGCAATTAGATGGGATTTGTGGGATGAAATATCTAGAATAAATCCTGACATTGATAAAATGAGGGAGAATGCGATATTTCTTCGTTGGTCGATTCATGATATTTATGTTGTTATAGCAAAAAGGGTTTCTAGGTATTTTAACATTACTTTCAAGTATGGGGATTATCTAGGAAATGAAAGATTGCAGGAGGAAATTGCTAGAATATTCGACCCGATAATGGAGTCGAGGTTTTTTGGCTACGGGAAGTGGGACAATACATCCATGCGGCATGTCTTGTTGTCAATGATCAGGGCGCGGCCGAGGGATTTGATTACACTACTTACTCTTGCAGCTGAAGAAGCCTATCGCAAGAATAGAAACAAGATAAATTCTACAGATTTTCAAAACATATTTCCTAGATATTCCGAGGATCGGCTCAATGATCTTATTGTCGAGTTCGGGACGCGACTGTCTGGATTAGAAAGTATACTATTGAGTTTTAAGCCATCGAAGGCAACTGGAAGGGCGTCTGAGAGCTTTCGTTTTACAAATGACAAATTGATCACGCACGTTAAGGAGGCAATAAGATTGAACAGATCAAAGATAGGATTCTCAAACGAGAGTGGGGTACCAGACTTCAGGCGAATAATAGATTTCCTATATAGAATCGATTTCCTCCAAGCTTGGTACCGGCAGTCCGATGGCTTGATTGAGAGGGTAAATTTCCAAGATCGCCAGCTTGTTGTCTCCGACAGTACCGATTTTGGGTATTCCTGGGAAGTCCTGCCGGCCTATCGGTGGGCAATTCAGCCCACCAACATAAGTGACGTCATTGCTTCGCTTCGATAGCTGAGGATGAGCCCAGTTTCCCGCAATCGGGCTGCGCTGTGTAGGGCAAGGGTATCGCGCGCCGACGCAAGCGCAAGAGATCGTGATTTTATTTGGAGCTTCAGTGACAGACGGGACCGTCTCGCAAGGATCGATGGCTGGCAGAGAGAGTGAGAGACGGTTGGGCTAAAGCGCAGGGGCGGAAAGCTGAGCAGTCGCATGGCGACCCACGGGCCGCCTGCCGGGCGACATCGTCCCCGAGCGCGAGAATTCACGGCTCTACTTCCTGCTCGCCACCTCGATCCAGGTCAGCGCGGTGATCGGCCTGATGCTGTGGCTGATCAACCGCTAACGCAGCAGCTCACCCTCAATGCGCGTGCCTGTGATGGGCGTCCGGGTAGTGCGGGTGCTTGTGGCGGATCGGCGCGTGGGCGTGGACGTGGGTATGCGGCTCGCCCGGCGGATCGCCGGGGCCGTGGGCGTGCTGGTGGTGGGCGTCGTGGACATGGCGATGGCCGTGGGTGATCGCCTCGTGGACATGCTCGTGCTCGTGGCGCTCGGTCAGGTGCAGCCAGACTCCTAGCCCCATCAGCAGCGCCGCGGCGACGAACTGCGCGCTGACCGGCTCGGCCAGCAGGGGGATGGCGATGGCGGCGCCGACGAACGGCGCGGTCGAGAAATAGGCGCCGGTGCGCGCGGTGCCGAGATGGCGCAGCGCCACCACGAACAGCGCCAGGCTGAGGCCGTAGCCGGCGAGCCCGACGGCGAAGGCGCCGAGCACGATGCCGGCCGCCGGGAACGACGCGCCGAGCGCCAGCGCCAGGGCGACGTTGATGGCGCCGGCCGCCAGGCCCTTCAGCATGGCGATGGTCAGGGGATCGCCGAGCGAGACCTTGCGGGTCAGGTTGTTGTCGAGCGCCCAGGCCAGGCAGGCGCCGGCGACCGCCAGCGGACCGATCAGCGAGTCGAGGGTCGGCGCGCCGCCCCACGCCAGCACCACCGCGCCGGCGCTGATCGCCGCCATGCCGAGCGCGATGCGGCGGTCGAAGTTCTCGCGGAACACGAACCACGCCAGCAGCGCCGTCAGCACGCCCTCGAGATTGAGCAACAGCGAGGCCGAGGCCGCGCTGGTGGCGGCCAGGCCGACCATCAGCAGCACCGGGCCGGCGACCCCGCCGCACAATATGGCGGCGCCGAGCCAGCCCCATTCGGCCCTGCCGAGGTGCAGCGCCGGCGCGCTGCCGCCGGCGATCGCCCGCCGGACCAGGCGGATCGTTGCCAGGCCCAGCCCGCTGCCGAGATAGAGCAGCCCCGCCAGCATCCAGGGATCGGCGCCGGCCAGCAGCAGCTTGGCAAAAGGCGTCGAGGCGCCGAACAGCGCCGCCGCGGCGAGCGCCGCGCCGACCCCGCCGTACGGCAGGCCGGGGCGCCGCGCGTCCGTCGTCACGAGCCTACCCCCGCTTCAGCAGGAACAGCGCCTGTTCGCCGGTGGGATGCGCGAGGTGCAGCGAGCGGATCGGGCTGGCCGTTCACGTGATGGGCAATCACATCAAGGAGTGCCGGGCGCAACTGGCGTTGGGCAACGCTCCGGCTTGATGTCGAGGAGCGGTGTCCCGTCCAGGCAGTCGAGCCCGCGCACGGTGAGCGTCGTGCCCTCGACGGCGACCAGCCGCACGACCGACGAGGCGATCGGGTTGGGCCTGAGCGGCGAGCGCAGGGCGAAGCTGCCGATGACTTGGCCTTCGCCATGCGGATTCTGCAGGGTGAGGTCGCGCCGCGAGCGGTCCATCCAATAGAGGACCTGCAGATAGGGCTGGCCCTCGATCCCGGTCAGCGCCGCGGCCCAGCGCGGATCGACCTCGATCCGGCAGTCCGGGCCGTTGTCGAGGTCGCCGTGCTTCGGGCAGTCCTTGAGCGACGCCCAAGGCGTGGCGATGCGACCGATGAAATGGAGATGCGCGTCGGCGCCCTCGGGCAATGCCGCCGTCGCCTCGCCCGGGCGGAGGTCCGAGGCGCCGGCCGTTCCGCGCGCCGCCGTCATTCCCGCTTCAGCAGGAACAGCGCCTGTTCGCCGGTGAAATTCGCGAGGCGCAGCGAGCGGATCGGGCTGGCCTTGCCGGCGGCGGTGATGGCGATGCCGCGCTCGATGGTGACGCCGGCCTCGCGGCACAGCTCGACGAAGTCGAGGATGGTGCAGAGATGGATGTTGGGCGTGTCGTACCAGTGCAGCGGCAGGGCCGCGGTCACCGGCATGCGGCCCTGGGTCAACAGGTGCATGCGCACCCGCCAGTAGCCGAAATTGGGGAACGAGACGATGGCGCGCCGGCCGATCCGCGCAAGCTGCCCGACCACGCCGTGCGGGTCGCGGGTCGCCTGCAGGGTCTGGGACAGGATGGCGTAGTCGAAGGCGTCGGACGGGTAGTCCTTGAGGTCGATGTCGGCGTCGCCCTGGACGACGCTGAGCCCGTGGCTGACGCAGGCGTTGACCCCGGCCTGGGACAGTTCCATGCCGCGCCCGTCGACCTGCTTGAAATGGGCGAGATAGTCGAGCAGCGCGCCGTCGCCGCAGCCGATGTCGAGCACCCGCGCGCCGGTCGCCACCATGTCGGCGATCAGCAGCAGGTCGACCCGGATGTCGCCGTGGCGGCGCCAACCGGCGTTGCCGCCGCTGCTGTTGCCGCCGCCGGCGCGGGCGGCCCGCGCGTTCTGCAGGGTCGCGCTCATGCCGGCCGCCTCACGGCAGTCCCCGGTGCTCGGCGCAGCCGTTCAGGAAGCCCGAGAGCGTCCCGGCGAATTCCGGCTCGTCGAGCAGGAAGGCGTCGTGGCCCTTGTCGCTCTCGATCTCGACGAAGCTGACATTGGCGGCCACCGCGTTGAGGGCGTGCACCACCTCGCGGCTCTCGTTGGTCGGGAACAGCCAGTCGCTGGTGAACGACACCAGGCAGAAGCGCACCGGGGTGTTGCGGAAGGCGTTGGCGAGCACCCCGCCATGCTCGGCCGCCAGGTCGAAATAGTCCATGGCCCGGGTGATGTAGAGATAGGAGTTGGCGTCGAAGCGCTCGACGAAGGTCGAGCCCTGGTGGCGCAGATAGCTCTCGACCTGGAAGTCGGCGTCGAAGCCATAGGTGACGTTCTGCCGGTCCTGCAGGTTGCGGCCGAACTTGCGGTGCAGCGCCGCCTCCGACAGATAGGTGATGTGGGCCGCCATGCGCGCCACCGACAGGCCGCGGGCCGGCCGCCGGCGCTGGCGCAGGTAGTCGCCGCCGCACCAGTCGGGATCGGCCATGATCGCTTGGCGCCCGACCTCGTGGAAGGCGATGTTCTGCGCCGAATGGCGCGCGGCGGAGGCGATCGGCACCGCGCTGAACACGGCGTCGGGATAGGTCGCCGCCCAGTGCAGCGCCTGCATCCCGCCCATCGAGCCGCCGATCACGCAGAACAGCTTTTCGATCCCGAGATGGTCCATCAGCAGCTTCTGCGCCCGCACCATGTCGCCGACCGTGATCACCGGGAAATTGAGGCCATAGGGCTCGCCGGTCGCCGGATCGAGGTCGCGCGGCCCGGTGGTGCCCATGCAGCCGCCGAGCACGTTGACGCAGATGATCTGGAACCGGTTGGTGTCGAGCGGCAGGCCGGGCCCGACCATCAGCTCCCACCAGCCGGGCTTGCCGGTCAAAGGGTGCGGCTCGGCCAGGTACTGGTCGCCGGTCAGGGCATGGCAGACCAGGATGGCGTTGGATTTCTCGGCATTGAGCGCGCCATAGGCCTGCCAGGCGATGGCGAAGGGGCCGAGCTCGGCCCCGCAGTCGAGCCGCATCTTCCGCTCGGCGCCGAAGATCGCCCGGAAGCCCGGAAGGGCTTCCGCCGGGGCGGCGGTGCTGGGCTGCGCGGACGTCATGGAATGGCGCTCGAATGTTCCCGAAGGCATTGAAAATGGGGGTCTTAGCTAGGGTGGCGGGGGCCCGGGCTGTCAAGGTTTTCTTTGATTTTGACCCCGCCAGCCACTATCACTAGCCCGGACTTCGCACCAGGCCCACCTCACATGTCCACTGCCGAAACACCGATCGCGGATCTGCGCCGGGAGATCGACGAGATCGACACCGCGCTGCACGATCTCATCATCCGCCGGTCCGAGGTGGCGGCGCGCATCGGCGCGCTCAAGAACGGCGGGGCCGACGGCGCGCCGGCCGAAGTCAAACAGGGGGAAAAGCCCGGGGACGGCGGCGGCTTCATCCGCCCGGCGCGCGAGGCGGCGGTGCTGCGCCGGCTGGTGGCGCGCCATCGCGGGCCGCTGCCGGCCGCCGTGGTGGTCCGGCTGTGGCGCGAGCTGATGTCGGCCCTGGTGCGGCTCCAGGGCCCGTTCGCGGTCGCGGTCTACGTGCCGGAGCAGTGGCCCGGCTATTGGGACCTGGCGCGCGACCATTTCGGCGGCAACACCCCGATGACCGCCCACGACACGCCCAGCCAGGTGCTGAGCCTGGTGATCGACGGGTTGGCCAGCGTCGCGGTGCTGCCGCTGCCGCAGCAGGACGACCGCGATCCCTGGTGGCGCTTCCTGCTGCGCCGCGAGGCGCCGCGGATCATCGCCCGGCTGCCGTTCGGCGACGGCAGCACCCAGCGCGGCCCGGCGGTCGAGGCGTTCGCCGTCGGCCGGGTGGCCGGCGAGGAAACCGGGCACGACCGCAGCCTGTTCGTGCTGGAGACCTCGAGCGAGATCAGCCGCAGCGCGCTGCTCACCTCGCTCAAGGCGGCGTCGCTCGAGGTGCTGCTGCTGCTGGCCTGGTCGGACCCGGCCGACCCGGCGACCTGGCTGCACCTGGTCGAGGTCGAGGGCTTCGTCACGCCGGCCGACCCGCGGCTCGGCCGCCTGGCCAAGCGCCGGGCCGAGATCCTGCGGCAGATCTGGCCGCTCGGCGGCTACGCCGCGCCGTTCACCCGGGCCGAGCTCGACGGCGCCGGCAAGTCCTGACCCGGAAGGCATGACCAGATGAGCCTCACCGTCCGCCCCGGCATCCTCGACATCGCGCCCTATGTCGGCGGCGACGCCGACCTCGCCGGCCACACCCGGGTGATCCGCCTGGCCTCGAACGAGAATCCGCTGGGACCCAGCCCCAAGGCGGTCGAGGCCTATCGCGGCCTGGCCGGCGTGCTGCACCGCTATCCCGATGGCGGCTCCGGCCATTTGCGCGCGGCGATCGGGGCGCGCTTCGGCGTCGAGTCGGCGCGCGTGGTCTGCGGCGCCGGCTCGGACGAGCTGATCGGCCTCCTGATGCGCGCCTATGCCGGGCCGGGCGACGAGGTGCTGTACTCGCGCCACGGCTTCCTGATGTACCCGATCGCCGCCAAGTCGGTCGGGGCGACCCCGGTGGCCGCGCCCGAGACCGACCTGACCGCCGATGTCGACGCGCTCCTTGCCGCGGTGACGCCCAGGACCCGCATCGTGTTCCTGGCCAACCCGAACAACCCGACCGGCAGCTACCTGCCGGCTGCCGAGGTGGCGCGCCTGCGCAAGGGCTTGCGCGACGACATCCTGCTGGTGATCGACGCCGCCTATGCCGAGTACGTCGCCCGCAACGACTACGAGGCCGGGGTGGCGCTGGTCGACGCCGGCGACAACGTGGTGATGACCCGCACCTTCTCGAAGATCTTCGGGCTGGCGGCGCTGCGCCTCGGCTGGGCCTATTGCCCGCCCGCCGTCGCCGACGTGCTGAACCGGCTGCGCGGGCCGTTCAACGTGACTGCGCCGGCCCAGGCCGCCGGGCTGGCGGCGCTCGAGGACATCGCCCATGTCGACCGGGCGCGCGAGCACAACACGCGCTGGCTCGACTGGTTCACGGCGGCGGCGACCCGGCTCGGCCTGACGGTGGCGCCCAGCGTCGGCAATTTCGTGCTGCTGCGCTTTCCCGCCGATGCCGGCCGCGACGCCGACGCCGCCCACGCCTTCCTCAACGCCCGCGGCATCATCCCGCGCAAGATGGGCGGCTACGGCCTCGGCGATTCCCTGCGCATCACCATCGGGCTGGAGGACGAGATGAAGACGGTGGCGGCGACGCTCGCCGATTTCATGTCCGGCACGGCGCCATGAGCGCGGCCCCCGCCCCCGGACCGGCCACGGTGCCGCTGTTCCGCCGGGTCGCGCTGATCGGCATCGGCCTGATCGGCTCGTCGCTCAGCCACGCCATGCGCCGCGCCAACCTCGCCGGCGAGATCGTCGGCCATGCCCGCAGCCAGGCCACCCGCGACCAGGCGCTCGCGCTCGGCCTGGTCGCCCAAGCCTTCGACGATCCGGCCGAGGCGGTGCGGGGCGCCGACCTCGTCATCGTCTGCACGCCGATCGGCGCGTTCGCCGAGATCGGCCAGGCGATCGGCCCGGCGCTGGCGCCGGGCGCCATCGTCACCGATGTCGGCTCGGTCAAGCAGGCGGCGATCCGCGATCTCGGGCCGGTGCTGCCCGAGGGCGTGCATCTGGTGCCCGGCCATCCCATTGCCGGGACCGAGCATTCCGGCCCCGAGTCCGGCTTCGCCGAGCTGTTCGACGGGCGCTGGACCATCCTGACCCCGCCGCCTGGCGCCGACGCGGCCGCGGTCGAGAAGGTGGCGGCGCTGTGGCGCGGCTGCGGCAGCCTGATCGAGATCATGGAGCCGGCCCATCACGACGTGGTGCTGGCCATCACCTCCCATCTGCCCCATCTGATCGCCTACACCATCGTCGGCACCGCGACCGATCTCGAGGACTCGCTGAAGCGCGAGGTGATCAAGTTCTCGGCCTCGGGCTTCCGCGACTTCACTCGCATCGCCGCCTCCGACCCGGTGATGTGGCGCGACGTGTTCCTCAACAACCGCGAGGCGGTGCTGGAGATCCTGGGGCGCTTCTCCGAGGATTTGTCGGCCCTGCAGCGGGCGATCCGCTGGGGCGAGGGCGACAAGCTCGAGGACCTCTTCACCCGCACCCGCGCGATCCGCCGCGGCATCATCGAGGCCAAGCAGGCGTAAGGCGCGATACAGGAAGATATCCCTCTCCTCCTCCCGCGAGGGGAGGGGGAAGGAACGATCCGTCTCGAGTTGCTAGTGCACTGACTCAGACGGAAGGTACAGGCCGTCGGTTGATCTTGGCGAGGAT
>CAYJQC010000004.1:0-209649 GCA_964372215.1 uncultured Rhodospirillaceae bacterium
CCATCGGTCGCCGCAAATGGGCCCATGGGTCATGACCAATGCAGGTTGGTATAACTCAGTGTCTCTCAGAGCTATTGCGGCGAGCCGTTTTCGCGGCATGGCTACCTTGGGCCACGGCGTGGTCAGTGACGGCGCGGCGAGCGAGATGCTATGTCCTGGTATCCCTCCGGCGGGGGCCGCCTGGACGCGCCGGGAGCGATATTTGACGACATAGACCTTGCGCCCGTTCGGATAGACGCGCAGGCCGAAGCCCCGCAGTTCCTCGTCCCAGATCGCCGTGACCTTGTCGCCGGTCGTCGCCAGATCGGCGGTGCGTTTCGTGAGCTTCGCCATGAGCTACCACCTCGAACTTTCAGGTTCCAGACCCTCAGTATCAGCAACCTGAATGTCACCCCAGCTACCAGATAGCTACCAATTGAGGGCAAATGCGGTCGTATGAGAGAGTAGCAGGCGGTGGCGTTATGTCGAGATTTATCAAGCAAAGACAGTATGTTAAGGCGTATTCGGCGTAGGTCGTCGTATGTGGGGGAAGTCGGTTTAACCTATCTCATAACCTGAAGGTCGCAGGTTCAAATCCTGCCCCCGCAACCAGCTTTAATTGCTCGAGCCCGCCACGGGAAACCGCGGCGGGCTTTTGCTTTGCCGCAACCGCAGAAATCTCGAAGATCCCCGCCAGGTCGCCCTCGAGGTCGATGCGCAAGGTTCCCTCCTCGGGCGTCAGCACGATCCGCTCCACCAGGCTGCGCACGGTGTCGATTAACTCGGGATCGCCGGCGTCGTGCTGCAGGGCCGCGTGCAGCTCGGCGACGCGCCGGCGATAGGCCTCGGCCATGCCGGGGTGGAGGAGGGGCTGGGGGTCGCGCGCCGTGGCGATCGCCGCTTCGAGTTCGTCTTGCCGCGCCTCGAGCGCCAGCAGTTCGTCCTTGAGGGTGCGCGCCGACACCCCGTCGGCGATCGCGTCCACGATCGACTTGAGCCGGCGCTCGATCCGGCCGAGCTCGCTCTTGAGCTTGGCGAGCTCGGCGCCGTCGCTTTGCCGCGCGGCGTTGAGCGCGACAGTGACGTCGGCGACGAATTGGGCGAACAGCTGGGGATCCATGAGGTTGGCCTTCAGCCCGTTGAGGACGGTTGCCTCCAGCACGTCGCGGCGAATGTTGACGCGGTTGCTGCAGGTGCCCTTGTTGCGCGCGGTCGAGCAGCCGAACAGGTTGGCGCTGATCTTGGAGTAGCCGCCGCCGCATTGGCCGCAGCGCATCAGGCCGGAGAACAGGTAGCGCGGGCGCCGGCGGTCCCAGGGGGCGTGCCGAGCCAAGGTGTCATCGGGCGAGTCGTCCTCCAGCCCGGCGCGGTGGCGATCGGACGCTGACTGGCGCGCCTTCGCCCGATCCCACAGCGCCTGATCGACGATCCGGAGTTCCGGCACCGCGCGGATGATCCAGTGCGCCGGCGGGTTGAGCCGCGAAACGCGCCGGCCGGTCTCGGGATCTTTGACGTAGCGTAACCGGTTCCACACCAGGCGGCCGACATAGAGCTCGTTGTTGACGATGCCGGTACCACGCCGGGCATTGCCGTAGATGGTCGAGGGTCCCCAGGCTGCCCCGCGCGGACCCGGCACCGCTTCCTTGTTCAACATGACGGCGATGCGCTTGGGCGAAAGCCCGGCGGCGAAGTCGCGGAAGATGCGACGAACGATCTCAGCCTCGCCATCGTTGATGCGGCGCGCGCCGTGGACCGGCTCGCCGGCAGCATCGACGGCGCGCACCACGCCATAGCCGTAGCACAGGCCGCCGCCGGACCGGCCGGCTTCGACCCGGCCGCGCAGGCCGCGATGGGTCTTGATGGCGAGGTCTTTCAGGAACAGGGCGTTCATGGTGCCCTTGAGGCCGACATGGAGGTCGCTGATCTCGCCCTCGGCCAGGGTCACGATGGTGACGCCGGCGAAGCACAGGCGCTTGTAGAGCGCGGCGACATCCTCCTGGTCGCGGCTGAGCCGGTCGAGCGCCTCGGCGACGACCACGTCGAAGGCACCGCCGCGCGCATCCTCCATGAGCTGCTGGTAGCCCGGCCGCAGCGCCGAGGCGCCGCTCATGGCGCGGTCGGTGTAGGTCGAGACCAGCTGCCAGCATTCGCGCCCGATACGCTCGCGGCAGAGCCGGATCTGGTCCTCGATCGAGGCGTCGCGCTGGTTCTCCGAGGAGTACCGGGCGTAGATGACGGCGCGCATGATGGCTAGGTCTCCTGCTCCTCGAGTGCCTCGGCGATCTGGATGACCAGGTCCTCGCCCTGGACGCGGCTCGCCTGGATCTTGCGGGCGTGAACGTAATGCTTATCGGCGGTGCGGTCATCTTCATGGTCGAGCACCAGCGGCACCAGCCCCGCCAAGTCGGGGCGCTCCATGACGGTGCCGGTCGCGGCAATGTCGCGCGCCAGATGCGGGCAGAGCGCGATGCCGAGCTCTTCCATGGTCGCGGCGCGGAAGCGCTGATACAGCCTCTCCTCGCTCATTGCTCCCCGATAGGTCGAGACCCAGACAGCCTCCGAGTGATGGCCCCGCAGCAGCACCGGGCGGTAATGGTCGAGGTAGCGCTCGACATAGGGAGTCAGCACCGGCGGCAGCTCCTCCTCCTGGTCGCGACCGCCCTTGGTCTCCGACTCGTCGAAGCTGATGACATAGCGATCGTCGCGCCGCGTCAAATGCTCGTCCAGCCGCATCATGGCCAGGGTGCCGCGGCGGATCGGCCGGCAGGCGAGGAGGGCGATGATCAGGCCGTCGCGGTAACGCCCCGCCTGCACGTCGCGCTTCGCGTGGTGCTCGGTCTCGACCCGCTCCATGCGGCGCAGCCCGGCGCGGAACAGGGCCACCGGGGTGACCATGCGGGCGCGCTTGTCGCGGCTGGGCCGCGCCCGCCCCTGCAACCTGCGCAGTCCCCGCATCAGCGCGCGGCGATCGGCGTTGGGCGTGATCATGGCGATGACGGCGTTGAGGTCGTTGAACCGCGAGGCCACCGTCTGCCACGACACCCGCCCCTGCAGGTCGGCCAGGTAGCCGCGCAGGTTCTCGACGGTGATTCGCGCGCCCGGGCGGCTCGCCTCGTCGAGCCGCTTCTCGCGCGCGAGCCAGCCCAGCCACAGGCCGTAGCCCTTGCGCATCTGCGCCAGGGCCTTGGGCGATCGCTTGCGCGCCGTGCTGTCCCCGAACAGCGGAGCGGGGCGCTGCGCCCGCTCCCAGGCCCGGCGGTCGGAAGCGGGCCAGCCCTCGTAAGCCAGCGCCAGCCGCTCGCCCATCGTCTTCATCGCCAGCCCTCCGCGTCGGTGCCCACGGCGTCGTACAGCTGCTTCAGAATCTCGCGGTCGTAGACCCGGAGCGCCGCCTTGCGCTCGGCCCCGGTGTAGATCGCCGTGCTGCGCTCCGAGCGATGGGCGAGCAGGTGCTTGATGATCTCCCGCTGCTCGGGGTGCCGGTCGAGGAACAGCTTGGCGACGATCCGGCGCATCAGATGCGGATTGATCCTGAGGCCGAGATCGTTCCAGGCGATGCGGCCGAGCTGCTCGCGCAGCGAGGCGATGTGCTTCGGGCCGGCCTCGCCGGGGAAGAGGAAGGCGTTCACCCCGCGCACCAGGCGCGGGCGGAAGTGGTCGATGTAGAGCCGCACCTGGCGCGCCACCACGGTCGGGATCTCGAACTCCAGATCCTCCCCGTTCTTGACGACGTCGTCCGGCACCGAAATCAGCAGCGGGCCCGGCCGATCGCCGTTGGGCCAGCTCAGGTGCTCCTCGAGGTGCAGCCCGGCGAAATTGGAGAGCCGCATGGGCGCGAACAGCCACAGCCCGATGACGATCGCGCCCTGCACCTTGAGCGCCTCGGCCACGCTGCCGTTCTCGTTCCGGAGCACCGCCTCGATGGTGCGGGTGGGATAGGCCAGTAGCCGCCGGAAGGCGGCCGCATCGTCGAACTGTTTCATCCGCTCCCGCGCCGCCTTGGACGGGCCCTTGCGCACATGGCGCGAGAGCTGCGTGTAGGCGGCGATCACCGCCTTCTGCTTCTTGGCTGGCAGCCGGCCGCCATATTTGGCGTACTTCCGCAGCGTATAGGCGATCTGCAGGATGTAATGGCTGGGCTTGCCGCCCCGGTGCTCGACCAGCCAGCGCAGCGCCGTCTTGTAGGCCTCCGGCTCGACCAGCACCGCGGGCGAGGTGATCGCCTCGATGGCGTGGCCGGTATGCACCAGCGCCGCGGCCAGGCAGCGGAAGTGATCCTTCTGGGTGGCGATCGTCCTCGGCTTCAGCGGATAGTCGGCGCCTTCGGCGAAGAGATCGTCGGTGCCGGTGCTGGAGAGGAAGGTATCGACCGCCGCCTCGAAGGCGGGCGGGAAGGCCGTCCAGGGGAACGCCCAGATCTCCCGGTAGCAGGGAACGGTGAGGCGCACCGGCGGCCAGACCGGCAGCGCGTCCTGCATCTGATTCCAGGCGCGGCACAGGTTCTTGTGCGTGGTCCGGGGATCCTTGATGCCGTTGCGGTCGAGATGGTCGAGATAGGCCGCGGACACCGCGTCGGTGACCTCCTCCGGCTCGAGCCCCTGGTCGCCCAAATAGCGCAGGAAGGGGCGGAGGCAGCAGCGGCGATACTTGTCCGGGAGCGCCTCATAGAGGGCCTGGCTGGCCGGGCTGAGCGCGCCCGATCCGCCGCCCGCGGCCGCGCCATAGCGCTTCAGCATGGAATTGAGCTCGGCGCGCACGTTCTGCACGCGCTTGGCCGAGACCCCGGCCTGGACCGGGTGGAAGCGCTCGAGGTGGCGCCGCAGCCCCCTGGGCGAGGCGGGCAGGGCGTCGAGCGGCAGGTGGAACCAGCGGCCGAGGGCGTTCAGGGCCGAGGCCAGGTCGCGGCGCCGGGTGGCCGAGAGGTGGGGGTCCTGGCGGACGCGGTCGAGGAGATCCTGGAGGCTGGCGAGGGTGGGCTGGCGGCTGTCGTCGGGCATGGGTGGTTCCTCGGGATAGATCTAGGTTGACACAAACGGCAATAAGCCACAAGAGCAGACAGGGGCGGAAGTTCGGGAATACATACATTCACCATCTGGCCTCTTTGGTTAGGTGACGTATTCCCGAGATAATCCAAAGAAAATACTTGTGACCGACAACAGAGGCGCTGACGGACTCTAGCGGCAGTGCCGCTTGAGGAATCGCTCGAGCTCGTCGAGCGCGATGCGCACTACCCGGCCGTGGCGGAAGGGGATGAGGTCGCCGCGCTGGATCCAGCGGCCGACGGTGCGCGCGTCGACGTCGAACTGGGCGGCGACCTCGGCGATGGTGAGCCACCGGCGGTCGGCGGAGTCGGTCATGACTGTTCTCCTGGGATGTCGAGTGAGGACGGCCGGCAGGGTCGCCGTGAGGCGTCCCTGATCAGCGGGTCCGGTGGTGGGCGGGGTGGGTGACGAGCCGGTCGGGCAGGCCGCCCTCGGGCGCTCGGGCGGAACCGGCGTCGACCTCGCTGCCGCGGACCATGTCGCCGGGCGGCAGGGCGGGCACATCGGGGTTGTTGGGGAGATCGTCGCTCCGAGCGGTGGCCAGCCAGTCCCGGGCCTCGGCGCGGGCGAGCAAGGTCACGATCCGCCGGAGCTTGGGCTCCAGCGCGGAGGCGGTGGACTCGGAGATGCGGGCGCCCGGCCTGGCCATGGCGCCAAAAATGCGGGAGAGCGAAACGCGATCTGTAGTCAGAACCGGAGCGAGACGGCGCAGGTTCTGCCGATCGTATCTCCCCGGGTCAGCCCTTGTGTCTGGCCAGCTCCCGGCTGATCGCCGTCTCGATGCCCCTGGTATCCAGGCCAATGGCCGTGAGGATCTGGTCGCAGAACAGAACGAACCGGCCTTCCGGCGTGCTCGTCGGGCGCTCGCCGTAGAGCTCCTCGTACCAGTCGGCGAGCCTTGCGACCGCCTCCTTGCGGTAAAGGTTGGGCGGCGCGCCCCCGCGATCGCGACCGGCCATGGCGATATGGCGGGCAATCGGCCGGCTCAACGCGCCGAGAAGATCCCGCAGGACCAGACTCATCTCCTGCGGGGAGCTCCGTCTCCGCCCGTGAGCCTGCTTCTGCTCCATATCGGCGACAAAGCGGCTGACCGACCACCGCGTGGCTTCGAACTCGCCCGGCTCGGAGCCGGGCTCGCCTTCGATCTTGTCCAGATCGTGCAGCCCGAACCGGTCCACCGGGCGCGTCCCCAGCGGCTCATAGAAGCCGAGCTCATTCAGGCGTTCCGCCAGCACATGGCCCACCAGCCTGCCGACCGTGAGATCAAGGTGAGGCGAGGTCCCATCGAGCAGTGCCTGGAGAGCGCTCAGCTGCTGGGAAAAGGCGCGCAACTCATGCTTGAAGGCGCGCTGTTCGGGGCCAGGCAGCGGCGTCATCTCCCGGTAGCGCATGAAATCCCGGCACATCTCTCCGACCTGGCGCCACAGCCATTCCGATTGGTCAGCGGTGAGGCTCAGATGGACGGCGATCTCGGCTTGGTCCTCGGCCGAGGGGAGGCGCAGTGGCAGGTCCGGGAAGGGGTACCGCGGTTCAGGCTGGCTGGGCGCCGGTTGGCTGGGAGGCATGCGGGTTTCCCCAGTGATGGTTGTCGCAGGGATTAAATCTGTGTAAGACATAGTACATGATTAGAAAAGCGACCGCCAGTGGCCATGTGTTCGGCGCTCATGTCCGCCGGCGGCGAGAGGAGCTGCGCAAGTGGAACCGCCGCTACAGCCTTCGGCAGGTGGCGATGCGGGTCGGGATCGAGCCGGCGTACCTGTCGAAGATCGAACGAGGCGAGTTCGCGCCGCCGGGCGAGGAGACGGTCCGCGGCATCGCCCGGGAGCTGCAGGAGGATCCGGATGTCCTGCTGGCGCTGGCCGGCAAAGTGTCGACCGACCTCAAGGAGATCATCATCAAACGGCCGCAGCTGTTCGCCGAGCTGCTGCGGGAGCTGAGACAAGCCCCGGATCACGCCGTGCTGAAGCTGGTGCGGGTCGTCCGCGATGGGAAATGGTGACGAACATGGGAGGGAATCGTGCCCGTCTATCTCGACTGCGATCGTCTGGTATTCGCATTCCCGGAGGTGCACGCGGACGCGCGTTTCGAGATCGAGTTCCAGCGGACGCTGCGTATCCCGGACGACGGCAGCGACTATCCTCTGCCGGCAGGTTTCGGTCGCTTCCGGCTGCGCCATGTGGACGACGACGCGGGCCGGGTGCCGGCGCGCTGGGCCGAGCGCGGCGGCGTCATGCTGCCGATGTACCAGGCCGCGGCGATGTGGATCCGCTTCCGGGCGCACCACTATCCCTTCGCGGTCAAGATCGCGACCGGCAAGGTCAACGCGGTGAGCGGCAAGGGCTGGTCGTATGGTCTGGCGCGTGACAGCCAAGACTATGTAGTGCTGCCGGATCAGCCGTGGCTCGACGGCTATGCTGTGGAGAAAGGCATCGTCCGTCAGTTCGTGGCCATGCCGCTGGGCGCCGGTGCGACGGCAGAAGAGCAGATCACGGGCGGGGCCGGGTGGGGTGGGCTGCAAGTCCTGGCCTACCCGCTCAAGAGCGAGCTGTATGAACCGCGAAGGAGGGAGGGGCCTCTCACCCTTCACAGCGGTGCCGGCAGATTCGCTCAGGAGCTTGGATTGGCGCCGGGCGGGCGGATGCGCCAGGAGATCTACACTGATAAACGCGATGCGGCTGACTGGGACCTGGGCTAGGGACAGCGCTGCTTCGTATCCATCCTGAACAGCCGGCAATGGCGCGGTGTCACGGGAGAGCCCGTTCCGGGCGAGCCGATCTCGGCCAGGACGTATGCCAAGGCGGGGCTTCCTTGGTTCGACTACTACGCCGAGGGCCCGGCCGAGACGGGCTCTGCGCAGCTGGCCGCGCTGAAGCCGGTGTCGGCGTTCTCCGAGCATGCCGGTACCGAGGAAGGCGAACTCAGGGAACCGGTTGCGGTCGCCAGGGTGATCAAGCTCGGCTTACAGGGCGTGCAACCGCGCTGGTCGTGAAGTCGTTCGTCCAGAGCGGCGTTGCGTGTGTGACGCTCACCCGGCGCTCGCGATCCAGGCGAACCGCCTCCCTCTTGAACTCGCGACTAAACCGCTTTCTCTGGATGGTCCACCTCCGGCATCACATGACTCCCAATCTCGGTGTCAACGGAAGCGGCAACCGGCCAATCTGTAACAGCGCCCAAGGTGAAACGGCGGCTTCAGGCGTCGGCGCCGAACGGGAGGAGCCAGTCCCTGGGTGCCGACGGCGTTTCGATCTAATGTTCCTCGTTCGAACAACTTGCCAAAGCACTCGAGCCATGTGCTCGACAAGCGCTGGAATGCCAGGGTTGATAGAGGCAGAGGGCTCAAAGCAAAAAACTGTCGCTTGACGGCCTCGCAAAAGTTCCACAACCTGAGCTAGAGACGTCGCAACGATGATTTGCGGCGGTGATCCGATGGGAGGTCGTGATGTCGGCAACTGAGCTTCGGCCGATGGCTTACCAGTGCAATCCGTCGACTCGTCTGGGCTGGGCGGCGGCGCTGGTGCTTGGGGCGCTGGTGGCATCGGGCGCGACTGCCGATGCCCAGGACCAGCCCGCCGCCGCCGAGACGACAGTGGATGTCGACATGGACGCCGAGGCGGTCCCGACCAGCGAGTCACAAGCGCCGCTGAAAATGGTCGATGAGGCGGCAACTGCCGATGCCAGCGCGAGCGCGACATCGGCAAGTGCAGCGGCCGGCCAGTCGGCGGCGGCAAGCGCGCCCGCCGCAGCGGCCAACACGCCTCCGCCGGATGTCGATGGGGCGGTGTCGCTGGACGCCGACGCGACTGCGGATTCGCCGAACCCCTGATCGGCAACACCGTCTGACATCGGATCATCGGATCCGGATGGCGGCGTAACGCGCCGCGGCGTCCGGCGGTTCGTCGTCCCGACCCACCGCCCACCGGGCGAGGCCAAGCGTCGGCAGTCGCCGGCGTCTTGCTTGCCCATTCCAATTCGCACGACTCAAGTCGGTGACGGGCGCTGCGACGGTGTCGGACACTCGGCGCCGAGATTTCGCTCCTCCGGAACGAACGTCGCGCCTCGTGGACGATGAGCTCACCGCTCTTCGACTGCGGCGGCGACGACATGTCGCAGTCCCGCCGAACCAGCACCCGCGTATCACGAGCCAGTAACGGGCGTCAGCCGTGTGTATCGAGGACGCCGCGGCCGGTCGATCCGTAACCTGCGCGAGACTACGTCGCGCCGCGAAGTCGGGATCGCAGTCGCCGCTGCGCGCCGGACGATTCGTGGGATCGCCTCTACACGCAAAGCGGGTCCCCAGTTCAATAGCGCGATTCGCAGAAGCATACGAGACAGGTGGCCATTACTGAAGAGGGCGTAAGCAAACCCTGAGATATACTCAAGTGTAATCGGATTTGCATGAAGACATACGGCCGCATGATCTGTGACAATCGTGCGAAACGCAAAGATACATCTTGGAGAATCGATTTATTGGACGGATGATGCCCAAGAGTAAGGGCAGCAGCCGGGAGCAAAGCTGCATTTCCATCGCCTGATTGTTGTCGGTGCGAGAGGTGGGCGTGAGTCGGCCGGTGCGGAGCTTTGCCTGGCGACTTCCGGACATGCGGGAGCGTGGCTGAGGCATTGCAACCCTTGGCCGTAGAGGGGGAAGAGATGATCAGCATTCCTGCAGCGAGCCTGGGACGGTCGGCGGGCGTGTTTCGACACGCGGGTCGCGCGCTGACGGCGCTGGGCCTTGCGGCGCTTTGCGCCTGGAGCGCGGGAGCCCAGGCGGAGACCCAGATTCCGGTGCAGAACCTGCAGAGTTCCGCGAGTGGCACCAGGTTCGGCGATCAGGTCGACGGTGCAACCGGTGCCTACCAGCAATCGATAGCGATCGAGGTGCCGGGCCATTTCGGCGTCGAGCCGAGGCTCGGATTCTCCTACAGCTCGAACCGCGGCCACGACGTGTTCGGGGTCGGCTGGGCGCTCACTGGACTCTCGACCATCGAACGCGCCTCGCGCACGCGCGGAACCCCGGCATGGATGAGCAGCGACGTCTTCCTGCTCGACGGGCAGGAGCTGATCTCCTGCGCCGGCGGCGTGGTGAGCGCAAGCTGCTCGAATGGCGGCAACTACGCGACCAAGATCGAGAGCTATCTGCGGATCAAGAAGAACTCGTCGCCCAACACCTGGGAAGTCACCAGCCGCGACGGCACGCTGCGCACCTACCAGGCGATCGGCACGTATTTCAGCGACAGCACCGCCTACGGCACGGGCTATCGCTGGGTGCTGGCCAGCGTCAGCGACACGCACGGCAACACCGCGACATACGACTACGCCTGCCCGGTCGTGCCCGATCTGCCCAACCAGCCGGCCTTCTTCTTCACGCCGCAGCGCCACTGCTACATCGACACCATCAGTTACGGCAACACCACCGTCACGTTCTATCGCGAGACCCGCCCGGACCCGATTCTCTACAGCTATGGCGGCGGCAATGCGTATCTGAACCAGCGAATCAAGACGATCGACATCGTCAAGGGTGGATTCCGCGTCCGGGCCTACAAGCTGCTGTACAACTATGTGTCGAGCGGGACCCAGCGTCGCCGGATCGCCAGCGTCCAGGAGTTCGGCAAGGATGCCGTCATCGGTTCGGGTTCGATCACCGGCGGCACGTCGCTTCCGGCGGTGAACCTGACCTATAACGGCGGCGGCAGCAGCTTCACGACCAGCCGCTGGGCGACCCAGCAGGGCACCTTCGGCGCCGCCACCGACTGGGTCACCGGCGACTTCAACGCCGACGGGCGGACCGACTTCATCCGCAAGGCGGTAGCGAGCTGCACGATCCAGGTGCGCCTGTCGAACGGCAGCGGCTTCACGCAGCAGAGCTGGACCGTGACGCCGGTCTCGGGCTCGAGCTGCCTGCCGTCGTTCTCGTCGTTCACCTGGGACACCGGCGACTTCAACGGTGACGGCCGGACCGACCTGGCGGTCACCTGCTGTTCGAGCGGAAACTTCAGCGCCTATGTCTATCTCTCGACCGGCACCGGCTTTTCCTACCAGTCCTTCGCCCAGAACCTGGTCGCCTGGCCAGCCGGTTCGAAGTTCGTCACCGGCGATTTCGACGGCGACGGCAAGACCGAGTTCGCCAAGGACCGCGTGCTGTGGTCGGCCGGCCTGAGCTGCTACGTCGACATCGCCCGGTCGACCGGTGCCGCGTTCACCCTCCTGCAATGGCAGGTGACCAGCAATTGCAGCAGCGGCACGAACGGCGACACACAGGTCAACTACCTGACCGCCGCCGACGTCAACGGCGACGGGCGGAGCGACTTGATCTTTGCCGCCTGGTCCTCGCAGACCATGGGAACGACGACGACCCATAGCCTGCGTACGATCTACATCGCCAATCTCGGGACCTACTTTTCGCGCAGCGACCTGCCGACGGTGCCGCTCGACTCGGCGCCCAACCTCAGCACCGACAAGTTCTTCATGGCCGATCCGAACGGCGACGGCGTGCTGGAGCTCATGTGGGCGCATCCCAGCGGCACGGCGCTGAGCATCGAAGGCTACAGCTTCGCCGGATCGAAGCTGATCCCCCAGACCTGGGCGTCGGCGGTCGGAACTTCGGCATCGCTCGCCTACAAGTGGCAGACGGGCGACGTCGACGGCGACCGCCGGATGGACATCATCGTCCACAACCCCGTGCAGTCCTCGGTCGCCTACTCCGTCTACCGCTCGATGGGGACGACATTCGCCCTGCAGAGCTGGGGCTCGGCGATCGGGGGGGCGGGAACCGATGTCGGCGATTTCAACGGCGACGGCAAGACCGACGGGGTGTCCTTCTGGAGCGATGGCTCCAACTGGACCGCCGACGTGCATGTCTCGGCCGGGCTGTTCCCCGACCTGCTGACCGTTCTGCAGAACAGTCTCGGCGGCACGGCGACCGCGACCTATACCGCGTCGGCGGCATGGGCCAACACCCTGATGCCGCTCAACCTGCAGACGGTCTCGTCGCTGGCGACCAATGACGGGCGCGGCAACACCACGAGTACGACGTTCCAGTACCAGGGCGGATTGTGGGACGTGCCGACCCGGCGGTTCCTGGGATTCGCCAGCATGACCGCGACATTGCCCTGCATCACCGGGGAAAGCACCTGCCCGACGGTCAAGACCACCTATGTCCAGAGCCTGGCGCACGCCGCCGCCCGCCCTGAGCGGGTGGAGGAGCGCGACGGCGCCGGCACGCTGCTGCGGGAATCGGTGCAGGAGTACACGATCGGCACCGCGTCTCTGCCCTACACCTCGCTCAACACCGCGAGCTGGCAGACGCTGTATGTCGGCGCGAACCAGAAGCGCAGCAAGGTGACGCGGGTGTTCGACGCCTTCGCCAACGTCACCGAGCTCCGGGAGTATGGCGATTTCGACGTGGCCGGCGACGAGCGCAGCAGCTTCGCGGTCATGGCGCCGAACACGACTGCCTACATCGTCGACAAACCGGTGCGCCTGCGCGGCTACATCGGCCTCGCCGATACGGGCACCCAGCTCTATTCGACCTATCGGTACTACGACAACGCCACCACCTATACCACGCCGCCGACCACGGGTGACGTGACGAAGACGGCGACCTGGCTCGACACCAGCAGCAGCTATGTCTGGAACTACGCCGAGTATGACGGCAACGGCAATGTGACGGCGACGGTCGATGAGGTCGGAAACCGCAGCGAGTTCGTCTACAGCTCGGCCAACCCGACCTTCCTGTTCACCGAGAAGGATCCGCTCTACATCGGCGGCGACACGCGCCACCTGGTCACCTACACCTGGAGCATCTCCTGCCAGACGCTCTACAACACCAGCGTCTATGGCAAGCCGATTACCGCGTGGCAGTACGATCAGCTTTGCCGGCCGACCCGCGCCGATCTGCCAGGCGGCGGGTTCGCCCAAAACTACTATACGAACATCGGCACGCCGACCGGGCAATGGATCCAAACCGACATGCCGTCTCCCGACGGGGTGGACGTGTTGTTCACCCGCCAGGTGTTCGATGGCTTCGGCCGGGTGTACCGCGACGTGGCCAAGGGCACGCCGACGGCCGCCATCCTGGTGGACCGCGCCTTCAACGCGCGGAGCGGCGTGGCGACCGAGACGGCGCCCTATTACAACGGCGACTCAACGTATACGACCACCTTCGGCTACGATGCGCTCGACCGGGCGACCCAGCGGAAGCACCCGGACAACAACACGATTGGCATGAGCTACGGCTTCGGGGTCGCCTTCGACAAGATGACGGTGACCGACGAGCTCAACCGGCCGGTGATCCTCCACCGCGACGCCTATGGCCGCGTGGTGCGCAAGGACCAGACGCTGGGCGGCGGCACGGTCTCGACCCACTATCAGTGGGACCTGATGGGCCGGCTCACCGGCGTCACCGACAATGCCGGCAACCAGTGGACCTATGTCTACGACATGCTGGGCCGGCGCATCTCGGCGGCCGACCCGGATCTGGGCACCTGGACCTATCAGTATGACGGCGCCGGGCGCCTGACCCAGCAGACCGACGCACTCGGCCAGGTGACGGCACTGACCTATGACGGGCTCGGCCGGGTCCTGACCAAGACCGCGCGCCACGGCACCGGGCAGGCGGCGACCACCACCTACAGCTACGACCAGGACCGGGTCGGGTACTGGAATGTCGGGCACCTGACCACCGCGGCGAACGCGGCGGAGACCATCACCTGCGACTACGACGCCGACGGCCGGCTGGTGCGCGAGACCCATGTGGTGGACACGGTCTCCTACACCACGGTCACCGGCTTCGACGTCGGCGGGCGGGTGCGCTGGGTGAGCTACCCGGACGGCGATTCCGCCGGCTCCTCCGGCAATCAGTTCCAGTACGACAGCGGCGGGCGGCTGGTCTCGGTGCCGGGGGTCTTGACTGGCGCCACCTACAACGCGCGGGCCGAGCCGGTGACGGTGACCCGGGCGAACGGGGTGGTCAGCACCTATGCCCGCTCGGCCCAGCGCGGCTGGCTGACCGGCGTCACCACCATGTCGGGTGCCACCACGGTGCAGGACCTGGTCTATGGCCGCGACGCCGCGGGCCGCATCGGCGGCGTCGCCAGCGGGGTGACCGGCGAGGACTGGACCTACGGCTACGACGATCTCGACCGGCTGCTATCTGCTACCAACACCGACCTGCCGGCGCTGACCCAGAGCTTCGCCTATGACGGCGTCGACAACATGACGTCGAACTCGGCCGTCGGCGCCTACACCTACCCGCTGCCGGGGAGTCCAAGGCCACACGCCGTCACCGCGACGCCGCTCGGCAGCTACAGCTACGACGCCAACGGCAACATGACGAGTGCGGCCGGCGACACGCTCGCCTATGACGGCGAGAACCGCCTCACGTCGGTCAACGCCGTGCAGTTCGTCTACGGCGCCGACGGGCACCGGCTGAAGAAGACCGCCGGCGCCACCACGACGCTCTACCTCGGCCCGGACATCGAGGTGACCGGCGGCGTTACCACCAAGTACCTGCCCGGCGACGCGCGGCGCACCGGCACCGGCGGGGGCGCCGTCACCCACTGGCTGCATCGCGACCACCTGGGCTCGCTGCGCGTGCTGACCGACGCGGCCGGCGCGATTACCCAGCGCGGGCAGTACAAGCCCTACGGCGAGCAGCTCGGCATGGCCGGGCCGGTCTCCGAGGCCAAAGGCTACATCGGCGAGCGCCACGACACCGAGACCGGGCTCATGTACCTCAACGCGCGCTACTACGACCCGGTGCTTGCAAGATTCATGCAGGCGGATCCTTCAAACCCGATTAGGGCAGACGTTGACGTAAACCGATATGCGTACGCAGGAAATAGCCCCGCGCTGTACGTCGATCCGTCGGGTTTGGAGATGGATATCTATGCGCAGGCCGGCCTCAGCTCAGGCCAGGCCTATGGGCTGTATGGTGATACCGCGTACTCCACGTTTACTCCTGACGTTCCAATCGTTGGACGGATGGGGCCGCTCCCTCCCGGCTACTTGGATACGTTGCCGCGCGCCGAAACCGGTCCAGGAATGACTGGGCATCAACTCGGCAGCATATTCGCATCCATGGGAAGGCATGTAATAAAGTTTGGGGTATTAGCACTCACTTTGTCACTGTGCGGCGACACGCCAGAGGCATGCGCTGAGGGCGAAACGCGTGCTGATGCGCGAGATGATGACGAGCCAAGAGTGACGATATATCGTGCGATAGGGCCTGCAGAGCTTGATTACCTGCTGGAGCACGGGAACTATGGACATAGCCCGTCTCGCGGAGGAAAATACTTCGCATATACACTTGAAGGTGCAACAAATTTTGCGCATGCACCGATGAACCAAGATGTGGCGATGACGACGACTACAATTCCTCGGTCGGTCGCAGAACAAGGGTACTCTTTCAACGATCCGGGCCGACACGGGGCCGGGCCCTCTCTGCATTACCAGGATGTGCAACTCCCGTATGTGTACGAGAATATGACGCCTGTCATAGTTCTTGGACCTGTGCCGCCGGAGCCATTGTAGTGACCAAAGGCGAATTCTCAGACCTCTTCAAGGGAGCGCTCGGACAGGGCAGCCAAAAATACGGAGGAGCAACTTGATAAGGCGATTTCGAGAAATTGCAGTGTCAAGATGTGCACTTTTGATATTTGGGCGTCCTCCTAGATCCGGGGGAGGCAGTCAACCGCATGTATCTCGATCCGGCCAACGAGCGACCCGGAGCGATCGCGAGCGTGGCCTGACTGTCAGGTGATTACTCGCTCAGCACAGCAAAAGGAGCCTTTCCGGGAGCGATCATGGTAGACGAAGGCATTCTGATAAGAGCAAATATTCGGCTTCTGCCCTCGACGGAGAGCGGTCGTAGCACGCCGATCAGGGGAAGTTTTCGTCCGAATCACAACTTCTTTGAATCAGACAATCGGAACATGACGATCGGGTTTATTGACCTGCCTGATGGCAAGGTGCTCTACCCCGGCGAAAGCATGGAGGTGCAAATCCTCCTATGGAAGTGGCCAGGATTGGAGGGAGAAATTTATCCCGGTCGCGAGTGGCGCATCCAAGAAGGTTCTCGGCTTGTTGGAATAGGCACCGTTCTGGAGGTCCTGTCCGCCACCTAACCTATACACTAAACTGCAGACGGTGTGTACAGGAACGGTATTCACCTGACACTGCCGCCTCGGCAGGCGAGGGTCAGGCGGCTTTTTTGGTCGGCTTTGGCTGTGGGTTGTCCCCCTTTCTGATGCCGTCGGCGAACGCCTTCAACGCCTTCAGGGGCGTGCGGCCGTTATTGCCGCGGCACTCGACGCGGAGGTGCTCGCCGAGGAGGGTGCAGTGCAGGCGCTCGACGATGCCGTTGGACTGCGGCTGGTTGATCCCGCCGCCGAACGCCTCGACTGAGGGTTTGGCCCGCAGGCGTTCTCGCAATCGCAACGTCGGTTCGGCGCTGATACAGTTCAGCGGGACAATCCCAGGCAGCTGTGCAGCCACCTGCTCTACCCTTGGAGGTTCCGTGAACGCCATGCCGCAGGAGCGCGACGACTTCGACCGTCTGCTCGGCGAGCATCTGCTCCGACAGCGGAAGCTCGATGCCCGCGCTCTGGAACGCGCTCAACGCCTGCGCGCCGAAAGCGGCGGCGGGCTGCTGACGCTCCTGCCCAAGCTCGGCCTCGCGGCAGAGCGTGACTTGGCCGAGGCGGCGGCGGAGATTCTGGGGCTGCGGCTCATCCGCGCCGCCGACTACCCGGCCGAGCCGCTGCTGAACGGCCATGTGAGCGCGCGGTTCCTGCATGAATCCCGGGTGCTGCCGCTGGCCGAGGCGGAGGGCGCCATCCTTCTCGCCATGGCCGATCCGCTCGACGCCTACGCGAGCGACGCGATCCGCCTCGCTTCCGGCCGGCCGGTTCGCCCCTGCGTCGCCGTGCCGGCGGAGCTGGAGGCGGCGATCGAGCGGCTCTATGGCGACAATCGGGCGCGCGCCGGTATCGAGGTTGGCATCGCCGAGGGCGTCGACGAGGCGGCGCTGGAGCCCGATGTCGAGAAGCTGCGCGATCTCGCCAGCGAGGCGCCGGTCATCCGCCTGGTCAACCAGCTCATCGCCCGGGCGGCGGAGCAACGCGCCTCGGATATCCATATCGAGCCGTTCGAGGATCGGGTGCGGGTGCGCTATCGCATCGACGGCGCGTTGCGCGAGGCGGACCCCTTGCCCGAGCGCCACCGCCAGGCGGTCATCTCCCGCATCAAGATCATGGCCCGGCTCAATATCGCCGAGCGGCGCCTGCCCCAGGACGGCCGCGCCAAGCTGGCGGTGCGCGGCACGCCCATCGACCTGCGGGTCGCCACCATGCCGACGCTGCATGGCGAGAGCGTGGTGCTGCGTCTCTTGGACCGGCAGAGCGTGGCGCTCGATTTCGCCGGCCTGGGCATGGGCGGCGGCGGCCTCGACCGGTTCCTCTCCATCCTCGACCGGCCGAACGGGGTGGTGCTGGTGACCGGGCCGACCGGGAGCGGCAAGACCACGACGCTCTATGCCGCGCTGGTCCGGCTCAACCGCACCGAACGCAAGATCCTGACGGTCGAGGACCCGATCGAGTATCAGCTCGACGGCATCAACCAGATCCAGGTAAAGCCCGGCATCGGCTTGGGCTTCGCGCAGGTGCTGCGCTCCTTCCTGCGGCACGACCCTGATGTCATCATGGTGGGCGAGATCCGCGACGGCGAGACCGCGGAGATCGCGGTCCATGCGGCGCTGACCGGCCATCTCGTGCTCTCGACCCTCCATACCAACAGCGCGGCGGCGAGCGTCACGCGCCTGCTCGACATGGGAGTGCAGGACTATCTCATCACCTCGACGGTGAACGGCATCGCCGCCCAGCGCCTGGTCCGTACCCTCTGCCCGAATTGCAGACAAGAGTATGCGGCGCTGCCCGAGCTGGTGCGGCAATTGGGACTGGATCGCTATGGCGACGGTGGCGCGGTCACGCTGTACCGGCCGGTCGGCTGCGACGCCTGCCACGGCACCGGATTCCGCGGCCGCACCAGCCTGCTGGAAACCCTGATCGTGACCGATGCTTTGCGCAGCCTGATCCTGCGCCATGCCGAGGTGAATGAGATCCACCGCGCCGCGGTGGAGGAGGGCATGTGGACGCTCTATGACGACGGCATGACGAAGGCCCTGGCCGGGATCACCACGGTCGAGGAAGTCCTCCAGGTCACCCGCGACATCTGAGCCGATGACCCGTTTCCGCTACAAGGCCGTGACGCCGGCCGGCAAGGTGGTCGAGGGTGCGCTGGAGGCGCCCGATCGTGCCGCGGCGATCGACCGGCTCCGGCGCGACGGCAACCTGCCGATCCGCGCCGAGGCGGCGGGGAGCGGCTTTGCGTTCGATTGGCTGCTGCGCGATCTCGGCCGAAGGCGCCCGTCGCCGCAGGACATCATCCTGATGACGCGCGAGCTCGCCACCCTGCTCCAGGCCGGGCTGTCGCTCGAACGGGCGCTCGCCCTGTCGGCGGAGTTGGCGACCGGCGCCCAGAAGGGCTTCCTGCAATCGGTTCTCGACGCGGTGCGCCGCGGCATCGGCCTGTCCGAGGCGCTGGCGGCGCAGGACGCGGCCCTGCCGTCCTTGTATATCGGCCTGGTGCAGGCGGGTGAGGCGGGGGGCACGTTGCCGGCCGTGCTCGGGCGCCTCGCCGATACGCTGGAGCGTAGCCAGGCGCTGCGCGAGAACATCCGCTCGGCGCTCTACTATCCGGTGATCGTGCTGGTCGTCGCCGGATCGACCCTGATCCTGCTGCTGACGGCGGTCATCCCCGAGTTCAAGCCGCTGTTCGACGACACCACCGCCGCCATGCCGCTCGAGATGGCGGTGCTGTTGGCGGCCGGCGAGTTCATCAAGGGCTGGGGCTGGCTGCTGGCACTCGGCCTCGTCGCCCTGGTCGTCGCGATCCGCGCCCACAACCGGCGCCCCGGCGGACGCCTGCGCTGGGATGGCTGGATGTGGCGGCTGCCGCTGTTCGGCGACCTGCTGGTCAAGGTCGAGGTGGCGCGGTTCGCGCGCACCCTCGGCACATTGCTGGGCAACGGGGTGACGGCGCTGGAGGCCTTGTCGATTTCGCTCGGGGCCATCGGCAATCGGGCGGTGGCGCGGGCGATCGGCGGTGTGACGAACCGGCTGAAGCGCGGCGAGGGGTTGGCGACGCCGCTGCTCGAAACCGGCGTGTTCCCGCGCCTCGCCGTCCGGCTGGTGCAGGTGGGCGAGGAAAGCGGCCAGCTGGACACCATGCTGCTGCGGGTCGCAGACATCTATGACGAGGAGGTGAAGCGCACGCTGCAGCGCCTGCTGTCGCTGCTGGTGCCCGCCGTCACCATCGGCCTCGGCTTGCTGGTCGCTGCCATCGTCGGCTCGATGCTGTCGGCGATCCTCAGCACCTACGACCTGTCGCTTTGAAGGCGCCGCGCGGCGATGATAGCTTGCGACACTGTGGTTGCTTCGGGGGAGAGTCATGACGGTTCGCCGCGATCGACGGCGCAGGGAGCGTGGCTACACGCTGGTCGAGCTGCTGGTCGTCCTCGCCATTCTGGGACTCCTGGTGGCACTCGCGGCGCCGCGGCTGATCAAGTACCTGGGCGGGGCGAAGACCGACACCGCGAGAATCCAGGTCGAGCGCCTGGGCGGCATTCTCGATCTGTACCGTCTGGAACTCGGGCGCTACCCGAGCGAGGACGAGGGGCTGCAAGCGCTGGTGGACAAGCCGCCCCAGGCGGATCGCTGGAACGGCCCCTATCTCAAGAACCGCGACGCCCTCACCGATCCCTGGGGCAGGCCCTATGGGTACCGCGCGCCGGGCGAGCATGGCGACTATGACCTCTTTACGCTGGGGGCCGATGGCCGGGAGGGAGGCGACGGCGAAGACCGGGACATCACCAGCTGGCAATAGGCCAGGCGCGGCAGGTTTCACGCTGCTCGAGCTCATGGTGACGCTCGCGATTCTCGCTCTTGCCTTGGCGGTCGCGGTGCCGGCCTTCGACCGGCTGGCGCCCGGCTTCGCGCTGCGGAGCGCAGCGCGGGATGCGGCGGCGATGCTGCGCGAGGCGCGCGGCCTGGCGATCTCCCGCGCAGGGGAGGTGGCGGTGGTCGTCGATCTCGACGCGCGCAGCATCGGAATCGAGGGCACTGACCGGCTTGAACGCTTCGACGACGACGTCGCGATCGGCCTGTACTCAGCGGCCGAGGAACTGGTCGACGAGCGCGCCGGCCGCATCCGCTTCTATCCGGACGGCACCTCGACCGGCGGGCGCATCGGGCTGTCCGCGCCGAGCGGCAGGTACGATATCAAGGTGAGCTGGATCACCGGCGCGGTGACCACCCATGAGTAGGCGGCAAAGCCTCTGCGACAGCCGTGGTTTCACCTTAATCGAGATCCTGGTGGCCTTCGCCATCCTCGCAATCGCGCTGGTGGCGCTGTTCCAGGGCTTCTCCAGCGGGATCGATGGCGGCCGTCGCGTCGAACGCGCATCCGCCGCGCTGCTGGTGGCGCGCTCGACCCTGGAACGGATCGGCGGTGACATACCCCTGCAGGAAGGGCGCCAGGAAGGCATCGACCCGAACGGCATCCATTGGGCTGTCGAGATCCAGCGATCCGCAAGTCAGGGATCCGGCAACCTGCCCGGCCTCGCCGTCATGCCCTTCGAGATCCGAGTGACGGCATCGGCGCCAGGCGCCCAACCGATCACGCTGACGACCTTGCGCCTCGGGCCGGCGACTTCGGGTTCGCCATGAACGGCACGCTTCGCACCCTGGTCCGCCGAAGCCGCCGCGCGGACGGATTCACGCTGGTAGAGATGCTCGTCGGCCTGACGCTGTTCGCGCTGCTGTCGATCCTGTTGTTCGGCGGGTTCCGGTTCGGGCTTCGCGCCTGGGAAGTGGGCGGTGCCCAGGCAGCGGCCGCCGACGAGATCCAGCTCGTGCAGGACATGCTGCGCCGCCAGATCGCGGTCGCGCAGCCGGCGGCGGCGCTTGGGACGACCGCAGTCGCGCCGGCAATCTCCGGTTTCGCCGGTGATCGGGACTCCCTCGCATTCGTCGCCGCGATGCCGCTGCGCACCGGTGCCGCCGGACTCTATCGGTTCGAGCTCGGCGAAGCCGCGGATGGCGCAGGTCGCCAGCTGCGGATCGGCTGGATGGTCTTTCGCCTGGACCAAGCAGTGCGGTCCGTTTCCTCATCGATGCAGCATGACGTGCTGCTGTCGCAGATCGGCACCGTCAGATTCGGCTATTTCGGGCACGGCGCGGCGGGACAGGCGCCGCAATGGCTGGATGCCTGGGACCCGTCCTGGGGACTGCCCCAGCTTGTCCGGGTATCCCTGGACTTCCCGGCGGGCGATCCACGGATCTGGCCGGATCTGGTGGTCGCGCCGCGGCTGCGCGGCGCCGGCCAGTAGCGTGCTCCGGTGACCGCTGTCATGCGCCCATCGGCGCCGCTATGCTCATTCTGAGTTGATCTGCATGGGTCGTGCGGGACCGTGATCGCCACATTGTCGGGATTGTCGGCGCGTTTCTTCAGCTGGTGGCTCGGCGAGCTGGCCGGGTGCATTCCATCGCGGCTGCGCGAAGCCATCGATCCGTCACGGCCGGCGCTGCTGGTGTCTTCCGTCGATGGTTGTCTGTCGCTTCAGCTCCAGCGGCGGGACGTTCGGGAGGACATCGGCCGGATCAGCCTCGATCCGACGCACCACGAGACGGCGCGGTCCGAATTGCGCGACCTGCTTGCGAGGGCCACGGCGAAAAACGCAGAGGTCGTCATCCTGTTGCCGGCGGGACAGGTACTGCGCCGCCGGCTCGTCCTGCCCCTGGCGGCGGCCGAGAACCTGCGCGAGGTCCTGAGCTTTGAGCTCGACAAGCATGTTCCGTTTCCGCAGGAACAGGCGGTGTTCGATTGTCGATTGGTTGCAAGTGACAGGGAAGCCCAACAGCTGACGGCGGAACTGGCAGTGGCTTCCCGGGTGCTGGCCGAGCAGGCCTCGGCGGATGCGGCCGAGCTGGGCTTGACCGGCGATCGCATCGACGTTGCCGGACCAGACGGAGCACCGGAAGGCTGGAACCTGCGCGACCGGCCCGCCGAAGCTTCCCGGGGCCGTCGGCTGGGACGGCTCAATCTGGCGCTTGGCCTCGTGGTGTTGCTGCTCGCCGTTGCCGCACTCTGGCTGCCGTTGGAACGCAGGCATCGCGAACTGGCGGCCTACGAAGCCGAGTTGGCCCAGGCTCGCGTGACGGCGCTGGAAGTGGACGTGCTGCGGCAAGGAATCGATACGGCCGTCGAACGTCGCGAGTTCCTCGGCCGGCATCGCGGCGCGACGCCGCCCATGGTCGCGCTACTCGCCGAGTTCACGCAACGGCTTTCCGATGACACCTGGTTGGTCCAGCTGCGCGTCACCCGCAAGGATGCGGCACTATCCGGGTTCTCGCCGGACGCGGCCGCGCTGATTCCAGCCTTAGAAGAATCGGGGATGCTCCGCGACGCGAGGTTCTCGGCGCCGGTGGCGCCGGATCCCCGCACCGGCGTCGAGCGGTTCAACATCGACGTGGCACTGGAGACCGCGGCGGGGCAGGCAAACTAGATGCTCGCCACCCCCTCGATTAGCCGTCTTGTCGCACTGCTGCTGCTCGCAGCGGTCCTGCTGGCTGGATTGCTTTGGGTGATCGAGCCGCTGCGGACTTCCTTTGCCGAGGCCGACCAGGCGGTTGCCGATGCCCGCGAGCAGCTGGCTCGATACGGCGGGATCGCCGTGCAAAAGCCAGACCTGGAAAGGCGCGTTGCGGCCTTGGGGCAGGACCAGAGCCTGTCCGCCAGCTACCTGTCCGGCGAGACCGATGCGCTTGCCGCGGCGTCGCTCCAGAGCCGGGTGGCAACGTTGATCGCGTCGTCGGGCGCCGCCCTCGGCAGCATCCAGGTATTGCCGGCGCGCGACGAAGAGGGGCTGCGGCGCGTCGGGATACGGCTTCAGTTCACCGCCCGGATCGAGGGCCTGACGACTGTTCTCCAGCAAACGGAGTCGGGGGTTCCCGCTCTTTTCATCGACAACCTCGACATTCAGAGCCGGATGCTGCCGGCGACCGCGGCATCCTCCGATCCGACCGTCGAGCCCGTCCTGACGGTCGCCCTCGATGTCTACGGCTTCCTGCGGGCCGAAGCTCTGACGGGAGCCACGCCGTGAACGCGGTTGAGGGATCGGCATGAGCTGGCGGCCCGGCACTGCCTCGGTCGTCGCAATGCTCCTGGTCGTCGCGGCGGCCGGGCTTGGCGTCCGCGTCCATTCCGCGTGGCGTCATCTCGACGATCCGGTTGAGATTGCCACGATCGAGGCGTCGGCGGACGCGCTCCAGGTCGATGACGACATTCAGATGGCAAAGCCGCCGGCGGCGGCATTGGCGGCCATCGTCGAGCGCCCGCTGTTCTCGCCGACCCGGCGGCCGCCGCAGCCACCGCCTGTGCAGGTCGCCGCGCCGGCGCCAGCGCCAACGCCCGCCCCGCCGACACCGATCGGTTTCTCGCTGGTCGGCGTGGCGCTGTCCGACGGAAAGCGGGTGGCGCTCGTGCGTCGGCAGGAAGACGGTCGGGTGCTCAGCGTGCCGGAGGGCACCGAAGTGCTCGGCTGGACCGTCCAGCGCATCGAAAGCGACAGCGCCAGCTTCCGCCGTGGCGCCAGCGAGGAGATCCTCGTTCTACAGTTCGCGCGAGGGCAAGCGGAGCCGCCAGGGGCCGACGCCGGCGTCGCGCAGAGTGTTCCGAAGGTGCTGTCGACACCGCCGCCCGACCTTGGCATTCCCAGTCCCGATCTCAGCGGTTCGAGCGGGACCACGCCGCCACCGTGAGGCGGATCGGTGTCGCAGTCAGACCGGTGGGGCGGGAAGCGCCATCCCGCAGGGTGTCACCTGATAGCTCGATCCGGCACCAGGCGTTCGCTCGAGGATCTGCGTTCCCGAAGTTGCTGGCTGGGATGTACGCCTTCAAGTAGCATCCCGTGAACACCATGGGGGAGCACGCCGGAGTTGAAAAACCCGAGTGACTTGTCGTCGGCACGGCAAGCGAATTCCGGCGCGGCGGCAAGCGACAAGCCGTCAGCAGATTGTCGCTCGATACAGTCGCATCCAGCTCGCGATCGGTGTGCTCCAGGCTGCTGGCAATCCGATGAGCTGGCGGCCATGCTCGGCGACACTCAGGGCAGTGAATCGGGAAGTCAACTGCGCGCGCGTGCGTGTTGTTTGCAGGCACGGCTGGGCCTCGCGGCGGCAGGCTTTCTGTTTCTGGCGCTTGCCGGCTGCGACACGACCGAGGGAGATCGGCGCTGGGCCCAGTTTCTGGGAGAGGAACCGCCGCCATCGGCGCAATCCGACGTGGTTCCGGTTGGCGCGGCGCCTTCCGAGCCATCCGCATTGCAGCCAGCCATACCGCTGGTGACTCCGACCGCGCCGGCCGAACCCGCCAAGCCGGGCCTCGCCGGTCCGGAGATCTATCCGGGGCGTCCATCCGGCGCGCCGCTTGGCTATGCCGATGTCAGGGTGGGTGAGGAGGGCGAAGTCACCTTGAACTTCGCCGACGCCGATGTTCGCCAGGTCGTCCATGCGGTCCTCGGCGAGATGCTCGGCCTCAACTACGCCGTCGACCCGCGCGTCCAGGGCCTGGTCACCCTGCAGACTTCCCGGCCCATCCCCGGCGCCAGCGTCATCGGCGTCCTCGAGGACGCGTTGGCGATGAACGGCGCCGCCCTGGTGGAGAGCGACGGCATCTACAAAGTCATTCCGCTCGAACAGGCGGTCTCCACGCCGGCGATCCTGCGAGGGTCCTCCGAGGCGATCCGCATGGATCGAGGATTCGGACTGCATGTCATGCCGCTGCAGTTCACGTCGGCCACCGCGCTGCAGGATGCGATCCAGCCGTTCGTTCCGCCGGGGCGCGTGCTCAGGGTCGATGCCGCGCGCAACCTGATCATCTTCGTCGGCACCGGGCCGGAAGCCCGGGATATCCAAGATCTGGTGGCGCTGTTCGACGTGGACTGGATGGCCGGCATGTCCTTCGGCATGTTTCCGGTCCGCTACGTCGATCCCAAGACCATCATCGGCGAGCTCGACGACATCTTCTCCCAGGACGCCGCCGGGCCGATGGCCGGGCTGCTGCATTTTGTGCCGATCGAGCGCATGAGCGCGATCCTGGTGATCACCCCGCAGGCGGCCTATCTCGGCGAGGCCCAGAGCTGGATCACGCGGCTCGATCGTGGCCAGGACAGCGCAACGCGCCAGCTCTACGTCTATTACGTCCAGAACGGCCGGGCGAGCGAGCTGGCCCAGGTGCTCGGCGAGGTATTCGGGATTCCGGTCGCCACTGGCGGTGCCGGGGCGGATCAGCCCCTGGCACCCGGGCTGACGCCCGCCACGATCGGGCAGGACGCCGCGGTGTCGGCGACCACATCGGCGGCGTATCCTGCTGCGGCCGATGGCGCCGTCGACTCGGCCCCAAGCCTGGCCGCGGCCAGCGCCGCGCCGTCTGGTCCCGCCGGTTCGGCAACGGGTCTGCGGATCGTCGCCGATGCCAGGAACAATGCCCTGGTCATCAACGCCACGGCGGACGAGTACGAAATGATCGACGCCACGCTGCAGAAGCTCGACATCGTGCCGCTGCAGGTGCTGATCGAGGCGACGATCGCCGAGGTGACGCTGAACGACCGGCTGGAATACGGACTGCAGTGGTTCTTCGGCGCCGGCAACAGCAGCTTCACCTTCAGCACCGCGGAAACCGCCGCTGTCGCGCCGACGTTTCCGGGCTTCGCCTACGTGCTCGGCGCCAGCGACGCCCGTGTCGTGCTCACCGCCCTGAGCCAGGTCACCGACGTCAAGGTGATCTCGTCGCCCCAGCTCCTGGTGCTCGACAACGAGACGGCCCGGCTGCAGGTCGGCGACGAGGTGCCGATCGTCTCCCGCTCGTCGGTGTCGGTGATCGACCCGGACGCGCCGGTGGTGAACGAGGTCGAGTACCGCGACACCGGAGTCATCCTCGACATCGTCCCGCGGGTGAACGCCAGCGGTCTGGTGGTGCTCGACATCCTCCAGGAGGTGAGCGACGTGACGGAGACCACGACTTCGGCGATCAACTCGCCGACCATCCAGCAGCGCCGGATTGCCAGCACGGTGGCGATCAACAGCGGCGAGACGGTGGCGCTCGGCGGGCTGATCCGCGACAACAACACCAACACGGTGGTGGGGGTGCCGCTGCTCTCGGACATCCCGATCCTGGGCAATCTGTTCAAGACCACGACCGACAGCATCCGCCGGACCGAGCTCCTGATTCTGCTGACGCCGCGTGTCGTGCGCGACCGCCAGGACGCCCGCGACGTGACCGAAGATCTGCGCAAGCGCCTGCGGGCGCTCAACCCGCTGGCGCCGAAGATCGAGTGATCCCGATGCGCCGCCTGTGGTCTCCCGACGAGGGGCGGACATCGGCGCGCCGGCGCGCGCAGCGTGGCATCGCGCTCATCGCCGTGCTCTGGGTGACGCTGCTGCTCGGGCTGATGGCGGCGAGCTTCCTGCGCGAAACCCGCATCGCCGTGAACCTGGTGCGTGGCGCGATCGCCGACGCGCGCGCCGAGGCCCTCGCAGACGCCGGTATTCAGCAGGCCATGCTGGCGCTCATGAGTCCCGGAATGGCGGGGACTTCCGCCGCCGATCGCCTCGACTTCAGCTTCACCCTGGACGGCGGCACCGTTCGGGTGCGGATCCAGGACGAGGCCGGCAAGGTCGACTTGAACCGTGCCTCCGAAGAAGTGCTGGCCGCGCTGCTGGATCACATCGGGGGCAGTCCGGGCGAAGCCCCGAGGCTGGCCGCGGCGATCGCGGATTTCCGCGATTCGGACCAGGAGAAGCGCAGCAATGGCGCCGAAGACCCGGACTACCTTGCGGCCGGCAAGCCGCTCGGTGCCAAGGATGCGCCGCTGACGGTGATCGACGAGCTGCAGCAGGTCCTGGGCATGACCCCGGAATTGTACGCACGCGTCGAATCTCTCGTGACCGTGCAGTCGCCGCGCCGCGACGTCGATGTGATGACGGCGCCGCCCGAACTGCTGCGCGCGCTGCCCTACGTGACGGAGGCGCTGGCGCAGCAGCTTCTCGCCGCGCGGGCGAGCGACTCGCAGGGCATGGCCATCACAACGGCGACGGTCATCGCCGAGGCAACGACGGCGGAGGGCGGTCGCTTCGTGCGCCGTGCGGTCATCCGCCGCAGCCCGGACCCGCTGCGTCCCTTCGACATTCTCGATTGGCGGCGCGTGTGGTTGGCGCATCCGGAAATGCGAGCAGCGTCATAGGTGTTGCTGCGTTCTCTTGAATCGCGCTGTCAACGCCGATCGTGCGTGCCGGGAATCGCACGTGCGCATGCGTCGGCATGCTCATTCGCGTCGGTAATCATTCCTAACAATCTTTTGTCGAATTGCCGCTTGACGGTGCCACCATGACTCGCACAACGTCTGCGTGAACCTGTGTCTCGCGCGCAGGACCGTCTTGAGTCTCTGGGGGAGGAGATGATGCGGTTCGAGGGGTTGTGGTCGCTCGCGTGCCGAGCGAACCGAGCGCGCGAGAAGGCATCCCGGATCATCTTCGCCTTGGGCCTGTCAGGCCTGCTCCTGACCGGCGGCGCGTTCGCGCAGGCGCAGGACTCCGCGCCGGCAGACGCCGCGGCTGCTGCGCCGGCGGAACCGGCGGCGATGCCGACCGATGCGGCCGCCGCGGCCCAGCCCGCGAGCCAGGCGATACCGAGCGAGGCGGAGCTGCTCCAGGACCTGATGCAGGGCCAGGCGGCCGCCGCGGCCGAGGCGGAAGCGGCCAAGACGGCGCCGGAAAGCGAGGCCGCCCTCGACACCGGGACCGCAGAGACGATGGCGGCGACCGCCTCGGCGGGCGGCCCGCAGGCCTCGCTGATCGAGGCACGCGCCAAGAGCGAAGTCGACGAGTTCGTCGGCGGCTTCCGCCAAAGCTACGCCTTCGACGTGCCGGCGTTCCACGGGCTCGAGCCGGCCCTCGGGCTGGAATACGATTCCGGCCGCGGCAACGGCTTCGCGGGTGTGGGGTGGAAGCTCGACGGCGTGTCGATGATCGAACGCGCCTCGGTCCGCAAGGGCTCGCCGGCCTTCGACGCGACCGATGTCTACATGCTGGACGACCAGGAGCTGGTCGCCTGCGTCGGCGGCATGGTGAGCCCGAGCTGCGCCAGCGGCGGCAGCCATGCGACCCGGATCGAGAGCTACCTGAAGATCAGCTATGCCGGCGGCGCCGGCGATTGGACGGTGTGGAGCCGCAACGGCACCAGGCTCACCTACAAGCGGGTCGGCAATTGGGCCAGCCATGCCGACTGGCGCCGCCAGGACGGGTTCCGCTGGCTGCTCACCACGGTCCAGGACACCCACGGCAACACCGTGACCTACGACTACTGGTGCGACGGGGCGCCGGACTGTTACGTCGACACCATCAGCTACAACGGCACGGTCATCAAGCTGTGGCGGGAAACCCGGTCGGACCCGATCAAGTATGCGATCGGCGCCGGTTACGGCCAGATGAACTACCGCCTGAAGTCGGTGGACATCCAGACCGGCGGCCAACGGGTGCGGTCCTATGCGCTGACCTACGGCACCGGCGCGGCGACCGCGCGCTCGCGGCTCACCGCCGTGCGGGCCTATGGCCGCGACGCGACCCTCGACGGCGTCGGCGCCGTCACCGGCGGCACCGCCTGGCCGCCGGTCCCGCTCGGCTATTCCGAAGGCACCAGCGGCTATCTGACGCCGCAGTGGATGACCGCGTCCGGTACAAACACCACGGAATCGGCGGCCGGCTGGCTACCTGGCGACTTCAACGGCGATGGCCGCAGCGACCTGGTCTATGTCGGTAAGAACGACTGCGCCAACCGCGAAGTACGGCTCTCGACCGGCAGCGCCTTCACCAGCGCGTCGTGGGTGGTCTCGGGCTGCACATCCTTCGGCGCGACCAATTTCAATGACTGGCGCGTGGCCGACGTGAACGGCGACGGGAAGTCCGATGTCACGCTGATGGCCGGCTATCGAACCTCCTACGTGTTCCTGTCAACCGGTTCCGGTTTCACGTTCCAGACCTGGGCCTCGGCGCTGTCGAGCGGCATCGAGAACTGGCTGGTCGGAGACTACGACGGCGACGGCAGAAGCGAGTTCGCGCAACCGCGGATCGAAGCGAATTGCACGATCAACACGATGATCTCGAGCGGGACGGCGTTCAGCCGCCAGAGCTGGACGGTGGCCGCCAGTACCTGCCCGTCAACGCCGGGCGGCGTCTTAGCCTTCAACGACTACGCCAACCAGGGCTTCATGGCCGGCGACTTCAACGGGGACGGCAAGACCGACTTGGCCCGCGGCTATTACAACAACGGGTTCTACGTCCAGATCTTCTTCTCGACCGGCAGCGGGTTCACCTATCAGCTCTGGAATGCCGGCACCTGGAACAATTTCATCGGCGAGCGCTGGGTGCTCGGCGACCCCAACGGCGACGGCAAGACCGATTTCCTGCGCTTCTACCAGTCGCCAAGCTACACCTATTCCTTCGTCTACCTGTCGCAAGGCGACGGCATTACCGAATCCAACTGGACTAACGGCGCCAACTACACTGTCAGCCCACCGAACGATGGCTGGAGTATGGGCGATGTCAATGGCGACGGGCGCGACGACGTAATCAGGACCTCTGGCGAAGCCATCAACGTGCTTGTGTCACAGGGTGGGGCATTCACACAAGTTTCTTGGGGCAATGCTCCGTCCGAGCACACTGGCGGCGGCGGTGGCAAGGATCCGCCTCCCGTTGTGCAGATTCCGGTCACGGGATACGTGCCCGGCGACTACAACGGCGATGGCAGGACTGGACTAGCGATTCTGCGGCAAGGCGAGTATCAGCAGTGCTCTGGGGGTCAGGGTGGCGGCTGCACGACCAAGTACTTTAGTTGGCCGAAGCACGTCGCAACCACCCAGGGCACCTATCCCGACCTGCTGACCGGGGTTACCAACGAGCTGGGCGGCAGCACGACCGTCAGCTACACGCCGTCGTCAGCTTTCGCCAACACCAACCTGCCCTTCGTGCTGCAGGTGGTGTCGCAGACCGTGGCCAATGACGGGCGCGGCGGCAGCTCGACCACCGGCTACAGCTACACGGGCGGGCTGTGGAACGCGCCGGAGCGGCGGTTTCTCGGGTTTTCGCAGACCGTGGCGACGCTGCCCTGCATCACGGGCGAGAGCACCTGCCCCTCGGTGCGCACCACATACCAGCAGAGCGTCGCGGCCTATGCGCTGCCGACCGAGGTGCTGCGGCGCCAGGGGACGACTTCGCTGCAGTCGCGGACCGAGGCGTACAGCGTCAACGCCAGCACGTTGCCCTACACCGCGCTCAACACCGCGACCACCAGCACGATCTGGGTCGGGGCCAACTCGAAGAGCACGCAGACGACCCGCGGCTTCGACGGCTACGGCAACCTGACCCGGGAGACCAGCCTGGGGAACACCGCTGTCTCCGGCGACGAGGTCACCACCTACAACGACTTCGTGCCCAATACCGCTGACTACATCGTCGCCCTGCCGGCGGTGACCCGCACCTACGCCGGGGTCGACGACACCACCGGCGTGCTCAAGGCCGCGCGCTATCTCTACTACGACAACGCCGTGTCCTACCTGACCGCACCGGTCGACGGCGATCCGACCCGGCAGTCCGACTGGCTCGATACGACATCGGGCTATGTCAACGCCTATGCCGAGTACGACGTCTACGGCAACAAGACGGCGTCGGTGGATCCCCTGGGGAATCGAACCGAGTGGATCTACGATTCCACCTATCACCTGTTCGTGACCGAGACCCGGGACCCGCTCTATATCGGCGGCGACACCCGCCACAAGTCCACGACCACCTGGGACATGGTCTGCCAGCGGCCGGACGTGGCCTATGACCTCAATCTCGGGGCCACCGACTACACCTACGATGCGCTGTGCCGCCAGACCCGGGTCGACACCCCCGGCGGCGGATTCAGCATCACGTCGTACAACAACATCGGCACGGTGGCGACCCAGTATGTCGAGGTGCAGATCCCGGCAGCGGACGCCAGCGGCAATCTGTGGAGCCGCAGCTATCTCGACGGCTTCGGCCGCACCTATCGCAGCCTCGCCAAGGGTCCGGCCGCGGGCCAGGAGATCGAGGTCGCGACCGCCTTCAACAGCCGCGGCCAGATCGCGACCCAGACGACGCCGCGCTACCTCACCGGCACCGCCTACACCACGACCTTCTCCTACGATCCCCTGGACCGGCAGACCCAGCTCAAGCATGCCGACAACAATACGATCGGCACCGCCTATGGCTTCAGCGCCGCGACCGGCGGCTTCGATACGGTGACGACGAGCGACGAACTCGCGCGCCCGACCACGCTGCACATGGATGCCTATGGCCGGGTCATCCGCAAAGACCGGCTGCTCTCCGCCGTCACCGTGTCGACCCACTACCAGTACGACGTGCTGGGGCGGCTCGTCGGCGTCACCGACAACGCCACCAACCAATGGACCTATATCTACGATTCCCTCGGCCGCCGCATCACGGCGAACGACCCCGACCTCGGCGCCTGGAGCTATGTCTACGACGCCGCCGGGCGGCTCACCGACCAGACCGACGCGCTCGCCCAGGTGACCCACCTGACCTATGACGGGCTCGGGCGCGTGCTGACCAAGACCGCGCGCTTCGGCACCGGCCAGGCCGTGACCACCACCTATGCCTACGATCAGGCGCGCAGCGGCTACTTCAATGTCGGGCAGCTCACCACGCTCGCCAACGCGGCGGCGACCATCGAGCAGGATTTCGACAGCGAATCCCGCCAGGTGGCCAGGCGCTACATCGTCGACAGCACCACCTACGCCTTCGCCACCGGCTACGATTTCGGCGGCCGTGTATTGTGGCAGACCTATCCGGACGGCGACGCAGTCGGCACGGCGCTCAACCCGATCACCTATGATGGCGCCGGGCGACTGAAGGCGGTGCCGAGCCTCATCGCCGACACGACCTACGACGCCTCCGGCCAGGTGCTGACTCTGACCCGGGCCAATGGCGCCAATACCATCTATGCCTATTCGGTCACCCGTCTGTGGCTGACCGATGTCGACACCATCGTCGGCGGCACCACGCCGCCCCCGGTCAAGCAAGTGTTCGCCTCGGCAACCGCAGGCACCGGCTGGGTGGTTCCCGCCGGTGTCACACAGGTCACCGTCAAGGCCTGGGGCGCTGGCGGTGGGGCCGGGCAAGGCATGTCGCCCGCGCGGGGCGGTCACGGCGGTGGTGGCGGCTATGCTTCGTCCGTGATCACGGTTACGCCGGGCGAGACATTGACGGTTCGCGTCGGCGGCGGTGGCGCAGCCGGGGGAGTCCGGAAGTCGGGTGGGGGTGCTGGATACTCTGCGGTACTCCGTGCCGCGACGTTTCTGGTGCAGGCGGGCGGTGGCGGTGGTGGAGCCGGCACTGAAACCACCGGCGTCAGTGGAGGCGATGGCGGGGCTGGCGGCGATATCGGTACCAACGGGGGCGCGGGCAGCGGCTCACGCGCCGGCCTCGGCGGCACGGACAGCAGCGGCGGCGCCGCGGGCACAGCGGGCATCCCTGGCACGGCGGGCTCGGCCAACACGGGCGGTCGCGGCTCGAACGGTGGCGGCGCAGCCGGCGGCCTCAATGGCGGTGGCGCCGCTGGCAACGACAACGGCCATGGTGCCGGTGGCGGGGCTGGGCGTTTCGGCGGTGGCGGTGGCAGTGGGACCGGGGTCTCGGCTGGCGGTGGTGGTGGCGGCGGTTCCTCTTTCGCCACCGGCAGCGGCATCGTGGAGATGACGGGATCCGGTCAATCTCCCGCCAATACGGGCGATGGGGACTATGCGGGCAGCGCGGGGCTCGGCGGGACGGGAGGGGTCTCTTCCTCGACGAGCGGCAACCCCGGCCTGGTGGTGATCACCTACCAGCCCGCGGGCACGGGCAGCACCACGCTCCAGGACCTGACCTATTCCCGCGACGTGGCCGGCCGCATCCTCGGCGTGACGGCGACGGCGGGTGGCGAGAGCTGGACCTACGGCTACGACGACATGGACCGGCTGACCTCGGCCACCAACGCGACCGATCCGCTGCTGACCCAGAGCTGGACCTACGACAGCGTCGACAACATGACCTGGAACTCGGCGGTCGGGGCCTACAGCTACCCGGCGCCGGGAACCCCGCGGCCCCATGGCGTGACCTCGACGCCGCTGGGCGCCTACGTCTACGACGCCAACGGCAACATGACCAGCGCCGCCGGCGACACCCTGGTCTATGACGGCGAGAACCGGCCGGTTTCGGTCAACGCCGTCACCTTCGCCTACGGCCCGGACGGGGAGCGGGTGAAAAAGGCCTCGGCCGGCAACACCACGATCTTCCTCGGCATGGACGTGGAGATCGCCGGCGGGGTGATGACCAAGTACCTGCCCGGGGACACCAAGCGCACCGCCGGCACCACCTACTGGATGCACCGCGACCACCTGAACTCGATCCGGGTGGTGACCGACGCCGGCGCCACGGTAGTGCAGCGCTCCAACTACCGGCCCTATGGCGAGCGGCTACAGACCGTCGCCCTGGTGCCGGAGACCAAGGGCTATATCGGCGAGCGCCACGACGACGAGACCGGGCTCATCTACCTGCATGCCCGCTACTACGACCCTGTGCTCGGACGATTCCTTCAGGCGGATACCCTCGACCCCACCATCCTCGGCGTCGACGTCAATCGCTATGCCTATGCGGGAAACAATCCCGTCATGGCCAGCGACCCGAGCGGGCGCGCGGCGCAAGGCGGTGCCATATTGGCTGCCTTAGGCATCCTAGACCGCGCCCTTGCAGTTGCCGATGCGATCGACGCTGTCGAGAGCTTCTCCAGAGGTGAGATATCTGCCTTAGAAGCCGCAACGCGTATCGGGCTTGACGCTATACCCGGCTTTGGAGTTGCCAGAGTAACAGGCAGAGTGCTGCGTACCGTAGACGAATTGTCCGACCTTGAGCGTTTCGGCACTCGTCTCAGAGCAGAAATAGCATTAGAGCTTGGACTCGAGCTGGCCGAACAGACGGGAGCTTCTACCCGCTACAATGGTCGTGGCAGGACGGGGTACGACATCGCTCTACGAGAGGCAATCAACAAGGCCCTCACCAAGCCTGATGGCACGACAATCAAGGAGGGCATTTACGATTTCGGTGAAGGAGAGGCATCATATGTGGGACAGTCAGGCCGGCTTCGAGAGCGATTGTTGGAGCATATCCGGGCGGGTAGAATTAATTTGGAGAACATTGACACTCTGCACGTGACCGAAGTGCTCGGAGGGGCGCTTGCTCGTGAGATAACCGAGCAGCACAAAATTCACGAGTTTACAGGCGGAGAAAGGGCGAAGACTTCTCCAAAAGTAACAAATGAGAAAGACCCGATTGGGCCGAGCAGAAGGCACTTGATGTAATGGTCGTGATTGGAGACAAGTATAAAGTGCTTGATCACGAAGAAGGTTTCGGGCGAGTTCTGTTTATAAGATCCGAATGGAGTGATGACTACGCAGACATTATTGAGGAAAACAACATAGATATACTTAGACTAAATGATACTTGTGGGTGGCCCGGGGAAAATGTGGATTTCATTAGAAAATTTCCACAGCTACGTGGACTAGAGATTAATGGTCCTAATATTAAGGATGTATCAGCAATTCTTGAGCACAGAAAATTAGAAGTCCTTAGTTTGTTTTGCGATCCTCGAATCAGTTTGGATTTTTCACGTCTAACAAATTTGAGAGTCTGTAAGATAGACTGGACTCCTGGGGTGAAGAATCTTTTCGAACTTTATTCTCTGGAGTACTTAAACATTGATAGGTTTCCAGGCCGAGATTTTTCTGAACTTGGAAAACTTACAAATATAACAAATTTGTATGTTCCATCTTCAGGAAAACTAGAGTCAACTAGAGGTATTCAGAAAATGAAATTGCTTAAGGTTCTTCATATAAGTTATTGTCGTAGTCTTTCAAGTTTGGACGGTCTGGAATCAATAGTAGAACTCGAGAAATTGTATTTCCGTTGCTGTAAGAAATTGTTCGACTTTGGTGCGATTAAGTCGAAGAAAAAACTTCGGTCTATTAATATAGACAATTGTGGGGAAATTAATACTTTGCGGGGGTTGGCGACTTGCGCGTCACTCGAGTACGTTTCTTTTGTTGAGGATACGAATGTAATAGACGGTGATATTGGAGTGTTATTGTGTCTTCCAGTATTGCAGGATGTCAGGTGTCGAAATAGACCGCATTATTCTCACTCAAGAGAGGAAATATGGGAGCTTATCGCCCGTAGGCGACAATAGACGGGGTTTGCGGGGTTGAGGTGTACAGGTACGGTTATGCGAAAAATGGAGGTCATGTGTGGACTAGGGGTTTCCAGGGTTGGAGTGGCATTTCCCGCGCCCTGGCTCATGCTGGCGGTGGGCTTGCCTCGAGGGGGGGGCCACGATGGCGCGCGCCGGGCGGTGCTTCCTCCCCGATCGACCGCCGCACGTGACCCGGCGCGTCGAGCCGGCCAAGCTTGGCCGCCTGGTCGCGCGGCCGTCCGGCCGCGGGCCGTGACCACAGGCGGCGGATCGCTCTATTCTGACCGCGACGTCGCCTCCGTGACGAGCCTGGAAGGTCTTGCTTGCCCGCGATCGAGGCGTTGCTCCTCCTCCCCGCCGCCGCGTTCATCGGCAGCTTTCTCGGCCTGGTGATCGAGCGACTGCCGGTCGTGCTCGGCCGCTCGCGCTGCAAGGCCTGCGGCCACGTGCTGCCGGCACGGGATCTCGTGCCCGTGGTGAGCTGGCTGGCGCTGCGGGGGCGATGCCGGCACTGCCGCGGGGCGATCGGCTGGTTCGCGCCCGCCATCGAACTGGCGGCCGTCATGGTGGCGCTGTGGTCGGTGGCCGTGCTGCCCGGGTGGTTCGCCCTTGCCGGGGCAGGGCTCGGCTGGACGCTACTCGTCCTCGCCTGGATCGATGCGCGCAGCTTCCTGCTGCCCGATGCCTTGACCCTGCCGTTGGCGGCGGGCGGCCTTCTTGTCGCCTGGGCGATCGAGCCGACGTTGTTGCCCGACCACCTGATCGGCGCCGCGGCCGGGTTCGCCGCCTTGGATTTCCGGGTTCTCTAATCGCGGCTGATCTGTCAACTCCATCCGGTCCATCGCTGCCGGGGCCATGGTTCTCTTCGTGATCGGGTCGAGCCCGTCACATCATGGCGTTCGCTTGGCGCGGGCGGATCAATGTCAGAGACGCCGTCAGAGACGCCGTGACCGAAGAAACGGTTTCCCGGCCGGCAACCCCGATTGCGACCTCGCCTTCGCCACCGTCCCGGCAGGGGCGGCTCATCTTACGTCAACCCGTGGGAAATCCTCTTCCGTTGAGCCTCTGTCGTTTCATGCGTTGACCATCGGCGCGCCGAAGTCGGTTCCGTCCAACCACATCCGATGGAGCACCACCGCCATCTTGCGCGCCAGGGCGACACGGGCCTTCTTGAACCCGGCGCGCCTGGCGAGCTTCGCGCCCCAGCTCTTCAGCGGATTGGCCTTGCGGGCGCGGCCGAGCATGATGTTGGCGGCCTCGAAGAGATAGCTGCGCGCCATGGGATCGCCGCAGCGCGAGATGCGTCCCATCCGGTCGATCTCGCCCGACGCGTATCGCCGCGGGGTCAGCCCCAGATAGGCGCCGACACTGGCGGAGTGGCGGAACCGACTCGGTTGGTAGATGCGTTGCTCGGGTGCGTCACTCCGCCGGCTCCTTCGCCGCGTCGGGCCCGCGCTGCCGAGCCGGCCCGCGGCTACTCGTGGCGACGGGCGCCGGACCCGTCTACTCTGACGCTCAACTCGCTTACCTTGAGTTCGAAGCCGATCAACCCACGAACGCGATTTGCGATAGGGCACATCGGTGGATCCGGGGGCGGCCTCGAATCTTATGAGGAAAAATGACGAGGCTGGCCTCCGATCTGTCGCTGGCTCCTGCAGGACCGATCGCCCGTCCTTTTCCATCGTGGATGCCATTGGCGGTGGCGCTGTCCGGGGCGGTCAACATCGCCGGCGAGGCGGCGTGGCACCGGCTCTCGTCGCTCACGATCGGCGACTTCTACCTGATCTACGCGGCGGTGCTGCTGGCGTTCTTCCTCGGCGCCGCCGCCGGGTCGCTGATCGGGGCTCGATTGCCGCGGCTCGCCTGGGCGTTCGAGCTGGCGCCGGCCCTGTTCGCGCTGGCCGGGGCGGCGGCGATTCGGATGGGCGTCCTCGGCCTCGACATGCCGGCCTGGGCGGGGGTCGCGGCCATGCTGCCGCCGGGTTTCGCCCTCGGCGCCCACGCGCCGCTCTATGCCGCGGTCATGAAGGGCCGCCGCTTCGGCGCGGTTTCCGCGCTCTATCAAGGCGGCGGCGTGCTCGGCCTGCTCATCATGGCGTGGTGGGCCGGCACCATGCTGTCCCTGTCCGGGCAGCTCGCGGCGCTGGGTGCCGTGCAGGCGGCGCTTGCCTTGACGTTGGCGATCGGCCTGCGCGGGCGCGCCATTGCCGCGCACGGACTGCGTGAAATGCTGCGCGGATTCCCGGGCCGCTGGGAGATTGCCGCCTTCGCGGTCGGTGTCGCGGGGTTCTGGTGGGCGATGATGGCGCTGTCGGAGCAGGTGTTCCTGACCGTGCCGGTGCGGCTGAGCCAGGCCGTGGTCATGATCGCCGGCGTCGCCTGGTTCGCCCTCGGCGGCGCGCTGTCGGCCCTGTGGCGCCGGCCGCTTTGGTGGCTGACGCTGGCTCTCCCGGTTCTCGCCATGCTGGCGCTGATCGCGGCGCCCTCGGTTGCCGTTGCCCTGCTGCCTCAGGGACACGTTCCGGGCTTCGTCGTGGCAAGCCAGGCCGTGGCCATGGTCATGTCCCTGCCGCTGCTGGCGACGGCGATCTGGTATGCGCGGGCGGCGGACCGGCTCGCCAGCGTGAGACAGGGTGCGGGTGAGCTCGGTCAGGCCGCGGCCGGCGGCCGCATCGCCGCCGCGGCCGCGTTCGGCAACGCCGTCGGCTGCGGTCTGGCCTTGTGGCAGGGCGAGACTCTGGCACCCATCGTCCTGGCGCTGCCCTTGCTCGCTGCCGCCTGGGCGGAGCGGGGCAGGGCCGGGACGCTGCTCGCCGCCGCCTGCGCGGCGCCGCTGGTTGCGGTTGCCCTCTGGATCGTGCCCGAGACCTGGTGGCGGGATTATCCGTCGCGCCTGGCGACGCGCGACCAGGACGCCCCCACCTTGGATGCCGAGATCGTGCGGCGCGGGCTGTGGTGGTTCGCGCTCGACCGGCGCCAGGCCGGAGACGGCCGGATCACGACCAAGTACGTCATCGACGGCCACCAGTCGCATACCATCGACTACGGCATCGAGTACCTGACCGGGCTCATCCCCGGGCGCTACTTCGACCGCGGCGCTGTCGACCGCTCGCTCGTGGTCGGCATCGGCACCGGGCAGGCGGCGTGGTCGCTCCTCCATCTGTCGAAGCGGACGGACCTTGTCGACATCTCGCCGATCATCCCCTTGTCGCTCGAGAAGCTGGCGGCGTGGAACGGGCACATGCTGGACGACGCTCGCGCGACGCGGTACCAGGCGGACGGGATGACGTTCGTCAAGCGCTGCGAGGCAGGCGCCTATGACATCGTGCTCGACACCGCGACCTATCCGGCGCTGGCCTCGGCGTTCAAGCTCTTCACCGTGGAGTTCGTGGCCGCAGCGAAGCGCTGCCTGTCGGCGCGCGGCGTGTACGTCACCTATTTCGATCATACGGTTGCCGCGACCCCGGCGGAGATGGACCTGTTCCTGCGGCCGCTGGCGACGCAGTTCCGCCACGTCGATGTCCATGCGTTCCCCTATCCCGTCGTCGTCGCCTACGACCTGGACCGTGCCGCTGGTCTCCCGGATCTGGGGCCGGAGCTGCTGTTGGATTCAGCGGATCGGCGGTTTCTGGAGGACCGTGCCGGCACGGCGCTCTCCTGGCTGTCGGCGGATCTGAGCGAGAACGCGATCAGCCGCCGGCCGCTTCGCGACTACCAGCCCGGTGCGGGAATCGTGCCGGGACTGGATGATGGTTTGCTGGAGCAGCAGGCTTTGGCCAACTACCTGCGAGACTTGGCCGGTACTGCAGACGAATCGATCTACGATACCCTGAGCGCGATGGCGCAGGCTGGGGCGCAGCCCTGAGCGCGACCGGCTCGTCGGTCCCGGCGTCATCAGTTAAAAGTTTGCGGAGCTGCCTCCATCCTGTTCTCTTGACCGGAGATTTCGGTCCTTGCCGCAGTTTCAGTCGGTTCTTCTGATCGCCGTCTCACCCTTCATCGGCAGCTTTCTCGGCGTGGCGATCGAGCGCTGGCCGGCGGGGCGGCCGATCCTGCGCGGCCGCTCGCGCTGCAATTCCTGCGGCCGGACGCTATCGCCTCGGGATCTCGTCCCGCTGCTGAGCTGGCTGGCGCTCAAGGGCCGCTGCCGCCATTGCGGCGCGGCGATCGGCGGCTTTCCGCTCGCCGTCGAGCTGGCGGCCGTCCTCGTGGCGCTGTGGGCGCTCGCCGTCCTGCCCGGCTGGCTGGCGCTGGCCGGGGCCGGGCTGGGCTGGACCTTGCTCGCCCTGGCCTGGATCGACGCCCGCGCGTTGCTGCTGCCCGATGCGCTGACCCTGCCGCTGGCTGTCGCCGGCCTGGCTGTCGCCTGGGCGATCGACCCGGCAATCGTGGTCGACCACTTGATCGGGGTCGTGGTTGGCTTCGCCGCGTTTGCCGCAGTCGCCGCACTGTACCGCCGCCTCCGCGGCCGCGACGGCCTCGGGCTGGGCGACGCCAAGCTGCTGGGCGCGCTCGGCGCCTGGGTCGGCTGGCCGGGCCTCCCCACCATCGTGCTCTATGCCGCCGGCGCCGGCCTGCTCTGGGCGCTCGCCCGGCCGCGCGTCCGGTCCGGTGCCGGCAGCGGCGGCAACGGCCGCGCGATCCGGCTCGACCCCGCCCGGCGCCTGCCCTTCGGCCCCTTCCTCTGCCTCGCCGGCTGGCTGGTCTGGCTCTACGGCCCGCTTGTGCTCGGCTGACCGAGATCGAGGGTCGGCGGCGCCCGCCCCGCGCAGCGCGGACTACCGAGCCCCGATCTCAAGTCTGCTGGCCGACGTCAGCAAGTAAAGCCGGTTGCGCGCCCCCGCAACCACCGACAGTCGACGCCCCTCTGGGAAACCAGAGGGGCGTTTGCGTTTGGCACCGCCAATGCCATGGTCGCGCTTCGCAGCCTCGCAGAGCTGCAGGATCTCGGCGAGCTTGCCGTGGAGCTCGGCGTCGACCCAAGGCCGCCTCCATTGTGATCGAGAGACGCCAGGCGAGCACCCGGCGGCTGAACCAGTCGACCACGGCGGCGAGGTAGACGAAGCCGCGCGCCATGGGCACGTAGGTGATGTCCATTGCCCAGACCTGGTTCGGCCGCTCAACCGCCAGATCGCGCAGCAGATACGGATAGATCTTGTGCCCCGGTGCGGGTTTTGAGGTGTTCGGCCGGCGATAGATCGCTTCCATCCCGATGCGCTTCATCATCTTGGCCACACGCTGCCGGCCGATCGCAACGCCCTCATCGTGCAGCAGATCGCGCAGCATCCGGCTACCCGCGAACGGGTAGTCGAGATGCAGCTCGTCGATCCGCCGCATGATCGCCAGATCGGTCGGCGAGACCGGACGGGGCCGGTAGTAGAGGCTGCCGCGGCTGAGCTGCAACAGCTGCGCCTGCCGAGCGAGTGGAAGGTCGTGCGAATGGTCGATCATCGCTTTGCGCTCGGCATGTCGGCCTTGCCGAGCGCGCCGGACAAAAAATCGTTCTCCAGCGTGAGCTCTCCGATCTTCGCATGCAGCGACTTCAAGTCCACCGTCGGCGCCGAGCTCGATCTCCCGGAACCCGGGCCGAAGACCCCCGCAGCACCCTCGAGCAGCTGCCCCTTCCAGGTCGTGATCTGGTTCGGATGCACATCGAATATCTGCGCCAGCTCCGTCAGCGTCTTCTCGCCCTCGAGCGCCGCCAATGCTACCTTCGCCTTGAACGCCGGTATGTGGTTCCGTCGGGTTCGCTTCGCCATGACTTCTCCTGATTCCGCGGCAACCTTCGCCGCTATCAGGCAGAAAATCCACTTATCCTACTGTCCAGATTCCCCGGGCCACCTCTCTGCTTGGCTGGCGCGCTCCGGTCGGCCTCCAGGATCGCGTCGATCACCGGGGTCAGAGGGCCCACCTTCGGCTTCGCTGGCGGCCTGCTCCGCTGATAGCCCGGTGGATTTGGGAACCGGCACATCTTGGCAATCGTGTCCCGGCTTGGCCCGAAAGCGGTCGCTGCTTCCCGACGACCATGCCCCTCCAGAAGCACATATCGCCGAACCGCCGCATACACCTCGACCTGAAGCGCCTCCGACCACCCCTTCCGAACCTCGAAAAGGGCAGCATCGTAATTGGCCGGACTTTACATCGCCACCCAGCAGCACAACGCCGCCGCTCCATGGCCGACTATTCCACCGCCGTTTACACACCTTCGACGATTGATCAGGGACTCTTGCGTGAATCCCAGGTGCCGTCGCCCAGGCTCGCCAGTTCTTCCCGCTGCAATTTGCCGACTTCGGTATAGGGCAGGGTGGCCACGATCTCGATGTAGCGCGGAGTCATGAACGCCGCCATGCGCCCGCGCGCGAAGGCGTGCAGTTCCGCCGGTCCGGCTGCCACGTCCGGCCGGCGCACGATGACGATCTTGACCTCCTCGCCCATGACCGGATCGGGGATTCCAATCGCAGCGCAGGCGACCACGTCGGGATGGCCGAGGAAGACCTGCTCCACCTCGCTGGCCGAGATGTTCTCGCCGCCGCGCCGAATCGAATACTTTATCCGATCGAGGAAATAGAGAAAGCCCGCAGCATCGAAACGGCCGCGATCGGTGGTGTGGAACCACAGGTTGCGCCAGGCGGCGACAGTGGCTTCCGGGTCGCCCTCATAGCCCCGCATCATCACATGCGGCACCCGCGGCCGCACGCAGATGCGGCCGGCCTCGCCCACCGGCAGGGGATTGTCGTCCTCGTCGAGGATGGCGACCTCGAAATCCGGGCAAACGCGCCCGCAGGAGCCAGGCGGCATCTCGCCCTGGCGTGGCAGGGTCAGCGGTTCGCATTCGCTCATGCCATAGGTGTCGAGCAGGACGACACCGAAGCGCCGCTCGAAGGCGGCGAGCGTCTCCGCCGGCATGTTGCCGATCAACCCGACGCGCAGCCGGTGCCGGCGATCCTCGGGACTCGGCGGCGATTCCAGCAACAGCGACAGGATACTGGCGAAGCCGCTGAACACGGTGGCATCGGCTGCGCGGACGTCGTCCCAGAAGCTGCGGCGCGAGAAGGCGGGGAACTGGATCAGGCAGGCGCCGGCGACCACCGCGGTCATGGTGACGTGCAACTGGCCGCCGATATGGGACAGTGGCATCCAGTCGTGGAAGCGGTCGTCGCTGCGATAGCCGAAGCAATCCGCGAGATTGGCAGCACCGCGGCAATACATGGCGTGCGGCAACAGCACTGCCTTCGACCGGCCGGTAGTGCCGGACGTATAGAGCAGGGTGGCGAGATCGCCCGGCCGGCAAGGCAACGGCTCCGCCGTCGCGCTGGCCGCGACGTCCCGCCATGTAAAGATCCAGCGGATTTCGGGCGGGGCTTCCGGCGCATGGTCGATGAAGAGCACCCGCGCGACCGCCGCCGGCAGCAGCGAACCGATGATCCCCCAACTCGCCGTGTCGGTGACCAGGAGCGTCGCCCCGGATCGCTCCACCAGATCGCGCAGCACCGCGCCGCGATGCGCATGGTTGACAGCCACGTAGACGCCCCGGGCAATCGTGGCGCCGAACCAGGTGAACAGGGCTTCGGGACATTTCGGCAGGAAGGTGGCGACGCGGGCACCGACCAAATCCTGCGCGGCAAGGAAGCCGGCGAAGCGGCGGCTTTCGATCCAGGCCGCGGCATAGGTCCAGCGGCGGTCCCGATGCGCGATGAACGGCGCATCGGGCGTCGCGGCGACGCGCGCCGCCAGCACCTCGCCGATGGTCGCTTGGCCCTTGCCGACAAGCGAGAGCAAGCGTTGCGGGTCGCCCATCGCGAGCTCAGCGCCCCTTCCAGTTCGGCTTGCGTTTTTCGGCGAAGGCGCGCGGGCCCTCGGCGTGATCCTCGGAGCTCAGCATGGCGGCATGGACCGGAAAGCGCCGTTCGCGGACCGCCTGGAACGCCTCGGCTACGGACATGGTCTCGCTGTCACGCAGCACTTCCTTGATCGCCCGCACGCTGAGCGGCGCACCATCGACAATCATGCGCGCCCAGTCGCGCGCCCGATCCATGATCTGGTCGGCCGGTGCGACGGCATTGATCAGACCGTGATGCAAGGCCTCCGCCGCCGGCATGCGCCGGCCAAGCAGGAGCAGCTCCAACGCCACCCGGTAGGGCAGCTGCCGCGGCAGGCGCTGCAGTCCGCCGGCATCGGCGGCAACACCGATCTGCGTCTCCGGCAGGGCGAAGGCGGCATGTTCCGCCGCCACGATCAGGTCGCAGGCCATGGCCAGCTCGAAGCCGCCGCCGATGGCGAGGCCGTTGACCGCAGCGATCACCGGCTTGTCGAGATCGAAGAGCTCGGTCAGCCCGGCGAAGCCGCCGGCGCCGTAATCGGAATCCTCGGTCAGGTCACCGGTCGCCGCCGCCTTCAAATCCCAGCCGGCGGAGAAGATCTTCTCCCCCGCGCCGGTGACGATGGCGACCCGCAAGGCGGGATCGTCGCGGAAGCGCACGAAGACCTCTCCCATCCGCCGGCTGGTGGCGGCGTCGATGGCATTGGCCTTCGGCCGGTCGAGCACGATTTCAAGAATGCCGCCATGCTCGGATATCTGGATCGGATCGGTCATCGGTGCGCGGCTCCCCCCCAGTTGCTAGAACCCGACGCTATCGCCGCCCTTGAGCTTCAACATCTTGCGCGCCTCCTCCGGGGTGGCGATCTCCAGCGACATTTCTTCCAGGATGGTGCGGATCTTGCGCACCTGGTCGGCGTTGCTCTTGGCCAGCTTGCCCGGGCCGATATAGATGCTGTCCTCCAGCCCGACGCGCACATTGCCGCCCATGCTGGCGCCGATGGTGGCGAGGCCAATCTGGTGCCGCCCGGCGGCCAGGATCGACCACTGGTAATCCTTGCCGAACAGCCGGTCCGCGGTGCGGCGCATATGCATCAGGTCCTCCGGATGCGGGCCGATGCCGCCCAGCACGCCGAAGATGGTCTGCACGAAGAATGGCGGCTCCAGCAACTTGCGGTCGACGAAATGCGCCAGGGTGTAGAGGTGGCCGACATCGTAGCATTCGCACTCGAACTTGGTACCGTGGCCGTGGCCCAGCTCCCGGATGAAGCGCTCGATCTGGACAAAGGTGTTGGAGACGATGTTGTCCTTGGTCTTCTCGACATAGGGCTTCTCCCACTCATACTTCCAGTCGGTGATCTTGTCGGTCACGTGGAAGATGCCGAAATTCATCGAGCCCATGTTGAGCGAACAGAGCTCCGGCTTGGCCCGCAAGGGGGCCGCCAGGCGGTCCTCGATGCTCATGCCCAGCGACCCGCCAGTGGTGATGTTGATCACCGCGTCGCAGTTCTGCTTGATGCGCGGCAGGAACTGCATGAACATGTCGGCGCTCGGCGTCGGCCGCCCGTCCTTAGGGTCGCGCGCGTGCAGGTGGATGATCGCGGCGCCGGCTTCCGCCGCGGCGATCGATTCCGCCGCGATCTGGTCCGGCGTGATCGGCAGATAGGGCGTCATCGTCGGCGTATGCACCGAACCCGTCACCGCGCAGGTGATGATCACCTTGCGCCCGCTCTTGGCCGCAGGTTCCGCTGTTGGTTTGGTCATCGCTAATTCTCCCCTTCGTGTGAAAAATCGTTGTCAGCGCCAGACTGCGTCGCACACCCGCACCAGGTTCTGGCCCAGGATACCGCAGATGGCTGTCTCGCCATATCCGGCCGCCAGCATCAGCCCCGTCAGCTCGACCAGTTGGGTGGGTTGCGCGTAGTGCACGCCGGGCCAATCGGATCGCGCCGCATCCGGCCATTCCTCCGGCCGGGCGCGCATGAAGGCATTGAGCCGCGCGGTCTCGAACACCACGTCGAGGCCGAGGCAGGCATGTTCCGCGCTGACCAGCTGCACGACGTGATCGAGGTGACGGAACATGGTCTCGCTCCCGACCGCGTCGTCGCCCAGATAGATGCTGGAACCGGAGAGGCCCAGCAGGCCGCCGGTCGCGGCGCAGGCGCGGATCTGCTCGTCGGTCAGATTGCGGAAATGCGGATGGACCGCGGCGCAATTGGAGTGGCTGAATACCGCCGGCCTGGTCGCCATTGCCAGGGCATCCAGCGAGGTGCGGACGCCGGTGTGGCTGAGGTCGAGCAGCATGCCGATGCGCTCCATTTCGGCGACGACTCGCCTGCCGAAGCGGGTGAGCCCGCCATCGCTCTCCTCGGCGCAGCCGCCGCCCACCGAATCGGCCTGGTTGAAGGCGAGCAGATTGTGCCGCACGCCCAGGCGATAGAAGGCCTCGATCAGGTCGAGATTGCGCGCGAAGCAACGGGTGCCCTCAAAATGCAGCAGCACGGCCAGGTTGCCGGCCTTGCGCGCGGCCTCGATCCCAGCGACGCTTTCCGCCAGCTGGACGCCGGCGGTGGCCTGGATGCGTCGTCGCGCCGTCGCCACGCGGTTGAATGCCTGGCCGCTGGTGTGGTTGTCACCGGCGATGGTGAGCGAGATGACGTCGTAGCCGGCGGCGCGGAAACCGGCCAGGCGGTGCAGGTCGTTGCCGACTTCGGGCTCGAGCGGCCAGATATTGTCCCAGACCAGGGAATCTTGGACCAGGGCCTGGGCTTCCATGCGCCGGGCGGTCATTGCGCCAGCTCGATGGTGACCGGCGTGGCGCCGCGGCAGGTGTCTAGCATGGGACAACCGCGATCCGCCGCCGCCAGCAGGCGCACCAGCTGATCCGGCGACGCGTCGCTGTCGATGGCGACGGCGAGATTCACCGACTGGAAGCCAGACCGCACGGCGGGATCGGTATCGAAAAAGCCGCGGATGTCGAGGTCTCCGGCAATCTCGACCTGGATCAGGCCGACCTTGATCCCCTGCAGGGCGGCATGGCAGCGGATGGTGACCGAAACGCTGCTGGCCACCGCCGCCAATAGGGCCTCGGCAGGATTGACGGCGCTGTCCTCGCCGCCGAAGACCTTGGGTTCGTCGATCACCACGATATGGCGGCCGAACCGGCCCTCGGCCCGCATGTTGCCGCTTTGAACGGTGGTCCCGGCGATCGGCTCGCGGCATTCTGCCGAGTCGCCCTTGCGCGCGGTGGCTTGGTGCTGCTGCATCGTCGCGCGAAGAGTCATGGCATGGCCTCTCGTGTCAGGCTTCCCATTCGATGTTGCCATCGACGCCGATCATCTGTCCGGAGACATGCCGCCCGGAATCGGAGCACAGGAACAGCACCATATCGGCGATTTCTGCCGGCTGGATCTTGCTGCGCATGGAGACGAAGTTCAGCGCCTCCTGCTCGACCTCTTCCGCCGTGCGTCCCTCCTGCTGGGCGATGCGGGCGATGATGCCGCGCATGCGCTCGTTGTCGATCATGCCGGGCAGGATGGCATTGATGCGGATGTTGTCAGGGCCGAGCTCGCGGGCCAGCGCCTTGGTCAGGCCTTCGACGCCGGCTTTGCTGGCGACATAGGGTGTGCGAAAAGGCATGACCGTCTTGGTCGAGCCGGTGGAGAAGTTGACGATGGCGCCGCGCTTGTTGCGGCGCATGTCCGGCACCGCCTGGCGGATGGTCAGGAACATCGAATCGAGATTGGCGGCGATGGTGGCGCGCCAATCGGCGAAGCTGAGCATCTCGATCGGCCCGCGCGGCCCGGCGATGCCCACGGTGTTGACCAGGACGTCGATCGGACCCATGCGTGAGCGGGCCTCGGCGAACAGATCGGCGACCTGCGCCTCGTCCGACACGTCGCAGACGGTGCCGCCGAGCTTCGGATTGGTCGCCAGCACCTGCGACAGCAGGTCCGCATTGATGTCGCAGATATGCACATTGTCGCCACGGCCGAGGAATTTCTCGGCCATCGCCCGGCCGACGCTTTGCCCGGCCGCCGTGACGACGACGTTTTGCGGACGATAGGTCATTTCTTCGCCTCATGGCGGCGCTTGAGCTGGTTCAGCTCCTTCACCATGACGTCCCGTTTGCGGACGAAGGCGGCGACGCCGGCGACGCACTCGCGTTGCTCGATGGCCACGCCGATCTGCTTCAGCACCGTGGGATCGAAGCGCGGTGGGGCGGAATCGAGGTCACCCATCAGCGTGGCGTAGGAATTGCCGTAGCGCTCGAAGTATTGCGCGATTCCCTCATCGGCGTTGGCGTGGTTGGCGCCGAAATTGCCGATGGTGGCCCAGCGCAAGGCAAGCGCGTCGCGGATCACCGCATCCACCGCCACTGCGTCGGCCACGCCGGTCTCCACCAGATGCAGCGCTTCTCGCACCACGGCGGCCTGGATGCGGTTGCCGAGGAAGCCTTTCACGTAGCGGTTCATGCGCACCGGAATCTGGCCGCAGGCCGCTAGCATGGCGCAGGCCTTTTGCAGGATTGCCGGATCGGTGCCCGGCGCGCCAAGCATTTCGACCACCGGCATCAGGTGCGGCGGGTTGAAGGGATGTGCCATGACGCAGCGCCGCTCGCCGGGCAGGCCCTTGGCGATCTCGCCGATGTCGAGCGCCGAGGTGGAGGAGGCGATAATCGTCTTCGCCGGCGCCAGGCGGTCGAGCTCGGCGAACAAGGCTTGCTTCACCTCCAGCCTTTCCGGCGCGCTCTCCTGCACGTAGTCGGCATCGGCCAGGGCCATCACCAGATCGCTTTCGCCGCGCGTCGATTTCAGGATGAGGTCGCGCTCGGACGCAGTCACGAATCCCTCGGCCACGTCGGCCGCCAGATCCTGCGCCAGCCATGCCTGAGTCTGGAGAATCTGCGCCGAATTGGGGTCATGGATGCGCACCTCCGCACCATGCGGGGCGAAGACGCGGATCCAGCCGCGGCCGATCACCCCGGCGCCGACCAATGCGACGATCTTGGGAACAGCAGAAGTCATCTGGGCGCGCTCCTGAACATCTAGGGAAACAGCTTGTCCGGCAGCCAGGTCACGCTCTCCGGAATGAACATGACGATCAGCAGCACGATCACCTTGATGCCGATGAAGGGGCCGATCGACTTGTAGATGTCGAACATGGTCACGTCCTTTGGTGCGACTCCTTTGAGATAGAACAGGGCGAAGCCATAGGGCGGCGTCTGAATGGCAATCTCCAGGTTGAGGATCATCAGGATGCCGAACCACACCGGATCAAAGCCGAGGGCGACGGCGATCGGCGTAAACAAGGGCGCGCAGATCAGCACGATGACATATTCATCGATGAAGCAGCCGAGAATGAGCATGGTAAACTGCATCACCAGAATAACGCCCATGGGGCTCAGGCCCGCGTTGTCGAACACGCCGTCCAGCAGCTTGGCAGCGCCCATCAGCAGATTGAAGTTGGAGAGGACGGTGGCGCCGATCAGTATCCACAGGCACATGGCGGTCAGGCGCATGGTGTCGACCGAGCATTGGCGCAAGGCGCGCAGGCCGAACTTGCGGAAGAACAGCGCCAGGATACAGGCGCCGAAGGCGCCCATGGCGCCGGCCTCTGTCGGCGTCGCCATGCCGGTCAAGATGGTGCCGAGCACGCAGAAGATCAGCGAGAAGGCGAGTAGGCCGTTGCGTATTGCGAGCGCCTTGTCCTTCCAGCTGCCAAGCTCTTCGACGCTTAGAGGCGGGCCGTCTTGCGGTCGCAGCCAGCAGCGCAGGCCGATGTAGAGAACGAAGAATCCGACCATGATTCCGGCGGGGATCAGCGCGCCGGCGAACATCTGGCCCAGTGAAGCCTTGGTCATGGCACTGAACAGCACCATGGGAATCGACGGCGGGATGAGGATCCCCAGCCCGCCGCCGGCCATGATGGCGCCGAGGGCCAGGTGACGGTTGTAGCCGCGCTTCAGCATCGGCGGCAGGGCGACGGTACCTGCGGTCATCACCCCGGCGCCGATGATCCCGACCATGGCGCTGAACAGTGTGCAGGTCAGGATGACGCCGATCGCCAGTCCGCCGCGCAGGCGGCCCGCCAACACATGCACCGAATGGAACATGGCTTCGCCCATGCCCGATCGCATCAGGACTTGGCCCATGAAAATGAACAGCGGAATCGCCAGCAGCAGGAAGTTGGTGATCGAATTGATTGTCGTGGTGGTGATCAGGTTGAAGGCCTGCGGACCCCAGTAGAAATAGCCGAAGATCATCGCGATGCCGCCAAGCGACAGGCCGATCGGCGCGCCAAGCGCGAACATCAGCAGCATGGAGCAGAAGATGGCGACGATGAGAAGCTCGATGCCCATGACCGGTGCGCCTCAGACTCGGGTTTCGATGATCTCGGACTGGTGTTCGGAAAAGGACTCCAGCGGCTGTCCGGTCAGCGCGACATGCAGATTGCGAATCCAATGCGCGAAGGTCTGCAGCAGCAGCAGGAATCCGCCGATCGAGATTGCCAGGATGAAATGACCCATCGGCGGCCCCCAGTCGGTCGGGCGGCGCAGGCCGAGTTCGATGGCCTTGATGCCTTCATGCCAGGCATAGACGACCACCAGGATCAGGAAGAACATCATCACCAGGCTGGTCAGCGAGTCGCACACGGCGCGGCCACGCGGGCTGAGGCGAGAGTAAACCAGGTCGACATTGATATGCGCATGCTCCTTCATCACGAAGGCGCCGCCGAGCAGGCCGATGTAGCCGAACAGGAAAATCGAGACGTCCTGCGCCCACAAGGTCGGCGCGTCGAAGAAGTAGCGGCTGATGACCTCGTAGACCAGAGACAGGATCATCAGCGGCACAAGGGCGGCTACCGAATAGCCGACGATCATCGACAGCCGGTCGATGGTGCGCAGCAGCAGCTTGAGCAGCGTCATGACGTCCCCTCACGCAGAGCGGAATTCGGGCGTGGGCGTGGCGCCGTCTGCCGCGGTGGAGAGCCGCCGGGCGGCATAGATCGCCCGGCGGTCATCCGTGTCGTCGGTGTCGCGCGGGCTCAGCCGACTTTGGCCATGAACTCGCGCTGCAGCTTCACCAGCTTGGCGCTGTACGGATCGCTGGCTTCGTATTCCGGCAGCAGGGCCTCGGCCGCCGCTTTCCAGGCGGCCTTGTCCTCGTCGGAGGGGCCGGCGCCCCAGACCATGCCGCCGTCCTTCATCTCGGCCACCGCGGCGCCGACGCTGACCGTAGATTCATTGGCCTGCGCGTTGCCGTGCCACACGTTGCAGGTCTCGACGATTGCCTTGATGTCGTCCGGCAAGGCGTTCCACTTGTCCATGTTGACCACCAGCGGCGAGACTTGGCTGGCGGTCACCGCGACAGGGTAGAAGTTCTTGGCGATCTCGTAGAACTTGCCGTCGCGGTAGTCGATCAGGTTCGACGACGCGCAACCGTCGATTACGCCGGTGGCGAGCGCGGTATAGGTCTCGCCGAAGGCCATGGTCACCGGCTGGACGCCGAACTGGGCGACGAACTTGCCATAGCCGCCCGGCGCGCGCAGCTTCAGGCCCTTGAGGTCGCTGAGGCTGTTGATCGGGTTCTTGGTGATGAGATAGACGCCGGGCTGGAAATACGGTCCGACGTTGTAGAGGCCGACCGATGCATAGGCCTCGCGCACCGCCTCCAGCCAGCCGCCGCGGTAGAACAAGGCGAGCAGCCCCGCCAAATTGTCCGGACCGCCGGGCAGGCCGAGTTCGACGATGCCCGCCGGCAGTTCGCCGGCATGCAGCGCCATATAGGGACAACCGGCTTCGACCAGGCCCGACATAGTGGCCTGCAGCACCTCCGTTGCGCCGACGCCTTCGCCGTCGAACAGCGGACTGATTTCCAGCCGTCCGCCGGTCGCGCGCTTCACAAGATCGGCGAAGCCCTGATAGACGGCGCCATAGGACGTGCCCCGCGGATACAGGTTGGCCATGCGCCAGCTGAACTCAGCCGCCGCCGAGGCCGGCTTGGTCGTCGAAAGCGCACCGGCGGCCAAAGCGCCAACCCCGACTGCGCTCAAGAATTGCCTCCGCTCCATGATCCCTTCCTTTCTGGTTGGACGTATGAGTTGCATAGGCCAGGCAGGCTGCCTGCGCCGATACCGGTGGTCCGTTTATCGATGGTCGAGATGCCGGCATGCGCCGACCGCCAGCGCTACGCGGTGGCCGCGCTGCTGATTCCCTCCCCCTCATTCCCGCTGCCGGCAACTTCGGCCGGTCTAATTTGATCAAACGATAGGTGGCACCTCGCGGCACTGTCAATACAGTTTGATCAAAATGTATATTTGTCGAAACAGACGGCGAGACCGCCGACAAGGCCCTTGCCAGGAATGGCGTCTCGCGGCGTATATGTGTGCTAATCAATCACACCACGCGACAACTGGGCGGAGCCTTCCAGCGCTATGAGTGCCAGATTCGAACTCGGCGGCGGCGTCCGCTTGACTCTGCAGGAACGCACCTATCAGGCGGTCAAGAAGGCGCTGCTGCATGGCGAACTGATCGCCGGGCAATCGCTGACCGTGCGCGAGGTCGCCGAGAACATGGGCACGAGTCCGACGCCGGTGCGCGAAGCGATGCGCCGCCTGCTGACCGAGGGCGCGCTCGAATTGCTGCCCAACGGCACGGTGCGCGTGCGGCAGATGACCGGGGAGCAGCGGCAGCATTCGCGCGACGTCCGCATCATTCTGGAAGGGCTGGCGGCGCGCCGCGCCGCGACGCTGGCCAGACCGGACGAGATCGACTCGATGGAGCGGACAAACGATGAGATGAAGGCCGCGATCCTACGTGCCGACGTCAAACGGTACTGCCAGAAGAACATGGAGTTTCATTTCCAGCTCTACCGGGCGGGGCGTTCTGAGATTGTCCTCGAGATCATCGAGCGGCTCTGGGTGCAGATTTCTCCGTTTCTGACCATCTACAGCATGGAACTGGTAAGCCAGCCGGCCAGGCGCACGGTCAAGATGCTGACCAGCCAGCATGACAGGATCATCCACGCCCTGCGCCGGCGGGACGGCGATGAGGCGGAAAGCGCCATTCGCGCCGATCTGTCGCAGACTTTCGAGGAAACGCCCGCTAACGCGCTTCTGTCGGGGCCACCGGCAGCGGACAATGTGCCGATCCGGCTGGCGTCGGCCAAGGCGCTGAAGACGGCGCGGCGCTGACGCGCCGGCTTGCGCGATCGGCGGCGGCCAAAAGCCACGCCGATCGACTCAGGGGCAGTACCGCATCACCAGCGGCATGAACCACGGCCGGCCCCAATGGAAGAAACGCATGGTGAAGGCCAGATCGTCGAAGGCGGTGGCCGCATCCTTGGCGCCGAGGATGCGTCGCGCGATGACGTCGCCGAACCTGTCCCTACCGAAAGCCAGATCCGAACGTATGAACGATGCAGACCGCCGACCTGCGGAACGATCTGGATCCGGCCCGCGCATTGGGTCGGTCGTCTCAAGGGCGTGTCTTTGATCAGAGCAAGGTGGGTCCGCGTGCCGTTGTGGTAAGGTGCGTATGCACGAAGCACCCGGCGTAGATGCGCCTCATTGAAGATGAAGAGGTGGTCCAGACACTCGCGGCAAACTGTGCGGGGCGCTCCGATACTAGGGCACGATTCACCGATCAGGTTGAATCAACCTGATCGGTGAATCGTGCCCTTCTTTCGATAGAGTAGAGCGTGATTCACCGATCGAACCGAGCGGGTTCGATCGGATCACGCTCTAGGCCACTGAGGCGGCGATATTGTGCGGCTGCGGCGGAGTAAGAGCCGGCCAGTGGTAGAGCTTGTTCTTGTCATGTTGACGAGAGGAAGCCGAAGGGATGTCCGCCGTTGACAAACGGCCGCTTCCGAGCGGAATGCCTGAACGCCCACTGGTTTTTGAGCCTTGCCGATGCGAGGGAAAAGTTGGAGGATTGGCGCAAGTACTACAATGAGGAACGCCCGCATGGGGCGATCGGGCATAAGGCCTCGATGACGTTACTGAATCTCGGCGGCGCAGCCCGCCCGCCGCCGTGACCGAGCCGGAGAACGCTACCATCCAGCGATCCAAAGAATGGTCTCGGACCAAGGACGCACGGACTTTCCTCATCGTTGGATGAGATGAGGGTCTCACGTCAAAGCGCTTCGACTCAGCCGTATCGACGAAGATAGTCGTCTGCCAGGCTGCAGGAGTCGGTGGTGAAGTGGGGACCGAGGGACTGTGCAAACTGGAGGTGCCGGCGCGTGCCCAGCCAGGCAATCTCCGCCAGTCGCCGCAACATGATGAAGGTCGGGATCTCTTCCTCGATGTCCTGCGGCAGCGTCGCAACCTTGCGATAGCCATTGATCCAGGACGCGATCAGGTCCGGAACGAACGGCCGTTCTTCGAGGAAGCTCAGCGCCGTTGCCAGATCATAGATGTACCAGCTGAAGCCACAGTCGTCGAAATCGATGACCTTGGTTCGATGGCCATCGACCAGGAGATTGGCGAGACGCATGTCGGCGTGGATGAGGCCAAACCGATCGCGATCCCGCCCCAGGCGGGCGACTCGTCGTTCGACCGTTTCGACGAGACGCCCGAGGATTCGCAACACCGCCTGATCGACCCCCATGCCGTCCTGCCATCGGCCCCATAGCGGCTGCTTGCCCAGGATCGACTCACAGGTCCAGTCGTGCCGCGTGAATCCCGTCGGCGGCTGCCAGCGCGCCGCGTGCCGATGCATGCGCGCGGTGATCTCGCCCAGTCGTTCGAAGCCCTCGACCAAGGTGTCCTCGGCTGGCTCCTTTCCTTCCAGGAACGTGAACATCACGGCATGTCGTGGCTGATCAAGATCGGCGGCCGACAACGTCTGAACCCTGGTGCCGTCCAGGGCCGGCACGACTTCGAGTGTCTCGACATCCGACTCATGGCGCAGCGCCGTTATCCATTGCAGCTCGGCGGCGATCGAGGGAGCGGTGTGGTAGGCCAGGCGCTGGGAGTGTACCCGGAGCACCAGCTTCCGGCGACGGGCCTCATCCCTTACCAGGAGGATCGTGTTCTCCGACTGATGCAGCAGCGAGACGGAGCTATCGGTCGGGACATCGTACCGACCGATCAGCTTGGTTGCCTCGCGCAAGATGGCCGGAATGAAGGTCGCCGGATCGGCAGGTACGGAGCTGTTCATGAGCATTCCCTTCGGCGACGCCTTCAGCTGCACCGCGTCAGCGCCACCGACGCGTAGGCGATGTGTTTTCGACCTGTACGGTGTGCTTTTGGCATGACCGACTTCCTTCCGGGCGAGCGCCTGACTGATGGCTCGGATACATCGGGTTCTACTTCACCGTTTCGGGGCATAGGATCTCGACCTCATGCGCCGTGAGGATCTCGCGAAGGTCCTGGTCCGGCATGCGGTCGGACACGACGATATTGATCGATTCAAGTGGGCAGATGAGCTCCATGTGCGGCCGGTCGAATCGGGAGTGATCGAGCAGGAGTATGTGCCGGCGGGCCTGACGCAGCATCATCCGATCGACCCATGCAATGCCCGAGTGGACTTCGCAGGCACCGCCCTCGAAAAGACCACTGGCGCCAAATACCGCGGTATCGGCCCGGAATTTTTCGAGGAACGCCAGTGTCTCTGCGCCGCAGACACATTCCTCCTTGGGGTCGAAGTCTCCTGGTGCAAACACCACCCGAATCCCGGGATTCGTCGACAATGCCAGGCCGGCGCTGGTGTTGTTGGTGAAGACCTGAAGTCGATCGAAGCGCACGGCGAGCTTTTTGGCGAGGTAGTAGGTGGTGACGCCGGCACCCATCATGACGACTTCGCCGTTGCTGAACAGTTCGGCTGCCAGGTCGGCGATGATCGATCGCTCGGCCGTCGCCATCTTGCTGCGTTCTGCCAATGTCGGCTCGAGGCCGACCCGCCGTACCGCGGCGCCGCCGTACATGCGGTTGACCGCGCCGCTGTGGCTCAGTTCGTCCAGGTCGCGGCGGATGGTCTGCTTGGAGACGTGCAGCTCGGTCGCCAGTTCGCCGACGCCCACAGATGCGCTGGTTTCGATTGCGGCGACGATGCGCTTGTGCCGATCCTGCTTGCGAAGTTTCTTCCTCACGTCCGCGCCAATCCGTGATTGCTGCCAAGCCCCCTGTTACCCTCGCGACCTCTACCGTACACGTCGATTGTCGGGGTCGTAGGGTGGGCGAAGGTTGAGTGTCGCCGCGACCCGACGGGTTCTGACTTCGAGCTCGTAGCGGCCGGCCGCGAGAAAGGCCTTGTCCACACCGGTCGCGTGGCGCACATAGCCCAGCCCGATCGGCAGTCCTACGGTGTGTCCAAAGCCGGCCGAGGTCAGCCAGCCGACGCGCTTGCCGTCGCGATAGATTGTCTCGCGGCCATACAGAGTCACTTCCGGGTCGTTGACGGTAAAAGTAGCTAGGCGCTGCTTCAGATGCCCCGAGTCGCGCTGCGCCAACAAGGCGTCGCGGCCGACGAAGACCGGCTTGTTCAGGTCGACAGCGAAGCCGAGGCCGGCCTCCAGCGGGGTGTAGTCGGGCCCGATGTCAGCGCCCCAGATGCGGCGCGCCTTCTCCAGGCGAAGCGAGTCGATGGCGCGATAGCCAGCGTCTTTGAGGCCGAATGGCTCCCCGGCCTTCTTGACAGCCCCGTAGACCCGGGGCAAGTACTCCGACGGGACGAACAGCTCCCATCCTCTCTCGCCGACGAACGATACGCGCAACGCCAGCACGGGCGCGCCGTCGACGAACAGTGATTGGGCTGAGCCGAATGGGAAGGAAGCGTCGTCGATCTCGCCTTCGACGATCGTCGCCAGCAGGTCCGGCGCCCTCGGCCCCATGAGCGAGAGGCAACCATAGGCAGACGTGACGTCGACCAGATGCACGTCGTCGGCCGCAGAAAGCGAGCGCCGGATATGGTGGGCGTCGCGGGTGGCGTATCCTGTGCCGGTGACAATGAGATAGCGATCCTCGGAGAGACGCGTGACTGTCAGGTCGGCCTCGATTCCGCCCCGCCCGTTCAGCATCTGCGTATAGGTGGCGACATTGACAGACGTCGCGACATTGGCCGCACAGATCCGCTGCAATGCCGTCTCCGCGCCACGGCCGAGGAGCAGGAACTTGGCGAAAGACGACAGGTCGAAGGCGGCTACTGCCTCGCGGCAGGCCCGATGCTCGACGGCGACATGGCGGAACCAGCCCGGCCGTTCGAACGTGTATTGGTCCCTGGGCTCAGTGTCGGCCGGGGCAAACCAATTGGCGCGCTCCCACCCGAACTTGGAACCGAAGCACGCGCCGGCAGTCTTCAGGTAGGGATAGAGCGAGCTCGTTCTTAGCGGCCGTCCGGCGCTGGTTTCGAAATGCGGCCAGTGCATGGCGAAATGGCGGCTCTGGCCTTCTTGCGCGCGCACCATGACCTGGTTGCGGGACCGATGGAAACCGCCAAAGCGGCGAATGTCAACGGGCCAGAGATCGAAGGGCGGTGCGCCCTCGAGAATCCAGTGCGCCATCGCCAGGCCCGCACCGCCGGCGGAGGCGATGCCGAAGGCATTGAAACCGGTGGCGATGAAGAAGCCGGCGACCTCGGGCGCTTCGCCGAGGATAAACATGCCATCCTCAGTGAACGATTCGATCCCATTGAACCAACGCTTCACGCCGACGGTTTCGAGTGCCGGAAAGCGGTGATAGGCGCGATCCAGGAATGGTTCGACCTGTGCGACGTTCTCCGGCATCAGCTTGAATTCGTGGCCCGGGGGAATGGGATACTCCCGGTAGGGGATTGGATTGGGTTCGTAGAAGCCGACGATCAGCCCGCCGACCTCCTCCTTGAAGTAGACCTCCTTGTCGGTGTCCCGGATGGTCGGGATATGCCGCTGCAGGCCCTCGATGCGGTCAGTCACGAAATACTGGTGGTGTGCGGGCTGCACCGGGACCGAAACCCCGGCCAAGGCGCCGATCTCAGGAGACCAGATGCCGGCGCAGTTGACGACCGCCTCGCAGTCGACCGTGCCGCTATCGGTGTCCACGCTCCTGACCCGGCCGTTCACCACATTGATGGCAGCAACCCGCGTGCGCTCGAAGATGGCGACACCGCCACTGCGCGCACCCCGCGCCAGCGCCTGGGTGATGTCCGAGGGGTTGGCAACCCCGTCGCTCGCAAGGAAGGCGGCGCAGCGCAGATCGTCGACTTTCATCTGCGGTACCATGGCCTTGATCTCGGATGGGCCGAGGAAATCGAACTCGAGCCCGAAGGACCGCGCCATGGTTGCCGAGATCTCGTACTCCGCCTGGCGCTCCTTCGTCATCGCAAGCCGGAGCGAGCCGTTGCGCACCCAGCCGGTCGCCATGCCGGTTTCCGCTTCCAGGGCAGCGTAGAGTCTTATCGACTCGCCGAGCAGCCGTGTGACGTTCGCGCTCGACCGCAGCTGGCCGACGGCCCCTGCGGCGTGCCAGGTGGAGCCGGACGAAAGGACATGCTGCTCGATCAGAACCACGTCGCGGCAGCCCGACTTGGCCAGGTGATACGCGATCGAACAGCCGACGATTCCACCGCCGATGATGACGACCCGTGCATGACGAGGGAAATTCATGATTCAGTCTCTTGCTGCTGCATTCGCTCGACGAGACGGACACGCTCGAGTGATCCGAATCTCGCGCATCCGCGCTTTCCGCTTGCGTTACGCATCGATCAGCCTTTAACCGCGCCAAATGTGAGTCCGCGGACCAGCCGCTTCTGAATGAGGAAGGTGAACACCAGCACGGGAACGCTCTGGACGACCGAGGCTGCGGCGACCTCGCCCCAGAGCGTACCGGTATGGAGCACCAGGGAAGGGATCATCACGGTCATCGTTCGCATCTGGCCGGCCGACAGGATCAGCGCGAAGAGTAGTTCGTTCCATGAAAAGATCAGAACGAAGATGGCGACGGTCACGAGGCCGGGATACGACAGCGGCAAGGCCACGCTGAGGAACACCCGCAAGTGGCTGCAGCCGTCGAGATAGGCCGCCTCTTCCACCTCGCGCGGGACGTCGTCGAAGAACGACTTCATCATCCAGATGACCAGCACCATGTTGAAGGTAGCGTGGGCAAGGATGACGCCGGCCTGGAGATTGAGCAGGCCCAGCTTGAAGAACACCAGGTACATCGGCAGGGCGTAGGCCACCGGCGGACCCAGCCGGGTGGCGAGAACATAGAAGAAGATGTGATTGCCAGCCGGGACCCGGAATCGGGAAAAGGCGTAGGCCGCCATCGTGCCAACCGTGACCGCGATCGCCGTGCTGGCGACGCCGATGGTCAAAGAGTTCATGAAATAGGTATCGAAGCCCTTCTCGATCAGGATCTGGCGGTAGTTCTCCAGAGTCGGGGAGAAGATCCAGCGCGGCGGCCGGGTGAGGAGATCCGGCCGCGCCTTCACGCTCGCGAGGACGATCCACAGATATGGCAGCAGGGAGATGACGAGGAACAATCCCAGAGGTATCGCCCACAGATAGGGGTTCCGACGCCGAACGGTCATCGCTGCACCTGTTCCTTTCGGCTGGCGATCTTGTAGAACATTGCGGCGACCAGGACCGAGAAAAAGGCGAGCAGGAGACACACGGCAGCGCCATAGCCGAGGTCCCATCTGATGAAGCTGGTGCGAAAGGCAAAGACCGAGATCACCTCGGTCGCGTTCCCGGGGCCGCCGCCCGTCAGCACGAAGATCGTGTCGAAGACCTTGCTGGCCTCGATGGCGCGGAACATCACGGCGAACACGATCAGCGGCTTCAGGAACGGCACCTGGATGTGCCAGAGAATCTGCCACGAGCCGGCGCCATCCAGACGGGCCGCCTCGATGGGCTCCTGGGGTATGGCGGCCAGCCCGGCGGTCATGATCAGCATCATGAACGGCGTCCACTCCCAGACGTCGATGAACATGAGGGCGGCATACGCGGTGACGCCACTAGAGAATACCGAAGTGTCTGCCGGAAAGCCTATCTGCTGCATGTAGTAGGTGAGGAGGCCGAAGCTGGGCATCAGGAGGTAGCGCCACATCATGCCGACGACGACCGGGGCCACCATGGTAGGCAGCATCAGCGCGGTGACAATCAGCCGGCGGTATCTGAATTCGAAGTTGATGTAGAGGGCGATGAACAGACCGAAAGCGAACTCTAGCGGAACGACCACCGCGACGAACATCAGCGTTCGCCAGATCGCGGCGAAAAACGCAGGATCGTTCTTCAGCAGGTCACGGTAGTTCTCGAGGCCGATGAACTCCCCGCGTTTGGTGAAGGCGGTGAGCGACAGCTCGCGCAGGCTGTCGGTCAGCGCGAGAATGGACGGCACGATCGATACGAGAATGAGAAACGCCAGAAGGGGCGCGATGCACACCCACATGAATCGGCGGGTATCCTGGGCGCGGCCAGCGATGCTCATCAGGCGCCATCCAACAACGACAACCCGGGCGACGAGGATGCCGGCGCACGCCGCCACAGGCGCTGCCCGTTGGTTGTGTCAAAGCACAGGATCTTGTCGGAGGGAACGCCGAGGGTCACTCGGCTGCGGCGGGCCAGCTCTTCGTTGCGCACGATCTTGGCGATCCCGCGCGACGAAGCGAGGGTGAATTCGACGAGTGTTTCCGCCCCCAGATGCTCGACGGCCTCGATGGTGGCGGGAAACCGCGGCTGATCCGGGGCAGGAGCGAATGTGAGAAACTCGGGCCGAATGCCGAGAACGACGCGCGAGGCCAGTCCCGCCGGGTGATCTAAGGGTAGCCGCAGCTCCTCCGTCCCGACGAGGGCGACCAGCACCCCGTCCGCCGCGCGGGTATCAGCTTCGAAGAAATTCATCGACGGGCTGCCGATGAACGAGGCAACGAAGCGGTTGACCGGATTGTCGTAGATCTCGAGTGGGGAGCCGACTTGCTGGACCTTCCCCCCATCCATGACAACGATGCGGTCGCCCATGGTCATAGCTTCGATCTGGTCGTGCGTCACGTACAGCATCGTCGCCTTCAGCCCGTGGTGCAGTTTGATCAGCTCGCTGCGCATGCTCGCACGCAACTTGGCGTCGAGATTCGACAACGGTTCATCGAACAGGAAGACTTCCGGATTGCGCACCATCGCCCGGCCGACCGCCACGCGCTGCCGCTGGCCGCCGGAGAGCGCCGCCGGCTTTCGTTCCAGCAGGTCGGTCAGGCCAAGGATCTGCGCAGCAGCCTCGACACGGGCGGCGATTTCCGCGCGTGGTCGCTTCGCCAGCTTGAGGGCAAAGCTCATATTCTCGGCGACGGTCTTGTGTGGATAGAGAGCATAGGACTGAAAGACCATGGCGACGTTGCGGTCCTTCGGATGCACGTCGGTGACGTCGCGGTCGCCAATGACTATCCGGCCTGATGTCGCATCTTCGAGACCGGCAATCATGCGCAGCATCGTGGTCTTTCCGCAGCCCGACGGTCCCACGAGCACGACGAACTCCCCGTCGGCAACGACGAGATCGACATTGTCGACGACGCGGCCGCTGCCAAATGACTTGCTCACTCCAACAATGTGGACCTTACTCATTAGAACAGGCCCAGATAGGCCAGCTCAGCCACGACAAACATGGCGACGCACCAGAAGCGCACCTCGCCCCGGGTCAGCATGTGTTTGCGCGTGTTCACGGCGCCGAGCGCGACCTGGAAGGGAGCGGCCGCCAACGCGACGAGGAGATGCTCAACCATCGGCTCTCCCGGCCAGTGCGCCCTCGACAAGGAAGACGAAGCCGCCGAGGGCCAGCGGGAGCGCGACTACGACCACAGGCACAGTGATGGTCGGCGCGATGCCGAGGCTGTGGAAGGTGCCGCTAACCAGGACGAGCGAGAGCGCGTAGAGCACGCTCCAGGCGACAGCGATGAAGTCGTCGCGATCCAGGATTTCCATACCAATGCCGCTGTGTGAATGTCAGGCACCGAACCCGACTATGCCCGATCCGCGGCGCGCCGAGGGGCGGGGCGAGCGTCGGCGCCCCCCGGCGCGACCGTCGAGACCGCGGAACGCACTCCTTTAGTTCACTGCTTCCTTGATTCGTCGGACCATGTTGGCGATGGCGGTCTCAGCATCCACCTGACCGGCCCCGGCGCTACTCAGCTCATCCATCATTATCTCCTGGACGTTGAGCAGGAACGGTGGATGGGGGCGGACATAGAGCCAACCATTGTCCATGATTTGGCGGCCCATCACGATGTTGCCGTCGTTGTCCCAGTCGCTCATGCGCAGAACGTCGGTACGCGGCGTTACGCATCCGATCGCCTGGCATCGGGCCTGCACGTCCTTGGAATCGATCCACTGCAGGAACAGGAAGCCGGCCTCCGGGTTGGGGGCCTTGGCGGGAATCGCCCAGCCCTGGCCCTCGGCCACCGTCTTGTGCGTGCCAGGATGGGCGAAGTAGCCCAATTTCCCGGCCACGGCGGGGCACCCGGTCGTATCTTCGAGGAATGGAGTCGTATCGCCCCACGAAAAGGTCGAGAACAGGTTGCCGGCACAGAAATCAGAGTACTGCTCGTCCCACATGTATTCCTGATAGGAGGGAGGCGCGAAGTCACGCCAGCTCAGCATGTACTTCAGCGCCTTCAGGGCTTCCGGCGAGTCGAGCTTGACGTTGCCCTCGGCGTCGAGCACCTCGCCGCCCATGCCGAGCAGGATGCGCTCGTAGTCGTAGAGCACCGTCAGGTGGCGCTTGAACGCCGCGGTCACGCCGTACAGGGGCGCGTCGCGGGTGACTCCGGCAACCGCGTCGCCGGCCTTTCGCGTGAAGAACTCGGCGATATCGCGCCACTGTTCCCAGGTGTCCAGGGTGGCGTACTTGTCGCCGGTCAGCGGCAGATCGTAGCCGTACTTCGCCTTGAAGGCAGCCCGCTCGTTGGCATCGCCGGCAATGTCCTTGCGATAGATCGCGTAAGGCGGGATGTAGTGGAAGGGCAGGCCGATGACCTGATCGTTGTAGACGGAGGTGAGCTGGAAATTCTCCGGCACGAAGTCGGAAACGGAAAAGTCGGGGTCGTGGAGTTCCGGATCTTCCAGGAACTTGCTGATGGGAGTCGCGAATCGCTGCTCCCCCCAGACCCCGACCGACCAGGAGATGATCTGCACGACGTCGTAGACCTGGGTGCCGGTCAACGCATCGGTGAGAATCTGCTGCTGAACCTGAAGCAGGTCGGCAACTTCGACCGACACGCCAATGCCGGTGCGCGCCTCGAATTCCTCGGCCAGCTGTTGATACGCCAGACAGGGCGAATAGCCGTCGCAGATGACTCTGATGTTCTGACCCTTGTAAGGCGCCGACGCTTCCTCAAGGCTCCAGGCGCCGGCCGGCGACGACATGCCGATGGAAAGTCCCGTCACCAGGACCGCGGCGCCGGCCCATCCGGCACGGCATCCGTGCAGTGCTCTTCGACGCATGGCAAACCTCCCCCGCTATGGTTTTGAGTTCGCTGGATACCTCAGAGAATCGCGTTACGCACTTGGTGACTGCGTCACCAGTAGCAGAGGCCACCGCACACATTGATGGCTTGCCCGGTGATGTTGCGGCCTTGCTCGCTGGCGAGAAACACGTACATGTCCGCATTGTCTTTCGCCGGTATGAGCGAGTGCAGCATGTTGAACCGCATGCTCTCCTGGAAGAACTCGTCGTACGGGCGGCCGGCGGCTTCGGCCATCTTGTGGTGCAGGTCCGTCGCCATCTTAGTGTTTGCCCAGCCTGGGCAGACGGCATTGACCCGAATGTTGTGCCCGCCGACTTCCGCGGCCAGGCAGCGCATGAAACCGATCAGTCCATGTTTCGAGGCGTTGTAGGCGGACCAGTTGGCGTCCGCGGTCTTGCCGTTCGTCGAACTGGTGAAGAGGATGGAGCCGCCCGTCTTCTGGTCGATCATCGTCGGCAGGACGTTCTTGCAGACGAGGAACGGCGCTTTGAGATTGACGTTCATCGTCCAGTCCCAGAACCGTTCGTCCATTGCGGTCACACTGCTCACGTCGGCGACGCCTGCGTTGCTGACCAGGATGTCGATGCTTCCCAGCTGCTTGATGGCTTGTTCACACATACGGCTGATCTCGTCGGGCTTCTCCATGTCTGCCGTGACCGGAAAGGCCGTGCCACCTCGAGACTTGATCGAGTCGAGGGTTTCCTTCGCCCGGACCTCGCTTCGCGCGTGTACGGCGACGATGACCCCTTCTGCCGCGAGCGCCTGCGCCACCGCTTGGCCGATTCCGCTCGATGCGCCGGTCACCAGGCAGCGCTTTCCTTCAAGACCCGTTTGCATGGCGCGTGACCTCCCTCGTCGCGGGCGTGACAGCCGCCGGGAGTACGGGGATGGATCCCTTGGAGCCGCGTGACAGCCGGTCCGTGCGCGGCTTCGGGCGCCCTCGAATCGGGAACGCTCCAGGCTCGGAATCTTCGGTGGCTGATTACGCGGATCGGCAGTGCGCTCACTGGCCTTTCCGGGTCGCGTCCCGATCGTGCTCCCTGCGTGTCGTTCCGCCCCACCATGGCGGGGCACCCTTTCGGCTGTCTGTCGGCTGCAACCGTTGAAGGGCAACATGAACACTAGGGGGGTCCATGTCGGAACGCAATCAATTTGTAACTCTTGCAACAAAAATTGTGGCATTGTCTGTACAGGTTGGAACAACTGCTCAACCGACCAGCGCTCCGCAGCGTCCGGGCACGATGTCGGCCGGCGAAATGGCCGGCGCAATGCCGGGGCGGGGGTACCGCGGACCGCGAGCGGGGGGAGTGGGAAGGATGAGCGAACACCTGAGCTGCGACGTTGTGGTCGTCGGTGCCGGGATCGCTGGCGCGAGCGCCGCGTTCCATCTCGCTTCGCAGGGGATCAGAACGGTCCTCGTCGAACGCGACCATCCGGCATCGGGACCGACAGGCAAGTCGTCGGCGGTCTGTCACCTCTTTTACACCGTGCCCCAGCTCTCCCGCCTGGCGCGGCGCGGTTGCGCGATCCTCAAGGCGATCCCTGAACTGTGTGGCGGGCCGACGGTGTTTCATCCGAACGGCGTCTTGTGGTGCGCCGGCACTCGAAACGTCGGCGAGTTCGCCAGTTCGATTGCCCGCATCCGCGACGAAGAAGGCGGCGGCATCGACGCGGTGACGCCGGACGACATCGCCCGGATGGCGCCCGGCTTCACTCTCGACGGCATTGTCCTCGCGGCATGGGAGGCCGAGTACGGCTATGCCGACCCCTATGACGCGACGAACGCCCTGGCCCAAGGCGCCCGCGATCGGGGCGCCATCTATCTGGGCGGCCGCACGGTCGACCGGTTCGCCGTTGCCGGCGGCAAGCTGAGCGGCGTGGCGCTGTCGGACGGAACGCGAATCTCGGCCGATCGGGCGGTCGTGGCCGTCGGGCCGTGGACCAAGGCGCTGATGCGCCAGTTCGGAGTCGATCTGCCGCTTCATATCGAGCGCCATGCGATGGCTGTCCTGGACGCGCCTGGCCGCGCAAACGAGATCCTGCCCTTCTCCTGGGTCGATGACGTGCTGAGCCACTACGCGCGACCAGAGGGTCGGAACACGATCCTCGTTGGTACCTGGGCGGGTGGCGGCACCGGCATTCGCAACGAGGCGACAGAGCGACCCAGGGAGGTCAAGGTCGCCGGCGAGTACGACGCCCTGGTGTCTACCGACGAGTCCGCCTGGATCGTCGAGCAAATGGCGCCGCGCGTCCCGGCGGTCGCCGAACTGGGCATCCGGCCAGGCTATGCCTGCATGTACGACATGAGCCCGGACGACCTGCCGATCGCAGACCAAGTGCCGGGCATCGACGGGGTCACATTCGTAGCCGGGTCGAGCGGTCACGGCTTCAAGCTCGGTCCGGCGGTCGGGGAGGAGGCGGCTCGTCTTGCCACCACGGGCCACTCCGAGTTGCTGGCACCGTTCTCCCTGGCCCGGTTCGGCTGAAGGCGGGCTGCGAGGGGGCCAGGCAACGGCACAACGCGGGGCCGGCGAGCGGAGGAGGGGCGGGAATGGCTGGAAAGAAGATGCGCGAGATCGCCTTTGAAGGCGAACGCCGACCCGACGCGATCGTGCCCGTGGAGGTCGACGGCCATAGCGTCGTCACTTACAGCTATGGCACAGGGGAGGAGACGTTGCTCTGCCTCAGTGGCGGGCCGGGACTGTCGTGCGACTATGTTCGCGACAGCCATCATGTGTTGGCGGATGCTGGATTCCGGGTGGTTTGCTACGACCAGCTTGGCACCGGCGCCTCGGACCGACCGGACGATCCGCGGCTATGGACCATCGGGCGATTCGTCGAGGAACTGGAGACGGTGCGCCAGACCCTGAGGCTCGGCCGTGTGCATCTTCTCGGCCAGTCTTGGGGCAGTTGGCTGTGTACCGAGTACATGCTCACCTACCCCAATGCGGCAAAGAGCTATGTCATCGCCAACGGCACCGGCGACATCCCGTTCCACATGCAGGAACTCGACCGGCTCGCCGCCGCTCTCGGGCCGGAGAGCGTCGCCATGATGGCGCGGCATCAGGCCGACGGGACCATCGACCATCCGGAATACCAAGCCGCCATCACCATCCTCAACTATCGCCACGTTTGCCGCCTCATGGAATGGCCCGCGCCGCTCAAGCGTTCGTTCGCGGCGATCAACATGCAGATCTATCAGACCATGTGGGGCCCGAATGAATTCACCTGCACCGGCAATCTTCGCAACTGGAATCGGCTGCCAGATCTGCACCGGATCGAGCAGCCATGCCTCATCATCGTCGGATTCCACGACGAACTGACAACCCGGAGCGCTGCGCTGATGCACCAGCGGCTGCCAATTGCCGAGTTGAAGGTCTTTCCGAACAGTTCGCACACGCCGTTCTTCGAGGAGCCAGAGGCGTACTTCAAGACAGTCAGCAGCTTCCTGAATCGGCACGCCCGCGCCAGCCGCCGAGGCAGGCGACCTCCGCTGGGATAGCGGGCTAGGGATTACCTGCCCTCGACTGGCCGCTCCATCGTCAAATTAGGCGGGACCTCTACAGCCCTGGAGGTTCAAAGTCGGGGCAAGCCAGCGGTCACGTCGTGATCTTGCTTCGGTCACCGTTGGCGCCGGCCGGGACCCAGCCTGAGGAGCGCTGACTGGCCTCTGTGCCCACCGAAAATTCTGCTCGCCAGGGATGGGGTGCGATTTGGAATCCTGTGGGTTGAACTCGAGGCATGTTCGGGGTCATCAGTGGACAGAGCGCGGTCCTTGCCTCGCTGTTCAAGTCCCGTTTGCGGCTCGGGGCCCAGAACATGGCCCTGCGCGATCAACAGGATGTCCTGCGCCGTCGGCACTGGATGGAGGTTGATTCCCCAGACTTGGGCTTCGGCGGTCGAAATCTCGGCATCGCTCGCACGCAAGTGGCAGATGGGCGACGCCAAGCTGCTCGGCGCGCTCGGTGCCTGGGTCGACTGGCAGGTTCTCCCCACTATCGGGCTCTACGCCGCCGGCGCCGAACTGCTCTGAGCGGTAGCCTGGCCGTCCGCCCGGTCCAGAACAGATACTGGCGACATCGGCCGCGCGGTCCGGCTCGACCCCGCCCGGCGTCTGCCCTTCGACCCCTTCCTTTGCCGCGCCGGATGGCTGGTCCGATTCTACGGCCTGCTCATGCTCGGCTGAACGCGGACAAGAGCACGCGACGCCCGCCTCACTGTTCGGCATAGGTGGTTGCGCGCCGCCGCAACCAGCTTTACCGAACAGGCCGTTTTCTCATCGAGAACGGCCTGTTCCGCGTTTGTGCCCAGCGCCAAGCCCACCATGTCGGTGATACTGCCCTCGAGTCCGACAGTGAAGCCGTTTCCCTGCTCGCGGATCTCGACCCGTTCGAGCGCTTGGAGATCTATTCGAGCATCCCGCCGAACGCGCGGCCCCGTCGCTCGCCCCGCATCAGCAGGAGCGCGGCGGTCATGATGCCGATCAGGCTGACGCCCAGGGTGATGACGACGATGGCGGCGACGTCGCCTTTGAGTCCAGGCTTGAACGACGACAGAATGTGGATCGGCAGGGTCGAGGTGCCCGGCCGCTGCACGAACAGCGAGATGATCACGTCGTCGAAGGAGAAGGTGAAGGCGAGCAGCGTTCCGGCGAGCACCGCCGGGAACATCAGCGGCAGGGTGATGTCGCGGAAGCTGCGCCACGGCACCGCGCCGAGATCGGCGCCGGCCTCCTCGAGAGATTCGTTCAACCCCTCGGCGCGAGCGCGCACGATCAACACCACCACCGCGATGTTGAACAGCGAATGCCCGATCGACAGGCGCAGCAGGCCGTCATAGAGGCCGATGCGGTCGAACCAGATCATCTGGCCGATCGCCGAAACCAGCTCCGGCGTGCCGAGAATGACGAACAGCAGGATCAGGAACGGCCCCGTCCAGCGGCCCTTGCGGCGCGCCAGCGCGATGCCGGCGGGAACCCCGAGGGCGACGGCGATGACCGAGTTGATCAGGGCCGCCTGCAGCGACACTGCCAGCGTGTTCAGCACCCGCGGATTGCCAAGCGCGTAGCCGTACCAGAAGGTCGAGAACTCAGTCCAGACATAGAGATTCCGGCCGCCGTTGAACGAATAGACGACGACGACCAGGATCGGCAGGAACAGGAAGGCAAAGACCAGCGCCATCCAGCCGATAAGCAGCCGCCTGCCGAGCGAGGAGCGACCCGCAATCATCCCGATCTCCTCAGATCGCCGGGCCGCTGAGCCGACGCGACAGCGCGTGCAGCGCGAACAGCAGCGCCGCCGCCGCTGCCACCACCATTGCCAGCATGAAGATCAGCAGGATCGCCATGCCCGCGCCGAGCGGCAGGTTCTGCGCCGCCAGGATCTGGGTCGCCACCAGATTGCCGACCATCAGCCCCTTGGCGCCACCGAGGATCGCCGGGACCACGTAATCGCCGGCCGCCAGGATGAAAGTCAGCAATACGCCGCCGAAGATGCCGGGCGCGGCCAGCGGCACGGTGACCGACAGGAAGCTGCGGAGCGGCCCGGCGCCGAGATCCATACTGGCGCGGATCAGCGCCGGATCGATGCGGTCGAGGGCCACGTACATCGGCAGGATCATCAGCGGCAGGTAGTTGTAGACGATGCCGAGCTGGACCGCGGCGTTGGAGTCGAGCAGCCCCAAGGGTCCGCCGATCAGGCCCAGCGTGCGCAAGCCGTCCGACAGCACCCCCTCGGGCGCCAGCACGATGCGCCAGGCGAAGGTGCGCAGCAGGAAGCTGGTCCAGTAGGGTAGAACCAGCAGGAACAGCAGCACCGAGCGCCAGCGGGCGGGCACGCAGTTGGCGAGCGCGTAGGCGACCGGAAACCCGACGAGGGCGCAGGTGAGCGTGCCCAGCACCGCGGTACGCATGGTGATCCAGAACACCGTGAGGAACACCCCGGAGCCGGCCGCCGCGTAGTTGCCGAGCGACAGAACCTCGAGCGAGACCGGGCCGCCGCCGGGAGTCGCCGGCTTGGTGCCCAGGCTGTAGACGGCGATCCAGCCGATCGGGATGACGAAGAAGAAGCCCCACCATAGCAGCGCGGGGCCCGCCGCCCACCAGCGTGGGGTCAGGCGGCGCAGGCTCAGCGCGCCCAAGAGCGCGGTCCTCTCAATGCGCTGGGCTTGCGGCCGAGCGTCACGCCGTTGTCTCCGCCTCGGCGCGCACGAAGGCACGACCCTGGACCACCGTCTCATCGAACGGAAACAAGGTGACCCGCTCGCGCGCCCAGTGCAGCCAGATCCGCGCCCCCTCGGCCGGCAGGTTCGGCGTGCTGCGCGGCTGGCGGCTGAACAGTTCCACGCCCCCGGCGAGCCGCACGACGTGTTCCACGGTATCGCCAAGCATCACCACGGCCACGACGTCGCCGCGACTCTTGTTGACTTCGCCCGGCGGCTCGTCGGCCAGCAGGCGGACATGTTCCGGCCGGACCGCCGCCAGACCCCGGCCGGCGGCGACGACGCCATCCGCGACGCGGCCGGCCTCGACCGCCAGGCCGTTGTCCGCGGCAAGGCGGCGGCCGCCCGGCGCGACGGCGCCGGCCAGGAAGTTCTGCGCCCCGATGAAGCCCGCGACGAAGGCGGTGCGCGGCAGGTCGTAGAGCTCCGCCGGGGTGCCGACCTGCTCGACGCGACCATCGCGCATCACTGCAATGGTGTCCGACATCGCCAGGGCTTCCTCCTGGTCATGGGTCACGAAGATGAAGGTGATGCCGAGCTGGTCCTGCAGCAGCTTCAGCTCGACCTGCATCTGCTGGCGCAGCTTGCGGTCGAGCGCGCCGAGCGGCTCGTCGAGCAGCAGCACGGAGGGCCGCTTCACCAGCGCGCGGGCCAGGGCCACGCGCTGCTGCTGGCCGCCGGAAAGCTCGGTCGACCGGCGCTGTGCCAGATGCAGCATCTGCACCATGTCGAGCGCTTCGCGCACGCGCTGGCGGCGCTCGTCGGTCGGCACGCGGTCCTGGCGCAGCCCATAGGCGACGTTTTCCGCGACGCTCATATGTGGGAACAGCGCGTAGTTCTGGAACACGGTGTTGACGTCGCGTCGATAGGGCGGCAACTCGGTCACGTCGCGTCCGCCGATCAGGATCCGGCCGCGATCGGGGCGCTCGAATCCGCCGATCATCCGCAGCACGGTGGACTTGCCGGCGCCCGACGAGCCGAGCAGCGCGACGAACGCGCCTTCCGGCACCGTCAGGCCGAAATCGTCCACCGCGGTGAAGTCACCGTAAAGCTTGGTGAGGTGTTGAAGCTCGACGTTGCCTGCCATGTCCTGCCTGATCGCCCGCGCGACGCCGCACCGCCGCGACACCCGACAGGATGTCACGTCGGTGCGTCGACCGCTGTCTCGTACTCTCCCGAGAACGCCCCCTGCAAACCGATTAGAGCGCGGCGGCGGCCTTGAACCTGGTCAGGATGCCGACGCGGCGGTCATAGGTCTCGTTGCGCAGCGTGCGTTCGCCGAGCGCGATCGCCTCCGGCGGCGGGAAGATCAGGGGATCGTTCGCCACGTCCGGACTCAGATGCGCCTCGGAGCCGGTGATTGGGCTCAGGAATCCGGTATAGGTGATTTCGCGCGCCGCCACCTCGGGATCGAGTACGAAGTTGATCCAGGAATGGGCCGCCTGCGGGTGCTGGCCGCCGACCGGCAGGTGGTAACTGTCGAGCCAGGATTCAGTCTTAGGCTCGGGATAGACGAAGACGAGGTTGGGATTCTTCGACGAATCGATTGCCTGCTTCGCGTTGCCGTTCCAGCACTGCGCCAGGATCACCGTGCCCGACGCCACGTCCTGCACCGGATAGGAGTTGAACAGCTTGATGTGCTTGCCCAGCCCCTCTACCCCGGCCTCCACGTCCTTCAACATCGCCTCATTCGTGGTGTTCCAGGATTCGCCCTTGGACCAGAACAGTGGCGCGATGGCGAGCGCGTCATCGAGCAGCGAGGTCCGGCCGCTTGCCTCGTTGCGGACTGCCTCGAGGAAATCACCCCAGCTCTTCATCGGCCGCGTGATCACGGACTTGTCGTAGATGAAGCCTTCCGAGCCCCAGCTCTTGGGCACCGAATAGGCGTTGTCCGGATCGAACTCCGGATGGGCGATCTCCGGGCGGATATTGCCGATGTTGGGAATCAGCGACTTGTCGAGCTTCTGGATCAGGCCGCCGCTGATCAACAGCGGCATCATGAAGTCGGTGTTCATGCCGAGATCGTAGCCGCTGTTGCCGGCCGCGAGCTGCAGCTTCGAGTACATCTCGTCGTTGCTGGCGTATGAATCGTAGATCAACCGGCTGTGGTTGGTTTCCTCCCACGCCGTGATGTTGTCCGGGCTTATGTAGTCCGCCCAACCCATCATGCTGAGCTGGTCCTCGACCTCGGCGTAGGCACGGCCGCCGAACATGCCGAAGGCGGCGGCGCCGGCCAGTCCCGCCGTACCGCGCAGCACGCTGCGCCGGCTCAAGCCGCGGCCTCGCAAGCCCCGATTGATCGAACGCCAGTGCGGTAGAATTCCCATTCCAGTCATCGCAATCTCCCATCCGTGCCACAACTCAGGTCCAGTACCACAGACGGCCGAGCACAGTTTGCCGTCGTGGTTGTCCAATGGAAGGATACCAGGTTCATGCGCCAGTTTCCGAGCGGCAGCGGGCCCGGGTGCCGGCCGGACGCGGGCGCCGACTGTGCAGCCGGCCCGGCCGCCAGGTGGGTTGCGCCCGACGTCGTCATGGCCTTGCCTCGGGCGCCGGCGTCGCGTCGGTGCGGATTGCCGCCATGTCTCCCTCGAAATGCCGGGTGGCGCGTCCGTCGGATTGCGACAGGTGCCGGCGCAGCAGCGCCGCCGCCCAGTCCCGCTCGCCGGCTTCGAGGGCGTCGATGATCTCCAGGTGTTCCTCGAACGATCGACGCACGTTCTTTAGCCGCACCCGGCCGAGATACTCGGACAATCGCCGGATGTTGGTCTGGGTGCGGATGATCTCGATGAAGAAGCGATTGCCGGTGAACTCCGCGAGTGCCTGATGAAAGCGGGCGTCGAGGGCGAAGGTCTCGTCGAATGACGTCTCCGGCGACAGCTCGGAGAGCATGGATTCGTGGTCGCGCCGCAGCCCCGCCAAACGCATCGGATCGAAACTGAATCTGGGGTCCGCTATGTAGCTGGGCTCCAGCAGCGCGCGGAGCTGATAGCCTTCGCGCAGGATCTCCAGGCTGAATTCGACGAACAGCCAGCCGCGACCGAGCGACGGCGTTGCCAGTCCTTCCCGATTCAGCTGGCGCAGCGCGGCGCCGAGTTCGCCACGGTCGACATCGTATCGGCGCATCAGCGCGCTTTCGCTGAACGGGCCGGAGAGCACGCCCTGGGCCATGTCGTCGACGATGCGGTCGTACAGCCGAGCGCTGCCGGTCCGCGGCGTCGACTCGTGCCGGCCAGCGCGCTTGACGAAGTAGCCCCGGTTGTGCCGCAGTTCGAGCAGGCCCTGGTGCGCCAGATGGTCGAAGGCGGCTTGCACCGGGGTGCGCGACACGCCGAGATCGCGGGCGAAGGAATCGAGATTCACCCGCGCCCCGGCGGCGAGGTCGCGTGCCGCGATGTGCTCCGTCACTGTCTCGACGATCCTGGCCTGCAGTTCGGATCTCAGCACCCGGCCACTCCTGCGTCCCGTCCTCGCGCACCCTGCGCCGACGAAACGCAACGATAAATCCGATTTACATGGCATACAAGTGCACTTAGCCTCGATGCACGTTGAGGCATGTTCATTTTGCTGGCAAGAAAATGGAAGCACGCGCGTCGGCGGCCCGGCCGGCGGGATGGGGGGCCGCATGAATCTCGCCGACTATGCTGCGCAGGATGGCACGGGCCTGGCAGGCCTCGTCTCGTCGCGCGCGGTGACCCCTCGCGAACTCGGCGAGGCGATGCTGGGTGCGATCGAGGCGGTCGATCCGCAGCTCAACGCCGTGATCGAGACCTTCCCGGATCGGCTCCCGGCGCAGGACGCCCGGTTCGACGGCCCGTTCGGCGGCGTGCCGTTCCTGATCAAGGACGTGCCGATGGAAGCCGGCGTGGCGAGCGAGCTCGGCTCCCAGATCGCCCGCGGCTTCACGCTGCATCACGATCAGGAGGTGATGCGGCGCCTGCGCCGGGCCGGCTTCGTCAATCTCGGCCGCACCACCACCTCGGAGCTGGCGCTGGCGGCCCTGACCGTCAGCCGCGCGACCGGCGTGACGCGCAACCCGTGGGACCCCACCCGTTCCACCGCCGGTTCCAGCGGCGGCGCCGCTTCCATGGTGGCCGCCGGCGTGTTGCCGGTTGCCCACGCCGCCGATGGCGGCGGCTCGATCCGCAACCCGGCGTCGTTCTGCGGCCTGGTCGGGCTGAAGCCGACGCGCGGCCGGGTCTCGGCGGCGCCGGACTGGGGCCAGTGCATGAGCGGCATGTCGGTGAACTTCGTGCTGACGCGCAGTGTCCGCGACTGCGCCGCCTGTCTCGACGCGCTGGCCGGTCCGGTTCCCGGCGACCCCTATGTCATCGCCCCGGCGGCGACGCCCTATCACGCGGCGACCGCCACGCCGCCGCAGCGCCTGCGCATCGCGCTCAACGACCGCGTCTGGTCGGGGTTGCCCCTCGACCCTCAGGTGCGGGCAGCGCTGCAGCGCACCGGCCGCCTCCTCGAATCCCTTGGCCATCGGGTCGAGGAGGCCTCGCCCGACTTCGACTACGAGCCCTATCTGGAGGCCCAGACCCGCCTCTGGGCCGGGTACATCGCCCAGGCGATCGACGACATTGCCCGGCACACCGGCCGCGCGCCGACTTTCGAAACGTTGCAGAGCACGACGCTGGCGCTGTACGAGGACGGCGCGCGGCTGTCAGCCGTCGACTTCATCGAGGCCGAGCTGCGCTACAACACGACCGCCCGGCAGGTGGCCCGGCTGTTCGAGAGCTACGACCTGCTGGTCACGCCAACCTGCACGGTGACGCCCTTGCCGATCGACGCGGTCGATCTCGACCGGCCGGGGGCGACGAGCCGCGACCTGTTCGATCATCTGGCGCCGATCGAGACCTTCACCGCGCTGTTCAACGCTACCGGCCAGCCGGCATTGTCGGTGCCGCTGATGCAAAGCGGGGAGAGCCTGCCGATCGGCATCCAGTTAATAGGCCGCTTCGGCGCCGACGACGTGGTGTTGTCGCTTGCGGCGGAGCTCGAGCAGGCCGTGCCGTGGCGCCGCCGGCCGCGTATCCGGGTCGGATAGCCAATCGCCGCCGCCGCTTCCCGCCGAGCACGCGCCGCCGCTGTGTTCGGCGATCTGCGCAGGGCAGGACGGCACCGATCCGTGGCGCATGCCAAGGCCTTGTCATGCGGGTCCGCATTCCAGCGCTGCCGAGCTTGACCCGATCGGCCTCCTCAGCCGCGCCGCTTTTCCAGTTCGGCGAGTTCCTTCGACAACTGAGCCCGGCCCTGTTCGAGGGATCGCAGGAGCTGCTCGCCATCGGCTGCCTGCTGCTTCAGTTCCGCCTCGAGGGTGCCCAGCATCTCGCCTACCTGCGGAGGCTGGCGGCCGGCGAGGGCCTTCACGTCGCGCGACTTGATCAGTTTCTGGCTTTCCGCCACGGCCTCCAGGTCGCGCTTGGCGGCCACCATGGTCTCCTCGGTGACGTCGTCGAGGGCGCCGCGCAGCGCCGTGGCGAGGGCCGAAAACGCCTCGTCGGCCGGGGTCGCAGCTGCGGCGCGCGCCAGCCCGGGGACCTCGGGCACCACGACCACGGTCCCCGCCGGTACGACCGACAGATCGGCGAGGTGCGGATTGGCCGCTACCAGCGCCGCCTCGGCTCGCCTGCGCGCCGCAACCGATCCCGCGCCTTCGATCTTGTAGGAGCGGCTGACGACGGCCGACATCTTGGCATCCTTGTCCAGCGTGACGATTTGCATCCCGTGTCCTCCGGTGAGCGGTCGTGCCCAGCCTTCACTGCGACAGAACGTTCAGAGCGCTCCAGGGCGCCGGCAAGGCGTTCCCGCGAATCCGGATGTTGCCGAAGCTGAGATTGCCGACGACGGTGAAGGCCTGCGCGTCGATGTCCATGGCATCCTGATCTGAGGGCCGGCGCACGGTGTTGCTGGTGGCGATGACGGCACGCCCCGCCAAGCTCACAATGTTTCTCGCGCGGCCGTCCTGGCTCAGGAAGCACTGGTTGCTGCTGAAGCTGCAGCTGTCGGCCGAATCGACCCGTACGATCGGTGCGCCGCCGGCCCAGGACAGGAAATGGTTGCCCTGCACGCCCAGATGTGTCCGCGTGGCCACGGCAAGCGCGCGGATCCTGCGACGGTCGATGGAGAATCCGATGGTTTCGGCGACCAGGAAGAATGGCGTTTCCATCACCGCGGCGCCGGACGCGGTGCCGACGACTGCGAGCTGGGCGCCGACGCGCAGCGCATACCATTCCAGAGGCGTGCCTTCGTCTTCTTCCCGTCCACGCCGCACCGCATTCGCGACGATCTGCACCGAGCCATAGGGCGGCAGAACGCGGATTCCCGCCGACCAGCCAATCGCCCGATTGGGCCCGATCCGCTCGACGTCGTTGCCGTCGAGATGGCTCGCGCCGCATCCGAGAATGTCGATCGCCAGCCGAGCCGGGCTCTGATTGGCGGCAGCCGCCAGGTCGTTGATGGCGTTGCCGGCAATCCGAAGCCGGGCGACCCGCACCATGCGCAGCGCCGCGATCGACTGGGCCTCGTTGTTGAAGGACGGAGCGATCTCCACGAGTTCATTGTTGTCGACCGTGAGGCTTTCGGCCGCGCTCTCGCCATCCATCACGATGCCGCCGGTGCCGCAGCGCCGGATGATGTTCTGCTTGATCATCGCCGATCGGATCGGCTGGCGGATGGCAATGCCGCGGCCAGGCAGGCCGGCCACCCGATTGCTCAGGATCAGGCAGTCGCGTACGCCTTCCTTGTCCAGCCCCTGGACCAGCGCGATGCCGTCCCCGGCACCGCTGTCGGACGACGACGTCACGTCGTTGCCCTCGATCCGAGGAGCGTTGGTGCCGATCCTCATGCCGTCGCCCGAGACGCTGAGCATGTTCGCAGTGACATCGAGACGCCCGCCCGACGCGACGGCGCCGGTGGCCACGAAGCCGCCATCGCTGCAGCCGTAGACCGCGTTGCCGGCAATCCTGGTATCGCCGAGATGAAGGCTGACCCGGTCCAGGCTGACCCCGCGGCGCTGGCAGGCGAGCACGTTGTCGCGGATCGCCAGATTCATGGTGAGCAGGGCGGGAGCCTCGCCAGTATCCGGACCGGCGGCTGCATTGGCGATGCCGCTCGGCGCAAACACCACGTTCTCGACCAGGCTGACCGCGACAAGGTAGCCGGCGAGGCCGATCGCCGCCCCGCCGCCAGCCCGCCCGGCATATTGCAGGACGAAACAGCGCTGCACGGCGACGCCGAGGGAGTTCCGCAACAGAAAGCCGGGGCCGCCGCCGATCGTGCCGTTGCCGACGTCGGTAGCCGGCGGCACCAGGACTGCCAACGCGTCCACGCTGACACCGATGGCGCGCTGGATGCTGATCGCGGCGCCGCTGCCCATGAAGGACAGCATGGTGCGCCAGCCCTGGCCGACGAGGCGCACCGACTGTGCGCCGTCCAACTGCACCGGCGTCTGGCCGAGATTGTAGAGCCCGGCGTCGAGGCAAACGGTGCCGCCGGTCGACCGCACCTGGTCGACCGCCTGCTGGATGGTCAGGGTGCCGCTGTTGTGGCTCTCGGGTGTCACGCAGACCGAACAGCCGCAGCCCTGTCCGTCCCCGAACGCCGGCGGCCAGAACACCCGGCAATCGCTGGCGCCGTTGGGGAAGGTGACGACTGCCAGCCGGCAGTAGTGGTGATGGATACCGCGGGGCGGCGCGGCGTCCAGTTCCTCGACCGAGGCGTCGGCCGTGCGCGCCGCGAAGTTCCAGTAGTCTCCGACCCGGAAGCTGCCGGCGTCCTCGGCGAGGTCGAAGGTGATCTGCACGGCGTTTTCCAGGATGAGCGAAGTGCCCGGGGCAGGCACCGGGATGACACCCATGCTGCCCGGCGCGTCGAGATCGACCAGCAAGTTGCCGTCGACATCGCGCACGGCGCCGCGGTGGTCCCAGCGCCGCACCCGTGTACGGCGCAGGGCCAGGGTGTCGTCGTCGACGCCCGAGGGAACCATGTCCGGCGGCAGCGGCTCGGTCAGGGTGATGCGCCGGGCACCGTCATCGACCGCCTTGACCTTGCGCATCTCGCCCGGCAGGCCGCCGAGTTCGCGCCAGTCGTCGGTCACCTCGACCCAGTCGCCGGGATTGAAGCGCAGCACCGAGTCGCGCCCGACCCGAACCACGGCCAGCACGTCGTTCGCCGGCAGGGCGGCGATATTGGTCGCGACCGTGGCATTGTCGCGCGACCACTTGAAGGTCGCCTCGCCGATGGGGCCGTCGTCGTGTATTTCGACGCGGTAGAGCTGGTTCTCCAGACCCTTGTATCCGCCGCTCGGCGGGACCAGACAGGGATCTTCGGGATCGTCGATCTGCACAGCTTTGCTGCTGAGCCGCCCGGCGGAAGGCCGAGTCGTCTCCAACCAGCCGGAAATCTGCGCATCCGGCGTCGCGCAGGTGACCCCGGTGCCGATATCGCCGAGCAGCTTGACCTGCCACACGGTCTGCAGCCGGGTTGTCGTGTCGACGCCGCCCAAGGCCTTTTCCAGGAGCCGGTCGTCCTCGACATAGGTGACCTCGCGCTGCCAGACGTCGAGATAGACGAGGAACGGGCCGTCAGCTTCCGGCAGGTCGGGCGGATTCGGCAGATGGGGCTGGTCGGCGTAGTCGATGCTGTCGCTGCCGATCAACTCGGCCAGGACGCCTGCCGGACGGCCATCGGCATCGATTTCAGCGAGATCGAAGGCGTAGGGCGGCGCGCCGTGGTTTTCCGCCAGCAGGCCGTGCACATAGATGCGGCCGCGCCCAATGGTGAGGGCCTTGGCGGCGCCACTGCCGCCGATGGCGATCTGAAAACCGGCCGGTGTTTCCTTCGGCACGACACAACGGCCGATGATGTCGACGGTCTCGGCCCTCATGCGCCGCTCGGCGATGCTGCACAGCTCGTTCCAGTCGGCGTCGAGCGCCACCCGGCCCTGCTGCATCAGCACGCTGCTGAAATGCCGTCTCGGATCGAAGCTGTGTCGACTGTAGTCACCGCTCACGATCGCTCTCCCTGGTTGATCGTTCCGGGCCGCTTGCCGGCCCGATGCTCACGTCGAGTGGATGATCCCCGCCTCCAGGCCGAACCGCAGATACTCCTCCAGGCGGACCCGGAGATTTGTCTCGCGCTGCGGCTGATACAGGTCGTGAAAGGCACCCATTTCGGATTCGTCGTCGGCGCCGGTACGGATCTGCGACGGCGTCGAGTCGCGCAGCTGCAGATAGGCGGGCAAGCCGTAGCGCCGGGCCACGAAGCCCGGCACCAGCCATGCCTCGATCCGGGCGCAAACGGCCGCGCGCTGCGCCGGACCGAGCGTGCTCTGGGTGACCTTCTCAATACCCTCGATTTCGGCGGCGATGGCGAAATCCGGCTGGCAGCGATAGCGCCGCGGCACGATGGCGCCGAGCGGCAGCCAGGAGAAGCGGATGCAGCCGTCCTGCTTGCGCAACGCGCGCACCGGCGCTGTCCAGGTGTCGCCCGGCGGCGCCAGTGCGGCAAACAGGATGCAGTTCGAGACCAGCGCCATCGCCTCGGCATGCAGCTTGCCGATCACCGTGCAATTGCGCAGGGTCAGCTCGCCGCCGGCCGACTCGCCGTCGGGGGCGGAATAGGCCGCGTGATACGGCTCGGTCGCGTCGATGATGCTGTCGTCCGCGCTCAGCGTCGATCCGGCCGCCGCCCGCAGCCCCCCGATCATGCAGCGGTCGATTTTGACGGCGAGGTCCGCAAGGTCCGCGACCAGGCTCGCTGCGTCGGGCCGGAGTGGCGTGCCGTCGATGTCGAGCAGTTGCCCGGACACCAGGGTGCAGTGACGCAGGATCAGGTGACGAAGCTCGTTGTCGGCGGCCGGCACGCGGACGATCGCCGAGGCACTCGCGGGCGCTGCGGTCACCAGGAGCCCGTTCAGGGTGACCGTGCTGTCGGTCGCTCCGTTGATCAATAGATCCTCGGTCAGCACGATGGTCGGCCGTTGCTCGTTCGCCGCCCTGAGCTCGATCGTGGCATCGGTCGCCACGACAATCCGCAGCGCCTCCTCGTAGCGGCCGCTGTCGGTGATTTCAACCACGCCGCCGGCGCCCGGCAGGGCGTCAAGCGCCGCCTGGATGGTAGCGTGCTCGTCCGGCACCTGGATCAGCGCCTGGCCGGCCTCGAGCTCGGCCAGATCGCCGCCGCGCTCGTATGATCCGCCGCCGATATCGGCGCTGAAGCCGTAGTGGAAGGTGACGCGCACGTCCTGCGGCGGATCCTGGCTTTCGGGAAAGGCGAGGCGCCCCAGCACCGGATCGATCGACAGCTTGCCGACCGGCTGGTGCGCCCAGCCGCCGCCATGGTCCGAGAGGTTGCAAATCTGCACGTCGGCGATGGCAACCGGCGCACCATCGGCCTCGACCAGCAGGCTCCAGCCGGCGCGGTAGTGGTCGGCTAGATGCGCATCGAGAACGCGCCGGCTGATCGGCTCCGGCACATTGAGCGGCTCGGCCAGATGCGTGATGCGGTCCTCGGTCACGGGCCGGCTGAACAGGGGAATGTTGTTGCCGAGCGGACTGAACAGGAATCGCCGCGCATCGACGGGAACCGCCGGCGAGCCGCTCAGGCGATAGGCCTGCAGTCGCCACAGGAAGATGCCGATGTTGGGGATGTTGTAGCGCCCGGCGCCGGTCGGGATGCGGCGCACCTCCACATTGTGCGATGCGGTCGCGAACGCCATGCCGAGCCGCTCAAGGCTTTCCCACCGGCGCAGATCCGGCGCCGCGTGATTTTCCGGCCGCAGATGGTTCATGTACTGGGTCGTCGCCAGCAGCTCGAAATACTCGACGACGCGGGCCGGCCAGCCCGTGACGTCGCGGGCCATCTGCTCGAGCATCGCCGCGGTGCCCTTGCGCCGGCGATAGGCGATGGTGTTGGCCACCTCCGCCCGCGGGCTGGCGATCGCCGGGGTGACGCCGTGCAGCCCGCGATACCCGATGAGGTCGCCGATATAGGGCACCACCCAGTCGGCGCAAGTTTCGATGAACTGGTCGTCATAGAGCTGATCGAGATTCTCCTCTAGCCAGTCGACTTGTTCGGCGATCGCGGTGAGCAGGGCCTTGAGCGGTTCGCCCTGCTCCGCGTCGCGGATGCGATGGATGGTCGGCAGCAGCTCGTAGAGGCGCTGGGCGGTGTGGCTCACGACATCACCTCCAGCGTATCGAGCGGGTCCGGATCGAGGATCAGGAGCTCGGCGGCGATCATCTGGCCGTTGGCCCCGATCTCGGGCAGTGCCGCCGGCAGGTGCGGATGCAGGCCCGGCAGGTCGGTCGGCGGGCTGGTGCGATAGAGCCGGTCGAGATCGATGGCGATGACGCCCGCGACCGCCTGGGCGACGGCGATGACCTCGCTCATGGCCACGGGCTGGCCGAAGGCGCGGTTGGCGAAGGCGAAGCATCCGCGCAGGGCGGCCTCGACGGCGGGCAGAACTACCTCGGGCAGGTAGTCGGGATCGACCTTGACCTTCAGCCCGGCGCGGAAGAAGGCCGGCCGGTGGGTCTTGACCGCGAAAGTCACGAACGGATCGCCGGCGGCCGCGAGCGCCGCCACCAGGTTGGCGTAGAGATCGCTGTCGGGCTTGATCTCCGCCCCGTCCGGCCCGGCGACGGTGATGAAGATCCGGCGAGTCTGCCCGTCCCAGGACCAGGTCGCCAGCGCCTTGGCGATTCCGGCGAAGCCGCGAGCGAAATCCTCGAAGTCGCGAAGCGACACGGCGCGGTCCAAGGTGAGCACCGGGATGGGGGCGTTGCTGCGCGCGTCGTCGAGGCTTTCCGGATCGGCGGCGCCGGTGGCGGCCAGGGGATTGACCACGGATTTGACGCCCAGCGGCGGGCCGATGAGCATGCTGATCTTGCCGCCAGCCACTAGCCCGCCCAAGCCGATGCCCTTGCGATAGCTGGCGCGGATGTTGTTCTGGCCCGACGGCAGGCGCGCGCCGGCGCGGCCATCGCCGAACTGGATCGTGGTCTTGCCGTCGTCGTCGGTGCGGGTGATGAAGACGCGATCCTGCGCGCCTTGGCCGAACAGCGCCAGCACCTCGTGCCACAGCACGTCGCCCACCCGCACCTGCAGCGTCGACTCTGTTCCCGACGCCGATGCCGCGCTCACATGGGTCAGTGGCGGCTGCTTCAGGGTAAAGCGCGGATAGGGTGTCCGGGCATCGCCGCTGCCCAGGATCTCGCCCACGCTTTCGCCGTGGGTGGCGCGGACGACATTGCCGAGGACCTCGACCGAAAAGCGGTCATAGGCGTTGGCGAGCGGCGCGGAAAAGACGAGCTTGCTGTGCCGCGCATCCTCTGGCTCGACACTCTTCAGCGTCGCGATCTCGGCCACCGTCTCGTCCCTGGCGGCGGCGGGCACGATGTCGATGCCGCCGACCCAGGACGGCGCCAGCCCCTCGAAGCCGTCCTCGTCGCGCAGATACCAAATTAGGACCGCTGGGAACCACCACCACGGGAAGGGTTTCGCCAGCAGGGTGAGCTGCTGACCCAGTGCCAGCAGCTTTACGGTCCCGGTCGCGAGGTTGTAGAGCGAGAGCCCGGCGACGAAGACCTTCACCTGCGCCCGCCTGCCGCGGACCACCAGCGCCTTGCCCGGCGGCAGGTCGGCGACGGCGCGATCCAGCACGACGCTGTCCCCGGCGACGGGCTCGGTCAGCGGCGCCTCGCCCAGGGCCAGCTCCTCGCTCTGGGCGTAGACGGCGGTGCTGCGATAGCTGGATCCGGCGAATTCGGATGCCAGGCTGGTGGTGATGTCGGGCACGATATGGGTCGTCTTGCCGCTGAGCGCGTAGCGCGCGCCGGCCGACTGGGCGACGCTCGAGGCGCGATAGAGCTGGCGGATTCCATTGGGTTTGACGAGCACGAGCCAGCCCTGGCTCAGCACTGTCAGATAGGCGTTGTCGAGATCGATCGCATTGCCGCCGAACGTGAAGGACCAATCTGGCGGCGGCGTGCCGGTGGCGATGTCGCCGCCATAGTTGGCTCGGATGTCCGCGTGCAGCGAGCGCGGGTGCGGCGCGTTGTAGCCGAACAGCGCGGCCTTGAGGCGCAGGGCCTGAACCCGCGGCCGCTGCGCCGGCAGCTTCGCCGGATCGTAGGTGCCGACGCCCGGCTCCCAATCGACCCGGGTACGGTCGGCCGCGTGATCCTCGTCGACCGCCTGCACCCGGCGGATGTCCCAGAGGCTGTCGTCGCCGTGGTTGAGGCGCTCGTCGCCGACCAGCAGCACCGCGTCGCCGGGCTTCAAATTGGTCGAGGTGCCGTCCAGGTACAGGAAGCCGCTGTCGAAGGGCTGGTCTGGCATCTGGCTCATCCGGGGCTTCAGCCGGTTCCAGGCGACGCGGCCCTCGATATCCTCGACCGTCTCGAACGTCTGCGCCTTCTCGCCGGGACCGGGAATGCTCTGGACCCGGGTTCCGCGGGCAATCGGGGTGATGGCGACCGCCTGGTCCGGGGCGCCGGCGGCCTCCTCCAGGGTGAAGGCCAGATGGGTCCCGGCGGCGACGCCAGGACGCGCGCGATAGCCGATGAGCGCGGCAAGCTCCAGCACCGACAGCCGCTCGCGCGCCGTCCGCAGATAGGATTCGTTGGCGATGCGCTCCTGATAGAACGTGAGCACGTCGGCCAGCATCGCCCAGCCATCGACGAGCGCGATCGTGAAGTCGTCGTCGTCGCGGGTCCTGAGGCCGGCCAGCGCCGGCAACTCGGCCGAGGAGAGCCGGGCCAGCAAGGCCTGCTTGAAGCGCGCATGGGTGGCGACGCGATAGGCGAGGGTTGACAGGCCGGGCCGGTTGAAGAGTGCTTCCGGCGCGCCGGCCGTCATGTCGGCGCAGCAGCCGCAATCGTTGCCGCCGAGCTCCGGCGCGTCGCCGACTAGCAGCTTCATGTCGAGCCCGTTCATTTGCCGCCTCCGAGGTCGAGGCGGAAGACGCCGCGTTCGGGGAAGTTTCGGTCGTTGTCGAGGCGTGCAATCTCGAGCCGGGCGAGGCCAAGCACGCCGTCTTCCAGCGGCTTGGGATCATCGACGCCCTGGCGCTGGAATCTCGTGATGGTGACAGACACGACCCCCGGCACGCCCTGGGCCGCCGCGTAGAGCGCGCTCAGATAGACCGGCTGGGCGAAGGTGAAGTTGTCGGGATGGAACAGGCCGCGCCTTCCGTCGGGCAGTGTCCGGCTACTGAAGAGCTGGAGCAGCGCCTTGCGCACGTCGCTGCGGAAGTAGTCCGGCCGCACGCAGACCTGCATGTCGATCTCGAGGGACACGAAGTGCGGCGCGTCGATCTCCATGTCGTATCCGGCCATGCGATAGGGCTCGAGGTGGCGCCGCATGTCGGACTCGAACGCGGCGTCCACCGGAAGACCGCGGGTGCGATCGACGGTGACGAAGGCGGTGTGCCAGCTTCCGGTCCAGCGGAAGGTGGCGACGGCCCGCTGCACGCCACCATGGCGCAAGCTCATCTCCTCGTAGTCCGCCGGCGTGACCGCGCGTTCCTGCACTCGAAATGCATGGGGCGCGCGGGTCCGTACATCGTCGATCGCTTCCGGGCCGGTGCCGCCCTGCGCCGCCATCGGGTTGCGCACCAGGGTGATGCCGGCCTCATCGGTCACCACATGGGCCAGCGCCTCTGCGCCGACATTGCCGGCGGCCCCATTGCCGACCCGGTAAGTGGCGCTGAACGAAGAGTCCGCTTGCGGCCGCATGCCATGACGGTCGTCGCCGAAGCGCAGGATCGTCGTGCCGTCGTCCTCGACCTCGGCCACGAACTCGGTGGCGTCGGCCGCGCTGGCCAGCAGATCCCGCTGCGGCTGCCAGAACTGGGCTCCCGGAGAGCTTTCGAGGAAAATGGCCGGGGTCGGCGCGCCAAGATCCCACAGCATCGCCGCCTGCGCCGAAGCCAACTGGTCATAGGGCGCCGCCTGGGTCAGCGGTCCTTCCTGCAAGGTCGGCCGGAAGCGCGGTGGCACCGCCTGGCGCTGCTGCGAAGAGCAGCGATCCGCGCCCGACGCCGGCACCAGGAACAAGTGCGGCTTGGGAACGGTTCCGATCGGCAACCCCGCCAGGGTGCGGCCATGATCGGCCAGGACGATATTGCCGCGCGCGACACTGACGGAAGGCAGGAAGGTGCTGCCATGCTCCTCGTCGGTGCGCGACGAGACGCACAGGGGGTGAGGCAGCGCATCGTCGAGACTCCAGCGGATCTCGGTGATCGCCGCCTCGGTCAATGGGTCCGTGAGCGGGTCGCCGCCGGCGTCCTCGGCGACCACCTCCAGCAGCCGCACGGGATGACGGTGCTCGAGGTCGGCATCGCCGGCATGCCCCGTCAGCGGCTCGAGCACTTCCTCGATGATCAGCACGTCACCGGCCACCAGTGTCGGATGGTGGCCGCTGAGGGTTGCCCGGGTCGCGCCCGTCGGCAGACAGCATTCCTGATCGCCCCAACTGTAGAAGTGCAGGTCATTGTGGCCCGAGAACAGGGTCGCCTGCTCCATGGTCTCGAAGACCACAGGCTGCTGGCGCATGGCTTCGTCATAGGCGGACGCCGTTGCCGGCGTCGGGATGCGCGGCTCCTGCCGCGGAATGCGGGTCAGGATCTGGGTTCCCGCCGGCAGGTTGACACCGTCCGTTTCAACCTGGATCTGCACCCAGGCGCGCGCATTGCTGCCGTCATGCATGGCGTAGTCGACGAGCCGCGCGTGGCGCCGTACCGAAACGCGACGCCGGGCGGTATTGAGATAAGCCTCGGTGCCGACGGCATCCTGGCGGTAGCTCAGATGATCGCCGACATAGGCAAGGAGCTCGACCAGGGTGAGCCCCAGATCGGCGGGACTGCGCTCGCGCCACTCGGGCATCAGCTGCGTCATGCGATCGAGCATCAGCCGGCGGAAGCTGGCGTAGTCCTTGGCGAGATAGTTGATGTCCGGCTCTTCCAGCGGCGCATCCAGGCAAACACGCTCGGGGGCACAGTCGAAGTCGGTCGGGCATTCGACCTTGAACGAGAAATCGACGCGCGCGAGCAGCGGGTCGAAACCCGCCGGCGGGGCGAGATTGACCGCCGAGCTCACCAGTCGGAACGCATAAACGGAATGGTCGCCGTCGCTGTCGGTGCGCAGCAGGAGCAGGTTTCCCGGGTCCGGCAGTGCCGCGAAATAGGTCGCCTCGTCGGCCGTGACGAGACCAGCCGGAATCGCCGAGGCGTCGGCGATCCAGTCGACCCCGACCGGGGTCACCCGCTCGCCGCCCTGGATCAGCACGTTGTCGAGGATCAAGCCAGGCGGCACCGGCTTCAGCAGACGCACCATCAGGGTGCGCTGGCGCGGGCTGTCGGCCGGGGCCTCGCGGTCGAGCACTTCTATGAAGTCGATGCCGTTGAGGGTGGCGTGAGCGCGGACCGCGTTGCGCCGCAGCTCGTCGCAGCAGAGATAGATCACGCGGCACCTCCGCGATCGAACTCGGCGACGTGGCGTTCCTGGGTCCGCCGGTTGGTGTACTCGATGGTGATCTTGAGAGTCGAGTCGACGCTCGCCACGTCGATCCGGTCGACGACGATCCAGTCGCCGAGCCATTGCTGGAGCGCGCCCTGGATGAGGAACTGGGTGGTCGCCGCGAGCTGGTCGCTGTTCGGGGCAAAGACGAGCTGCATCACGCCGCTGCCGAAATCGGGCCGGTTGACCCGCTCGCCCGGCATGGTGAACAGCACCTGCTCGATGAGGTCGCGGACGTGATCAGCGTCGCTGGTCGCGGCGGTCCGGCCGCGGCTGTCGAAGCGATAGGGGTAGTCGAGATGCATCGCAGCCTCCCTATATCCCCAGCACACGGGTCTGCACGGCCATAGGCAGCATCGGCGTCCCCGTGGGCGCGCAGACCGAGGGGCTGTCCTGCAGCAGAACCGGCTGGCCCATGACCGTCACCCGCGTCGCCCCGGCAATGAACTGCCCGGTGACGCAGGGCCCGTTTCCGCCTGCCGGTGGCGGCATGGCACAGCCGGCGATGACATAGGGCGACGCCAGGGTCACCACCGGCTGCCCGCTCACCAGGACGCGCGGATTGGGCGCGGCGGGTTGCGCCTGCCCGGCATGGGAGCACAGAACCGTGGCGCCGAGATGCAACAGGAACCCGGGCATTGCCTTCGCTCCCTCCCTACACCACGACCAGGGCGCCGTTATTGACGGTCACCGACGGCCCGACCATGACGATGGAGGCTCCCTTGCCGTTCTGGATGTAGATTCCGGTGTCGTTGACGATGATGGTGGCGCCGGTGGCGCTCTTCAGCATGATGCCGCCGGTCGGTCCCGGCACGTCGTTGACGGTGAGTCCGTTCTGCAGCGTCGTCTGCAGGGTGATGCCGGGCACCACGGGCGGCACGATGCGCGCCAGCGCCGGCACCTCGGCCGCCGTGCCCCAGAAGCCGCCGACCCAGATCGGATTGTCGGGATCGCCGCGCTCGAACTCGACCCAGACGCCGGATCCGATCACCGGCACGGTGTACATGCCCATCTGGATGCCGGCCACTGGTACGCACGGCATCGCCCAGCCCGACAGCATGACGTTCGACACGTCGGGCACGATCACCTGGATGCGGCCGATCTGCAGGGGATCGACGTTGTTGATCACCGTGCCGCGGTACTTGCCGATGAATGTCTGGTCTGCGCTCATGCGGACACCGTGGGCAATGTGGAGACGAGTCCGTTGCGCGCGAGGCTGAAGCTCTGCCTGTACGCGCCGCGTTTGATGTCGTGGGTGACGCTGCTGACGTAGTAGAGCCCGTCGAACGCGGTGCCGGCGCCCCGCACGCCTACCAGCTGGCGCGACTTCAGGACGCGGCCATAGCGCAGGACGTCGAGCGAGCCGCTCCCGAATACGCAGTCCGCGTGCTGCGACGCATAGGCCAGCCCCCGCATCACGGCCTGCACCGGCGACAGATGCGCCGTATCGGCAAGCGGCGTGATCTTCGGCGGCAGCGGCGGCACCACGCCGAGCGGCGGGTTGAGCGGCGATATGTCGGGGATCGGAATCGGAATCGGAACCTTGGTCTCCTTGTTGTGGATGAAGACGATCGGCAGCTCCTTCCGCTCCTTGTCGAACCTGAAGGACAGCGACTCGACGTTGGTGTGGGCGTCCATGTCGATGTTGAGCGCCGGTTGCGGCGCACCGACCTTGATCTCCGGACCCCAATAGGCGTAGTTCACGCCCGGCACCGGGCCGGGCTCGACATAGAAGACATAGCCAACCTCGAGCGCCAGGCGCTGCACATAGGCGAGATCGGTGCCCTTGTGGCGCGGAATGCGCTCGACCGGAATCGGAAGGTCCTCGACGATGCTTGGGATGACCAGCGGCACCAGGCCGAGCCAGGCATACTTGGCGATCACCAGAAGAACGCGGGCGGCGGGTGGCATGGCCGGATAGGGCACGCCGCTGAAATCGAAGTAGGTCATCACCATGCTGAGGTCCTTGCCCTGGACCTTCAAGACGGCGTCGCCGCCATCGCCGCCCGGCTCGACCTGATGCTGGGTCATCATGCCGTCGATCAGCACGTTGGGGGTGCCATTCAAGGTGGCGACCACCACCACGCGCATGAACTGCACGCCGATGCCGCCGGACAGCAGGAACAACGTGTGCAGCGGCGAGCGCTTACCGAGACGGAAATTGAGCTCGAACCCGCTCTGGGTCTCGCCGGCGCTGGCAGTAACCTTGACGCTGGTCAGCGCGTCGAGCACGCCCCGCGACACGGGCACGGGCACGGCGGGTCCGATCATCAGGCTGAGCTGAATGCCCTTAATCATCACTCGGTGCCGGAACTCCCTCGGGCAAGGTCACACGCAGTCTGCGCCCGACAACCTCGGTCAGTTCCTCGGGCCCGATCACGCCGTTGGCGTCGCACAGGCGCCAGAACTGCTCGGGGTCGCCGAGATAGCGGGCCGTGATGTTGTCGAGACGGTCGCCCTCCTTGACCTGATGCTCCTGCAGCAATGCGAAGCGCTGCGGCGGCGGCACGAAGCGACGGCGCAGGTACGGAACGATCTTGCCGGTTGCCGTGGTCAGGGAGGTCGTCGCGACGGCGTGATATCGGCTGGTCGGGCCGAACAGCGTGGTCTTCAGCACCCCGGCATCGATCAGCGCCTGAACGGGATCGGTCATGGCAACCCTCCGATGCCGAAGCCGCCGAGACCGGCGCCCGGCTGTTTCTGGGCCAGCCGCTCCTTGGCCTGGAGATAGCTCATGAACAGGCTGCCGCCGCTGTGAGCGAAGCCGAGATCGTCGACGCTCAGGACCCGGAGGCCAAGGCTCACCTTGGCGCGGAGCGGATTGAGGCTCTGGTCGAAAGCTTCCTCGGTGATGCTGAGGTCGGTGATCTTGACCGGCAGGATGCGCTGCCGGCTCCAGATGAACAGGGTGAGCGCCGACTCCATCGGCGCAATCTCGAGCGTGCCGGCGGCGGCGAGCGCGTTGTTGGATTGAAGCGTGGCGCTCGCGGGATAGACGATCGTCTCCAGCGCCGCCAGTTGCGGATGGATGCCGAACTCAACCGTATCGGGGTGCTGGCCCGAGAACTCGAGTTGGTCGACCGCGTCGATCTCGGCCTCGAGCTTGATGGTCTCGACCGGCGGCCCCTTGAGTCGCAGCGCCTGCGAACGGTCGCCGCCATCGGGAATGCCTTGCACCTGCAGTGTGCGTTGCAGACTGTCTGGATTGTACTGCAGCGCAATGATCCGCTGGATCGCCACGCTTGCGGGGTCGACCAGCACGATGCCGCCCTTCAGGAGCCTGGGGGAGCTGGGCAAGCCGGTCATGGCGCCGTTCCCGCGCCGGCGGCTTCCGGTTCGGCCCGGCGCCTGCTGGAGCCTGGGGCACCCTCGCGGCGGCGCACCCGCGCGATGTACGGCTCGGCCAGCGTCACGGTTTCGTAGTCCACCAGGGTAGCGGTGTCGGCCTTGATCCGCTGCAGCGCCTCGTTGTAGTCGGAGATGCATTCCGCCTGCTGCTCGGCATTCCAGTGCTCCCAGGCAATCCTGGTACGTAGGGCGGCACGCCAGTCATAGGCGGCGTTGCGCGACGAGCCGGACGCGGCCGCGACGAGTTGCGGGATGAGGCTCGACGGAATGTACTCCCAGCCGCCGTTCTGGTACTGCCAGACATGGCCCATCTCGTGGATCAGGGTCAGCAGGCCTTCGGGACTGAGTTCCATCGCATCGCCGACGAAGTGCCGGTCCTGCAGATTGATGGTATTCCCGATGGTACGCGCCGCGCCGGCTGCGCCGGCGCTATTGCGGGTAATTCTGATGACGTCGTAGTCGATGCTGTCCCGGTAGATCTCGAAGGCGTAGTCGCGCTCATCCGACGTGAGTCCGCGGCTGCTGCGGGTCAGATAGTCGCCTAGCAGCCCGCCCCCGACCAGCCCGGCCACCCCGCCGATGATGCCGCCGATGACGGCGCCCGCAGGGCCGAGCAGGCTGCCGAGCAGGGCCCCGCCCACCGCTCCGAGAGCGCCGCCAATTACCCCGCCGCCAATGGTACCCAGCAGTGAGCGCCTGATGACGGGGGTGCTGGAACGCGCCTCGATCGGCCCGGCCGGCCGGCCGGCGGCGATGGCATCCGCCGTGTGGTCGGCCTCGCGCTCCGCGGCGCTGCTGGACAGGCCGAGGGCGAGGCCGCTGGCGCCCACACCTGACTGTTGCACCACATGTGTTAGCTCGTGCGCCAGCAGGCGGCGCCCCTCCGGTCGACTCGGCGCGTAGGTGCCGGCTCCGAAGACGATGCGGTCGCCGACACTGTAGGCCCGCGCGCCGAGGGCTTCAGCCGAGACCGCTGTCTGACCGTCGGTAAAGATTCGGACAGTGTCGAACCGGTGCCCGAAGCGCGCCTCCATGTCGGCGCGCACGGCGGGCTCGAGCGGGCGGCCCGCCACACCGTTTCGATCGACCTGGGGAGCCCGGTGGCGCGCGGGCTGATCCGGCATCGCCGGTCGCTGGAGCTGCTCGCGCGCGTGCCGGCGGCTGCGGCTCATGGCTGGGGACCCTTCTCTGCGCTCGCCGCCGCCGGCTCGACCTGGCCCGCGGTCTCGGGCTGTTCGAACAGTTCGATCTCGGAGACATAGATGCCGGCGCGGATTTCCACTTCCGGCCGGTCGGGAAACACCCCGGCCGTCACGTCGGCCAGCTTCTCCTCGATACCGGCGCGACTCTCGCGGGCGGCGCCTCCGACACCATGAGCGCCGTACCGGTCCGGGCCGAGCTTGATGGTGTTCTCATGCTGATAGGACGGCCAGGACTGCTGCCCGATGGTGAAGACCTCGGGTCCGTAAAGGTTGTTGGCCTTGTCGAACAGCATCTGGCTGGTCCAGCGCACCCGGCTGCCAACCGGCGCCTGGGCCAGCAGGTCGTCGGCCGAGGCGAGCTTCTCCGGCACCGCAACACCGTCGACCGCGAAGGCGGCCTTGGGCGACTCGCGCTTGAATAGCGCCCGCTTGCGAATCCCGGTGGAGTGGTGGGCGCGCAGTTCCATGCGCCCGCCGATGCGTTCGTCGAACCGCGTGGCCCCCAGGGACTGGCGCCAGGCGTAGAGCTGGACGACTTCGACGAAGACAGCGCAGTCGACATGCCAGCGGTCCTGCTCGTGGAACATGGCATCGATCGCCTGGTGCGGCCGGCCGGCGCTTAGCACCAGTTTCCATTCTTCCTTGCCGGGATCGTATTCGCGCCGCCAAAAGCGGCTGTCGAACCATCCGTCCTGGCTCCAGGGCAGGCCGAACCCGACTTGCGGGAAGCGCTTCAACCATGTGGCGGCCCCCTGCATGTAGCGCTCGAATGGCGTCTCCATGAGGTCGAGTGCGTAGGCAAGTTCGTCGCCGCTCATCTCATCTTCCAGGCGATCGCGCAGGTCCTCGTCGTAGTCCATCTGATAGATGCGCTGCAGGGTGAGGGTGTCGCGTCGGAACGGCAGCAGCGAGGCGTATATTGCCTCCTCGTCGGTGCCGGGACCTTGGACCGCGGCGCGGATGCGGCGCGACGCAGTGCGGACATCGGAGGAAATGAACGCTTCCTCCGCGATCCGCTGCTTCGAATTGATGTCCCCCAGATTCAACAGCTGAAGGGCGAATTCCAGCTCATCGCCACTGAACTCGTCGTGGATCTCCTCGAGCAGGGGCGTGCGATGCCGGGCTTCGTAGACCCTCTTGAGCTCCGTGATGGCGGTGGGATCACGGTCGAGCTCCTGCAGGGCGCGATAGACGGCTTCCTCGTCAGTGCCCCAGATGTCCATCGCGGCGAACAGGCGGTCCGCAATCCCCGCATAGTCGAGCCTCTTGCTGGCTGTCTCCTCGGGCGCGGCCCGTACCCCGGACGGCCGTTGGCCGACGATGCCTTCGGCCTGGTCAGGCGTCTGTCCGCTGAGGCAATGGACGAACTGGGCCCAGGAATCTGCCGAATCGAATCCGCCGCACCCCTCCTCGCAGGTGAACGCCACGCAGTAGCTTTCGCTGAGGTCCGACGTGCCGACGCGGGCCAGATGCGCGGCTTCGTGAATCATGGTGCGGATCTGCTGCTCGGATCGGTCCGGCGCTTCGCGAAAGAAGGCGGGGCAGAGAACGATCGGTGGCGCCAGCCCCCGAACATAGCCGGCGCGATCGCCGCAATCCGCGTCGCCGGCCGCTCCAATCTTGACGTCGGTTCCCGGGGCAAGGTGGGTGACCATGCTGCCCACGATCTCGTCCACCTGATCCATGTTGGGATTCGGCCAGTCGAACATCAGCCGGGCGAGGTGCCTGGCACGCTCGCGCATCGCCTCGCCGGTGTCGCCATGACCGGGCGCGCCGGGCGGCACGGCGCCGCGCAGGTTGTGCAGGGCGATCTGAGTCCGCATGCTCGCGGCGCCGCGCGCGTCCTCGATGATTTGCTGCTGGCTCGCGTTCGGCGCAACCGGCGGCGGAGATGGGGCCGTGGCAGGCTGGCGCAACAGCATGGGCCGCACGGCGCTGTTCACCCGAGGTGCAACAGCATCGGTGGTCGCTGCGGCCGCGGCCCGGTCGGCCTCGGCCTCCAGATGCCGCTCATCGGCGGCCTGCACGTCGTCGATCGAGGATTGCTGAACCACATGGGCAAGCTCGTGCGCCAGGAGCAGGCGCCCGGCGCCGGTCGATGGCGCGTACTGGCCGGCGGCGAACACCACGTCATGGCCAACTGTGTAGGCCAGAGCCGAAACCGCGTTCGCCGATGCCGCTGCCCTTGCGTCGGTGTGAATCCGCACCCGGCTGAAATCGTGACCGAACCGTGCCCCCATGGCGTCGCTCGCCTCGGGGTTCAGCGATTGCGCCGGCCCGCCCAACACCTCGTGCACGATTGGCGGGAGCGACTGCGGGAGGGCCGCGCCATCCGCTGCACGCCGCTGCGACAGCCGCTTTCCTCTGCAGCTGGTGCATTCGCTGCTGGCCCCCGCCGCGCCGCCGCAGGCGCATTTCCGCTGCAGCAGGCTAGCCGGCGCGATGGCCGGCGAGGGCGCTGCGGATTGTCGCGAAGCGGGCCGCACCATGACCTGCGAACTCATCGGCCAAGCCCCCGATAGACCGACGTGGCGACGTGCCGACCGATGCCGGTCGCCAAGGCCGGTATCCCCGACCGCTGAGCGACGGGAAGGGTCCCGCCGTCGATGCGCTCGTGGTCGAGGGAAGCCGACGCTTCGGCCGGCGGTTGCGGCACGCCGCGATCGACGATGAGCCGCGACAACTCCTGCTCGACGGCCGCACGGACCGCCTCGCCGCTGGTGGCCGGGAGCCCCTCCAGCACCAGCGTCTCGATATGGAGCTCGATCGCGGCGCGGGTCATGACCAGCCGCCGATCTCGGTGGCGGTGAGCGGTCTTTCCAGCTTCGCGTACTCGCCCTGCGCCGCGCGCAGCAGCTGGGGCATCCCGACGGCCGTGCCTTCCTCCGCCGCCAGGAACGCGGCATTGAGGGCGATGCAGCGGATGTTGCCGCCGGCGATGCTGAGCCGTGCCAGCCGGTCGAAGTCCAGCCCCGCCGTCGGCGTGCGGGCGGGGAAAATGCGGCGCCAGATCTCGGCGCGCTGGCGCGCGTCGGGGAACGGGAACTGCACAACGAAGCGGATGCGCCGCAGGAAGGCCGGATCGAGGGCGCTTTTCATGTTGGTGGTGAGGATGGCGAGGCCGCGATAGGATTCCATGCGTTGCAGCAGGTAGCTCACCTCGATATTGGCGTAGCGGTCGTGACTATCCTTTACCTCGCTGCGGCGTCCGAACAGCGCATCGGCCTCGTCGAACAGCAGGATTGCGCCGCTCTGCTCCGCCGATTCGAAGATCCGCCGCAGGTTCTTCTCGGTTTCCCCGATATACTTGCTGACCGCCTGAGAGAGGTCGACGCGGTAGAGATCCAGCCGGAGTTCATTGGCCAGCACTTCCGCCGCCATGGTCTTGCCGGTGCCGCTGGCGCCGGCGAACAGCGCGCTGATGCCGAGGCCGCGCGTGCCCTTTCCGGCGAAATCCCAGGATTCGTAGACGGTGCTGGCGCGCCGGACATGGATCGCCACGTCGCGCAGCATCTGCCGCTGTGGCCCGGGCAGCACCAGATCGTCCCAGCACGCCACCGCGTCGATGCGCTGCGCCAGATCGTCGAGACGGCTGCGCGCCTGCACCCGGCAGGCGTCCCACAACCGGTCTGCCGTATCCTCTCCGCCGACTTCGGCCATTGTCGCGGCGGCGCTCGCGGAGCGGATGCCGCGCTCGTCCAGGCCGAACTGGGCCACCAGGCCCTCGAGTTCGCCGTTGAGCTGGTCGGCGAGCGGCCCCAGCGCGGCACGCCAGATGTCGCATCGCTCGGCCGCATCGGGGCGCTCCACATCGAGCCGAAGATGCGGTCCGTGCTCGAGCGGCAGCGGATCGCGGCCAGTGATCACCAACAGGCCGCCGAATTCCTCGATGAACGGTATCAACGCGCGCTCCGGCGGATCGGCCGGCATCGCCCCGTCGCAGTCCAGCAACAGCATGCCGCCATCGAGCGCCATCTCGCGCTCGCACAGCCGCGCCAGCGCAGCGCGCTCGGCGGCCGCCGACGGCACATCCGTGGCACGCAGCCGCAGCGGCTTGAGGCCGTGGGCCGAGCAGGCATGGACGCAGACGGCAATCTTGCCGCCGCGCTCGGTGCCGCAGAGCTGGACTCGCGGCCAGCGCCCGCCGGCGCGATCCGACCATGTGGCCGCCAGCCGCTCGGCGAGTCGCTGGTGGGATGGTGGCAGCGGCGCGGTGGCGGCCACCGGCTCCAGCAGGCCGTTCAGCCGGTCATCGAGATAGGACACACCGGTGAGATAGTGGAGGATGCGTTCGTCGATGCGCAGCGCCGCCGTCGTCAGCGGCTCGTTGGGGGCGGGCTCCACGAGCCGCCAGCGGCGCAGCGGTCCGACCGGCACCAGGGCACTCCAATGCGGATCGTCCAAGGCGGCGAGCGCTATGGCAAAGCTGGCATGGCCCCGGCGCGCGTCTCCGGCCAGCCTGGCGCAAAGCGGCGCGAACCGCGCGTCGAGCTCCACCCCGGCGCACAGCAGCAGCACATCGCGCTCGAACGGCGAGAGGCCGAACAGGGCGGAGATCGTGTCCAGCTTCGGCGTCATTTGGCCGGCGTGCGCGCCGCTCGCGGCGGAGGGGGCGGCCACCGCCCCCTCGGCATGCGCCTCCAGCCGAAGCCGCAGCACGTCGAGCGCCGCACTCAGCCGATGCTGGTTGGCATCCGGCCGCTCCGACCGTTCGGTGCCGGGCTGCGGGGGCCTGGTCATGGGATGGTGACCTGCTGCGACGGTACGAAAGCCGGCGGCTTGGCCATGCGGTCGATCAGGATGCTGTCGACGCCATCGACCCGCAGCCGCACCCAAAACACGGTGCCGCTGACGAAGCCGCCGGCGCCGAAGGTGAGCGAGCCGGCAAGGGGGCCGGCGAAGGGGTCGGCTGGAATCTCGCGGTCGCCGACGATCAGCACCACTCGCTGGGTGGTCGCCACGCGCGGGCTGCAGGTCACCGTGAAGGTGGCGAAGCCGGCCGCCAGGGCCGGCAGGATCGCCAGCATCCGGGGCGCCAGCATCATCGGCAACTCGTTGCTGACATGGTCGGGCTCGCCGCCGCGCTGGACCAGGGCCGTCACGAGATAGAATCCCGCCCGCCAGTTGTCGGGATTGTCGGGCGAGTTGGGCGTCACCGGACCGGCCGGGGGATCGGGCGGCAGCGCGACCTCGACGAGGCTGTCGGTGCCGCCGGGTGACGCCGGCAGCTGCAGCACGCGACCCGAGCGCGGTTCGGCGAAGCGCAGGAAAACCTGGTCGCCGGCCAGGCGATGTCCGCGCAGCGTGACCGTCTCGCCCAGCCGGGCGGCGATCTGCTGGTTTTCGGGCGCGAGGCTCTCCAGTGTCGGGAACGGCGGCAGCATGCTCGCCTGCACCGCCACGCCGGCATCGCGTCCGGTCACCGGGTCGGGCTGCCCGCGGCTCAGCACCGGCAGCGGCGTGCGCTTCGGCCGCCGGCTTTCGATCAGCACGACCGAGATCTGGTACGCCGCCGTCGGGCGATAATGCGACTGCAGCGCTGTCCACAGCTTGGACATGTCGTCGGTGCCGAGATTGTCCGGCACGATCTTGATGAGCTCGACTTGGTCGGCGAGATCGGAGGCGACCACCGCCTGCAGGGCCGGCGGCAGGATGGTGCCGTTGACCGCCGGCGCTGTCAGCGCCGTGCGGATCGTCGCGCGGCTCAGCACCGGCGTCTCATGCAGGAGCTGCATGGCATAGCCGAGCAGAATCTCGCTGTGGAGCTCCTCGGCGCCATAGGCGGTCAGGAGATAGTGTAGATCGAGGGCCAGCAACGGATTGTTGACCAGCGCGCCATTGGCGTCGCGCGTCGGCAGGTCGGCGGCGCGCCAGCCCAGATTGGGCGTCACCTGGTGCAGGAACAGGTTGAGCTGGCTGTTTTCGGGCGTGCCGGGCTGGCCGAGGATGCGGTCGGGGGGCAGGGCGGTGACTGTCACGTTGCCACCGATCGCACCGGTCACGTCGTGGTCGACCAGGCCGTTGTTCAGCAGGTCCTGCAGCACCCGTGTGACCGAGGCGATGGCGAGCGCGTTGCTCATGGTCAGCTCCGGCCCCGCGTCAGGTGATCTTCGAGGGACATGAGGACGCTCTTGCGAACCGGGCGTTCCCGGGGCCGGTCCGGAGCAGGCGGCATGATGGCGCGGACCTCGACCCGGCCGATGGTGACGCGAATGGCCGGGGCCTCCGGCGGCGCCGCAGCGTCGTTTCGCCCGGCGCTACGAGACTCCCGGGCGTCGACCCGCGTGCGATGGCTCGACAACGGCGCGGCGACCTCCGCAAGGGATGGCATCGCGGGATCCGGCCCCGGGTCCTGCGGAGTTGTCCGGACCACAAGCTCGGGCGGCGCGGCACGGGATGCTCGTTGTACTGGCTCAGGCGGTGCAGCCGCCGAGGCCGGGAACCGCTCGGCAGCGTCGGCGCGGTGCGGCGGCGCCTCGCCGTCGGGCGGCATGACTGCCGGAGTGGGCCGGGCGTCGCGTCGGGATGTCGGGGGCCTGGAAGTCGATTTCGCCGATTCCAGCGAGAGGATGGGATCGGGCATCTTGCGTTCGGGGGGTCGAGGTGGCGGCACGCCATCGCGACCTTCCGGGCGCGGCGGCACGGCCCATGCTTGCGCGTTCCCTTCCAGTGCCGGCACGCCGGATCTCGCGTTCGGCCCGGGGTCGAACAACGGCAGCGTGCGCGGTCGCGCCAGCGGCGCCGTGCCGAGCGCGCGGTCGCCGAGCCTGGTGAAAAAGTCGGCCATGTCAGGCCACCATCTCGAGATAGAGCCGGCGGCGCGCCGGGGGCATCGCCAGTATCTCCGCCTCGTGCCAGCCATAGGCGCGGGCGAGCGCATCCACCTCGCGGAGAAGCCGCTGCGCCAGGGCGGCAATCTCGCTCCAGAAGAATGCCGCGATGTCGAACAGCAGCGGCCAGCGATGGCCACAGGCGGCGCAACTCAGGTCGAGGGAAATGTCGGCCTGCGGATCGTTGGCCGAAATGCGTGTCGAGACCTGCTCCAGCAGCGCCATCGGCAGGGCATCGATGTCGACCGCACTGCCTTCGGTATCGGCCGCCAGCACACAAAATTGCAACAGCGCCCGCCGGGCGTCGGCGCCGGCAGGAAGCGACGCGACGCGCGCCAGATCGCGACTGTCGGGCCGGCGCAGGCGCAGACCCGCCTCCTCGAACGCGATGGGCGCGTTGTCTTCCTGCAACTGGCCTGGCGACCTCAGTTCGCCGGCTCGAATCGAGAATTCGAGGGAGGCGGCACAGCGCGGACACTCCGCGATTCCGTCCAGCCGCTCGCCCAGCGTCGCGATGCGCAGATCCAGGAGTCGCGCGTCGCGCTGCCCGATGGTCAGCCGGCTGAGCCGTTCGATCGACGCCTCGGAGTCGCTGGCGCACAGCATCAGCAGCGCGCGATCGACGGGATGACGATCGCGCCCGCATTCCCAGAGCCATAAGGCATCCGCCGCGCTGAGGCCCCGTTCCATCGGTTCAAACGGCGGGTTCGGTGAAGCTCGGCTCCGCCGGCTCGACGACGTCGTAGTCACGTTCCCAGCCCTCGTTTTCGAGCTTGATGGTCTGGATGGCGACGGCGTTGGCGTTGGCATCGAGGTCGGGCAGCGCCTGGAACTCCGACACCCAGCAGCGGAACACCTTGTAGGCGAGCACCAGTTGCCCGGCCTCGTTGTAGACGTCGATGATGATGTCCTTGCGGAAATCCCTGAGCGACGTCTCGGCGCCGAGGCCGGAGCCGAAATTCCACACCTTGTTCGCCCATTTCTCGAATTCGGTGTCGTGGGTGATTCCGCGCTCCAGCATGATCGCTTCGAACTTGGTGCGGCCCGGCGACTTGCGGCTGGTGCTGGGGTCGCCGCCCTCGCGGTGCTCGACCACTTCGGTCGAGCGCTTCAGCGCGCCGATCTTGCTGACGCCCGCCACATAGCGGCCATCCCACTTCACCCGGAACTTGAAGTTCTTGTAGGGGTCGAACCTCTGGGCGTTGACGCTGAACTGGGCCATGACCGCCTCCTCAACTCTCGACCTGTCCAGCCATCTGCTGGATCTTGATGACGACGAACTCCGCCGGCTTCAGCGGCGCGAATCCGACCACGATGTTGACGATGCCGAGATTGATGTCGTTCTGGGTCGTCGTCTCACGATCGCACTTGACGAAATAGGCATCGCGCGGCGTGGATCCCTGAAAGGCGCCCTGGCGGAATAGGTTCTGCAGGAAGGCGCCGACATTGAGGCGGATCTGCGCCCAGAGCGGCTCGTCATTGGGCTCGAACACCACCCATTGGGTGCCGCGATAGAGGCTCTCCTCCAAGAACAGGGCGAGACGGCGCACCGGCACGTACTTCCATTCCGAAGCGAGCTGGTCGGCGCCCCGCAGGGTGCGCGAGCCCCAGATCACCCGTCCGACCACCGGAAAGGCGCGCAGGCAATTGACTCCGAGCGGATTGAGAATGCCGTTCTCGCCGTCGGTCAGCTTCACCGACAGCTCGGCGACGCCCGCCAGGGTCGCTTCGATCCCGGCCGGCGCCTTCCACACGCCGCGGGTGGCGTCGGTGCGGGCGAAGACCCCGGCGACCGCGCCCGACGGCGCGAAGGTCTCCAGCCGCCCCTCACGCAACGGGTCGGGCATCCTGACCATGGGAAAGAACAGCGCCGCGTTCTCGGTGCGTGCCAGCCCGAACCCCGCGCTGTCGATGCCCGACGCCCCGGTCAAATCCGACGGCTCGTCCCACGAGGTCAGCGGGTCGACGATGAACAAGGCGCGCCGGAGCCGGCAATAGGCCGCCGCCGCCGATCTGGTTTGGGCGCCGATCTCGCCGCCCGCCCCGTGCGTCAGCGGCGGAATACACAGCAGGTTGAAGAGATCGGCCTTCTCCAGCGCCCAGATGCCACGCTTCTGCGCCTCGAGACTTGCCGCCGAGATGCTGTTGTTGTCGATCGCCGAGCCGTCGTCGCCATTGGTCCCGAACGCCGTCGACGACGCGTTGTCGAGCAGCGGGTCGGCGCCGGCGGGCGGCGCGCCGCTGGCGCTGGGGCGGGTCGCTGGAATCGTGCCGGGCGCGGCGATCCGGACCAAGTTCGATTCCTGCTCGAGCACGCGGGTCACGTAGCGCGCGTTCGCCGGATCGGTCGATAGATTGAGAAAGCGCTCGGTGACGCCGGTCTGGGTGTCGCGCACCGCCAGATTGAACAGGCTGTTGGCCGGGTCCGAGGGCAGCGGCGGCCGGGTGTCGTGATCGACCCGAACCCGCAGGGATTCGCCCCACAGGCCGACGCTCGCCGCCACCAGCTCAAAGCCGATCGGCAGCGTCAGGGTTGCCGCCGTCGCGCCATTGTGCACGCGCACGATCAACGCATCGCTGCCACCGTTCTGGAAGTACTGGGACACCGCATGACCCAGCGTGCTGTCGGCCCAGAGATCGCCGAACCGCCGCACGAATTCGGCGAAGCCCTGGACGCGCACCGGCTCGTCGGTCAGGCCCCGTCGGGCGCGGCCGATGAACGCCGTGATCGAGGTCGCGACCCCGGTGATGGTTCGCACGCCGCTGGGGACTTCCTCGATATAGACGCCGGGATAGGTCAGCGTGGCTGGCATGGAAATGTCTCCTTACGAACCTGCCGTCGTGGAATCGGAAGCCGAGGCGCGCGACGCCACGGCGCGCGCCTCGACACATCGGGACTTGAAAGGGAGAAAAATGATCGCGGGCCTGCCTGCCGGCGGAGCGCGCCTGGATGTCGCTGTTCGGCGGCGACTCTAGCGGGGCAGGGAGCGGCGCAACGGTCAGCGCTCGCGTCGCGAACGCCCGGCGCGCAAGGCGGATAGGCCTGGATCAGTCGCGGAAATCGCGCGCCCACGGCACACCCCCTTCGTCGCGGCGACATTTCGATGCCGCCTGACTCCGCGATGCCTCAGCGCTGCTCTTTTCTGGTAGCCAACTTCAAGCGATCCAACACACACGGCGATTTTGTTGTGACGCACGATGCGATGCGCATCGGCGCAGCAGCGCGACGTTCGCGGATCGACACACTCAGCAAGCATGGGGAGACGCCGTCGGCTTACGCTGACGATGTCGATGGGTGACGGCCCTCCCAAGTTCAGGATAGGCACGGGTCCGCCTGACCCTCAAGGGGTTCCTTCATGACGAATTTGTAAGCTATCAACGCGATCAGCCCTTCCGACGATCCGGTCGGGGCCTTCCGCCTCTGGGTCGTTGCGCGTCGCCGCCGGATCCGCAAACTAGCTGTTCCGGCGATCTGGGCGGGGAGGCGGACATTCGAAGACTTTCGATATCAATCGCTTGAGCTGCTTTCGCCGCCGTGCTCGCGCGGCGAGGCGCGGATGTCGCAAGCCGGGGCTCGTGTTCGCCAGGCGCAATCCGGGACGATGCTCTGTGAGCAGCCACTCAGCCTGCGAGATCTGCCGTTCCCAGGGATATGCCGAGGCGGCCGCGACGGCGCAGCCACAGGCTCGGCCGGTAGCGCGGATCGCCGGTGGCGGATTGTAGCGCCTCCAGGATGGCGAGAATGCGCCGGCCACCCAGTCGGTCGCCCAGCGCCAATGGACCGATGGGATAGCCGAGGCCGAGGCGCACGGCGGCATCGATGTCGCCGGGCGTGGCGATGCGCTGCTGGGCGATGTCGGCTGCCACGTTGACCACGCTGGCGATCATCCGCTGGGCGACGAAGCCGGGGCTGTCGGCGATCGTCGTGACGTTGCGCCCGGCCGCGGCGAACAGGCCGTGTGCCGCCATGCGATGCTCTGGCCGGGTGAGCGGCGTCGCCATCAAGGTGATCCGTCGGTCGAGTCCGAGCAGGGTGTCGACCGCGATGGTTCGCGCCGGGTCGATGCCCTGAACCAGGGCGCTGTCGGTGGCATCGTCGCCCATCGGAGTCACCAGACAGAGCGCATCGGCCGTCGGTGAGCCCTCAAGCTCGAGCGGCACGCCGAGCGGCTCCAGCAGCGCACGCAATGCTGCCTGCGCCGCCGGATCGGCAGGGCTGATCCAGATCCGCGCCGGCAGTCGCGACGGCGGCGGCGCTTCGGCGGGCTCCTGCTTGCGGCCGTCGACATAGCGGTAGAAGCCCTCGCCGTTCTTGCGGCCATATAGCCCTGCGGCGACCCGCGGCGAGGTCAGCGGCGAGGGACGAAAGCGCGGCTCCTCGTCGAATTGGTGATAGATCGACCGGATGACCGGATCGGACACGTCGAGCCCAGTCAGGTCGAGCAGCTCGAACGGCCCCATGGGAAACCCGGCGGCCTCGTGCATGACCCGGTCGATGTCGGCGATTCCGGCGACGCCCTCGCCGAGCACGCGGAACGCCTCGGTGACATAGCCGCGGCCGGCGTGGTTGACCAGGAATCCCGGCGAGTCCTTGACCCGCACGGGATGGTGGCCAAGGCGGCGGGCGAGAGCGATCAGCGTGTCGCCGGTTGCCGGTGCCCCGCGCAGGCCGTCGATGACCTCCACCAGCTTCATCATCGGCACCGGGTTGAAGAAATGGAATCCGGCGCAGCGCTCCGGCCGGCGGCAGGCGGCGGCGATCGCCGTCACCGACAGCGACGAGGTATTGGTCGCCAGGATGCAGTCCGCGTCGACCACCGGCTCGAGCGCGGCGAAGAGCGCGCGTTTCGCCGACAGCTCCTCGACGATCGCTTCGACGACGATGCCGCAGCCGGCAAACCCGCCCAGCGTCTCCGCGATCTGCAACCGGCCGATGGCGGCGTCCGCGTCGCCGCGGGTCATGCGACCCTTCTCGACCGCGCGCCGGAACATCCGGGCGACGAAGTCGACCGCGGCGCGCGCGGCGTCGCCATGGCTGTCGTGCAGCCGCACGACGAAACCGGCTGCAGCCGCCACCTGGGCGATGCCGCGACCCATCTGCCCGGTACCCACGACGCCGAATGGCCGGTCCGGCGCGATTGTCGATGCCTGGCTCAAGCGCTCCCGAACTCCAGCCGCCCGCGCGGATAATTTCGCACAGCGAAATACTATTTCGCTAAATTGACGCCCAGGCTAGGCCATGCAAAATTGCCCGGCAAGAGCCGAGTCGGGAAGGGGAGTGCATGGCCGCACGCCGGACCACGCCGGAAGAGACGCGGGCCGTACGCGCCGCCGGCGCGCACGCGCCGAAGGACCGCCAGTTCGTGACGGCGCTGGCGCGCGGCCTCGACGTGCTGCGCGCCTTCCAGAACGGCGATGCGGCGCTCGGCAATCAGGAGATCGCCGCCCGCACCGACTTGCCCAAGCCGACCGTGTCGCGCCTGACCTACACCTTGACCGAGCTCGGCTATCTGACCCGGGTGAACGAGCTGGACAAATACCGGCTGGGCGCCGGCGTGCTCGCCCTCGGTTACGCCTTCCTCGCTGGCATGGACATCCGCGCCCGCGCGCGGCCGCTGATGCAGGAGCTGGCGAACGCGGCCAACGCCGCGGTCTCCTTGGGCATCTGCGATCGGCTGGCCATGGTCTATCTCGAAACCTGTCGCGGCCCCAGCGCCATCACCCTGCGTCTCGACGTCGGATCACGGATCCCGATCGGCAGCACGGCGATGGGCCGGGCCTACATTGCCGCCCAGCCGCCCCAGGCGCGGGCCCGAATGATGCGGCTGATCGAACACGAAGACCCGAAGGCGTTCTCACGGCTGTGCCGCGGCATCGATCAGGCGGTGCGCGATCTCGCCGCCCGCGGCTTCGTCACATCGCTCGGAGAATGGCAGCCCGAGGTAAACGCGGCGGGTGTGCCGCTCCAGGGGCCCGACGGTTCCGTCGACTTCGTGATCACCTGCGGCGGCGCCGGTTTCCAGTTGTCCAAGGCGAGACTCGAGCGCGAGATCGGCCCTGCACTGGTCGACTTGGCGACCGCGATCGCCGGCGCCGCGCCCGCCGCCCGGGAGACGACGCGGCGGCGAGGCCGCTAGGCCGCAAGGCGGGGCGGACAACCATCGCAGCAGAGGGCGCGCGCCGTGGATACGCAAACACTCGATCAATTGCTGGCGACGGTCCGTCGCTTCGTGACCGAGCGCCTGGTACCGAACGAGCATCTGGTGGCCGACACCGACGCCATCCCGCCCGGCATCGTCGACGAGATGCGCGCGCTGGGGCTGTTCGGCTTGTCGGTGCCCGAGGCGTATGGCGGCATCGGCCTCGACATGCGCGAGGAAGTGCTGGTCGCCTTCGAGCTCGGCCAGACGTCGCCGGCCTTCCGCTCGCTGATCGGCACCAATAACGGCATCGGCTCCCAGGGCATCGTGATCGACGGCACGGAAGCGCAACGCCGACGCTATCTGCCACAACTTGCACTGGGCGAGATCATCGGTTCATTCGCCCTGACCGAGGCGGAAGCCGGCTCCGACGCGGCCTCGCTGCGCACCAGCGCGCGACGCGACGGCGACCACTACGTGCTCAATGGCACCAAGCGCTTCATCACCAACGCGCCGGAGGCCGGGCTGTTCACGGTGATGGCGCGCACCGATCCGGCCGACAAGAGCGCGCGCGGCATCTCGGCCTTCCTGGTCGAGGCCGGTACGCCCGGCCTTTCCCTGGGCCGGCCGGACCGCAAAATGGGGCAGCAGGGGGCTCATACCTGCGACGTGATCTTCGAGGACTGTCGGGTGCCGGCCGCGCAGCTCCTCGGCGGCGTCGAGGGCCAGGGCTTCAAGACGGCGATGAAGGTGCTCGACCGCGGCCGGCTGCACATTGCCGCGGTCTGCGTCGGCGTCGCCGAGCGGCTCACGCGCGACAGCCTGGCCTACGCCGCGGGGCGCAAGCAGTTCGGCCAGGTGATCGCCGAGTTCCAGCTGGTCCAGGCGATGCTGGCGGATTCGCGGACCGAAGCCTATGCGGGGCGGTCCATGGTGCTCGACGCCGCGACCCGGCGCGACGCCGGCGAGAACGTCAGCACCGAGGCGGCGTGCTGCAAGCTGTTCACCAGCGAGATGGTCGGCCGCGTCGCCGACCGGGCGGTGCAGATCCATGGCGGCGCCGGCTACATCGCCGACTACGGCATCGAGCGCTTCTATCGCGACGTCCGGCTGTTCCGGATTTACGAGGGCACCAGCCAGATTCAGCAGCTGGTGATCGCCCGCAACATGCTGCGCGAACTCGAGGGCTAGGGCGATGGCGCAGCCGGCAGATCTCGCGCCCGGTGTCGGGCGGTCCGCGACGGCCGGCTCGCTGGCACGCCTGCTTTCGCCCCGCACCGTGGCCATCATCGGCGCCTCGGACGATCCGGCGCGCATCGGCGGCCGGCCGCTGAGCTATCTGCTGGCCGCCGGGTTCGCCGGCGCGATCTACCCGATCAACCCGAACCGGGAGCGGGTGCAGGGCGTGCCGGCCTTTCCCTCGATCTCCTCGGCGCCGTCGCCGATCGACGTCGCGGTGATCGCATTGCCGGCAGCGCAGACCGTCGCCGCGGTGCGCGACTGCGCCGCCAAGGGGGTCGGCGCCTGCATCATCTTCAGTTCCGGATTTGCCGAGATCGGGGGCGAGGGCGAAGCGCGACAGACGGAGATCGCCGCGATCGGCCGGGCCCACGGCATGCGCATCGTCGGGCCCAACTGTCTCGGCCTGTTCAACGTCGAGGCCGGCTTCTATCCGACCTTCACCTCCTCTCTCGACCGCGGCCTGCCGCAGCGTGGGCGATTGTCGATCGTCAGCCAGAGCGGCGCGTTCGGCAGCCATCTCTACTATCTCGCGCGGATGCGCGGCGTCGGGATGCGCTACTGGCTGACCAGCGGCAACGAGTGCGACGTGCAGATGGCAGAGTATTTGCGCTGGGTCGCGGACGATCCGGAGACCGACGTGATCCTCGCCTATGCCGAGGGCGTAAAGCAGGCGTCGCCACTCATCGAGGGCTTCGAGCGGGCAAGGGGAAACCGCAAGCCGGTGGTGTTCATGAAGGTCGGGCGTTCCGCGCTGGGCGCCGAGACGGCGAGCTCGCACACCGCGTCGCTGACCGGCACCGATTCGGTCTTCGATGCGATGCTTCGCCAGTACGGCGTGCATCGCGCCCGCACCAGCGAGGAGCTGATCGACATCGCCTATGCCTGCGGCCAGGGCCGCTATTTCACGGGCAACCGTATCGGGCTGATTACAATGTCCGGCGGTGTCGGCGCGCTGATGGCCGACGACGCGGCCGAGCATGGTCTCGACGTCCCGCCGCTGCCCGAACCGACCCAGCACGAGCTCAAGCGGATCCTGCCCTATGCTGCGGTGCGCAACCCGGTCGACATCACCGCCCAGGCGTTCAACGATCTGAGCCTGGTGACGACGAATTTCGAACTGATGCTGCGGGACGGCGGCTACGACGCGGTGCTGGCCTTTTTCACCAGCATTCCAGGTTCGCCGGCAATGTCGGAGCCGTTGCTGGCGATGATGGCGAAGCTGCGCGCGCGGTATCCGGATCGCCTGATGATTCTCTCCATGCTGGTGCCGGCCGCCTTGCAGGCGCGCTACGAGGCCGCCGGCTACCCGGTTTTCGAGGACCCGTCGCGCGCCATCGCGGCGATCGCTGCGTTGGGCCGATTCGGCCGCAGCTTCGCCAGCGGTCGCCGAGACCCGCCGCCGATCGCCGGCATGGCCGCGCTGCCGCCCGCCGGCGCGCTCGGGGAACACGCTGCCAAGGGGCTGCTGGCTGCCGCCGGCATTCCGGTGGTCGAGGAGCGCCTGGCCGCCAGCGCGACCGAGGCGGTCGCAGCGTTCACCGAGTTTGGCCGTCCCGTGGTCCTCAAGATCGCCTCGCCGGATATCGCCCACAAGACCGAGATCGGCGGCGTGCTGCTCGGTCTCGGTGACGCCGAGGCGGTGGCGCAAGGCTTCGACACCTTGGCCGCCCGGGCCCGAGAGCATCGGCCCGACGCGCGCATCGACGGCGTGCTGGTGGCGCCGATGCTCGCCGGCGGCGTCGAGACCATCATCGGCGTGCAGCGCGATCCGGTGTTCGGCCCGGTCGTCATGTTCGGCCTTGGCGGCGTCTTTGTGGAGGTGCTGAAGGATGTGACCTTCCGGCTGGCGCCGTTCGACGTGGCGGAGGCGCGGGCGATGATCCGCGAGATCAAGGGCGCGGCGCTGCTCGACGGCGCGCGCGGCGCACCGCCATCCGACATCGACGCGCTCGCCACGGCGCTGTCCCGCGTGTCGTGTTTCGCCGCCGCCCATGCCGACGGCATCGCGAGCATCGACATCAATCCGTTCCTGGTGTTGCCGCGCGGGCAGGGCGCGGTCGCCCTCGACGCGCTGATCGTGCCGCGCGGTCTGGATCGCTGATCGCGCGGTCAGGCGAGGACGGTCGAGAACATGTCGACCGGCCCGAGCTTGCCCGATTTCAGGTGCAGCGAGACCGGGTCGGATCCGGGCATGACCGCGCGCGACAGGCCCGGCGCCATGAAGCGGTCGACCTCCAGCACCGTGGCGCCGAGCGACTTCAAGACCGCGCCCGAAGTCTCGCCGCCGGCGACCACGAACCGGCGCACGCCGCGTGCGTGCAGCCCGGCGGCGATGCCGCCGAGCAGCGATTCGCCGAGGGCGGCGGCGCGGCGGCGGCCGAGACGCTTTTGCAGGGCGGCGACCTGGTCGGGTTTCGCCGAAGTCGCGATGGCGAGCGGACCGTCGGGCAATCGCTCGGCCGCCCAGGCGATCGCGTGGGCGGCGAGGTCGCGGCCGTCGGCAGCCTCGGCGAGGTCGAGCCGCAGCACGGGGCGGCCGGCAGAAAAGTGATCGAGCTGCTCGAAGGTGCGCTCGGCGCAGCTTCCGGCCAGGACCACGCCGGCGGATTTCGGTGCGGGCAGGTCGATGGCGGCCGGCGCGCCGGCGATCCGGCCTTGGGCCCGCCACAGTTCCGGATAGTAGACGGCGACCGACGAGCCGCCGGTCATCAACGGCCAGTCGACGGTGAGCTCGGCGAGGCGTTTCAGGTCGTTCTCGTCGACCGCGTCGGCGACGGCATAGTCGATTCCGGCGGCGCGCAGCGAGTCGACATGTCCGGCGGCGGTCCCGGCATCGAGCACGTGGTGCGGCAGCAGGCCGACCCGGCGAGAGGTCTGCTGCTGCAGCACCTTCACCAGGTCCGGCTCGCGCATCGGGGTCAGCGGATCGAAGCGCTTCGCCGACTGCGAGATCAGGCGGTCGCCGGCGAACAGATGGCCCTGGTAGACGGTTCGGTGCACCTCCGGAAAGGCCGGGCAGAAGGCGGTGAACGCGGCTCCGGTCCGGCTCATCAGCAGATCGGCGCAGGGCCCGATATTGCCGCGCCGGGTGGAATCGAACGTGGCGCAGTACTTGAAGAAAATCTGCCGCGCGCCGGCCTGCTGCAGCAGGTCGACCGCGGCCGAGAACTGGACTACCGCGCGACCGGGCGGGGCGACCCGCGTCTTCAACCCGAACACGACGCTGTCCAACCCGTCGACGGCGTCCGGCGGCGCCGGACCGGTGAGCACGCGGCAGCGCACCCCGGCTCGGACCATGAGCGAGGCAAGTTCCAGCGCACCCGTGAGGTCGTCGGCGATGGCGCCGAAGGCGAGAGACATGTCGGCCGGCTCCCGATTTGACAGCGTTTCACGCTTTGGATACATGATATATCAAGTGGAAAGCCCGTGACAGGGCCGCGCGGAACCCGGAACCGAGATGAGCGAGCACCGCCAGACCGAGGATCTTCAACTGCAGGCGCGAGCCGCCCGGGTGATTCCCGGCGGCATGTGGGGCCACTTGAAGGTCTCCCGTCAGCCGCCCGGTTACCCACAGTTCTTCACTCGCGCCGATGGCTGCCGGGTGTGGGACGTCGACGGCCGCGAGTACATCGATTTCATGTGCAGCTGGGGGCCGATCCTGCTTGGCCACCACGATCCGGACGTCGACGCCGCGGCCCGGGTCCAGGCCGCGCTGGGCGACTGCCTGAACGGGCCGTCGCCGCGGCTGGTCGAGCTGTCGGAGCTGATCGTCGACATGGTGCCCCATGCCGACTGGGCGATGTTCTCCAAGAACGGCACCGACGCCACCACTGCCTGCGTCACCATCGCCCGGGCCGCCACCGGCCGGCGCAAGATCATGGTCGCCCGGCGCGCCTATCACGGTGCGGCGCCGTGGTGCACGCCGTCGCTGCTCGGCGTGACCGCGGAGGACCGGACCCATCTCGTGCATTTCGAGTACAACGACGTCGACAGCCTGCGCCAGGCGGTCGCCGAGGCCGACGGCGACCTCGCCGGGGTGCTGGTCTCGGCGTTCCGCCACGATCTCGGCCGCGACCACGCGATGCCGACCCGGGAATTCGCCGCCGCGGCGCGGGACCTGTGCGACGCGACCGGTGCCGCGCTGATCGTCGACGACGTGCGCGCCGGGTTTCGCCTCGATCTCGGCGGCAGCTGGGAACTGGTCGGCGTGCGCCCGGACCTGTCGGCCTGGAGCAAGGCGATCGCCAACGGCCATGCCCTGGCCGCGGTCACCGGCAACGACCGCTTCCGCGACGCGGCGTCGAGCATCTTCACCACCGGCTCGTTCTGGTGCGCCGCGGTGCCGATGGCGGCGGCGATCGCTACCCTCACCAAGCTGCGCGCGGTCGACGGCATCGGCCACATGCGGGCCATGGGCCAGCGGCTGCGCGACGGGCTGGCCGCACAGGCGGCGCGCCACGGCGTACGGTTGCGCCAGAGCGGCCCGCCGCAGATGCCGCTGGTCATGTTCGAGGACGATCCCGACCTGGCGAAGGGCATGCTGTTCTGCCGGGAAGCGCTGCGCCGGGGCGTGTTCCTGCACCAGAGCCACACCATGTTTCTCTCGGTCGCGCATCAGCCGGCGGATATCGACCGCGCGCTGGAAGCAACCGATGGGGCGCTTGCCGTGGTGGCCGGGCAGTTTGCGACGGCATGACACGACGATGACGGTTCGCGACAACAATGCTCGCGCAACACAGGCCGGCGCGCAGAGGGCTGGCGCATGACGCCGAGCATGCTGGTCGAGCTGTTCGCCGAAGACAAGGAGATCCGGCCGGTCGAGTCGCAGAGCCTCGCCGACCAGGTCTATCGTCAGTTGCGCGAAAGCCTGATGCGCGGCCGTTTCCAGCCACATCAGCGGCTCAAGGTGCGCGATCTGGCGGCGGCGCTGGGCACCAGCGAGACGCCGGTGCGCGAGGCGATCTTCCAGCTGGTGCGCGACCGCGCCATCGAACTGAAGCCGCGCCACTACATCCGGGTGCGCCGCCTCACCGTCGCCGAGTATCTGGAGATCCGCGACATCCGGCTGCGGCTCGAGCCCCTGGCTGCGGAGCGCGCCCTGCAGCACATGGACGCCGAGACCTTGGCGCGATTGGCGGAATCCCACGACGCGCTGATCGCAGCCGAACAGCGCGGGGATCATCCCCAGGCGATCCAGATGAACTTCGATTTCCATTTCGGCATCTACTGGAAGTCGCAGATGCCGGTTCTGATCGAGCTGCTGGAGAGCCTGTGGATCCAGGTCGGGCCATTGCTCAACCACCTCTATCCCTTTGGCCGCCCGACCTATCCCGGGCGCCATCAGCACGAGCACGTGCTGGAGGCGCTGCGGCGGCGCGATCGCGAAGGGCTGTGCGAGGCGATCCGTCAGGATCTGCTCGAGGGCGGGCAGAACTTCCTGCGCCATATCGAGGAGATCGAGCGGCGCGAGGCGGCCGACGCGGCCGACGCGGCCGGCTGAGCCGGCCCGGCAATGGCGCGGTTCGCCGCGAGCCGGTACGATGATAGGGCGGGTGCGCCCGGTTGACACGGAATTAGGCGTGAGGTTTAGATATATCATGTATCAAACGACGGAACGGAACGGTCGGCCGATTGCGAGCCGACTAGTTCTGCAGTTTCGGCGGCGTCGAGCTGCTCCGCCGTCGCGGCGGGGCAGCTAGGGAAGGGGGCGCCATGGCGGCGATCGGAGGGGCAATGCAAGCCGCCGCGCAGCGATCGGCGCGGGGCCGCAATGTCTCGATCGATTTTCTCGAGGACCGCGCCAAGTTCGTCCGGCTCGAGACCCTGCGCCTGTCGCGCATTGCCGGCGCCGGGCACTACTCCAGTACCTTCTCGGCGGCCGAGCTGTTCGCCGCCCTGTACTACGCCCATCTCCGGGTCAATCCGGCGGAGCCGAAATGGCCCGACCGCGACCGGTTCATCCTGAGCAAGGGGCACGCCGCGATCGGCCTGTATCCGATCCTCGGCGATCTCGGATTCTTCGATCCGAAGCTGCTAGACAGCTACACCCGCCTCGGCAGTCCGTTCGGCGACCACCCGGACATGAAGAAGATTCCCGGCATCGACTTCAGCTCGGGCTCGCTCGGCCATGGGTTGTCGATCGCCCTCGGCATGGCGCTTGCGGGCCGGGTTCAGAAGCGCGACTTCCGGGTATTCTGCATGTTGGGCGACGGCGAGCTGCACGAGGGACAGGTCTGGGAGGCGGCGATGGCGGCGGGCCATTTCCGCCTGCAGTCGCTGGTCGGCATCGTCGACCGCAATCAGCTCTGCATCGACGGCCGCACCGAAGAGATCATGACGGTCGAGCCGCTGGCCGACCGTTTCGCCAGCTTCGGCTGGGCGGTCGCTCGTATCGACGGCCACGACCTGCCGACGATCCTGGCCACGCTCGACGGACTTGCCCCGCCGGGCGAAGGCAAGCCGCAGCTCATCATCGCCGACACCATCAAGGGCCGCGGCGTGAGCTGGATGGAGCTCAGCCTCAACTGGCATGTCGGCAACCTGGCCGGCGAGGACTACGACGACGCCGAAGCGCAGATCATCGCCGGGCTCAAACCGCGTGCAACGGAGGCCCGGGAGCATGGCTGAGCCGGTCCGGACCGCAGCCGAAAGTACCGCGGCGCAAGACCAGAGCGACCTGTTCCGCGGTACCGGCAGCGATGTCGCCCTCAAGAGTGCGAAGTCGGTGCGCGGCACGCCGGCGAAGAGCCTGCCGGCCTTCGTGCTCGGTGAGGAGCTCGCCGATCTGGCCGATCACGATCCGCGCATCGTGGTGATGACCGCCGATCTCGCCTCGGCCAACCGCACCGCCGATTTCAAGGCGCGTCATCCCGAGCGCTTCTTCGATTTCGGCATTGCCGAGAAGAACATGATCACCGCGGCCGCCGGCTTCGCCGCCGCCGGTCATGTCTGTTACGCCGCGAGCTTCGCCTCGTTCTCGGCGATCCTGTGCGCGGAGCAGATCCGCACCGACTGCGCCTATCCGGCCATGCCGGTCCGGATCGTCGGGCATCACTCCGGCATATCCATGGGTTTCTACGGCTCGAGCCACCATGCGATCGAGGATCTCGGCATGATGCGCGCGATCCCCAACCTCACGGTGGTCTGCGTCGCCGACGCCAACCAGTTGCGCGCGGTGCTGCGTGCCTCGCTCGACCATCCCGGCGCCATGTACATCCGCCTCGGCCGCGGCCGCGATCCGCAGGTGTACGACGCGGTGCCGGCGGACTTCGCCTTCGGTCGGGCCGCGAAGCTGCGCGACGGCCGCGACCTCACCATCATCGCCACCGGGTCGGAGCTGCGTGCGGCGCTCGATGCCGCAGCGCTGCTGGCCGCCGAGGGCATCTCGGCGCGGGTGCTCGACATACACACGGTAAAGCCGCTCGACGCCGCGGCGGTGCAGGCCGCCGCGGCCGAGACCGGCGCGATTCTGACGGTCGAGGAGCACAATATCGTCGGCGGCCTCGGCAGCGCGGTGGCTGAAGTGCTGGTCGACGGGCCGCGCTTGCCGTTCCGCCGGCTGGGTGTGCCGGACGAGTTCGCGCCGGTCGGTCCGCCGGCGGCGCTCTATGCCCATTATCGGCTCGACGCCGCCGGCGTGGCGGCGGTCGCGCGCGAGCTGCTCGCTGAACGGACGGACTAGGCCGGACCGATGGCGCCGGCGCTGCGCGACAGCGAGACGAAGACCCCGGTGAGACGCAGTCCGGCCGGGGAGACGGGACGAGCAACGACTCCAGGGAGCACAAGGGAGACAACAATGGAAACCATCAACAGGCATCCGCATCGTGGCAGGCTCGCCGCGCTGTTGGCAGCGACCGCGCTGTCGCTGTCCGTCGCCGCCGGCTTAGCCAGCACGGCCAAGGCGGCCGACGACAAGCCGCTGGTGATCGCCCGCAACATGGACTTGAATTCACTCGATCCGGCGCGCGCGTTCTGCGACACCTGCCAGATCTACGTGAGTTCGGCGTACGAATCCCTGGTCGGCATGGGCGCCGACAACAAGACCCTCGTTCCGCTGTTGGCCAGCAGCTGGGACGTAAGCGACGACCAGACCAGGTTCACCTTCCATCTCGATCCGAAGGCGGTATTTTCCGATGGCTCGCCGGTCGAATCCAAGGACGTCAAGTGGTCGTGGGAGCGGCTCGCCAACATGAAGGGCGGCCCGTCCTTCATGATGGACGGCGTGACCAGCATCGAGACGCCGGATGCGGCCACCGTCGTCGTCACCATGGCGGCCTCGAACTCGGAATTCCTCGGCGTGCTGACCGCGCCCTATACCGGGGTCATCAACAGCGACGTGGCCGGCGCCAACGGTGCCCTGGCCTCTGCCGACGCCGCCACCGCCGACACCTCGGAGCCGTGGTTCCTGGGGAACTCGGCGGGCAGCGGCCCGTTCGTCCTGGCGACCTATCGCCCGGATGACGAGCTGCGGCTGAAGCGCAACGACAACTACTGGAGGACGGCGCCGGCGATCGCCGAGGTGGTGATCAAGCAGACCAAGGACGCGGTGGCCCAGGCGCAGATGCTGGAGAGCGGCTCGGCCGACATCGCCATGCAGATCGACCCGGACACCGCGAAGACCATCAGCAACGACAATGTCGTGGTCACCACCGCGCCGTCGCTCAACTTCGTCTATGTCGCGCTCAGCCCCGGCGCCAAGGACAACAAGGTGCCGTTGACCCCGAAGATCCGCGAGGCCTTCGGCTATGCCCTCGACTACCAGGGCATCATCGATTTCACCCTTGGCGGGGCCGGCAAGCTCCAGGCGGCGCCGATCCCCAATGGATTCCCGGGAACCGCAGGCCTGCCGCTGCCGGTACAGGACATCGAGAAGGCCAAGGCGCTGCTCGCGGAGGCCGGCGTCGGAGACGGGTTCGAGATCGAGGCCCGGTATCCCGACGTCAACTCCTACGGCGTCGATTTCAACCTGATGATGCAGAAGGTCCAGCAGGACCTCGCCAAGGTGAACATCAAGGTCAGCCTGCAGCCGCTCACCTTCTCGGTCTGGCGCGAGCAGGTGAACGGCGACGGCATTCCGCTGACCGCCGTGTTCTACGCACCGGACTACTATGGTTCGGCCCAATACGTGCAGTATTTCGCCATGATGGACGGCACCGCCTGGTCGCGCCGTGCCGGTGCCGCCAACGATCCCTCGGTCCTCAACCCGCGCGAGGCGGACCTGCTGAAGCAGGCCCTGGCTTCGGGCGGCGACACGATGGAGAAGCTCTATGAAGAGCTCGGCATGGAGATGATCAAGGACCGGGTCATCTTTCCGCTGGTCAGCCCCGATCTGGTGCTGGCGCATCTGAAGGACGTGAAGGGCGTGCGCTACAGCGCCTGCTGCAACCTGCCGCTGTCCGAGATCAGCCGCGGGGAGTAGGGGCGGCGTGAAGCTGCCGCGTCTGTCCGGCGGCTGCGCGACAGCCAGTGACGCAATGCCCGCTTGCGAAGGGCCGCGCTCCCGCGTGACTTGCGGGAGCGCGGCACCCGCCGGCAGGAATCGATCCGCAGGCGTCACCCATTGGCTGTCGGCTGTCGGCGTGGCGTCGCGCGAATGCCCAGCCACCGGCCCCCGGTAACGGGCTCATGTATCGCTACATCGTCCGCAGACTGATCGTGATGCCGTTGCTGCTACTCGGCGTCGTCACCATTGCCTTCGTACTCTCCCACCTGACCCAGGCCGATCCGCTGTCGGCGATCCTCGACGAGCGGCAGTCGCTGAACGAAGAGGTGGTGGCCGCAGCAAAGGCGCGCTGGGGTCTCGACCGCAGCCTGCCGGAGCAGTACCTGATCTATGTCGGCAATTTGCTGACCGGCGACATGGGAACCTCGTTCCGCACCAAGCGCACGGTCGCCGTCGATCTTCTCGAGCGGCTGCCGGCGACGCTGGAGCTGGTGATCGCGGCCATGCTGGTCGGCAGCGTCATCGGCATCGCCCTCGGCGTATTGGCGGCACGCTACCGTGATCGCGCCGTCGATCACTCGGCGCGATTATTCGCCCTGTTCGGCTCGTCGATTCCGGTGTTCTGGTCGGGGCTCGTCTTCCTGTTTGTGTTCTCGGTCGAGCTCGGCTGGGTGCCCGGCCCGGGCCGACTCGACTCGCGTTCGGCCGCCCCGCCGGGCGTCACCGGGATGTACACCGTCGATTCCCTCATCGCCGGCGATTTTGCCCTGTTTCGCGAGGCGCTCGTCCATCTCGTACTGCCGGCCTTCGTGCTCGGCTGGGCGGTGATGGGCATCATCTCGCGTCTGGTGCGCGCCAGCATGCTCGACGTGCTCAACCAAGACTACGTGCTGATGGCGCGGGCCAAGGGCGCGAGCGAGCTGCGCGTCCTGCTCAATCACGCGCTCAGGAATGCGCTGATTCCGACCCTCACCATCATCGGCTTCTCCTTCGCCTATCTGATCACCGGGGCGGTGCTGACCGAGACCATCTTCTCCTGGCCCGGGGTCGGTTCCTACGCCGTCGACTCGGCGCGTTCGCTCGACTTCCCGGCGATCATGGGCGTCACCATCGTCGGTGGCGCCGCCTTCCTGCTCACCAACCTGGTGACCGACATCGCCTACGCGCTGGTCGATCCCAAGATCAAGCTGGGCTGAACGATGCGCTGGGCTCATCGGGCGTCGGGATGGCAATGAACACGGCGGAGTTCCGCGTGGCGGCGTGGCGGCGGCCGACCTGGCTGACGCTGCCGGTCGCGTTCGGAATCGTCGTGGTGCTGTTCTGGCTGGTCACCGCGGTCACCGTGCAGTGGTGGGCACCGTATGAGCCGCTCGACATGGTCGCCCGTCGGTTGCAGCCGCCCGGCGCCGGACATTGGCTCGGTACCGACGCGCTCGGCCGCGATGTACTGACCCGGACCCTGTTCGGCGCCACCCAGTCGATGCCGATCGCCCTGGTGGTGGTGCTGTTCGGGGTCGGCATCGGCTCGGCGCTGGGCGCGATCGCCGGCTATTTCGGCGGCATCGTCGACGCTGTGATCATGCGCCTCGTCGACGTCACCCTGTCGTTTCCGGCGATCCTGCTGGCCATGGCGGTGACCGCCTCGCTCGGCCCGGGGCTGGAGAATGCGGCCGTTGCCATGGTCGTGGTCTGGTGGCCGATCTACGCCCGGCTGATGCGCGCCCAGGTGATTGCGGTCAAGGGCCAGGAGCATGTCGAGGCGGCGGTCGCCGCCGGTGCCTCGGGCGCGCGGGTGCTGATCACCCACATCCTGCCGCTGTGCTGGACGCCGATCCTGATCAACGCCACCATGGATTTCGGCCAGATCGTGCTGCTGGCGGCTTCGCTCAGCTTCATCGGACTGGGCGCCTTGCCGCCGACGCCGGAGTGGGGCGCGATGATTTCGGAAGGCGCCACTCACTTCTACTACTGGTGGATCGCCGCGGGTCCGGGCGTCGCCATCCTGAGCGTCGTGCTCGGCTTCAATTTCCTGGGCGACGCGCTGCGCGACATCCTCGATCCCAGGACCGCGGAATGACCGGCCCGGCGGGCGAACCCCTGCTCGAGGTGCGCGGTTTGTCGGTACGGTTTCGCACGCCGGCGGGGCCGATCGACGCGGTGCGCGGTGTCGATCTGGATGTTGCCGGCAAGGGAATCCTCGGGCTGGTCGGCGAGTCCGGGTCGGGCAAGAGCATCACCCTGCGGGCGGTGATGGGTCTGCTGCCGCCGACCGCGGAGGTCACGGGCTCGGTGAAGTTCCGCGGCGAGGAGCTGGTCGGGCGCTCGCAGCGCCGGCTGCAGGCGATCCGCGGCGCGCGCATGGCGATGATCTTCCAGGACCCGATGTCCGCGCTCAATCCGGTGCTGACCATCGGCCAGCAGATCGTCGAGGCGATCCGCATCCACGACGCCGCGATCGCGCGCAGCGCCGCCCGCCGGCGCACGATCGAGCTCCTGGAAATGGTCGCCATCCCCTTTCCCGAGCGGCGCATCGACCAGTATCCCCATGAGTACTCGGGCGGCATGCGCCAGCGGGCGATGATCGCCATGGCAATGGCCAACAACCCGGAGCTGCTGATCGCCGACGAGCCGACCACAGCGCTCGACGTGACTGTGCAGGCGCAGATCATCGACATGCTGCAGCGGCTGCGGGAGGAACATGGCATCGGCCTGGTGCTGATCACGCACGATCTCGGCGTCGTCGCCGGCATGGCGGAGAGTGTCGCGGTCATGTATGGCGGCCGCATTGTCGAGCGCGGCACCGTCGACGACGTGTTCTACGGTTCGCGCCATCCCTACACGCGCGGACTGCTTGCGTCGCTCCCGAGACTCGAGGAGAAGCTGGCGCGGCTGACCGCGATCGACGGCGCGCCGCCCACGCTGGCGCGCCGCCCGCCGGGCTGTTCCTTCCACCCGCGCTGCCGGCTGGCCGACGAGCGCTGCCGCACCGAGGAGCCGGCGCTGCGGCGGGTCGACGCGGTGGAGACGGCCTGCCATCTCGCCGAGCGGCTGCGCAGCGGCGGGCCAGGGACGGAGGGCCGCGATGCCGCCCGCCCCTGAGCGAAGCGCCGAAGTTGCGGGCGCCGGTGGTGCCGGCGCGCCGGTCTTGTCGGTGCGTCACCTGGTGAAGGAGTTCCCGATCCGCCAGGGCATCGTGTTCGACCGCACCATCGGGGCCGTGCGCGCGGTCTCCGACGTTTCCTTCGACGTCATGCCGGGCGAGACCCTCGGCCTGGTCGGCGAATCCGGTTGCGGCAAGTCGACCTTGGCGCGCTGCATCCTGCGGCTGATCGACCCGACCGCAGGCGAGATCTGGTTCCGCGGCCAGGATATCGCCGGGCTGCGGCGCGCGGCGATGCGGCCGCTGCGCCGTCATCTGCAGATCGTGTTCCAGGACCCCTACGCCTCGCTGCATCCGCGCATGCGGGCCGGCGAGATCATCGCCGAGCCGTTGCGCCTGGCCGGGCTGCCGAGGTCCGAGGCGGCGGCGCGGGTGCGCGAGCTGCTCACCCTGGTGAAGCTCGACGCCGAGCACGCCGACCGCTTTCCCCACGAGTTCTCCGGCGGCCAGCGCCAGCGCATCGGCATCGCCCGCGCGCTGGCGGTGCGACCGGACATGATCGTTCTGGACGAGCCGGTCTCGGCGCTCGATGTCAGCATCCAGGCCGGCATCCTCAACCTGCTCAAGGATCTGCAGCAGCGCTTCGGCCTGTCCTATCTGTTCGTTGCCCACAACCTGTCGGTGGTCAGCCATATCTGCGACCGGGTCACGGTGATGTATCTCGGCAAGATCGTGGAGGTCTCACCCCGGGCCGAGCTCTACCGTCGTCCCCAGCATCCCTATACCCAGGCGCTGCTGTCCGCCGTGCCGGTGCCCGATCCCAGGGCCGAGCGGGCGCGCCGGCGCATCGTGCTGCAGGGCGACCTGCCGAGCCCGGTCAATCCGCCGAGCGGCTGCCGCTTCCGCACCCGCTGCTGGAAAGCGCAGGAAATCTGCGCGCGCCAGGAGCCCGGCCTCACGGCGACCGGCGCCGGCGTGTCCGTGGCCTGCCATTTTCCAGGTGCGGCCGACGGCGCCTGAGCCGGCGGGCCGGAGTTCGGGGCCGACCGGGCGGCAACTCGTCCGGTGAATCTGCAGCCGCTCAGCCGACGCAGCCAGATGCTGTGGGCAAGGCTGCGATTGGTTCCGAGCATCGGTGGCGGCGACCGATGGACGAGGTCATCGAAACCGGCATAGAGCGGCACAAGCGGGTGGCCTTGCAGGCGGGCGGAAGCCGGCGAGAAGCTCGATGGCGGCAGGCCCTGGATTTCGTGGCGGACGGGAGAGCTGCGGCCGTCGTGAAGGCCGGCCGGTGCCGCGCAATGCGTCCGTCGTCCACAAGCGTCAGGGACGCTGCAAGCCCTTGGCGTTGACGAAGATCGCGAACAGCGTCGACTCGCCGGCGATGAACAGGCGGTTGTTCTTCGGGCCGCCGAACGTCACGTTGGCGACGCATTCGGGAACCAGGATCTTGCCCAGGAACTTACCCGTCGGGTCGATGCAATAGACGCCATCGCCGGCGCTGGTCCAGATGTTGCCGTCGGTGTCGAGCCTGAACCCGTCGGACACCCCGGCATCGATGGTGGCGAAGACCCGGGGGTTGCGCAGCTCCTTGCCGCCGACCACGTCGAAGACGGTGATGTGATGGCTGCCGCCGGGCCCCTCAGACAGGCCCGTGTTGGAGACATAGAGCAGCGATTCGTCTGCCGAGAAGGCGATCCCGTTGGGCATGTCGCAGGCATCGGTCGCGATCGAGAGCGCGCCGCTGCGCGGATCGAAGCGGAAGACATAGTTGTGGCCGAGTTCGCTCTCGCCCTTGACGCCCTCGTAGTCGGTCAGGATGCCGTAGGGCGGATCGGTGAACCAGATGGTGTCGTCGGACTTGACCACCACGTCGTTCGGCGAGTTCAGGCGTTTGCCCTGGTAGTTGTCGGCCAGCACGGTGACGCTGCCGTCGTACTCGGTCCGGGTCAGCCGGCGGCCGTGCTCGCAGGTGACCAGCCGGCCCTGGCGGTCGCGGGTGTTGCCGTTGGCATAGTTGGAGGGGTTCCGGAACACGCTGACGCCGAGGCCCTCGGTCCATTTCAGCAGCACGTTGTTGGGAATGTCGCTGAAAAGGAGATAGCCGCCATCGGCGAAGTAGACCGGCCCTTCGCCCCACAGCATGCCGGTGTGCAGTGTCTCGAGCCGGGCGCTCGACGCCAGCAGCCCGCGGAAACGATCGTCGAAAGCCTCATAAGGATCTGGCATGGTCCACCCCACGTTGAGCGCTGCGGCGGCTACCGCCTCAGCGCGGATCCGCGCGCAGTCGATCGGTCGCCGTGCGGTCGAGCACGTAGTCGATCCCGTTCTCGGCCCGGGCCAGGGCCACCTTGAAGACCGCTTCCGCCCGATTCGGACTGAGCCACCTTCGATTGACGTCATCGACCACGCGCTGCGGATCGCGGTCGAGCGGGTCGCCGTAGCCGCCGCCCGCATTGCTGCGAAACACGATCGCCTCGCCGGGCTGCACCTGCTCGATGTGGAACGAGGGCAGGGTCTCGATCTCGCCATTGCGGCGGCGCTTGCGGTTCGAGGACGGCGCGGCGTCCAGTCCGCCGATCACGCCGCGCGAGGGGTTGCGGTCGCCGTCGCTGCAATAGGCGGCGGTCATCGGTGCACGGCTGAGGCCGTAATAGACCCCCTGGGTCGCCGGCGCGCCGTTCCAGCGTCCGCAGCCCATTGAATTCGGTGCCACATGCCGGGATTCGAACAGGATCGGGTACATCGCCTCGTCGATCTCGATCGAATCGAGCGCCAGCACGCCGCCGCCATCCGGCGCCTCGTAGGTCAGCCAGCCGTCGTGGCCGGCCAGGCCAGGTCCGCCGGATAGCCCAACCAGGACCATGTTGATGAAGGGAAAGCCCTCGCCCTTGCGGTCGTCGATGCCAGAGACGATCGCCATGCCCGAGGAGAAGTCCACGCCACCCTCGGCCATGCCATGGGGCTCGCCCATGCGGGTGAAACAGCACTGGATCGCGTTTATCAGGCGGTCGTTTACCCCCATGGTCGCGTTCGAGGTGCCGGCCGGATAGGCCGGCCGGCCGACCACGCAGCCGTCGCGCAGCAGCACCTTGATCCGGCTGGCACTTCCTTCGTTGTGGGGAATTGTCGGGTCGAGGTTGTTGAACACGCCGATTCGGCCGGAGCCGGTGGCGCAGGCTTCCGACAGGTTGACTCCACCGGGAACGCAGTCCGGATTGTCGCGCAGGTCGACCGTCACCATGCCCGCCTCAGGGTCGACGGTGACCTTCGCCTTGATCGGGATGCCTTCATCGGCGACCCCCGGGATCGGGTCGTGCCGGGTCTCGTACTCCCAGGTGCCGGCCGGCAGCTTGCGGATCGCGGCGATGGCGCGCCGGCTGCCGTAGTCGATCCACGCCTCGATAAACGCCTTGATGGTGTCCTTGCCGTAGCGCGCCGCCAGTTCCTTCAGCCGCTTCTCGCCAACGCGGCAGGCACCGACCTGGGCGCGATAGTCGCCGTACCAGATGTGGCTCACCCGGATCTTGGTGCGGCACATGCGGATCAGATCCTGCTTGTCCCGGAAATCCTCCTGGAACCGCACGCAGGGAATCTGGATGCCCTCCTGGTAGATGGTGGCGGCATAGGGATCTGTGGTGGTCTCGACATGGGCGCCGGTATCGGCGTGGTGCGAGCGCGACAGGGTCCAGAACATCGGTTCGCCGTCGATGAACACCGGCGTGCACAGCGTCATGTCGGCGTGATGGGTGACCCCGGTATAGGCGCAGTTGTTGAAGAAGGCGTCGCCTTCCTTGACGTCGTCGAAATGCTCGGTGATCGGTTTGGTGGTGAGCTCGAGCGAGCTGACATGGATCGGCATCGACTCCTCGACGCAGATCAGGCGGTGGTCGTAGGTCAGCAGGCCGCAGGACATGTCGCGGGCGTTCTTGATGGCGGCCGATCGGCTCGCCTTCATCACCGTGTTGGACATCTCCCGGATGATCGCCTCGAGCCGGCTGGACAGCACGGACATGAGGAACGGGCTGATCTCGGGGGCGGGGGCGGTGCGACCACCGGACTGCCGGCGTTCGGTACTCATCGTCTGGTCTCCCAGAGGGGGCGCACGATGGCGGGCGCTCAGGACGGCAAGTGCTTGAGGTACTGGGCCACGAAGTCGAAATCGACCAGCTCGACATAGGCCCGGGTCACGGCCGCCGTCACCGGGCCGGGAATCGCCGTGTTCGCCATCGCGATGCCGTTGACGCTTCGCACCGGGCAGATGCAGAAACTGGTCGAGGTGATGAAGGCCTCATCGGCGTTGTAGGCGTCGTAGAGCGTGAGGTCGCGCTTGATCACGGGAATGCCGAGCCGCGCCGCTTGCTCGATCACGGTCTCCCGGCTGACGCCGCACAGCACGTACTGGTCCTGAGGCGTGTGGATCTCCCCGTCGATCACCAGGAACAGGTTGGAGCCGATCCCCTCGCACAAATTTCCGTTGTGGTCGAGCAGGATGGCCCAGGCCTTGGGGTTGGTGCGGCGGACTTCCTGGTCGCCCAGAATCAGGTTCAGGTAGTTGTGGGTCTTGGCGCGCGGATTGAGCGCGTCGGGCGATGCGCGCCGCATCGAGGGCACGATCACGTCGATGCCGTCGCGGAAGTAGTGGGCCCGGGCGCGGAAGGGCAGGGGCGTGCATTCGACGATGAGCAACGGTCCGCCCGCCTCGTAGACGTCGCCGCCGGGAATCTCGGCGCCGCGTGAGACGCGTTGGGTGACCCAGTAGTCTTCGTCCTTGTCGATCAGGTGCAGGTTGCGCGCCAGAATGTCCTCGGTGATCGCAATCAGCTCTGTGCGGTCGACCGCGATCTCGATCTGCAGATAGCGCAGCGACTTGTAGAAGCGGTCGATATGCTCGCGCATCTTGAAGATGCGGTGGCCGAAGGTCCGGGTGGTGTCGAAGGCGCCGTCGCCGAACTTGAAGCTCCGGTCCCGAAAGGAGATCAACGCCCGGCTCTCAGGGACGATCTCGCCGTCGATATAGACCACCCGCTCGTTCGCCTGAGCGCTCGCTGCCATTTTTCCCGCTCCTCCAGATCCGTCGGTCGGCGCGTTCAGCCTCGACCTTTGATGTGATCACACATACTATATCGCAAATAGCAATTGAAGCTATCCCAAAAGGTTTGATAACGTTAGCCATACAGGGTGGGGGGCACAATTGGCGAATTTCAGCGTGTGCATCGACATTGGCGGCACCTTCACGGACTGCGTCGTCCATGAAGCGGGCGCCGGCCTCAGGATCTTCAAGTCGCCGTCGACCCCCGGCGAGTTCGAGATCGGATTCATCGATGTCCTGACGGTGGCCGCCGAAGCCTATGGGCTTGATCTGGCGGCATTTCTCGATCGCACTTCCCACATCGTTCACGGCTCGACGGTGTCGACCAATGCGCTGGTGGAAGGCAAGGTTGCGGCGGTCGGATTGATCTGCAACCAGGGCCATCCCGACGTTCTCACCTTGCGCGAGGCGCCGCGCAAGCGTGCCTTCGATTGGCGGATCGACTATCCCGAGCCGTTCGTGCCGCGCAGCCGCACCTTCGAGGTGGCGGGCCGGATCGACTCGCTCGGCAACGAGGTCACGCCCCTCAGCGAGGCCGATGTGCAGGCGGCGATCGCGTATTTCGACCGCTGCGGCGTCGAGGCGATTGCCGTCTGTCTGCTGTGGTCGATCGTGAACGGCGAGCATGAGCGCCGCGTGCGCGAGATCTACCAGCGCAAGCGTCCGGACCTGCCGATCACGCTGAGCCACGAACTCAACCCGATACCGCGCGAGTACCGAAGGACGATCTCGACCGCCATCAACGCGTCGCTGCAGCCGATCGTCAGCTCCTATGTCAACAAACTGCGCGCAGTGCTGGTCGAGGCTGGCTATCGGCGCGAGCTGCTCCTGGCCAACTGCGTCGGCGGCATGATGCCTCCCGACACCATGATCGAGCGGCCGATCTACAGCGTGATGTCGGGGCCGACGCTGGCGCCGATCGCGGCGCTCAACCTGACCGAGGAGCCCGACGTCATCGTGGTCGACATGGGCGGCACGACCTTCGACGTTTCGGCAATTCGCGGCCGCCAGCTCGTGATCACGCCGGAGGCGGTCATCGGCAAGGACCTGCTTGGCTTGCCCAAGGTCGACGTGCGCTCTGTGGGGGCCGGCGGCGGTTCGATCGCCTGGGTCGACAGCGGCGGGCTGCTCCGGGTCGGGCCGAAGAGCGCCGGCGCGCGTCCCGGCCCGGCATGCTACGGCCAGGGCGGCGACCAGGCGACCGTGACCGACGCCAATGTGGTGCTCGGCATCATCGATCCCGACTATTTCCTTGGCGGCAAGATCAAGCTCCAGCGCGCCGCCGCCGAGCAAGCCGTGGGGCGGGTGGCCGCCGCGCTGAAGATCGATCCGATCAGTGCCGCCTACGCGATCCATACCACCAGCAATCACAATATGATTGCGGCGATCGAGGACATCACGGTCATCGAGGGCATCGATCCCCGCGACAGCTATCTCGTCGCCGGGGGCGGGGCCACTGCCTGCCATATCGCCGAGATGGCCGACGTGATCGGGCTGAAGCGCTACATGATCCCATCCTTCGCGGCCGGCCTGAGCGCGTTCGGCGGCCTGATTTCGGACATCATCTGGGAGGAGATGGCGACGCTGCATACCGACAGCCGGCGGTTCGCCGTTTCCGCCGTGAACGCGGTGCTGTCGACCCTGCGGGAGCGCGGCAACGACTTTCTCGAGCTCGCCGGCGTCGCGCCCGCCAAGCGACGCTTCACCTTCTTCTTCCAGGGCCGCTACGAGTATCAGTCCTGGGAAATCGACGTGCCCTTCGACGTCGGCCCTTCCGGCCTCGAGAGCGCCGATCTTGATCGACTGGTCGCCGAGTTCCATCAGATGCACGAGCGCATCTACACCATCAAGGACGAGGGCGACGTGGTCGAGTTCACGACCTGGAAGGTGCGGGCGATCGGCGACAGCGGCGGCAAGAGCCGGCTGGGCGCGGACCGGTCGGCGGGCGAGGGAAGTCCCACGGAAAAGGCGCGCCGCCAAGTTTATGTCCATGGCGGCGGCGGCCTTATCGAGCTGCCGGTGTTCGACGGGCGAAGCGTGTCGGCCGGCCATCGTATCGCCGGCCCCGCCGTGATCGAGGAGGAAACGACCACGATCCTGCTGCTTCCCGGCCATGTGGCCGAGATGGATCGGCAGGGAAACTATCTGGTCTCCGTCGACTAGTGGCGGGGACTGTCCACGCCTGACGCGGCAGTTGTCGCGGCGGGGGACTGAATGCCGGGCCGCAAGGGAACGACCAGTTCAAGAGTCGCGGACGGGCCCGTGTGATCTGGGAACACGCAACAGGAGGTGACCATGTTTCGGAAGGCTATGAAGGGGATGCTGGTCGCGGCCGGCGCCATTGCCGCCGTGGCGGCGAGTGTCGGGGCCGCGAATGTGGCTTCGGCCCAGGACGGCGAGAAGTTCAAGGTCTATCTCAGCATGAGCTATATCGGCAACAACTGGCAGAGCGAAGCGATGAACATGCAGCTCGCGCTGGTCAAGACCGAGCCTTATGCAAGCCTGATCGATTTCAAGGTCCAGGCATCCGGCGACAACGCGCAAAAGCAGATCCAGCAGATCAACGCCATGATTCAGGCGGGCGCGAATGCGATCATCATCTATCCGATCTCGCCCACGGCGCTCAACCAGGTGATCAAGCATGCCTGTGACAAGGGCATCGTGGTCATGACCTACGACTCGTTCGTCGAGGAGGAATGCGCCCACCATGTCGGCGTGGATGCCGAGGCGGCCGGGTATCAGCGGGCGAAGTGGCTGTTCGAGCTGCTTGGCGGCAAGGGCAACGTGGTGGAGATCACCGGCGTGTCCGGCACCTCCTACGACTCCCGAATCAATGCGGGAACCGAGAAGGCGCTGGCCGAATATCCGGACATCAAGATCGTCGCCTCCGCCAACGGGCTGTGGAGTCAGCCTGAGGCGCGGGTGCAGCTCACCAAGATGCTGGCGACCCGTTCCTGGGACGAGATCGACGGCCTGCTGCTGCAGACCGGCTGCTATGAGGCAAGCATGATGCAACTTGAAGCCGGAGTGGCCCCCAAGGACGTCAAGCCCTGCGGCGGCGAGGCGTCGAACGGGCACCGCATCATGATGCTGCCCGAGGGCACGATCGACGGCGCCATCGGACTGCGCAGCTTCTCCGCCGGTTCGGCAGTGTATGGCGGCGCGATGGCGCTCACCCTGGCGGTGAAGGCGCTGCAGGGCGAGGAGATCCCGCGCTCGACCACGCTGTCGCACAGCCCGCTGAAGACCGAAGACGCCAAGCTGTGCGTCGAAGGCACCTCGGAGGAACTCGCGGCCGGCTGCAATGCCATCAATCCCGCACTGATGCCCGATCCTTACTGGTACGCCGACTTCTACAGCCCGGAACTGCCGAATCTGGGCCTGAACGCGGCAATCCTGGCCCAGCCGGACTGATCGCGCCGTGACATTGGGGGGTGGTCGCGGCGCCTCGCTCAGGCGTCGCGGCGGCCCCCCCCGATCCGGCTTGCGTGCCCAGTCGAGTGTTGAAAGGCAATAGATGGACAGCGCAATCCCCGCGATTGAACTCGTGGGCCTGACCAAACGCTACGAGGCGACCGTCGCGCTCGACGATGTGTCGCTCCAGGTCGAGCGCGGGGCGGTGCATGCCCTCCTGGGGGAGAACGGCGCGGGAAAGTCGACTGCGGTAAAGATCCTGAGCGGTCTGGTGCGGCCGGATTCCGGCGAAGTCCGGGTGCTGGGGGAGTCCGTGCATTTCGGCTCGCCGCTGGACAGCCACAAATGCGGCGTGCAGACCGCGTTCCAGGAGATGACCCTGGTTCCCGATCTCGACATCGCCCAGAACATGCTGCTGCCTTACGAGCCGACCGGCCTGGCAGGGCAGATCAACCGGCGGCGCTCCCACGAGATCGTCGCCGGCATTCTCGATCGGCTCGACGTCCGTAACATCGATCCGCGGTCATTGGCGCGGGATCTCGACCTGTCGATGCGCCAGAAGATCGAGATCGCGAAGGCGGTGTCGCGCAATCCCAAGCTGCTGCTGCTGGACGAGCCGACTTCGGCGCTGTCCAGCGACGATGTCGAGTGGCTCGAGGGCGTCATCAGCCATCTCCGCCAATCGGGCATCACCATCATCTTCATCACCCATCGCATGCGCGAGGTGCGGGCGTTCTGCGATCGGCTGTCGGTGCTGCGCAATGGCCGCCATGTCGGCACTTATCGGACCGACGAAATCAGCGATGATGCGGTGATCGAGCTGGTGATCGGGCGCTCGCTCGACTCCGCCTTTCCGCCGCGGGAGCGCCAGGTCCGCGACGCTGCGGTTCCGCCGGCCCTGGCCGGCCGCGGCCTGGCCGGCCGGGCCAAGCTGCGTGACTTTTCCTTCGAATTGCACCGCGGCGAAGTACTCGGCGTGGCCGGATTGCAGGGAATGGGCCAGCTCGAGCTGTTCCTCGGACTGTTCGGCGTCGAGCCGTTCGCCCAGGGGATCGTGGAAATCGCGGGAAGGGCAACCATCCTGGCGACCCCCGAGGACGCGGTCAGTGCCCGAATCGGCATCAGCCTGGTGCCGGAGGATCGCAAGACCGAGGGCCTGTTCCTCAAGCTGAGCGGGCGGCACAACGTCAGCCTGCCGGTGATCGACCGGCTGTCCCACTTCGGATTCATCGACACCGACAAGGAGGCGATCGAGGTCGACCGGATTCTCGCACGACTGCAGGTCCATCCGCGGGCGCTCTACACGCGTTGCGCAGCTTTCAGCGGCGGCAACCAGCAGAAGATCGCGATCGGCAAGTGGCTGCTGACGGAAAGCGCCGTGCTGCTGCTGTTCGACCCGACCCGCGGGGTCGATGTCGGCACCAAGCACGACATCTACGTGCTGGTCCGCGAGTTCGTGAAGGCGGGGGGCGCGGTGCTGTTCTACTCCACCGAGGTGCCCGAACTGGTCAATCTTTGCGACCGAGTGACGGTGATCTATCGCGGCGAGCTGGTGGATGAGCTCGAAGGGGATGCGATCAGCGAGGATGCGATCATGCGGGGTGCACTAGGCGAACTAAGCGACGCCGGCCGGGCCAAGGCGGGGAGCGCGGCGGCATGACGGCGGCGCTCGCGCCGGCGGCGGGTTCCGGCGTGCTGTGGCGGCAGGTCGTGCGCGCGCGGGGTCTGTGGATCGCGGTCGCAGCCTTCTGCACGATCATCCTCGTCCTGCAGGGGATCACGCCGGGCTCACTGACCTATTTTGATTTCAGCTATCTTTCGAGCGGCGGCGCGGCGCTGGCGCTCGCGGGAATCGGCCAGACCCTGGTGGTGCTGACCGGCGGTTTCGATCTTTCCTGCGCCGCCACCATCTCGCTGGTCAACGCCGTGCTCGCCACCCATATGGGCGAGTCGGTCGGGTCCCAGGCGTTCTGGGCGTTAGCCGGCATCGGCATTGGATGCCTGGTGGGTGCGGTCAACGGCTTTTTCGTCGCCTATATGCGACTGCAGCCTGTCGTGGTCACGCTGGCGACCATGTTCATCCTGCGGGGGCTCGCCCTGCTGGTGCTGCCCAAGCCCGGTGGCCGCATCGGCGCGGATCTCTCGGCGTTTCTGACCTATGACGCAATTCCGGAACTGCTGCCGGCGCCGGTGGTCATGCTGCTGGTCGCGCTCGCGATCTGGCGGTTGATCCGGCGCTCGCGATTCGGCACCGGCATCTACGCTGTCGGCAGCGATCGCGAGGCGGCCTTCGCCAACGGGATCAAGGTCAGCCGCGTATTGTTCTGGGCCTATGTGATCGCCGGCGCCTATTACGGTGCGGCCGGGGTATTCCTGGGCGCGGTGACCGGTTCGGGCGACGCGCTGGTCGGCGCGCCGATGCTGATGCCGATCTTCGCGGCGGTGGTGCTCGGCGGCACCGCGCTGGGCGGCGGGCGCGGCGGACCGGTGGGCACCGTCTTCGGGGCCTACACCCTGATGCTCACCGTCAATGTGCTTCTGGTGCTGAACGTGTCCGCCTATTACGCCACCGTGGCCGAGGCGCTGGTGATCATCCTGGCCGTGGTCGGCGCGTCGATCAGCCGCGATTCGCCGCTCGGCGGCCAGGTTCGATCGTTGCACCTGAAGTGGCGAGCCTGGCGGGCCGGTATGTCACCGAAAACGGCGGGCGTCCTGCTGCCCAGGATCTCGCTGGTATCGCGCGAGCATGAGCTGCGGCCGAATGACGAACTCAGCGGATCGCCGCTGCACCGCTGGTTTCAGCGCAACCGCGAGCTGGTCGGTCAGCTGACCCCGTCGTTCGTGCTGGCGATATTGGCGGTGGCCGCGACCTTCATCATGTTCGGAACCAGCGCAATCAACATCAACTACGTGAATTCGTTGCTCGTGCTGACCTCGTTCCTGGCCATCCTCGGGCTCGGCCAGGGCGCCGTGATCCTGGCCGGCGGCTTCGACCTGTCGGTTCCCTGGACCATCACGTTCTGCGCCATGCTGATGGCCAATGTCTCTGGCGGGACCGATGCCGGACTGATCGTCGCCGTGCCGCTCGCGCTGGGTGTCGGGGTGTTGATCGGCGCCTTCAACGGCATCGGCGTGGTCGCATTCGGCTTGCCGGCAATCATCATGACCCTGGCGACCGACGGCCTGATCCACGGACTTGCCCTGGTCTATACCCAGGGCGGGCCGACGATGAGCGGCGCGCCGGGGCTCAAGTGGTTCCTGGGTGGCAAGATCCTCGGCTTTTCTCCGACCGTGTGGCTGCTCGGCGTCTTTGTCGTGGCGGCGACCCTTCTGCTCAGCCGGACACCCTTCGGACGGCGGATCTATGCGGTCGGCTGCAGCACCCGGGTCGCGCGCATGTCCGGCGTCAGTGTCGCTCGGACCCAGCTCGGCGTGTTCATGCTGAGCGGCTTCTGTTCGGCCCTGGTCGGCGTGCTCCTGGTCGGCTTCGGCAGTCAGGCGGTGCTCGGCATGGGCAATACCTACATGCTGCCGGCGATCGCCGTCGTGGTCGTCGGCGGCACGCTGGTTACCGGTGGGCGCGGCCACTATCTCGGCACCTTCGGCGGCGCGTTGCTGCTGACCAGTGTCGGGATCCTGCTGGCGGGCACCACCTGGCCCGAGGCCGTGCGCGAAATTCTGATCGGTCTGGTCGTCATGGTGGCGATCATCACGCTGCGCGAGAAGCATGGCGGATAGGCGGCGCGCGGGACTCGGCGGACGCCGCCGCATGGGAGGAACGGGATGGCGCAGGCAAGCTTGAAGGGCGGCGGCGGCGATGCCGCCGGCACCGAGATCGATCCGGCGCTGATGGCGGTGCTGTCCAGCCGGCTCGAAGCCATCATCCGCGAGATGACCAATACGGTGATGAAGGCCAGCCGCTCGGCGGTCATCAAGAACGCGCGCGACATGTCCTGCGGGCTGCTCACCTACGACCACCGGCTGATCTGCGTCGAGGAGGCGATGCCGATCCATGTCAGCGCACTCGATCTCACGACCCGTCCGATCACCGAGCTGTTCGACGACATCAAGGAAGGCGACGGCTTCTTCAACAACAGCCCGTTCCTGGGGGTGACCCATCACGCCGACATGACGCTGTGCGTGCCGGTCTTCATCGACGGCGAGCCGCTGTTCTGGACGTTGTCGCGCTCGCATCACGCCGATGTCGGGGCGCCCGAGCCGAGCACCTATCTGCCCTATGCGGCGACGGTCTACCAGGAGGGCATGCACTTCCCCTGCGTCCGCATCCAGGAGAACTTCCAGGACAAGAAGGACATCATCCGGATGGCGCGCCACAAGATCCGGGTGCCGCACATCTGGTACGGCGACTATCGGGCGCAGGTGGGCGCCTGTCGAATCGGCGAGCGGCGCCTGAAGGAGCTCGCCGCGCGCTACGGCAAGGAGACGATCAAGCGCTTCGTAGAAGACTGGATGGCATATGGCCGCCGACGGGCGCAACAGGCGATCGGCAAGCTGCCGAGCGGAACCTGGAGCTACAGCACCACCCATGATCCGGTGCCGGGAGTCGCCGACCACGGAATTCCGATCAAGGCGACGGTGACGGTCGACGCCGCCAAGGGCGAGGTGACGGTCGATCTGCGTGACAATCCGGACTGCGTTCCAGGCGGCATCAACCTGTCGGAGGCCTGCGCCACCGGCTCATGCCTGATCGGCGTGTTCTACAACCTGGATCCCACGATCCCGCACAATGCGGGCAGCGCGAGCTGTGTGCGGACGCTGCTGCGCGACGGCTGCGTGGTCGGCCGCCCGGCCTTTCCGGTCGGCACCTCGGTCGCGACGACGAATGTGAACGATCGCCTGATCAACGCCATCCAGTGCTGTTTCTCGCAGATGGGCAAGCCGCACGGCTATGCCGAAGGCGGCGGCGACTTCTCGGCCGGGCTCGGCGTGGTGGCGGGCGAGGAAACCCGCAAGGGTCCGGCGTTTCCCTATATCAACCAGCTCTGTGTCGGATTGTCCGGCGGGCCGGCACTGCACGGTTACGACGGCTGGCTGACATACGAGGCCCCGAACGGCGGCGGCATTCTGGTGCTCGATTCGATCGAAATCGACGAAAGCATGTACCCGATCCTGTTCGGTTCGCGCTACGTCGCGCAGGACACCATGGGCAGCGGGCAATGGAATGGCGCGCCGGCGACGGCCGGCAGCTATCGTTCGCTTTCAGGGCCGATGACCGTGGCGTATTGCAGCGATGGCGATACGAACACGGCCAAGGGCGTGCTCGACGGTCTCGATGCGGCGCCCGCGTCCAACCGGAAGCGGCTGCGAAATGGCGAAATCGTTACTCTGCCCTCGTTTCACATCGAAACCTGCGAGGAGGGCGAGGACGTGCTGTACCAGTCCTGCGCCGGCGGCGGCTATGGGGCGCCTGGTGATCGCGATCCAGAGCTGGTCGCCCGCGACGTCAATCGACGTTGGCTCAGCGCCGGGCGCGCGCGCGACATCTACGCCGTGGCGCTAGTCACCGCGGCCAACGGAATCGACTACGTCGTCGACGTGGCGCAAACGCGACGTCTGCGGGGCGGAGCCTGATTATTCCCGACTCCGGACGACCGACCGCACGATCAGGCGACCGCGAGACGTTCGTGGATGATATCGGCTGCGTCGCCAATGTCGGCCACCACCGCGTCGCGCGCCGCCGCCGGGTCCTTCAGGCGCAGCGCGGCCAGCAGCGCATGGTGATGAACATCCCGGCGTGCATCCGCCTTGTCCGGCTCCTGCAGCAGCAGATTGAGCAGCGGCCCGACCTGCATCCACAGGGCTTCGATCAGTCCGACCAGATAGTCCTGCTCAGACGCCTTGTAGACGATGAAGTGGAAGCGGCGATTGAGGTCGAGATAGGCGATGCTGTCGCCGGGGCCGCAGCGTTCCATCTCGTCGTTCAGCGCAGCCATCTCGTCGATCTGGCCGGCGGCGATGGCCTCGGCGCCGTCCGCCGCGGCCATGCCCTCGAGCATCAGGCGGATCTTGGTGATCTGCGCGAAGCGCGCGGCGGTCAGAACCGGTACCGCGACCGAGCGGTTCTGCCGAAGCACGAGCACTTGTTCGGCGATCAGGCGGCTGAGCGCCTCGCGCACCGGCATCATGCTGACGCCGAAGGAGTCGGCCAGCTCGCGGATGGTCAGCACCCTGCCGGGCGCGACATGGCCGGAAATGATGGCTTCCTTGAGTTCGGCGTAGATCTGATCGTTCAGCGTCTTGCGCGTGAGCTTGCCCGGCGCGAACGGCTGTTGCGCGCCCGCCAGCACGCCGGAACGCACCGGATCCCCGCCTCGCCCGATCGCGGGGGTGGAGGGAATCTTCCCAGCCAGCTCGTTCCGTCGAGACGCCATCTCGGTTGCCACGGCAATGAAGAAGAATTGTATGAGAATAGCGGAAGAGGTTCGATAGAGAAAGAATGATGTAGCGGGCGATCATCGAAGGGTTGGCTTTAACTGCGCGCAGTGCGGCGAGCGGTATCTGTTTGGGTTGTCCTGTTTTCGGCGTTGCTGGTGACCGTACCGTGCTGCAGAGGGTTGCCGCCGACACTGAGACGATGGTCGACGCCCGGGCGTGAGGCGGGCTGCGGCGAATGCGAACGATACCCCTTCGGCTGCGGCATGCTTTTCTGAGTCGAATGATGCAGCCGGGCACCCGGGGGCAGGCTCGCGCCACGCTGGCCGACGCGCGGGAGGCTCGTGGCCGACCAAGGCAAGGGAGGGGCGCGCCTACGTCCCGAGACCCTGACGTTCCTAAGCCTTGATGATGGTCTCGCCGTCAGGCCCGAGCAGATGCGCCTGGATCGCACCGAGCCGCCGCAGGGCGGGGCGTATCTCGCCGTTCTCCAGGAACGACAATGCCGTGGAGGCTGCGTCCGCCGTGGTGGCGTCGCGCGCGATGACGGAGACGGAACGGGCTGGCGGAGCGCACCGTCCGTTGCGGGGATCGATCAGATGGTTGAAGCGGCCCCCGGCGTCGAACGCCGTTCCATAGCCACCGGAGGTGGCGAGCGCCCGCTCGGACAGATCCACGCGCGTGGCGATCCGCTGCGGATCCGTCGGGTCGGTCAAGCCGACGTGCCACGGCCGTCCGTCGGGATGCTGCCCCAGCGCGCGCGTCTCGCCGAGATCGAGCAGCACCTGGGTCATGCCCTGGGCCCGCAGCAGATCTGCGACCCGGTCGGTGACATAGCCCTGTGCAATGCCGTTGAGGGTGACGGCCATGCCGGGCCGGTTCAGCGCGATCGCCTCCGGCGCGACCGCGACCCGACGCCAATTCACCAGCGGCCTGAGATCATCGAAGTCCGGACCGGCGGGATCGGCGTCGGCCACGGCGAAATGCTCGGCGAGGCGGCGCCAGAGTGGCTGCACGGTGGCGTCGAAGGCGCCGCCGGTGGCCTCGCTCACCGCCGCCGCCCGTCCGAGCAGGTCGACCAGCTCGAGTGGGGGCAGCGTCAGCATCCCGTCGGCATTCAACCGCGACAGCGCGGAGTCGGTCCGATACAGGCTGAAGATGCGCTCCAGCCGAGTGATCTCGGCGATGCAGGCCGCGATCAGCGCCTTGGCGGTGTCGGCGTCAGGATGGGCCAGCCGGATGGTCGCGTCGGCGCCGAGGGCGACGCCGCGCCAGGTATGGAGCGGGGCGCCGGCGCGGCCCATGGACGGCAGCGCCAACCCGCCGGTCGCGGCGGCGGCGATGGCGATGAAGCGGCGGCGGGTGACGGATCTGGTCATGCTGGTGTCTCGTTCATTGCGCTGCGGGCTCGGTGTTCGTGTCATCGTTCGGGACCGTCGCCTGTCCGGAGTGGCCGGGCATGCCGAGCACGTAGTCCGCGGGGATATCGGCGAGGCGAACGATGTGTCCGCCATAGGCCGCTGCGAAGTCCCGCGCGCCAGCTTCGCTGCCGAACGGCACTGCCTCGGGCATTCCCATGCCCCCCAATCGGCTGCTGGCGAGGACGAACCACGCCTGGCGGGCATCGATCCAGGTATCGGGCTCCGGCTGATCCCAATTGGTCGCCTTGCCCATGTCGTTGACGTAGATCGCGGCGACGTCCTTCGGTTCCTCCTTGAGCAGGGTGAATGCCACGGTGTCGCGCACCGAGGAGAACCAGATCGGCTCTTCCCGGCTCCACAGGTGGATCTGCCCTTTCGGCCCGCCATGGTCGCTGAGCAGCATGCTGCAATAGTAGCCGGTGATGTCGCCGGCCACCTCCTGCGGCGGCGGCACGGCCGCCGTCTTCTCTTCGCCACAAGCGGCAAGGGCCAGGGGCAACGCGAATGGCAGCGCCAAGGCCAGGCGCCGCAGCGCGGCTGGCGTTGTCATAGCGACCGCCGTCGGAACAGCAGAATCGACGCCGCCAAAGGAAGCACTACCCAGCCGGCAAGTGCGGCGGCCAGGAGAGATGCCGGCAGGCCTTCGGCCTCGCCCGGCCCAGCCATTCCGCTATACAGTCCTGCCGCCTCGCTGCCGGTCTGGTTGAATAGCCGGTAAGCGTCGGCCGGATTGAGCAGCAGCAGGATGTCGAGCACGTCGGCGGTCACGATGCGCCCCTGGTCGGCCACCAGCACGCCGAGCAGTGCGGTGTCGTAGAGCAGCACGAAGAACAGCCAGATGGCGACCGCGAGGCCAGCCGCCGTGGCGCGCTCGCGCACCACCACGCTGGCGAGCACGCCCAACGCGACGAAGGCCGCGCCGAGCAGCACCGAGCTGCCGATCATGGCGACGAATGCCGGCCAGGCGTCGACGAGCGGCGCGCCCTTGATCGCCAACGCCACCGCCGCGGCGCCGTAGCCGAGCACGGTGGCGATCGCCAGGATGGCGCTGTGGCCTAGAAATTTGCCGAGCACCACTTCCCAGCGCGCCACCGGATAGGCGATGAGCAGGATCAGTGTGCCGCGTTCCTGTTCGCCAACGACGGCGTCGAACGACAGCAATAGCGCGATCAGCGGCAGCAGGAAGATGCTGAGGCTCGACAGGCTAACCACGACGATGGCCAGCGGATCTGCGCCGACCGTACCGATCGGGGCGCTGCCGAGCAGCGTCAGGCTCAGGGCCAGCGCCGCCAGGAGCAGCGTCGTCGCCACGATCCAGCGATTGCGCAGGCCGATCCGAATCTCCTGGCCGGCGATGGCGGGAACCGCCCTCATGCCGACTCCTCGCGCCGGATCAGCCGTCCGTACAGGGCCTCGAGGCCCGGCGACTCGATCTCGATATCGACGATCTCCGGCGCATCGGCGACGCGCTGCAGCAGCGCCATCTTGTTCGTCTGTTCACAGGCGAGTGCCAGATGCGTCTCGCCCCGCGCCAGGACTTCGACACGATCGCCAAGCCGCGCCAGTACCCGTGCCGTCGTGCAGGGTGCAACGGTGAGGCGCATCCGCACCGGCAGCGCCGCGGCCTGGCGCAGCTCGGCGATGCGGCCGAGCGCGATGAGCCGGCCGCGATGCAGCACGGCGATGCGGTCGGCATGGGCTTCGATCTCGGCCAAGGCATGGGTCGAGATCAGCACGGTGACGCCGTCGCGTCGCAGCCGGTCGACCATGGTGTAGAACTCGCCGCGCGACTCCGGATCGAGGCCGCTGGTAGGCTCGTCGAGCAGCAGCAGCTTCGGCGAACCGATCAGTGCCTGTGCCAGGCCGAGGCGCTGGCGCATGCCCTTGGAATAGGTCCCGACCCGCCGCCGCGCCGCGTCGGCGAGGCCGACCCGCTCCAGCAGCGCGTCGTTGCCGCGCCGCGGCTCGCCCTTGAGCCGCGCGTAGAAGTCGAGCAGTTCGCGGCCGGTCATGGCGGCATGGAAGGCGACGCTCTCGGGCAGGAAGCCGAGCGCGCGTCGCACGGCGGCGCTGTGGCTGGCCGCCGGATCCTCGCCGAATACCCGGACCCGGCCGCTGTCGGGCACGACCAGGCCGAGGATGAGCTTGACCAGCGTGGTCTTGCCGGCGCCGTTGTGGCCGACCAGGGCCAGTGCCTCGCCCGGCATCAGCGCGAGACTCACGTCGGCCACGGCCGACACGTCGCCATAGGTCTTCGCCACTGAATCGACGCTGACGATCGCGCTCACGGCCGGGCCCCCGCCGTCGGCACCGGCGGCTGCATCAGCGGTGCGGTGTCGATCACGCCACCGGGATACAGCGCGGGAAAGCGTGCCTGGGCCCAGCGGATGGTCTGCACCGCCGGGCTGTTGAGCAGCAGCTTGGCCTGCGGCAGGGTCCACAATATCTCGTCCATCAGGTCGTTGGGGCGATAGGCGGCGTCCGCGATGCCGTCGCCATCGAGGTCGAAGGCCGGATTGTCGCTCCAGTAGTTGCCGCGTCCGCCGTCGGTCCACTCGACCAGCCGGGTGCTGACATACTTGACCTGGGTTCGATTGCGGATGAAGGCGTTGCCGGTGACGCGATTGCGCTCGGACCCGGCGGTGAAGTGGATCCCGATGGGGCAGCCTTCAAACCAGTTGTCTGCGATCAGGTTCTTGTTGGCGTTGTAAATGAACACGCATTTTTCGTGGCCGTTCCGAACCACGTTGCCAGTGATCACCGAATCGTTGGCGGCGTTCAGCATCAGCCCGTGGTCGCGGTCGTCGATGCTGACATTGTCGCGAATCTCGAGACGGTCGGAGAACATGATCGCCCAGCCGATGTGATTGCCAGTCGAATGGTTGCCGATCACCCGGCTGTCCTGGGTGTACATGTAGTGGATGGCGAATCGCAGTTCGGTGAACCGGTTGTCCTGGAACAGTACGTTGCGGCTGGTGGTGACGAAGATGCCATCGCGACCGAAACGCACGTCGTTGCCGATCACCTGGGCGCCGGGAGCGTTCCAGATCGAGACCCCGTTGCCGGCCTCCGACAGGCGGAGGTCGTCGCGGCCGACGATGACATTGTCCTTGACCAGCGAGCCGCTGGCGCCGTGCAGATAGACGCCGAACAGGTTGCCCTCGAGGCGGTTGCCGACGATTGCCGCGTCCGGCGCCGTCTGACGGACGAGAACCGCCGAATCCATGGCCGGCAGATCGGTGCCGGATCCGCGGATGGTCAGGCCTTCGATACGGATCCCCGGGGCCAGCAGCGTGACGACGCTACCCTTGCCCGGCCCGACAAGCACCGCACCTGGCTCGCCGATCAGCGACAGGCGCCGATCGATCACGACAGGGCCCGTGTGGGTGCCCTCCTGCAGTCGAAGGACATCCCCCGGCGTGGCGGCGTCCACGGCTGTCTGCAGCGAATCGCCGGGCCCGACTTCTCGCTCTGCCGCCGCGGCCGGCGTAAGGCCGGCCATGGCGAGCATGGCAAGGAGGCTGAGTTGAAGGTGAATTCCCATGGCATGGGCCCGGGGCTGCGGGGACCGGCCGCCGGCGATGCCGGCGACCGATCCCCGGCGCCCGGTTACGACGTCCGCGGCTCGACGAGCATGCGGCCCTTCATTTCCATGTGGAGGGCGTGGCAGAACCACTGGCAGTAAAACCAGTGAACGCCGGGCCTGTCCGCGGTGAAGGTGACCGAGGCCGTGGCCTGCGGTCCGACCTCCATCGCGACGCCGTGGTTCGTCATGGTGAAGCCGTGGGTCAGATCCTCCACGTCGTCGATGTTGGTGATGGTGACCGTAACCTCGTCACCTTGCTTCACGGTGAAGCTCTCCAGGCTGAAGGCCGGCGCGGCCGAGAACATGTAGACCCGGACCTTGTTGCCGTCGCGGATCACGTCCGCCGCCCCCTCGAGGTCGACGCCGTCGGCTTCCGCCTGCTTGCGCGCATCTTCCCACATCGGGTCGTTACGGTCCCAGATGTGAACCGGGTTGACCTTGGAGCGGTGGACAATGGTGGCGTCGTGGGGCTCGGCAAAGCTCGGGCCGTCATGGACGATCTTCATCTCGTCACCGGAGATGTCGATGAGCTGATCGTTCTCCGGCTTGAGCGGGCCCACATTGAGGAACCGGTCCTTGGAGAATTTGTTGAGCGAGATCAGCCATTTCCCGTCCGCTTCCTTGGTCTGGCCCATGGAGGAATGGTTGTGGCCCGGCTGATAGTGGACGTCGATCTTCTGGATGATCGGATCGACATCCTCGCCGTTGAACGCCTGGATCGCCTTCTCGATGTTCCATTTGCAGATCTGGCTGTCGAGGAACAGCGTGGTAAATGCATTGCCCTTACCGTCAAAGGCGGTATGGAGCGGTCCGAGGCCAAGCTCCGGCTCCGCCACGATGACGCCGCGCGGCTCGATCTTGTCGTCGAACAGGTCGTCGAGCCTGCGCACGTCTATGACCGAGACCGTCGGCGACAGCTTGCCGTTGGCGACGACATGGATGCCGTCTGGTGCGGTGTTGATGCCGTGCGGGCTGTTCGGAATCGGGACATAGCGGGTATAGGGCGAGCCGTGCCGGCCGTCGACGACGGGAACGCCGTTGTGCTCGGTGTAGTCGCCCTTCTTCACCGCTTCCTCGATGCGGGCGATGTTGAAGATGGTGATCCAATCCTGCTCGGCCGAGGTCATCTCGGCGAGATTCACGCCGCCTTCGGAATTGTAGCAGGTCGAGAAGCAGTACTTGCCCTGATAGTCGGCATCGACGTTGTCGAGATTGCCGTCGACCATGACCTGCCAGGCGATCTTCATGGTGTCGCCGTCGATGGCCGTGAAGATGCCATGATACTTGTCCGGCTCGTCCAGGATCATGCCGTCGTTGGGCAGCGGCAGGCGGTCCTCGCCGTTGGCGAAGACATAGCCTGTGCGCGGAAACTTCTGTACGCGCAGGCCGTGCACCGCCTCCATGTTCGGGATCTCGATGATCTTGTCGCACTTCATCACGTCGCAGCGTACCCGTGCCACGCGGGAGTTCGCCTTGTCGTTCATGAACACATAGCGCCCGTCATAGGTGCCGTCAGTGAACGACATGTGCGGGTGATGCAGGTCGCCGTTCAAATACACGCCGCCGCGGCTCGCGAGGAACTTCTTGGTCTCCTCGGTCAGGCCCTCGGTCAGGATCTTCTTGCTTTCGTTGGTCAGGCCCCAGCCTGTGGCGCTGCAGCGGTTGAACACCGGTACCCGCATGAGCTCGCGCATCGACGGCAGCCCGACGATCCTGAGCTCGCCGCACTGCCCGCTGGAGAAGAAGACGTAGTACTCGTCGAGCTCGCCCGGCCCGACATTCGCCTCGTTGCCGGTCTCCGCCCGACTCATCCTGGGTGCCAGCAAGGCGCCGCCGGCAAGTCCTCCGGCGGCTCCGGTCAGCCCGGCGAGGGTCGCCGCCTTGGCGCCGCCGCCGATCAGATCGCGCCTGCTGAAGCCCTTGTCGTCGTCATTCTTCTTGGACATCTGAGTCTCCCTCTCAGTTGGTCGGTGCCGTCTAGGCACCAGTGACCGGCTCTGCCGCCGTGGCGGCGCGTGCCGTGTGGCCGGAGGCTCCCGGCCGAGTTGCGGGGGACGACAGCGCCTCGCGCTTCTCGCGCTTGAGGCGACGCTGGATCACCACGGGACATTTCTGGTCGTGATGGTAGAGAACCTGGCAGTGCAGGCAGGAAATGCACTCGTTAGGATTGATGTGTCCCTCCGGATGGATCGCCTGAACCGGGCATTCGTTGTGGCAGCGCATGCAGGGGTGGCCGCATTCGCGGTAGCGCTTCAGCCAGTCGAACATCCGCATACGGCCGGGAATCGCCAGCGCCGCGCCGAGCGGACAGAGATAGCGGCAGAAGAAGCGCTCGATGAACAGCCCGGCGCCGACGAGCGCCACGGCGAACAGCACGAACCACCAGTCGCGCATGAACCGCAGGATGATCGCGGTCTTGAACGGTTCGATTTCGGCGAGCTGCTCGGCGTAGGCAAGCGAGCCCAGCGAGACGCCGAACAGCAGCAGGAAGATCATGTACTTGATTGGCCACAGCCGCTCGTGCAGCCACCAGGGCACGAAGATCTGCGGCACCTTGAGCAGCTTGGCACCGCGGTTGGCCAGCTCCTGCAGCGCGCCGAACGGGCAGAGCCAGCCGCAGAACGGCCCGCGCCCCCAGAACAGCAGCGCCGCCGCCACCGAGAACCAGAGGATGAAGATCAGCGGATCGACCAGGAAGTAGGACCACCGAAACTCGGAGCGAACCGCGCCGGCAAAGGCGAGCACGTTGACCACCGAGAGCTGCGCCTGGGCGACCCAGCCGAGCCAGACCAGCGTCACCGCGAGATAGCCTAGGCGGACGCGATCGAACAGCACCGGCCGCCGCACGAACCAGTCCTGGAAGAAGAACAGGAAGGTGAGGGCAATCAGCATCACCGCGAGCACGGCGATGGAGACGATCTTGCTGCGCCAGATCCGTTGCCACAGCGGGGTCTCGCCGGCATCGAGGCCGCCGTCGACTGCGGTGCCGGCCGGGGCCTGGGTCGCGGGCGCTTCCGCCACGACCGCGGTCGCCGCGGGAGCGCCGTGCTTGCGATAGCGCTCGGGCAACTGATAGCCGAGCTCGAAGCTGGTGAAGGCCTTCTCGATCGGGCCTGTCGCCCGCTGGACCAGGAGCTGGAGCCGCCACGGCTGGGCAGGGTCAAACTCGGTGCCCTCCGGCACGACGAACACGCCAATGTCGGGAAAGGAAGGCGCGCCTGCGGCGGCGATCGCGCCGATTCGCCGATGCAGCTTGTCTCGGAAGCGGATGGTTTCGGTGCCTTGCACCAGTTCGATGCGGTCGAAGATGCCGCCGCGCACATAGCCCGAGCCCTTGAAGGAGTAGCGGCCCTCGCCGGCGACCAGGATCGCCTGCTGTCCCGGCTCCAGCATCTTCTCGAGATTGGCGTATTCGGCCTCGCCGAGCAGGCTGAGACCGATGGCCTTCTGGCTTACCAGGGCGACATAGAGATCGATGAAGCGATCGTCGGGCTGGCCGCGTTCGGGCTTGCCGGCCGCCTTGGCATTGCCGGAGCGCTGGAAGGCATCGTTGACGTCGCCCACCGACAAGCTCAAGCGGCGCACCGACCCCTCGCCGAGCAGGGTTTGCCAATCGGCAATGCCGCCGGCATCGGGATCGACCACCCAGTCGGAGGCGGCCGTCGCTTGCGACCCGCCGACGCCAATCCGGCGGGCCGCCCGCGCCGCCGAGCGTACCAGGCTGTCGCCAATCACCAGCACCGTGACGGTGGCGCCGCTCACAATGTCGACGTCAGGCGCCGACTGGCCGGCATCGACCGCCTCGAGCGGGTTGTAGCCGACATAGGCGCCCATGAAATCGACGATGCGGGCTTCTGGAATGCCGACCAGCACGATCGGCTCGTGGTGCTCGACCAGCTTGGCACCACGGATCGTGCCGTCCGGGTCGATCGCCACCACGATGCGGATCGGTTTGCCGGAGTATCCGGTCGAGTCGACGAAATCCGAGTTCAGGAAGGCGTATCCAACGGTGGCACCGTTGCGCTCGACAGGAACCATCGGCGGGTCGCCCTGGGCCGCGCCGAAGCCGTCGGCGCCGGCAATCAGGTCGCCAGGCGCCACTTGACCAATGAAATCAGAGAGCTGGCTTTCTGCGCGTGCCTCGATCGCCATGGCGAATAGGGCCACTAACAAACAACCCAACCCGGCCAGGGCTCCCGCCACTCCGCGTCTCATCCTGGCTTTCCACATGTAAAAATGACTCTCCTGCCCGTCTGAAGCGGCTCTTTGTATCGTTCTTGTGCAGCGCAGCAATTGATCCATCACAAATAACGCTAACATCTTTGTATGCCAGAATTAAGCTACTGAGGTTCATGGGGTGTTCCACCCGGCGTGGGGTGAGGGGAGGCAGCGGCGGTGGTGGCAAGACCGACATTGCTGGGTAAGGACCCGGAGGCGAACGCCCCAGATTTGCGGCATCTGATCGGGATCGCCGGCGCGATCGAGGTCGAGGCGGTGCGTCGCTATGGGGAGCTGGCCCAGGAAATGGAACGACGCGGCGAACTCGAAACCGCGGCGACGTTCCGTCAGATGAGCGAAATCGAAGCGCGCCACGTCGATGCGGTCAAGCGCTGGGCCGAGTCGTTACACGAGACAGTGCCGCCGGCGCAGGACTTCGCCTGGCAACTGCCGCGCGAAATCGGCGCGTCGTGGGACGAGGTGGGCAACAGCTCGCTGCTGAGTCCCTATCGCGCCCTGGCGATCGCGGTAACCAACGAGGAGCGCGCCTTCGCGCTCTATGCCTTTGTCGCGGCGCGTGCGGCGGATCCGCGCGTCGCCCACGAAGCCGAGGCCATGGCGCGCGAGGAACTTGCCCACGCCGCCGAGCTGCGGGTGCTGCGCCGCCAGGCCTATCGTCGGGAGTACGCCGGCAGCCCGCCTGCCCGGCCCGGCCCGGTCGAGAGCGTGGCCGTATTTCGTGCCCTCGAGCAGCGCCTGACCCAAGCCGCCGCCGACGTGCATGAGGCGCTCGCCCGGGCCCTCCATCTGGCGGGCGATGCAGCCAGCGCGGCGCTGGTGGAGGCGATGGCGCGGCAGGAGCGCGAGCCGGTCGTTGGCGGAGGCATCCGCATTCCGCAAGTTGGTCCGTCGGCTCCGGGCCAGGGGCGCGCGTCCTCGGCCCTGCTGCGGCGAGCCGAGCAACCGCTCGAGCGCGCCAGCGAGATCTACGAGGACTTGATCGCCCACGCCTCCGGCGAGGCGCTGCTGGCGGCGGAACAGGCGGCGTTGGCGGCGGTGGTCGAGCGAATCGCGTTGCTCGCCAAGCGGATCGAGGAAACTGAGCGCGCCGTCTGAGGCGGATACCCGGTGTCGGTTCTTCAGCCGCGCTCGGGCCGGGGCGTCGACTCAAGGCAGATCGGCGCATAGACCATGAGGAAGCAGAGCCAGCCGAGGGCCCAGGCGGCGCCGGCGGCATCGAGCAGAGCTTCGGAACCGGTGCCGAGGGCGGAGGATACGCGCACCAGCCCCGAGAGCAGGATCAGGCCATAGGCAAGGACGGTGAGCGGCGCGGCGACGATCCTGCGCCCGCTATGGCCGAGGGCGACGCGGCTCATCATGGCTAGGGTCAGCAGGCCGACGGCGCCGCTGCCGAGGGCATGCAGGGCGGCATCGGGCGGCAGCCAGTCGAACGCTGCCCCGGCGCGCAGCAGGAAGGCAACCGGCAGCCAGAGAAAGGCGAGGTGCAGCACCACGAGAATCGGCTGGCGCCAGCTCACCCAGCCACGCCACGGCACCATGCGGAGTCCGTTGGCCAGCCCGGCCGCCGCGGCCACGATGCCGAGCAGCAGGTCGTTCGCGCCGAACAAGTCGACCAGGACGATGGCCGCGGTCAGCGCGATCGCGGCAATGTCGACGCGTTTCCAGCTGGCGATGCCGGCCTGGGGCAGGGCGTTGCCGGTGAAGAACGGGATAACCCGCCCGCCCATGACCACCATCATCAGCGCGACCAGGTCGAGCGCCACCTGGAGCAGGCGGCTCGGGTCCCAGTCGACCTGGCCGAGGGCGGCCAGATGGATCGCGACGTTGAGCCCGGCCAGCGCCAGCACCGCGATCGGAAACATCAGGTTGCGCCGATTGCCGGTGAGCAGGATCGGGCGCAGCAGTACGATCGCCATCGCCGGCAGGAACAATCCATCGACGACGATGGCGAGCCATGGAAGCGGCGTCGCTGGCAGCAGCAGGAAGGCCCGTCCGGCCACCCATAGCAACGCCAGCGCCGCGAGCGGCAGCCCGCGCGCCGTCGGTCGGCCGGTCCAGTTCTGCGCTGCGGTCAGCAGGAATCCGGCAAACACCGCCAGGGCGAAGCCGAATATCATCTCGTGGCCGTGCCAGAGGCTGCCGGCAAGCTGGCCCGGTTGCGCGACGTAACCGGCCCGGATCAGCAGCCACAGCGGCACCGCCGTCGCCCCGAATGCGCCGGCCAGCAGGAAGAACGGTCGGAACGGCACGCTGAACAGGGCGAAACCCGACATGGACCGTCTGCCTTCTGCGATGTGGCCGCTTGAGACCATACTGATTTCCTCCAGCCCGTGGGCTACAGTCGATGGCTGGAATCCGCCAGGACCGGTCCTGGCGGCAATTCTGGCCGGGGCGCCGATCGGCTCTTTGCCGCACCGCAAACAAGGCTAAGATATGCGCCGCTGGCGGATGCGCCGCGGGGGAATCGGGCCAGGTTCGGCCGGTGCAGTTGGTCGTCGGTGTCGAAACCAGCGTCCGGGCGTCGGGCCCGGGGGGAGTATGCGGCTTGGACGCCTCGGTCAGGAACGAAGCCATCCGCACCGCCTTGGGCGGGTCCGTCCCCCTGTTTGAAGGGTTGTCGGATGACGGGCTGGAGCGCGCGATCACGCTCGCCCGGCGCCACAAACTGGACAAGGGCGAGGTGCTGTTTCACCAGGGAGCGGCGGCCGAGGCGTTCCATCTGATCCTCGCCGGGCGGCTCCGGGTCGGACAGACGACGCCCGCGGGGCAACAGGTGATCATCCGCTATCTCGGGTCGAGCGAGATCGCCGGCTGCGTCGCGGTGTGCGGGGGCATTCCCTATCCGGCGACGGCGGTCGCGGTCGAGGATACCTGGCTGCTCACCTGGCTGCGCTCGCGCATTTCCGAGCTGGCTGAGCTCTATCCGGTGATTGCCCTCAATGCCATGCGGATCATGGGCGGCCGGCTGGTCGAGTTGCAGGTGCGGCTTGGCGAGATGCAGAACGAGCGGGTGGAGCGGCGGATCGCCCATGCGCTGGCACGTCTGGTGGTGCAGGCCGGCCGGCGCACGCAGGAAGGAATCGAGATCGACTTTCCGATCTCGCGCCAGGACTTGGCCGAGATGACCGGGACCACCTTGCATACGGTAAGTCGGACCCTGTCGGCCTGGGAGGGCGAGGGGATCGTCGTCTGCGGGCGGCAGCGCATCGTGATCGCCCGGCCGCACGCCCTGGCGGCAATCGCTCAGGATCTGCCGGAAGAGCGCGGCTGAGGTCATGGCGCTGCCCGGCGGCTCCCCGGGCGGCGTGCTTGCGCCAGCGCAAAGCTCGGCTTCCGCGCGGCGGCTAATCTTGTCGCATCTGGGACCTGAGGGAGTCTTCCGGTGGCTCCAGGAGCCGACGCCGATCTCAACGCCGACATGCTGGTCGCCGATGTGATGCGGCGCTGGCCATCGACGATCGAGGTCTTCCTGTCGCATCGGATGGCCTGTCCCGGCTGCCCGATGGCGCCGTTCGTGACGCTGGGCGAGGCGGCGCGATCCTACGCTCTGGACCTGCCAGAGCTTCTTGCCATGCTTCGGATGCAGACCTGAGACCGACGCGTCTGCCGCTCGCCGAGGTCGAGCTCCGGTCGAGGTGCGGGTGCCTCATCGGCGCGCCGGCGTTGATCGACATCAAGGTGCGGCATCGATGTACAGGACACACTTGGGGTGGAACTGACTGGCGCGCCGAGGCTGCCGGCCGGAAGTTCGACTGACGCCGCGCCAGCCCCGAAGGAGTCCTGAAATGGCGATAGAAGCGTCCTTGATCCGCTGGCTTTCCGACCTGTCCCGGTCGGATACCGCCATCGTCGGCGGCAAGAACGCGTCGCTCGGCGAAATGATCTGCGGTCTTCGGGGGGCCGGGATCGGCGTGCCGGGCGGATTTGCAACCACGGCGCATGCCTACTGGCATTTCCTCGAAGCCAACGAGCTGAGGGACCGGCTCGCGGTCAAGCTCGGCGCACTCGAGGACGATGGCAGCAATCTCGCGGCGGTCGGCAAGGCCGTCCGAAAGATGATCCTTGCCGCGGATTTCCCCCCCGACTTGGCTGAAGCGATACTGCGGGCCTATCACGAAATGGCGGCCCGCAGCGGCCACGCGATTGCGAGCGTGGCGGTCCGCAGCAGCGCTACCGCCGAAGACCTGCCCGAGGCGAGCTTTGCCGGGCAGCTCGAGACCTTCCTGAACATCCGCGGGGACCGCGCCCTGCTGGAGGCGTGCAAGAAATGCTACGCCTCGCTGTTCACCGACCGAGCCATCGTCTATCGCGAGAACCACGGCTTCGCCCACATGGAAGTCGCGCTCTCGGTCGGGGTTCAGGAGATGGTCCGCTCCGGCAAGGCCGGTGCGGGCGTGATGTTCTCGATCGACACCGAAACCGGCTTTCCCCGCAGCGTCCTCATCACCGCGGCCTGGGGGCTGGGGGAAACCGTCGTGCAAGGCATGGTCGATCCGGACGAGTACCAGGTCTTCAAGCCGTTGCTGGACCAGCCATCGCTCACGCCGATCATCGAGAAGTCACTGGGCGGCAAGGCCCAGAAGATGGTCTACGCGCGGGGCGGGGGCGCCACCTCGAAGCTTCTGTCTACCACGGGAAAGGAGCGGGCATCCTTCGTGCTGAGCGACGCCGAGGTTCTGCAGCTCGCCCGCTGGGCCTGCGCCATCGAGGTGCATTACGGCCAGCCCATGGACATGGAATGGGCGAAGGATGGCGAGACTGGCGAACTCTACATCGTTCAGGCACGGCCGGAGACCGTGCAATCGAGGCGGGAAGCCGGCACCCTCAAGAGCTACCGGCTGAAGAGCAAGGGGCGCAGGCTGGTCTCGGGACTCGCCGTCGGCGATTCGATCGCCACGGGCAGGGTATGTCGGCTCGAGAGCGCTGCGGAGATCGACCGCTTCGTGCCGGGCGGCGTGCTGGTCACCGGAATGACCGACCCCGACTGGGTGCCGATCATGCGGCGGGCGTCGGCGATCGTCACCGATCATGGTGGGCGCACCAGCCATGCCGCCATCGTCAGCCGCGAACTGGGTCTGACGGCCGTGGTCGGAGCCGGCAATGCGACCAGCGTGCTCGAGGACCGGGCGGAGGTGACGGTCTCCTGCGCCGAGGGCGACGCCGGACACGTCTATGAAGGCGTTGCCGAGTTCAGCGTGAGCGAAATCGACATCCGGGACATGCCCGGCACGCGCACGAAGGTGATGATCAATCTGGCCAACCCCTCCGCCGCATTCCGCTGGTGGCGCCTGCCGAGCGACGGCGTCGGGCTTGCCCGGATGGAGTTCATCATCGGGAACCTGATCAAGATCCACCCGATGGCGCTGGTCCGCTACGCCCAGCTCGAGGACAAACAGGCGCGCCGTCGCATCGCCGAGCTGACCCGGGCCTATGACGACAAGCCGCAGTACTTCGTCGACACGCTGGCACAGGGCATTGCCCGGATTGCCGCCGCGCACCATCCCAAGCCGGTGATCGTGCGCATGAGCGACTTCAAGACCAACGAGTACGCCCAGCTGATCGGCGGCGCGGCCTTCGAGCCGAAGGAGGAGAACCCGATGCTGGGATGGCGCGGGGCGAGCCGCTACTACAGCGAGGGGTACCGCGAGGGCTTCGCCCTGGAGTGCCGGGCCATACGCAAGGCGCGCGAGGAAATCGGCCTCGACAACATTATCATCATGATCCCGTTCTGCCGGACCCTCGACGAGGCCGACAAGGTCCTGCGCGTGCTGTCCGACAATGGCTTGGCCCGCGGCAGAAATGGGCTCGAGATCTACGTCATGGCCGAGATCCCATCCAATGTCCTGCTGGCGGAGCAGTTCGCCGAACGCTTCGACGGATTCTCGATTGGCTCCAACGATCTGACACAGCTCGTCCTCGGCGTCGATCGCGACAGTGCGATGCTGAGCGGCCTGTTCGATGAGCAGAACGAGGCCGTGACATCGGCAATTGCCGGGCTGCTGGCCAAGGCGCGGGAAAGCGGCGCGCACACTGGCATTTGCGGCCAGGCGCCGAGCGACCACCCCGAGTTCGCGCGCTTCCTGGTGGAGCACGGCATCGACTCCATTTCGGTGAGCCCCGACAGTTTCATCGCCGTGAAGCGGGTGGTCGCCCAGGCCGAAGGCGAGCGCGGCGCGGGCGCGCCGGGCGGCGTCCGCAAAGGGCGCCGGGCGGCAGGTTGAATCTGGCGAAAGTCGAGTCCGAGCGTTGGCAGCGGCGGTCTGTCGCGCTCAACCGGCTTGCGCACTCGGATCCCGAACCCGTGGCCAGGAGGCGATGAGCTCGCGGGTGTAATCCGCCGCCGGCGCGTCGAACACCCGCTGTGCCGGGCCAAGCTCGACGACTTCGCCGTGGCGCATGACGGCCGCGAAGTCCGCGACCAGCCGGACGATCGCCAGATTGTGGCTGATGACGACGATGGTGATCCCGGCGGTGCGCCGCAGTTCCTGCAGCAGATTGAGCAGTTCACCTTGCACGGACACGTCGAGGCCGGCGGTCGGCTCGTCGGCGATCAGGATGCGCGGTCGCATCAGCAAGGCGCGGGCGACGGCCACGCGGCGCGCCTGCCCGCCGCTCAGCTCGTGCGGATACTTGCCCAGCACCGCCATATCCAAGCCGAGCCGGTCGAAGATCTCGCCAAGCCGGTCCAGCATCTGCTCGCGCCGCTCGCCGAACACCTCGGCGACTTCATTCATCAGCGCGGAAATCCGCCGTCGGGGCGACAGCGACGCGGCGGGGTCCTGGAAAATCGGCTGCAGCATGCTGTTGCGCGCCCGCATGCCGGCGGGCCCGGGCTGGAGTGGATCGCCGAAGAGCCGCACCTCGCCCGCATCGAGTCCCTGCAGCCCAAGCACCGCGCGCATCAGGGTAGTCTTGCCTGAGCCGCTCTCGCCGACGATGCCGAACGTGGCATCGGTGGGGATCTCGATCGACACATCATTGACAGCCGCCTGTGCGCCGAAGCGGACGGTCGCGCAGGTGATCGAGATTGCGGCCGTCATGTCTCGGACACCCGCAGGCAGCGGGCCAGATGCCCGTCTCTGCCTTCGACCAGGCGGTCGCGCGGCAGCGTCGTTGCGCATTCCGGCATCGCGACGTCGCAGCGGGCGCGGAAGATGCAGCCGGCCCGTGGCAGCCGGGGATCGGGCAGTTCGCCGGCGATCACCTTGAACAGGTTGTTGCGCGCCACCGGGTCGCGCGCGGTGTCCATCGTGACCTCGCATCCCATCAACATGCGCGTATAGGGGTGCCCGGGGCGGCTCTGGACGTCGGTAACCTGGCCGGCCTCCAGGCGTTCTCCGGCGTAGAGCACGGCGAGCCGGTCGCAGTATTGCGACACCAGGCCGAGGCTGTGGGTGATCAAGAGCACCGAGCAGCCGATGGTGTCGCGCAGCTTGCATACTTCCTTCATCACCTGCGCCTCGACCGTCACGTCGAGCGCGGTCGTCGGCTCGTCGGCGATCAGCAGGACGGGTCGCGCCAGCAGGGCCATGGCGATGACCACGCGCTGGCGCATGCCGCCGCTCAGTTCGTGGGGATACTGGGTGAGCCGCAGCCGCGGCTGCGGCATGCCGGATTGGGCCAAGGCGGATTCCGCCATCTCGAGATGGGTCTTGCGGTCGAGCGCGGGCGCGCAGCGGCGCAGCACTTCGAGGAGATGGCTGCGAATCCTGAAGACCGGATTGAGCGACAGCAGCGGGTCCTGGAAGATCATCGCCATGCCGCGGCCGCGCAGCGCGGCGGTCGAGTCCCGCCGGGTGAGATCGAACACCTGGCCGCTGATCTCGGCTTCACCCGACGAGACGACGGCATTGTCGGCCAGCAATCCCATGACCGCGAAGGCGATGGTGCTCTTGCCGCTGCCGGACTCGCCGACCAGGCCCAGCATTTCTCCCGGCTCGATCTCGACGCTGACGTCGCGCACGGCCTGAATCGGCCCGCCCCGTGCGCTGAAGGCGACGGACAGATTGCGGATCGCGACTCCGCTCACGGATGGGCGCTCCGCAGCTTCGGGTCGATCGCCTGGCGCAGCGCTTCGCCGAACAGGGTCGCCCCGAGGGTGGTGACCGCCAGCACGCCCGCCGCGCCGATCGTCGGCCACCAGGACTGGTCCATGTAGATGTAGCCATCCTTGATGAGCGTCCCCAGGCTCGAGGCCGGGGGCTGCACACCGAGGCCGAGAAACGACAGTCCAGCCTCGACGGTGATGACGACCGGCACGTTCATGCTGGCCAGCACGATCAGCGGCCCTGCGACATTGGGCAGGAAATGGCGCAGCACGATCCGGAGCGGCGACAGCCCGAGCAGGCGCTCGGCCTCGATGAAGCTCTGGTTGCGCAGGGCGAGGGTGCGAGCCCGCGCCATGCGGCCGAACTGCGGGATGAAGATCACGGTGACGACGAACAGCAGGTTGAGATAGCCGGTGCCGTAGAGCGCGACCAGCGCGAAGGCGAGGATCAGCACCGGGAAGGCGCTGATGATGTCGAACACGGCCAGGATGCCGCGCTCCAGCCAGCCGCCGGCAAGGCCGGCCACGATGCCGATCGCCGACCCGGCGGCGAACGACGTGACCACCACCGCGAGCGCGATCAGCAGTGCGGCACGGGTTCCCGCCGCGATGCGGGCAAACAGGTCGCGGCCCAGATTGTCGGTGCCGAGGACATGCGCGGGCGAGGGGGCGAGAAAGCGGGCGGCGACGTCGATCCTGTTCGGGTCGGGTCCGAACGCCAGGCCGGCGAGGGCGAGCAGGATGACGCCGACGACGATCAGCAGACCTAGGCGCCCCTCGCGCGTCCGCCAGATGCGCTCCGCCAGCTCGGCGACCTGGATCATCAGGTGCCGCCGTCTCGCGTGCCGCGGACGATCCGGGGGTCGAGCAGGCTGTTGATCGCATCTACGGCGAGGTTAGCCAGAACGTAGATGACGACGATGAGCAGCACGCCGGCCTGAACCACAGGATAGTTGCGGCTCATGATGGCGTTGTAGATCAGGCTGCCGAGGCCGGGTCGGGCGAAAATGATCTCGGCGAACACGGCGCTGCCGATCAGGTCGCCGAGCCCGATGCCGAGCACGGCGACCAGCGGCACCAGGGCGAGGCGAAGCGCGTAGATCGCCGCGATCCGGATCTCCGAGACTCCGTAGGCGCGCAGGGTGCGGACATGGTGCTCGCCCAGCGTCTCGATCAAGGCGGCGCGGACCAGGCGCGAGATGTAGCCGATCCAGCCGATCGCCAGCGCCAGGGTCGGCAGCACCAGATGAGCCAGTTTGTCGAGGGGATCGCCGGGGTCGCCGGCGCCCGACACCGGAAGCCAGTTGAGCGCCAGGGAAAATACCAGCAGCAGGCAGATCGATACGACGAAGCTCGGCGTGGTGATGAACGCCACCGACAGGATCCCGAGTACGCTGTCGGCGAGCGAGCCGGGGCGCAGCGCCGCCAGAAGCCCCAAGGGAATCCCGAGCGCGAGGCTCAGGCCGAGCGCCGAGAAAGCCAGCGCCAGGGTGTTTGGCAGCACCTCGAGCAGGATGACGAGGATCGGCCGGCGCGAGATCACGTCCTCGCCGAAGTCGCCGACAACGGCGCGCGAGACGAACAGCCAGATCTGTTCCAGCAGCGATCGGTCCAGGCCCATCTGCTGGGCGATCTGGGCACGCAGCTCCGGCGTCGCTCGCGGCCCCAGCAGGATGCTGGCGAAGTCGCCGGGCACGAACTTGATCAGCAGGAACAGCAGCAGAATCGCGCCGAGGGCGGTCAGCAACGCCGCCTGGGCCCGCCTGGCCAGGAATCCAGCCAGGCGAGCCCGGTCGCGTCCAACGCTCATGCCGTGGATTCAGGCTTCCGCGAAGAACTGGTACTGCCAGTTCAGCCCGTTCGGCAGCAGGACCGGCTTCAGCCAGGACGCATGGACGAAGTCGTGGACGCCGTGGGTGATCCAGATGCAGGACGCGGACTCGTCGAGCAGCTTCTGCATCTGGATGTAGATGGCTTTCCGCGCCTTCGGGTCGGTCGTCGAGATGCCGTCCTGGTGCAGCTTGTCGAACTCCGCGCTCCGCCAGCGCTGCCAGTTCCAGATCCCGACCTGCGATGCCAGGAACCACTGGGTCTGATAGCTCGGGTCGAACTTCGAGGCATAGGGAATCAAGGTGAGCTCCAGGTCCTTGCTCTTGTCGTCCGAGCCCATCGCCCAGTAGGCACCACCGTCGAGCGCGTTGATGGTGACGTTCACGCCGATCTCGGCCAGGTTGGCCTGGGCGATCTGGGCCACCGCCTGGGAGGTCGAATCGTTGAGGCAGGTGAAGGTCAGGCTGAGCCCCGACTGGCCCGCCTCGGCCAGCAGCGCCTTGGCCTTCTCGGTGTCGCGCGCGTAAAGCGGCGCGTCGGTCCAGCTTCCCAGCAGCGCCGGCGCCAGCAGTGTCTTCGCCCGTGACACCGTGCCGGAATAGGCGCCGGCGATGATCGCGTCGACGTCGATCCCGAGCCGGATCGCCTGGCGTACCCGGAGGTCGGCGAGCGGCCCCTTCTCGACGTTGATTCCGATCCAGGTGTAGTCGATGCCGTCGATCTCGATGACCTTGGCGTCGGGCAGCTTTCTGAGCTCGGGCACCGACACCGGATCGACCGCGGTGAAGTCGAGCTCGCCGGCCTGGAAGGCGAGCAGCGAGGTCTTGGGTTCGCTGATCGGCTTGCCGACCACCCGTTTGAAGTTCGGGACGTCGCGCCCGCTGTAGTCGGGATTGGCCTCCAGGGTGAACTGTTCGTTCGGGCGCCACGCGGTCATCATGTAGGGGCCCGAGCCGATGATCGTCGTCGCGATCTTGTCGCCGAGTTCTTCGACCGCCTTTTTCGAGAGGATGGCGCCCGAGCCATCGCACAGGCCGGTCAACCACAGCGCGGGTGACGGATGCTTCAGTATCAGGCGGCCGGTATAGGTGCCGGTCGCCTCGACCCGATCCAGCGCCTCGAGATCGTCGGCATAGGCGAGCTTGTTGCCCTGGGCGTCGCCAACGATGAAGCGGTCGAAGGAGTACTTCACGTCTTCGGCGGTCATCTCGCCGTAGCCGCCGGTGAACATCTGGCCGGGATTGAGCTCGAACTCGAACTCGGTCTCGGAGATCTGGGTGATCGTCTTGGCGGCATCGTTGGACCATTCCAGCGTGCCCGGGTTGAAACGTGCCAAGGTCTGGCACACGGCCAGAATGATGTTGTCCTCGACGGTGCCGACCCGGTTCCCAGGGTCCAGACTGCCGATATCGAATTCGGTGCGGACGACCACCTGCTCGCGCGCCGCGAGGGCCGACCGCGCGCCCCAGGTCGTCAGCGGCAGCGCTGCCAGGGTCGCACCGCCCCAGAGGAAGGCGCGGCGATCGAGAGACTTGAACATGTCATCCTCCATCCGTGTCGGTACATCAGTGGACAGCGATCGTCCGACGGCCGGCGACTATATCGGCACTAAATGCAGTCGCGGGCAATGGTCTCCTGATAGGTCCGCTCGGCGAATATCTCGCCGCGGTCATAGGCCTTGACCCAAGCTTGCACGTAGAAAGCGTCGGAGTCGCAGGTGATCGACACCTCGGAATCGACGCGCGCGTTCCAGTCCTTGCGCCGGTACTCCTGATGGCAACCCACTGTGCTGCGGCATGCGGCCGGATTGCTGCGCGAAATCGCGTAGGTCTTGTCGCGGCGCGAGGTGATCTCGGTGCCGATCTCGTCGAGGACGAAGCGGCCATCGTCGCTGACGATCCGATAGACGGTTTCCTGGGTGCCGCCGTCATAAGTGATCTCGCGCGCTTCCCGAGGCGGCTCCTTCACCGTGAGCGGGCCGTGCTGCGCGTGCTCGGCCGGCTCGAACTTGACGCGGGCGAGTCCCGTGCCGGTGGCAAGCACCGGGAGATCGACCCGCGATCCGTCGGGATCGATGGTCAGCGTCACCGGCCGTGGCGACGGCCAAACCATCGGCCAGTAGGTCGACGAAATGGCCATCCGGAGTCGATGGCCCCTGGGAAAGGTCTGGGCGACCGGCTTCATCGTCACGTCCACAGCGTAGTACTGGCCGGGCTTCAGCGGGGCGGGATGCTCGTGACTCCTGCGATGGGCCAGATTGAGCACGCCGAGGGTGACAAACGCAGAAGTGCCGTCCGGCGCCACGTCGGTCAGCCGGATGGCGACCAGCGCCTGCGGCTGGTTCGCCTTCACCCGGATGCGGATGCGCGCGGCACCGATGAGATGCAGATCGGCCGCGAGCGGCGCCGTGTCGAAGCAGATCGACCCGCCATCGTCCTCGCGCTGGTCGATGGCGCCTTCGGGCGCGATCCGGCCCTGGCCATAGGGGCACCACTCCTGCGCGTGCAACCCGACGGTCTGCGGCGAGCAGACGGCGCGTGGTGAGCTCTTGCGCTTCGCCCGGCGCGACGTCAGCCCCTGGTCCGACGGAAAGAACGAGATGTTCCTGATCGCCTTCGACGGCCATTGCGGCAGGCCGAGCCAGCGGCCAGGGCGCTCGAGGAAATGCGGGACTGGCGCCGCATGCTCCATCAGCCACAGCCGCATGGCGGGAGCGCGTTCGACGCCGGTGTCCTGGTCCTTGAGCCAGCGGTCCCACCAGCGCTTGCACTCCTGCAGGAAACCGATGGCCGGGCCCGGCACGCCGCGCTGCGGCTCCTTGTGCCCCCAGGGTCCGACCAGTCCCTTGCAGGTCGCCTCCAGATTCTCGACCAGCCGGAACACCGTGGGGGTATAGCCGTCGAGCCAGCCGCCGACCGCCAGCACCGGGCAGGCGATGGCGGCGAAATCCTCGCAGATCGACCCCTGCTTCCAGAACTCGTCGCGGCGCTGGTGCTTCAGCCATTCGCCGGGAAACACCTGCAGGGCCTCGATGCGCCGCCGCCACATGTCGCGCCAGCGGCCCTCGCCGACCACGGCCGGGTCCGGCGGCAGGGCGGCGTAGTTGAAGAACGCGCCACCCCAGCTGAAATTGTCGTTGAGCAGGCAGCCGCCCAGGTAGTGCGCGTCGCAGGCATAGCGGTCGTCGGTCGAGCACATCGTGACGATCGCCTTGAGCGCCGGCGGCCGGCGCGCGGCGACCTGCAGGCCGTTGAAGCCGCCCCAGGAGATGCCGATCATGCCGACGGCCCCCGAGCACCACGCTTGGCCGGCAAGCCAGGCGATGACCTCGAGCGCGTCGTCCTGTTCGCGCTCGACGTATTCGTCCTCGACCAGGCCGTCGGAATCGCCGGTGCCGGCGATGTCGACCCGGGCGCAGGCATAGCCGTGCGCCGCGAACCAGAGATGCATCTCGTCGTCGCCGAGCCGCGTACCGTCGCGCCGGCGATAGGGGATGTACTCGAGGATGGCAGGTACCGGATTGGCGGCCGCGTCCTTCGGCAGGAACAGCCGTGCGGCGAGGCGGCGACCGTCTGCCAAGGGAATCCAGGCGGTCTCGACAGTCGTGACGCCGGGATCCCGATCCTTCGCTGCCGCCACCACCCCTCTCCGCATTGTATTGTCTAGCTGTACAATATACTGTTGTGAGCATCAATATACTGAACACGTGTGCGGAATTGGGCGGCCTCTCGCGAAAATCGGTCAAGAGCCTGCGGCGCGACGAACTGGTCGACGCGACGATCGCCGTCATTGGCGAGGAAGGGCTGGCGCGGGCGACGCTGTCGAACATCGCAACGCGGGCGGGCATGTCCCCGGCCCTCGTGAACCACTATTTCGACGGCAAGGAAGAGCTGCTGGCGCTCACGATGCGCAGCCTCTCAAATCTGTTCCGCCGGGAGATCCTTGATCTGCTGCCGCCGGATCCGAGCCCGGAGCAGCGTCTGCTGGCCATCATCGACGGCTGCTTCGTGCCGCAGCATTTCATGCCCGGGGCGCAGGAGGCTTGGCTGCAGTTCTGGATGTACGCCTTGCACAAGGAGAGTTTCATCCGCCTGCACCGCGTCACCAGCGCCCGGTTCCTGTCGAACAACCGCTACGCGGTCCGCCGCCTGGTGCCGGCAGCGCAGGTGGAGGACGCGGTGAACGGGCTCGCCGCCCTGATCGATGGCTTCTCCTGGCGCTTCGCCATCGACAGACAGAACGTCGACTTCGAGCAGGCTCGGCGCCTCTGCCGGGACTACGTGCTGCGCTGCATCCTGGACCGCCGGGAATGACCGAGGGCGAGGCGGCCCCATATTGCGCCGCTGTCGATCGGATCGAGACGGCGTGGATCCCCTTGGCCGACGGCCGCCGACTCGCCGCACGGCTGTTCCTGCCGAAGGATGCGGCCGCCAATCCGGTTCCTGTGATCCTCGAGTACATTCCCTATCGCCGGCGCGACGGCACCCGGACCGCCGACGACGAGATGCACGTGTGGTTCGCGGCGAACGGCTATGCCTGTGCCCGGGTCGACATCGCCGGCTCCGGCGATTCCGACGGCCTGATCGAGGACGAGTACGTCACGCGCGAGCAGGATGACGGGCTCGAGGTGATCGCCTGGCTCGCCGGCCAGGCCTGGTGCTCGGGGGCCGTCGGCATGATCGGCATCTCTTGGGGCGGCTTCAACGGCCTGCAGATCGCCGCGCGCCGGCCGCCGGCACTCAAGGCCGTCATCTCGCTCTGCTCCACGGTCGATCGCTACCACGACGACGTGCATTTCATGGGCGGCTGCGTGCTCGACTGCAACATGGACTGGGGCGCGTATTTCTTCACCATGAGCGGCTTCCCACCTGATCCCGGGACAGCGGGAGAGGGCAGGTGGCGGGACCTGTGGCGCCAGCGGATCGAGAATGTCGAGCTCTACCCGGCGCTGTGGCTTGGGCATCGCCGCCGCGACGCGTTCTGGCGCCATGGCTCGGTGATCGAGAACTACGGGGCGATCCCCGTGCCGGTGCTGGCGGTCAGCGGCTGGGCAGACGGCTACACCCGGGCAGTGACGGCGTTGGTCGCGAGCCTCGATGCCCCCTGCAAGGGCATCATCGGCCCGTGGGGTCACCGCTATCCCCATGCCGGCGTCCCCGGGCCGGCGATCGGCTTCCTGCAGGAGGCCAGGCGATGGTGGGACAAGTGGTTGAAGGGCATCGAGACCGGAGTCGATGCCGACCCGGCGATGCGGCTGTGGCTGCAGGAGCCGCAGCCTCCGGCCGGTCATGTTCCCGAGCGGGGCGGGCGATGGATCGGCCTCGACCGCTGGCCGGTTCCGCAGCAGACGGTGCAGACGCTCCGGCTGGCGGACGGCCGCCTCGATCTGGGGGCGGTGAAATCGACACGGCGGACCGCGACCATATGCTCGCCGCACACCACCGGCCTCGCCTCCGGCGAGTGGTGCGCCTACGGTCTGGGCAAGATCGCACCTGAACTGCCGCTGGACCAGCGGCCGGACGACCTGGGGTCGCTCACCTATGATGGAGCCGTCCTGGCCGACGCCCTGGCTGTGGTGGGGGCTCCCCGAGTGCGCCTGCGGGTGTCCTGCGACAAGCCACTGGCCCTGCTGGCGGTCCGGCTCAGCGTCGTGCAGCCCGACGGCAGCGTCGAGCGGCTGAGCTACGGCGTACTCAACCTCTGCCATCGCGACGGCCACGAGCAGCTTTCCCCGCTCGCACCCGGGGTGCCCTACGACGTCGCCGTCGAGCTCAAGACGATGGCGCATCGGATCCCGGCCGGCCAACTCCTGCGGCTCGCCGTGTCGACATCGTACTGGCCCCTGCTGTGGCCGTCGCCGGAACCGGCGAGCGTCACCGTGCATGAAGACGGATCTTGGCTGGAGTTGCCGGTGCTCGACTCTGTCGACGACCGGCCGGCGCCGGTCTTCGGGCCGCCGGAATCCGCACCGCCCGCGGCCGTGACGGTGACCCGGGAGGGCGCCGAGACGCGGCAGATCCTGCGGGACATCGGCGAGGCCAGCACGACGTTCAGGGTGTCGCGCGACGACGGCTCGTACGTCATCGACGACATCGGTACCGAGCAGACTTTCACCCGGGTCCACGAATGCTCGATCCGCGACAACGATCCGCTCAGCGCACGCACGCGCGTGGCGTGCACCGCCAGCTATCGTCGCGGCGGCTGGCAGGCGCGCGTCGAAAGCGAGATCGAAATGACGTGCGACGATCGTGAGTTCCACTTCACCGCCCGGCTGGCGACATTCGACGGCGAGCGACCCTTCGTGGAGCGTCGCATCGTCTGCTCGGTCCCGCGCGATCACGCCTAGGCTTATGGCGATGCAGCCGGACCGGATAGCAGCCATCCTCGATCTCGATCGCTATCCCTTGCATGCGCCCGAGGGGGCGCTCTACCGGCAGGTCGTCGACCGATGCCGCGCGCGGCTGGCGGCTGAAGGCATGTTCGATCTGGAGGGTTTCGTGCATGCCGATGCGTTGGCCCGGTGCATCGCTGCGCTGAGGCCCGAGATCGACACCGCCAGTTTCGTCCACCAGCGGCGCCACAACATCTATTTCCGCGACGAGGTCGAGGGACTCGCCCCCGATCATCCGGCGCTTCGGCAGATGGACACGGTGAACCGCACCTTGTGCGCCGACCAGATGCGGGATTCGCCGATCGCCGCGATCTATGAATGGGCGCCGTTGCGCCGCTTCCTGGCAGAGGCGATGGCAAAGCGCGAGCTGTTCCTGATGGATGACGACCTGGCCCGGATCAACGTCATGTCGTACCGGGATGGCGCGGCGCTCAACTGGCACTTCGATCGCTCCGAATTCACCACGACGCTCCTGCTGCAGGCTCCCGATGGCGGCGGCGAGTTCGAGTTCCGTCGCGATCTGCGCTCCGACGACGACCCGAACTACGACGGCGTGGCGCGGCTGCTTGCCGGTGCCGATCGCCAAGTCAGCCGGTTGGCGCTCGGGCCGGGCACGCTCAACGTCTTCAAGGGCCGCAACACCGCCCACCGCGTGACTCCGGTTCGCGGCGCGCGCGAGCGGATCATCGCGGTCTTCTCGTACTACGAACGCCCGGGAGTGGTGTTCACGCGCGAGGAACGCATTGGGTTCTACGGCAGATCCTGAGACGGCATCGCAGGACGGCCCCGACCGCTCAATTCAGGAAGGCGGCGTCCTCCCGCATCTCGATGACGGTCGGACGGTCGGCGGCAAAGGCGCCGGCGACCGCCGCCTCGAACGCGGCCAGGCTGTCCGGCCGGGCGGTCAGGCAGCCGAAGCCGCCAGCCACCGTCAGGTAGTCGGGATTGAGCTGGTTCACGCCGATCGTCGGAATCCCGCGCGCCTTCATGCCATCGCGAATCTGCGCCAGGCTGTCGTTGTTCCACAGCACGATGGCGATCGGCAGCTTGTGCTCCACCGCGGTCGCCAGCTCCTGCATGGTGAACAGGAAGCCGCCATCGCCGACCAGCACCGCCGTCGGCCGCTTTGGCGCGGCGAACTGGCCGCCAATCGCCGCGGGCAGCGCGAAGCCAAGCGTCCCGTAGCCGACCGGGAAGAACCAGGTCTTCGGTGCGAAGCAGGGGTAGAAGGAATAGCCGGTATAGGCGATCTGCGTCATGTCGGTGAACACCATGCCGTCCTGCGGCACGGCACGGCGCAGGGCATCGAGCACGGTCACGTGCTTGCGCTCGAGCGCTGTGAAGTTGTCGCGCTCGGCCTTGCGCGTCGCGGCGATCTCGCCATTGCCCTTGAACCCGTCGGCGCGCGCGTTTCCCAGCGCCGCCAGGATCGCCGTCAGGGTCTCACGGGCGTCGGCCTGGATCGCCACCGCCGGGTCGTAGTCGCGGGTGACGGTCAGGGGATCGATGTCGACCCGGATCATCGGTCCGCCCAGCTCGAGCCGCCCGTCGAGCCAGATGTCCGGCTCGGACAGCTCGGTGCCGATCGCTAGCACCAGGTCAGCGGACTTGACGAAGCCTTGGGTCGCGGCACGGTCGAGGGTCACCTCGAGCGCCAGTTCGTGATCGTCCGGGATGATACCCTTGGCGGCGATGGTCGGCAGCACCGCGGCGCCGACCGCCTCGGCAAGGTGCAGCAGTTCGGCGGCCGCGGCGATGCTGCCACCGCCGGCGATGATCAGCGGGCGCTTTGCCGCCTTGAGCAGCTTCACCGCCTCGGAGATTGCCTCGGGGGCGGGCAGGGAACGCCGGCCGGTCGCGCGCCGCCGCGGGCTGGTGGTATCGGGCGTCTTCAGCACGTCGAGCGGGATCGAGATGTGGCAGGGCCGTGGCCGCTCCGTGTCGAACAGCGTGAAGGCCCGGGCCACCAGCTCGTGCACCTGGTCCGGAGTCTGGGCGATGGCGGAGAAAGCGGTGAGCGGCTCGGTCACCCGCGCCTGATCGCGGATCTCGTGCAGCCGGCCGCGGCCCATGCCGAGATCGCCGGTCGCCGCCACGCTGGAGATCACCAGCATCGGCTGGGAATCGGAATAGGCCTGGCCGATCGGCGTCGCCGCATTGGTGACGCCGGGGCCGGAGATCAGCAGGCACACGCCGGGCCGGCCGGAGACGCGGGCATAGCCGTCGGCCATGAACCCGGCGCCCTGCTCGTGCCGCACGCCGATGTGACGGATGCCGGCGCCCTCGATGCCGCGATAGGCTTCGAGGGTGTGCACGCCGGGCATGCCGAACACCGTATCCACGCCATAGGCGCGCAGCAGGTACATGAGTTGGGTGCCGCAGGAAACTGTCGGGGTCATGCTGTCTCCGCTACTCGTGATTCATGTGCAACTTGCCGAGTCTCAGGCCGGGTTCCTGGCCTGGGCCAGGCCGGCGTAGAGTGCGCCGTACTCGTCCACCACCACCATGAACCACGGATCGAGCGGCTCGACGAACGCCCGCTCGGCCGGGGTCCAGGCCGGCATGATCCAGGGCTTGCCCGCCGCCTTGGCGGCGGCGGCGACGCGCTTCAGGTCGGCCTTGTCCGCATCGCCGTTCTTGTAGGCGCCGCGGCCACGGCTGAGCGACAGATCGCTCGGGCCCAGGAACACGCCGTCGACGGTCGGCAGCGCCAGAATCTGCTCGACATCGGCCAGCGCTGCGGCGGATTCGACCATCGGGAAGCAGCGCGTCCGGGCGTTGGCGCCGTCGTAATAGTCCTGTCCGGCGCCGCCATAGCCGGAGGTGCGGGTGCCGGCGAAGCTGCGGTTGCCGAGCGGCGGGAACTTCGCCGCCGCGGTCACTTCCTCGGCATGGCCGACACCCTCGATATGCGGGATGATCACGCCGTCGCAGCCCATGTCGAGCGCCTGCTGGATCGGCACCGCGCTGGGGCCGAGCACTTTGGCGTAGACTTCGAGCTTCAGGGCCTTGATCAGGGCGATCAGCTTGTCGGTGGCGTCGAGGTCGAACAGCCCATGCTCGATGTCCAGCAGGAAGCGCCGATAGCCGAGGTCGCGGGCGATCTCCACCATGGCGTGGTGCGGCGTCGACAGCCATACCGCCAGCTTGTCCATGTCGGCATCAGCCATGAGCCACCCCGTCCTTGCGTCCGCGTTCGGCGATCATCGCCTCGATATCGACCAGCTCCTGCAGCCTCGTGCCGGCCACGACTTTCTCCAGCCAGCCGCCCTCGTCGGCCTGGTCGGCAAGCGCCACGTCGATCAGGCCCGGCAGTTCCGCCGGCGGCACGAAGAGCACCCCGCACTCGTCCGCCAGCACCGCATCGCCCGGCTGCACCGAGACGCCACCGCAGGCTACGGGCATGTTGAACGCGCCGCCCAGGTTGAGCAGCTTGGTGGTGATCGGCGACACGCCGCGCGCCCAGGTGGGAACGCCCTGCTTGCGCACCTCCGCCGGATCGGTGACCGGTCCGTCGATGATCACGCCGGCCACCCCGCGCAGCTTCGCCACGGCCGCCATGAAGCCGCCCCAACAGGCGTGCCGGCTGTCGCCGCAGCGATCGATCACCAGCACGTCGCCGGGGCGCACCCGGTCCATGGCGTAGTACAGCAGCGTCGAATCGGGGCCGGGAATGGAGACGGTGACAGCAGTGCCGGCGATGCGGCGCCCCTCGATCAATGGCCTGAGCGCGATATCGGCAAAGCGGTCGTGCAGGTAATGGCCGGCGGTCGCGGCCTCGACCTGTCGCAGGCGGTCGACCAGCGCTGCGGGAAGCGGCGCCGGCAGGGCCTCGATGCGGTAGGACGTTATGCCCATCTGTTCCTCTGTTGCTGGCGGCGCGACAGGTCACCGCACCGGCTTCGTTGTCGATCGGTTCGGCTCGTCGGCACGCGCCGGATTCCACCGCTTGCTCTCGGCGCCTTGCGCACCTTGCCCGCGGTGTGTCGCCGGGCCGGAGCCGGCGCCGGCACGAAGTCGGCAAGGCGTTCGAGCGTGGCCATCGTCCGCTACTCCGTCAGCGCCCGGATGTCGTCGGTGCGGCAGGACAGCACCCGACGGTCGCCGACGCTCGGCATGGTGCCGGCCTTGGCCCGACAGTTCTGCACCCGCACCACGATCTGTTCGCCGCTGTCCAGGGCGACGACGTACCGACGGTCGGTGCCGATATAGATCTCTTCCCGGATCGTGCCTTCGAGCCGCATCCGGGTAGCGCCATCTGGCGACTCCGATGCGGACAAGATGCTGAGCGCCTCCGGGCGGATCGCCAAAGTGAGCGCCTGGCCGGGCTGGGGTGGCGACCCGGGCACCGGAAGCGACAGGCGGACGCCGGCGGAGTCCACGGCGATCGCGGTTCCATTCACTCCCGCAACCCGGCCGTCCAGGAAGTTCATCTCGCCGATGAAGTCGGCGCCGAAGCGGGTGGTCGGCCGCTCGTAGATGCCAAGGGGGTCGTCGACCTGAAGCACCCGGCCTTTGTGCATGACCGCGATGCGGTCCGACATGGTGAGGGCTTCCTCCTGATCGTGGGTCACGAAGATGAAGGTGATGCCGAGCCGGCGCTGCATGTGCTTGAGCTCGATCTGCATCTCCTTGCGGAGCTTTAGATCGAGCGCGCCCAAGGGTTCGTCGAGCAGCAGCACGGCAGGCCGATTGACCAGGGCGCGGGCCAGGGCAACGCGCTGCTGCTGGCCGCCGGAGAGTTCGGAGGGTCGGCGCTTCGCCATCGCCGCCATATGGACCAGCTTGAGCGCCTCGGCGACGCGCTCGATCCGCTCGGCCTTGGGCGTCCGCTTGACCGACAGCCCGAAGCCGACATTCTCCTCCACCGACAGATGGGGAAACAGCGCATAGCTCTGGAACACGGTGTTCACTGGGCGCAGATGTGCCGGCACATCGGACATGCGGCGGTCCTGGATCAGGATCTCGCCCCGGGTCGGAAGCTCGAACCCGGCGATCAGCCGCAGCGTGGTGGTCTTGCCGCAGCCCGACGGGCCCAGCAAGGTGAAGAACTCGCCGGATCGGATGTCGATATCGATGTCGCTGACGGCGTTTACCTCGGCGGCGTGGGCGCTGCCGCTGAAGCTTTTCGACACGCCCCTGAGCTGTACGGCAAGTCCGGTCATTCGTTCACCTGTGCCCCGGCGTACATGTCCGGAGGCAATGAGCCCCGCTTCGAGGGAAAGAGTTGCGGGAGGGCGGCGCGATCGGTGCAGCCCTCCCGCACGCGACTACTCTGCGGCTTTTACCTTGGTCCAGCCGTCTTGGTAGTACTTCATGGCGTCGCCGAGATCGAGGATGAAATCGGCGTTGGCCAGCTTCTCCGGCGACGGGAATATCGCGGCGTTTCCGGCGATCTCCGGCGGCAGCAGTGCCTTGGACTTGTCGACGGTGTTCGCCGCCTGGGTCAGCGTGGTGGTCTTGGCCGCGACTTCCGGCCGGAGCAGGAAGTCGAGAAACTTGTAGGCGGCGTCGACATTGGTGGCGCCCTTGGGGATCGAGTAGCCGTCGACCCACATCGTGCCGCCCTCGTCCGGCAGGACGTAGTGAACATGCGGATTATCGATCGTCACCTGCAGCACGTTGCCGCTCCAAGCTTCGACGATGCAGGCCTCGCCCGAGGCGACGAGGTCGGCGAAGTTGGTACTGTTGTAGCCGGCGAGTATCTTCTTCTGCTCGATCAGGCTGTCCGTGGCCTTGGCGATCTCGTCGGGGTTCGTGGTGTTTGCGGCGAAGCCGTTCACCTGCAGCCCGGCGATGTAGGCGGCCAGCATGTTGTCGAGCATGTAGATCCGGCCAGCGTACTTCTCGTCCCACAATGACTTCCAACTGGTGATCGGCTGGTCGACGCATTCGGAATTATAGGCGAACCCGGTGGTGCCCCAGACGTACGGGATGCTGTACTTGTTGCCGACGTCGTATGAGATGTTCTGGAACACGTCGCTGATGTTGCCGTAGTTGGACATCCTGCTGTGATCCAGCTCCTCGATCAGGCCCTTCTTCGCCAGGATCTGCACCGCGTACTGGGACGGGTTTACCAGGTCGTAGCCGGCCGCGCCGGCTTCGAGCTTGGCGATCAGCGACTCGTTGCTGTCAAAAGTGTCGAAGTTGACATCGATGCCGGTTTCATTGCTGAAGTCATCGAGGACTTCCTGGGGAAGTTCGCCACCCCAGGCATAGATGTTGAGCTCCTCGGCCATGGCCGGGGTCGTCCCGAAGACGGCGCCGGCTGTGAGCATGGCCGCGCCGAAAGCGAGCCCGGTGCTCAGGTTCAGGAATTTGTCGCTTCGAATCCGCATTGCCTGTGTCTCCCATTTTGTTTGGCGGTGGACGAGTGGGTGATTTCTCTCAGTGCCGAGGGGCCGGTCGCTACCTCCGGACGACGAGACGAAGATGACGGCCGAGCACGGCCACGACGACGAGCACGTTGACCAGCACCATCAGTGCGCCGAGCGCATTGATCTCCGGCGTGATCCCAAGCTTCAGCATGGAGTAGATGCGGAGCGGCAACGGCGTGGTGCCGACACCCGATGTGAAGACCGACATCACGAAGTTGTCGAAAGACAGGGTCGCCGCCAACAGGAAGGCGGTGAGGATCGCCGGCATCAGTATCGGCAGGGTGACGCGCAGGAAGACCTGCAGCTCACTGGCACCGAGATCGGCCGCGGCTTCCTCCAGCCGGCGATCGAGCGCGGAGGCGGCCGCGCGCACGATCAGCATGGTGAACGGCACCGAGACCAGGACATGGCTGGTGATCAAGGTGAAGTAGCCGAGGGTGATGCCGGCCGTCACCATCAGCACCAGGAACGCCACGGCGATGACGATTTCGGGCAGCACCAGCGGGGCCATCATCAATGTCGACAGGGCGTCGCGACCGCGAAAGCGCCGCTTGACGATGGCGAGAGCGGTGAGCGTGCCGATCGCCGTGCTGACCGCCGCCGAGCTGGCGGCGATGATGACGCTGACCCACAGGCCGCGGCCGAGCTGGCGATCGTCGAACACTTCGCGGTACCAATCCAGGGTGAATCCGGTCCACACCACCGTGGAGCGCGAGGCGTTGAACGAATAGGCGATCAGGATGACGATCGGCGCGAACAGGAAGAGATAGGCGAGGAGCGTGATCCCCGGCGCGACGCGGCCGAGCACGGCAGTGTCGAACCACAGGCGCAGCCGTGGCAGCGCGGGTGGAGAACCGGCGGTGTGCTGGGTCGCGCTCATGCCCGCATCGCCTCCGCCCGGCGCATCACCCGCATGTAGAGCACGATGGCCACCGAGGAAATCGCCAGCATCATCACGGACACGGCCGCCCCGAGCGGCATGTTCCGGAACTCCAGGAAGAGCTGGACGATCAGGTTGCCGATGATGATGCTCTTGCCGCCGCCCAGCAGCACCGGGATCGCGAAGACGCCCATCGAGGGCACGAAGACGAACAGGCTGGCGGCGATCACGCCCGGCAGTGACAAGGGCAGGGTGACCCGGAGGAACGCGGTCGGCGGGCTGGCGCCGAGATCGCGGGCCGCCTCCAATAGGGACCGGTTGATCGGTTGCAGCGCGGCATAGATCGGGAACACCGCGGACGGCAGGAAGGCGTAGAGCAGGCCGACCAGTACGGCGCCGTAGGTGCCGAGCATTTGCATCGGCTCGGCGGTCAGGTCGAAGGCCTGGAGCGTGGCGTTGATCATGCCGTTGCGACCGAGCAACACCACCCAGGCGGAGATGCGGATCAAGAAATTGATCCAGAACGGAATCAGCATCAGCACCAGGAGCACCGGTGCCATCCGTCCGGCGCGGAACACGATGTAGTAGGCGATGGGATACGCGATTAGCAGGCAGAGCGCGGTATTCATCGCCGCGAGCTGCAGCGAGTTGCGCAAGATCGGGAAGTAGAGCGGCTGCAGCAGCTCGGCATAGTTCGCCAGGGTGAAGCCCGGCACGACACCGCCATAGTCGTCCCGGCCGGCGAAGCTGTAGCCGACGACGATGATGAGCGGCAGCACCAGGAACAGCAGCATCAGCACCGTCGACGGCGCCAGCATCATGAGGGTGACCAGGAACTGGCGTCGATCGCGGGTCATCGGCTGCGTTCCATGCTGCCCGTCGGCTCAGCCGACACCGGATGCAGCAGGCTGCGCCCGCGATTGCCGGCAGTGGCATTGCGGAACACCGCCGTCGGATCGAAATCGAGATGCTTGCGCATCGCGGCCTCGGCGCGGGCCGGATCGGCTGCCTTCAGCGCCGCGTACATGGTCTCGTAGTTCTCGATCTCCTCGCGAATCAGGGTGATCGGCACGCGCGAGAGATAGAGCGTGCGCACCGACAGGCCGTAATGCCGGTTGATCGCGGCGACCAGATGGGAATTGCCGGCGGCCTGGCCGATGATGCGATGAAACCATTCGTCGACCCCGAGATTCCAGTCGAGGTCGCGATTGTCGCTGGCGATACCGGAATGAGCGTCGGCCAGCAGCGTCTGGAACTCGGCCAGATGGGTCGCGCGGGCGCGCTCCGCCGCCAGGCGGGCGGCGAAGGCCTCCAGGGTCTGGCGCACCTCGAAGACGAGATAGAGGTCGGCGGCCGTGATCTCGGTGACGAAATAGCCACGCCGCGGAACGTTCTCGATCAGGTCTTCCTGGGCAAGCCGCTGCATGGCCTCCCGGAGCGGCGTGCGGCCCACCTTCAGCAGGTCCATCATCACCGCTTCCTCGATCACGGCGCCGGGCAGCAGTTCGGCGCGGATGATGAGCTGCTTCAGCCTGTCATAGGCGGAATCGCTCTGGCGGCGGGTGGCGGGTTCCATTGGCGGAACGATCCGGGTCGGGCAGTGGATACGACGAATATATTCGTCGTACATTTTGCTGACGCATGTCAACCCGGCAGTCAGGCGGGCCCGGCCCGGTGACTGGGCAAAGGGGGCGGCGGCGCGGTCTAAAGCCGTGGCACCGCCAGCCCGCCATCGGCATACACGATCTGCCCGACGCTGAAGGGCAGGGCGCCGCTGGCGAGCGCGACCACGGTCCGGCCGACATCCTCGGGCTCGCCCCAGCGGCGGATCGGCGTGTAGCCCTGCTGGATCAGCGCATCGAGCTTGGTGGCCGAGGCCGCCGTCATGTCGCTGCGGATGATGCCGGGCCGGACCTCGTAGACTCCGATTCCGCTTTCGGCGAGGCGGACGGCGTAGAGCTTGCTCAACATCGACAGCCCGGCCTTGGAGATGCAGTATTCGCCGCGATTGACCGAGACCACCTCGGCGCTGATCGAACTGATGGTGACAATCGCTCGGTGATGCGGCCCCGGCTCGGCTGCCAGCATGCGCCGCGCGATTCTCTGGGTCAGGAAGAACGGCCCGCGCAGATTGACGTCGAGGCAGCGGTCGTAGCTCTCGACCGACACGTCCAGCAGATCGCCGCGGTTCATCACCGACACGCCGGCATTGTTGACCAGGCAGTCGATGCGGCCGAAGGCGTTCCAGGCCCGCGCCGACAGATCGTCCTGCGCTGCCAGGTCGGCGATGTCGCCCGGCGCCCAGGCGCCGCGCTGCCCGGCGTCGCGGATTCCGGCGAGGGTTTCCTCTGGGGAGTCGCCGGGCAGGTCGTTTACCACCACGTCGTACCCAGCGCCGGCCAGCGCCAGGGCGATTCCCCGGCCGATCCCGCGTCTGGCTCCGGTCACCAGCGCAACGGGAGGAACGAGTTCGGTCGGCGGGTGACTGGCCACGATTGCCTCCTCAGCTGTACCTGCCGCAAGAGTATGGAAAAAAGAATGATTGTTGACAATCGTTCCTTGACCATCGACCGTCTGCTTCGCAGAATCGCAGGGCTCGACTTGCCCAAGTTCCGGCGGCTCCACCTGCGGCGACAGAGCAGTAGTTATAAGGACAAGGGAAGGCCATGGCGCCGGGGTCAGCGACGGAGAGCGGGAACCGCCTGACCTGTCGCATCGGGATCGACATCGGCGGCACCTTCACCGACATCGTCCTGGCGCGCTCCGATGGTCGGTTGTTCCTGCTCAAGACGTCGTCCTCGACCCGAGAGCCGGAGCAGGCGGTGGTGGCCGGGGTGGCGGCGATCCTCGGCCAGGCCCGGCTGCCCGCGACTGCGGTGCGCGAGGTGCTGCACGGCACCACGGTCGGCTCCAACACCATCCTGCAGAAATCCGGCGCCAGGACTGGCCTCATCACCACGCGCGGCTTCCGCGACGTGCTGGAAATCGGCCGGGTCCGCACGCCCGACCTGTTCGACCTGCAATGGGACAAGCCGGAACCGCTGGTCCGCCGCCGCCACCGGCTGGAGGTGCGCGAGCGCCTCTATGCCGACGGCAGCGTCGCCGAGGCGCTGGACGAGGACGCGGTGGTCCGCGCCGCCGACGCGCTGGCGGCCGACGGGATCGAGGCGATCGCGCTTTGCTTCCTGCACAGCTACCGCAACGCCGCCCACGAAGCGCGCGCGGCGGAGCTGGTGCGCGCGCGCCATCCGGACATTGCGGTCAGCGCCTCGATCGACATCCTGCCGGAGATGAAGGAGTACGAGCGCACCAGCACCACGGTGGTGAACGCCTACATCCTGCCGACCATGCGGCGCTATCTCGGGCGGCTGCGGGATGGGCTCGAGGCGCTCGGCCTGGATTGCCCGCTGCTGGTCGTCACCTCGAACGGCGGGCTGGCCAAGGCGCCGCTCGCCATGGAAAAGCCGGTCTTCTTCATCGGCTCCGGCCCGGCGGCCGGTGTCGTCGGCGCGGCGCGGCTGGCGGTCGCGACCGGGCACACCGACGCCATCGCCTTCGACATGGGCGGCACCACGGCAAAGGCGTCGCTGATCGACAACGGCGCGGTCGCCCGCACCAACGAGTACGAGTTCCGCGCCGGCATCAGCACGCCGAGCCGCTTCATCAAGGCCGGCGGCTACATGCTGAAGGTGCCGGCGGTCGATGTCGCCGAAGTCGGCGCCGGCGCCGGCTCCATCGCCTGGGTCGATCCGGCCGGGCTGCTCCATGTAGGGCCGCAATCGGCGGGCGGCGACCCCGGCCCGGCCTGCTACGGCAAGGGCGGCGAGCGGCCGACCGTGTCCGACGCCAACGTGGTGCTCGGCATGCTCAATCCCCATCATCTCGCCGGTGGCGCCCTGAAGGTGCATCGCGACTTGGCGGTGGCGGCCATCGCCCGCGACGTGGCGACACCGCTCGGCGTCTCCATCGAACGGGCGGCGCTCGGCATCCGCAGCGTCGCCAATGCCAGCATGGCGCGCGCCGTGCGCTCGGTCACCGTCGAGCGCGGCATCGACCCGCGCGACTTCACCCTGATGGCGTTCGGCGGCAGCGGCCCGGTCCATGCCGCCGACCTGGCGCGCGGCCTCGGCATGAAGCGGGTGCTGTTCCCCAACCTGCCGGGGGTGTTCACCGCGGTCGGCATGCTGGCCGGCGATGTCGAGCGCCATTTCGTGACCGCGCTGCCCGGGCCTGTCGAGACGCTGGCCGGCGCCGAGGCGCACCGTGCCGTGGCCGAGATGCAGGATGCCGCGCGCGACGCCCTGGCCCAGGAGGGTTTCACCGGCGACTTCGCGCGGGTGCGGCTGGAGGCCGACTTGCGCCTCGCCGGCCAGGACAGCGAGGTGGCCGTGCCGTTCGAGTCCGCCGAGTGCACGGCCGGCGGCGTCGCGGCGATCGCGGCGCGGTTCTATGCCGCCTATGAACAGATGTACCGCTACAAGGTCGACGAGCCGGTGGAACTCGCCAACATCCGCGCCGTGGCGATCGGCCGCCGGGCGGACCGGCTCGACTTCGCCGACATCGACACCGCGTCGGCGGACCTCGGCGGGCTGCAGTCCCGGCCGGTGCGGTTCGAGGGCGCCGATGACGACGCCGACGTCGCGGTCGTCGCGCGGCCGGCGGTCGGATCCGACTGGCGGCCGGGACCGCTCATCGTCGAAAGCTACGACACTACCATCGTGGCGCCGCCCCGCAGCCGCGTCCGGACGGACCCGCTCGGCAATATCGTGATGGAGTTCGACCGATGACCGGACAGGCGTCAGCCGCCGCGACCGACCCGGTGACCTTCGCCGTGGTCAAGAACGCGCTCGATTCGATCGTCGACGAGATGGCCTACACGGTGATGCGTACCGCGCGTTCGCCGATCGTGCGCGACGTGCTGGATTATTCGACCACCCTGTGCGACCCGGCGGGCCGCATCGTTGCCCAGGCCAAGACCGTGGCACTGCATCTTGGCGCCGTACCCGATGCGATGGTCGAGGTCCTGGCCCGCTATGGCGGCCGCCTGGTGCCGGGCGACGTCGTCATCCTGAACGATCCCTATGCCGGCGGCATGCACCTGCCCGACATCTTCATGTTCAAGCCGATTTTCCGCGAGGAACGACTGCAGGGCTTCGCCGTGGTGATCGCCCACCAATGCGACATGGGCGGCCGCGTGCCCGGCTCGAACGCCAGCGATTCGACGGAGATCTACCAGGAAGGCCTGCGCATCCCGCCGTCGAAGCTGTACGAGGCGGGCCAACCGAACGAGACGCTGTTCCGGATTATCGAAGCCAATGTCCGCCTGCCGGCGCTTGTACATGGCGACCTGCAGGCGCAGCTCGCCGCCTGCAATGTCGGCGAGCGCGAGTTCCTACGGCTCATCGACCGCTACGGCGAGGCCGAGTCCCATGCCTATGTGCGGGAACTGATCGACTATGCCGAGCGGCTGACCCGCCAGGTGATCGCCGGCTGGCCGAAGGGCAGCTGGCGCTTCCTCGACCATATCGACGATGACGGCTTCAGCGACGCAGCCATCCCGATCCAGGTCGAGATTACGGTCGGTGCGGATGGCCTGGTCGTCGACTTCGCCGGCAGCTCGCCGCAGGTGACGGGCGCGATCAACAGCACGCTCTCCTTCGTGAAGTCCGCCGCCTATTTGAGCGTCCGCTGCTGCCTCGGCCACGACGTGCCGAACAACGAGGGGGTGTTCCGCTGCATGGAGATCAGGGCGCCCAAGGGCAGCATCCTGAACCCGCTGCCGCCGGCGCCGGTGGCGGCGCGCGCCCTCACCGGCTACCGCGTCGTCGACGCGATGTTCGGCTGCCTCGCCCAGATCGTGCCAGACTTGGTGCCGGCGGCGGGGGAAGGCGGCAACACGGTGGTCAGCATCGGCGGCTACAACGCCGACCGTTCGCCCTTCGTGGTCGTCGACATGATCAACGGCGCCTGGGGCGGCCGGCCGACCAAGGACGGCATCGAAGGGGTGACCAACCCGTCGCAGAACATGTCGAACACCCCGGTCGAGGTGCTGGAGACCCGTGCCCCGGTGATGATCGAGGAGTATGGATTCGAGCCCGATACCGGCGGCGCCGGTCGGTTTCGCGGCGGGCTCGGCTTGGTGCGGCGCTACCGGCTGCTCGCGGACGAGGCCGTGCTGCAGCTCCGCTCCGACCGCCGCCGCTTCCCGCCTTTTGGCCTGTCCGGCGGCGGCCCGGCGGCGCCGACCAGCAACATGTTCAACCCGGACGGTGAGAACCGCCCGCTGCCGGCCAAGGTCACCATGCAGATCAAGCGCGGCGACTCGATCCGGCATGTGCAGAGCGGCGGCGGCGGCCATGGCGACCCGGCCGCGCGGTCGATCGCGGCGGTGCAGGACGACCTCGCCGATGGCAAGATCACCGAGGGTTTTGCCCGCCGTCACTATCCGCAGGCATTCTAGAGGAGAGACACCGTGCCCTTCGTGAACATCCGCCTGCTCGCCGGTCGCTCGCCCGAGGTGAAGCGCGAGATGGCGACGCGCATCGTCGCCGCCGTCGCCGAGACCGCGAAGATCGACCCCGCCGCCGTCTGGGTGGTGTTCGAGGACGTGAAGAAGGAGGACTGGCTGGACGGGGTTAGCCTCGGGCTGTCGAAGCCCAAGGGCTGACGCCGGCGCCGGCTCACGCGGTCCGCCTGGCCTTACCCGCCGGGCGCGTCGCGAGCGCCGCCACCGTTGCGTCCAGCACCGCCATCACGCTGTCGCGTTCGGCGCCGGCGATCGGCAGGCGCGGCGAGCGGATCCATTCCGGCGCGCCATAGGTGACATGCTCCGCCAGCTTGATGTACTGGACCAGCTTGACGTGGGTGTCGAGATGGAAGGCCGGGGTCATCAGGCGATAGAGCGTCCGCGCCGCGTCGAAATCGCCGTCACGGGCGAGGTCGAAGATCTCGACGCATTCCGCCGGCCAGGCGTTGGTCATGCCGGACACCCAGCCGGTGACGCCGAGCGCCAGGCTCTCCAGGATCAGGTCGTCGACGCCGCAGAATACGGCGAAGCGATCGCCGAGCCCGTTATAGATGTCGGTAACCCGGCGGATGTCGCCGGATTCCTCCTTGATGCAGACGATGCCGGGCGTGTCGGCGAGTTCCCGCAGGATGGCGGGCGTCACGTCCACCCCATAGGCGATCGGGTTGTTGTAGATCATGATCGGCAAACCGCAGGACGCGGCCAGGGTCTTGTACCAAGTGGCGGTCTCGCGCGGGTCGGTCTTGTAGGCGATGGACGGGAACGCCATCAGCCCCTCGGCGCCGAGTTTCTCGTAGCGCCGCGCCGACGCCATGGCCGCCTCGGTGGAAATCTCGGCCAGGCCGCTCAGTAACGGCACGCGCCCGGCGACCGCCTCCTTCGCCGCCAGGATGACCTTGTCCCGTTCCTCGGCCGTGAGCGACGCATTCTCGCCCAGCATGGGCAGGATGATGATTCCAGACACGCCGTTGACGATCAGCCGGTCGATGCTCCGTGCCGTGGCATCGAGATCGACCGTTTCGTTCTTGGCGAGCTTGGTGGTGACTGCCGGAAAAACGCCGCGCCAGTTCGTCATGGAGAACATCCTGTGGTTCGGGTCGAAGGTCGGGAGGGGTCAGGCGCGGCGGATCGCCACGACATTGCTGTCCGTTGCATTGCCATGGCCGTACATGCTGCGCCATTCCGCCGGAAGCGAGGCTTCCCAGCGGCGGAAATCCTGCAGCATCCATTGTCGCTCGCGCAGCGGCAGCCCGGCCATCGGGGGAAGCACCCGCGCCCACGCGTCGTTCCCGGTGGCATCGGCGACCACCGCCTTGACCGAGGCGACGAAGGGCGCGCGCGACAGGATGGAGTCCCCGGAGGTGATGAACGGCACCAGCTTCTGGCGGTCGAAGGACGTGGGCTGGTCGAACAGCCCGCGCATCAGCCGTGGCATGACATTGCCGAGGCCGCAGATGGTGCCGCGCGCACCGATCGCCAGGGCCTGCGGCAGATGGATCTCTGTGCCGGTGAAGATCGACAGATGGGAAAAGCGGCGCAATAGCGTTTCGGTGAAGCCGAGATCGCCGCCGCTGTCCTTCACCCCGGCGATCGTCCCGGGATAGCGCTCGTCGAGCCGGCGGATCACCTGCGGGGTGACGGCCACGCCGGAGATATCGGGAAAGTGGTAGAGGTAGAGCCGCAGCTCGGGCCGCGCGATCCGTTCGATGACCGCTTCGTAGAAGCGGAAGGCGCCGTCCTCGGTGATGCCGCTGCGATAGACGCAGGGCGGCATCAACAGCAACCCGTCCACCCGCCGGTCGATCGCGTGCCGGGCAAGCCGCGCGATATCGGGGATCGATAGCGCGCCGATCGACACGACGATGCGTTCCGGAGCGATGCCGCCGGCGATCACGGCCTCCAGCGCCGCCATCCGGTCATCGACCGCAAACTCGGCGCCTTCTCCGGTGGTGCCGAACAGGGTGACCCCATGGCAGCCGTCGGCGATCAGTTGCCGGCAGCGTGCGATCAGCAGCCCGGCATCGGGACTGAAATCCGGCGTCACCGGAGTGGTCACGGCCACCAGCAAGCATTCCGTCGCGGGAAGGGCGGTCAATCCTGGCTCCGTCTGCGCAAGTCCCAAGGCCCCGGGCGGAGAGGCGTTGGCGCAAGAATGACGATTGATTGCACATTGTCAACATTCTACTTGACGCCCTCTCGAGGGGGTGGAAGCATCGATCCTGGAAGCAAACAGCGTCAGCGCGGGCGACGAGCAAAGATCGTCCCGCCAACTGCATGACGCGATGGATTCACGCGACACAGGGGGTACGCACCATGAAGCCCGCATCTCTAATTTCCCGCCCGATCGGGCGGCGCGCGCTGCTCGCTGGCGGCGCAGCCGCCCTCGCGGTTCCCTTCATCGGCCGCGGCGCCGCGGCGGCGGGCAAGCCGCTGCGCATGTCGACGCCGGGATCCGACGCCGAATGGCAGTCGAAGGGGTTGGAGGTGTTCAAGGCCGAGCTCGACAAGGCGATGCCCGGCGCCTTCGACGTGCAGGTCCATTACAACGGGACGCTGTTCGCCCAGGGCACCGAGATCGAGGCGATGCAGCGCGGCAACCTCGAGGTCGGGATGATCTCACCGCAGGACATTGCCGCGCTCATTCCCGAGTACTCGGTCTTCACGACCGGCTATCTGTACCGCGATGCCGCGCATCTGGATGCGGTCTTCGACGGCGACATCGGCGCCGAGTACAAGGCGCGCGTCGCCGACGAGCTCGGACTGCACCTGGTTCGAAGCCAGTATCTCGGCACCCGCCACGTCATCCTGCGCGAGGCGCGCGAAGTGAAGATGCCGGCCGATCTCGCGGGGCTGAAGCTGCGCATGCCCGGTTCCGAAGCTTGGCAGTTCCTCGGGAACGCGCTCGGCGCCAACGCGACGCCGCTTGCCTTCGAGGAAGTCTATCTGGCCATGCAGACCGGGACGATCGACGGGCTCGAGAATCCGCTGCCCGACGCGAAGTCGAGCAAGTTCTACGAGGTCTCGAAGCAGATCGTGCTGACCAGCCACCTGGTGGCGAACACCTTCTTCGCCTTCCCCGTCGCGTACTGGGAAGCGCTGTCGGCCGACGAGCGGGCGGCGATCGAGGCGGCGGAAGAGGCGGCGAAGAAGTTCAACGACGACGGCGTCACCTCGACCGAGGCGGACGCCGCCGGGTTCTTCGAAAGCCAGGGCGTCGCGGTCACCACGCCCGACGTGGCGGCGTTTCGCACCCAGGTGCTCGACAAGTTCACCAACTCCGACTTTGCCAAGAACTGGCCGGCGGGGATGCTGGAGCGCATCGGCAAAGCCGGCGCCTGACCGCCGGTGCAGGGGGCCGGCGGCACGGAGACGAGCCGCCAAGGGCCTGGCCGATTGGGCAGGCGGCTGACGAGATGGGCGGAGTGGGCCGCGGCGGCGATGTTCGCGGCTCTGTTCGGCGCCTTCATCATCCAGATCGTCAGCCGTTACGTGCTCAACCTGCCGGTCTCCTGGTCTCTGGAGATCTGCTCCATCGCCTATGTCTGGGTCGTGTTCTGGACCTGCAACATTCTGGTGAAGGAGCGCGAGCAGATCGTCTTCGATGTGTTCTACGTCAAGCTGCCGCCGGGGATTCGCCGGGTCGTCGCCATGTTCAATGCGGCGGCGCTCGGCGGTCTCTTTCTGCTCGCGCTTCCAGGCGTGCTCGACTACATCGCCTTCCTGGGGCGGCGCAAGACGATGATCCTTCATGTGCCAATGCATCTCGTCTACGCGGTGTTCGGCATTTTCATGGTGGCGGTGATCGTCGGTGCGGCGTACCGCCTCGTGCGGCTGTCCCGGCGATCCTGGCGCGAGAGTCTCTGATCGCCGGCCATGACATTTGCCGCCTGGATGATGTTCGCGCTGTTCTTCCTGTGGTGCCTGTTCGGCATGCCCATCGGTCATGCCATGCTGGCCGCTGGAATCGCCTATCTGCTGCTTTCCGACCAGGACATCGCGCTGGTCGCGTCGCAGAGCCTGAACGGGCTCTACAGTTCGTTCGTGCTGATGGCGGTGCCGCTGTTCATCTTCGCGGCCGAGATCATGAACGCCAGCAAGATCACCGACCGGCTGTTCGAGTTCGCCAATCTGCTGGTCGGACGGCTGCGCGGCGGGCTCGCCCACGTGAACATCGTCGCTAGCGTGATCTTCTCGGGCATGAGCGGCAGCGCGCTCGCCGACGCCGCCGGTCCCGGCAAGCTCGAGGTCGACATGATGGTGCGGGCCGGCTACGCGCCGGGCTTCGCCGCCGCGGTCAGCACCACCTCGGCGATCGTCGGGCCGATCATCCCGCCCTCGATCCCGATGGTGCTCTACGGCGTCATCACCAGCACCTCGATCGGCTACCTCTTCATGGGCGGCGTCGTGCCCGGATTGCTGCTCAGCCTGGCGCAGATGGCGGTGGTCGCGTTCCTCGCCCGCCGGCGCAATTTCCCGGTCGAGCCGCGGCCCAGCCTGCCGGAGGCGGTGCGCGCCGTGACCGGCGCCGCGCCGGCGCTGATGATGCCGGTCATCATGCTGGGCGGAATCTACTCCGGCGCGGTGACGCCGACCGAGGCGGCGGCGGTCGCGGCTGGCTTCGCCCTGATCCTCGCCTTCCTCTGGTACCGCACGCTGAACTTCGCCGCCCTTGTCCAGACCCTGGTCACCTCGGCGAAGTCGACGGCGGTCGTTGCCATCACCATCGCCGGCGCGCTGGTGATGAACTGGGTGGTGGCCGCCGAACGCATCCCGGACGCGGTGGCCCAATGGATGTTCTCCAACGACATGTCCTCGAACATGTTCCTGTTCGTGGTCACGCTGCTGTTCCTGGTGCTCGGCATGTTCCTCGACACCATGCTGATGCTGCTGATCGTGGTGCCGATCCTGATGCCGACGGTGGTGCATCTCGGCATCGACCCCGTGCATTTCGGCGTGGTCTCGGTGGTCAACATGATGATCGGTCTGGTCACGCCGCCGATGGGCCAGCTCGTGTTCCTGATCTCCGGCGTGTCCGGCATTCCCGTCAATTCCATCCTCAGGGAAGTCTGGATCTTCCTCGCCGTGCTGATCGCCATGCTGTTCGTGCTGGTCTATGTACCGGAGATCACGTTGTGGCTGCCGATGCAGATGGGATACGTGCCGGTCTACGCCCTCTAGTCGAACGACCCGCAACGACATTCAAGAAGGACGCGCCATGGCTGCCATGAAGGAGCTGGTGAATGGAGTGAACCGATATCGGCACTTCATCAACGGCCAGTGGGTCGACTCGACGGTCAAGGAATGGATCGCGGTCGAGAACCCGGCGACCGGCGCGACCATCGCCACGGTCCCGAAGGGCAGCGCCGATGACGCCGACCGTGCGCTGGTGGCCGCCCACGCGGCGCAGCCGGCCTGGGAGGCCTTGCCGCCGGTGGCGCGCGGCCAGCTCTTGAAGGACTTGGCGCGGCTCATCCTGGAGAACCGCGAGCGCCTGGCGCGCACCGTGATCGCCGAGCAGGGCAAGCCGCTCGCCGAGGCGCGCGGCGAGATCGAGGGCGCGGCGCTCTATCTCACCCACGCCGCCGAGGAGGCGCGCCGGATCACCGGCGACATCCTGCCGTCGGACAATGCGGACGAGCAGATCTGGATCCAGCGCGTGGCCCACGGCGTCGTCGTAGGGCTAACGGCGTGGAACTACCCGGCCGCGCTGATGACCCGCAAGATGGGACCGGCGCTGCTGGCCGGCAACACCATCGTCATCAAGTCGCACGAGGGCACGCCGACTTCGGCGCTCGAGATCGCCCAGCTCTCGGCCCAGCTCGATTTCCCGCCCGGCGTCGTCAACGTGGTGAGCGGCACCGGCGAGGGACTGGGGGCGGCGCTGGTCAGGCACCCGATCCCGCGGCTGATCACGCTGACGGGGAGCGTGCGTGCCGGCAAGGACATCTTCCGCAACGCCGCCGACGACCTGAAGCTGCTGCGGCTGGAACTCGGCGGCAAGGCGCCCTTCATCGTGGCGGAGGATGCCGATATCGGCGCCGCCGTGCGCGCCGCCGTGCTGTCGCGCTTCGAGAATTGCGGCCAGATCTGCATCTGCAACGAGCGCATGTACGTGCATGAACGGATCGCCGACGAGTTCCTCGACAAGTTCACCCGGGCGGTGAAGGTGCTCAAGGTCGGCGATCCCACGACCCTCGTCGATGTCGGGCCGAAATTCAGCGGGCCGGAGCTGGACAAGGTCGAGCGCATGGTGAACAGCGCCGTCGCCTCGGGCGTCGAGGTGCTGACCGGCGGACGCCGGCTGACCGACGGCGAGTTCGCGCGCGGCCACTGGTACGAGCCGACCGTGCTGCGGGCGCGCGACAACCAGCTCGAGATCATGCAGGACGAGCTGTTCGGACCGGTCGTGCCGGTCATGACGGTGACCGATTTCGACGAGGGGCTGCGCCTCGCCAACGAATCCCGCTACGGTCTGTCCGCCTATGTCTTCACCAAGGACATGCGGCGCATGATGCGGATCGTGCGCGAACTCAGGTTCGGCGAGATCTACGTGAACCGCCCCGGCGGCGACGCGGTCCACGCCCATCACGCCGGCCTGCGCGACAGCGGCATTGGCGGCGAGGACGGCAAGTACGGGTTGGATGCCTATTTCCAGAAGAAGACGGTCTACGTCAACTTCGCCTGATCGCCCGGCGCCCGGGAGGGGCGGGCCGTGCGGCTGACCCTTCGCGACTTCCTGCCGCCGCCCGGACCGGTCACGGTCTGGCTCATGGGCGTCGACGCGGCGGCGGTTTTCGCGGCCTATCCCGCGGTCGACGATGCGTTGAAGAAGCGATCTGGCCATCGCCTGCTCATTACCTTGCCCGCTGACGAGTTGCCAGGGCTGCGTCGGCGTTTGCCGCACGAGGTCGTGGCGGCGCAGCCGGGTCCGGCAGGCACGCGGCGGTGGCTGCGCACCCTGCAGCCGATACTCGTCGTTCTGCTAGGTGTCGACGGATCCGGGGAAGCGGCGAGGACGATAAGCTTCACCGGCAGGACCGACGTGTCGGTCGAGAAAATCCTGGCTGCGTTGCCGGGCGCGCCGACCGCACCCAGGTCGGTGCAGAGGCACCGGCTGCGCGAGCTTGGGGTTCGTCTTGCCGTCGGTCGTCCGCTCGCGGGCCTCGATGCGCTAGGGTGCCGGCTGGGCCGGCCGGACTGTATCCTCTGCCTCGGCAACGGACCGTCGAGCGAGGATCCGGCGCTGGCCGATGTCGGCGCCGATCGGTTGTTCCGGGTCAACTGGACCTGGCGCGGACGCGGCCGGCTGACCGAGCCCGACGTGGTTTTCACCGCCGACCCCGAATTGCCGGGGCGCCGGCATCGCCCGATCATCTGTTTTCCGCGCCGCGATCTCGGCGTGGCGGTTCTGGTCCGCCATCTGCTCGCGCTGCGCCCGCCGTCGGGCTACCTGTTTCTCGATGGCCTGCCGGATTTCGCCGACGAACTCGCCGCAGATCCGATCCCGACCAACGGCGCGTTGATGATCGCCGTCGCGGCGGCTCTCGCGCCGCGCGAACTCGTCATCGCCGGCATCGATCTCTACGCCCACGCGGCCGGTCGCTATCCCGGCGACAGCGAGGCGCTCGATGGCTACAGCCGCCAGCATGATCGCGATTGCGACCTCGCGTTGATCCGGCGGGCGCTCGATGGGTTCGACGGTCGGGTGACCATCTTCGGCGAAACGCTCCGCGCCGCGCTCGGGCGCCAGCGAGCGTGAGGACCGGCGCCGGCATCGCGCGCGTGAGCGCCGGCCTGCGAACAGCCTCAGGACGCTTCCTTCTCGAGCGGCTGACCTGACGGCGTCTTCGCCGCCGGCTCGAGGAAGCGCGACAGCAGCTCGACCTCCGCCTCGTTGTGGCTGCGGGCGAGGTACTCGGCGCGAACCGGGTCCTGCGCCACGACAGCATCGATCAGCGCCCCGTGCTCCTCGGCGACCTCGCCGTAGTCCTTCGGCAGGAATCCGGCGTTCACCATGTGGAACCGGACCTGCTGCAGGATGAACTGATGCTGGTCGGCGAGGCGCCGGTGCCGGGCCAGCGCGACGATCTCGCGATGCAGGCGGAAGTCGATGTCGGTGACGTCGTGATAGCGCTGCTCCGCGATCGCCGTGGAAAGCTCCGCCGCGGTGGCCTTCAGCGCCTGGCCGTCGCTCTTGGTGATGTTGCCGGCTGCCAATCGCGCCGCCAGGCCCTCCAGGGCGCCGCGCAGGGTGTAGACCTCCCAGGCGTCGGCCACCGAGGTCTCGGCGACCTGCCAGCGGGTGAACGCGATCTGCTGTACGAGCCCTTCGCGGGCGAGCACGGCGAGGGCGGAGCGCACAGTTCCGCGGCTCACCCCCAACTCCTCGGATAGCTGGGTTTCGAGCAGCCGCGCGCCGGCCGCGAGCACGCCGTCGAGAATATGCGAGCGAATGAGATCGGCCGCCCGGCGATCGAGCAGGCGCGTTTCCGACTTCAGACTGGCGAGCTTTGCCATCGATAATCCATGTTTCCAGGCAGGGAGTCCCAGGCAACGCCTGGGATGATCCGCTCCGAGTATCCTGTTGTCAACAATCAGGAATTGACCAAAGACTCTCCCCGGTATCGGGGACTCGAGCTGCAGCTGCGGCCGCCAGGAGTGTCAATGAGGTCAATAGGGCCAGCGGGCGCCGTGTGGTGGCCCGGCGGCGCGTAAGGCTCTGCAGGACCACGACTACATCGCGCAAGGTTTGACAACCGAATTCGATCGACCGCTCGTGTCGATGGTCTTCCCCGGGGCTTCCGCCGGCTTGCCCATGGTGTCAATGTCGACGGACCCTGGCCGGGACGAGGACCGGATTGCCCCCATGAATCTGTTCACGACCATCCTCGAGGCGGTGCCCGGCGAGGCCAAGATCCTGATCGACAGGCCAGCGGAAGTGCCGCACGGAACCGTGACTTACGGAGAGTTCTTCAAGCTGACCGGGCGGCTTGCCGGGGCGCTGCTTGCGCTCGGCGTGCGGCCCGGCGACCGGGTCGCGGTCCAGGTCGACAAGTCCTGGCAGGCGCTGGCTCTCTATCTGGCGACGGTCAGGGCCGGCGCGGTGTTCTTGCCGCTCAACGTCGGTTACACCGCGGCCGAGATCGCCTATTTCCTCGGTGACGCCGAGCCGGCAGTGTTCGTCTGCCGGCCCCAGGACCAGCCGGCGCTGGCGCAGGTGGCCACCGGTGCAGGCGTCGAGCAGGTAGCGACCCTCGGCACCGATGGCGATGGCACGTTGATGGAGCGGGCCGCCAACACGGCGCCAGACTTCGTCACCTTGGCTCGGGAGGACGACGACCTCGCGGCCATCCTCTACACCTCAGGTACCACCGGGCGCTCCAAGGGCGCCATGCTGACCCACGAGAACCTGCGGTCGAACGCGCGGGCCCTGGTCGAGGCCTGGCGCTTCACCGGGGACGACGTGCTGATCCACGCCCTGCCGATCTTCCACACCCACGGTCTGTTCGTCGCCACCAATGTGGTGCTGCTGGCCGGCGCCTCGATGATCTTCATGGCGCGGTTCGATGCCGATGTCGTGGTCACCGCCCTGCCGCGGGCGACCAGCCTGATGGGCGTGCCGACCTTCTACACGCGCCTGGTGGAGCACCCGGGCCTCACCCGGGCGGCGACCGGCCATATGCGCCTGTTCGTCTCCGGCTCGGCGCCGCTGCTCGCCGAGACCCATCGCCGCTTCGCCGAGTTGACCGGCCACGCCATCCTCGAGCGCTACGGCATGACCGAGACCAACATGATCACCTCGAACCCCTATGACGGCACGCGTGTGCCGGGTGCGGTCGGCTTCGCGCTGCCGGGCGTCACCGTCCGGATCGCCGACCCGGAGACGGGGCGGCATCTGCCGGCAGGCGAGATCGGCGTGATCGAGGTGAGGGGCCCCAACGTCTTCAAGGGCTACTGGCGCATGCCCGACAAGACGGCGGCAGAATTCCGCGCCGACGGCTTCTTCATCACCGGCGATCTCGGCCGGATCGACGAGCATGGCTATGTCCACATCGTCGGGCGCGGCAAGGACCTGGTGATCTCCGGCGGCTACAACGTCTATCCCAAGGAAGTCGAAGCCGAGATCGACGCGCTGCCCGGCGTGGCGGAGAGCGCGGTCATCGGCCTGCCGCACCCCGACTTCGGCGAAGCGGTGACCGCGGTCGTGGTGCTGGAGTCCGGGGCCGGACTGACCGAGGCCGACGTGCTGGCGGCGGTTGGCGGGCGGCTGGCAAGGTTCAAGCAGCCGAAGCGCGTGCTGTTCGTCGACGCGCTGCCGCGCAACTCCATGGGCAAGGTGCAGAAGAACCTCCTGCGCGAGGCTCATGCCGAGCTCTACCAGTCCTCCTCCCGCGCTTGCGGTTGAGCAGCAACGGCGCGACGGCACCGCTCGTGAAGTTCGCCCTGGTTCGCCACACCGCCGTCGAGGTTGCGCCCGGAATTTGCTACGGCCGCCTCGACCTGCCGCTGGCGCCCGGCGCGGTGCAGCATCTTGCCGCCGTCGTCGCCCGGCTTGCCGAGTTCGGTCCGGCGCGGCTGTGGTCCAGCCCCGCGCAGCGCTGCCGCCGCCTGGCGGAGGCGCTGGCGCCGGCGGCCGGCACGCCACCCGTCTTCGATGAACGCCTGCTCGAGCTCGATCTCGGAGCCTGGGAGGGCCGCGCCTGGGACGGCGTGGCACGCGCCGATCTCGACCGCTGGGCCGCCGACCCGCTCGGCTTCGCCGCGCCGGGCGGCGAGACCGGGAATGCGCTGGTCGCGCGCGTCACCGCCGCCTTCGCGGATATCTCCACAATCCCGGGCGACCATGTGGTGGTCACCCATGGCGGCCCGCTGCGGGTGCTGTCGGCGCTGGCGCGGGCGGCGCCGGTCGATCTGCTGGCCCCGGCCCCGGCGCTGGGCTCGGTCGAGATCGTCGCGCTGTAGGCCGGCGTCAGGACAGCGCGGCGGCGAGCACCGCAAGCACCAGGCATTCCGCGATCTGGCCGCCGGCGCCCAGCACGTCGCCGGTATGGCCGCCGATCTGGCGTCGGGCGAGCCAGGCCACCACGAGACCAGCCAGGGCGGCGGCAAATATTGCGGCCGAAGCCGCGCCGATCGGCAGCAGGAGCAATGCCGCCGCGCAGGCGATCGTGATGCCGGTGGCGGCGGCGCGGCGGTCAGGGGCCGCGCCTTGCGAGGCCAGCCCGTCGCGGCGCGCCGGCGAGAGCATGAGCATCAGCCCGACGATGGCGCCACGGCCCAGACTCCCTGCGGCGATCAGCACGATCATCACGGGTCCCGGCATGGCGACGGCCGTGATCGCCGCGATGCGCAGCGCCAGCGCCAGGACCAGCGCGATCACGCCGTAGCTGCCGATGCGGCTGTCGCGCATGATTTCCAGCTTGCGCTCGCGGGTGGCGCCGCCGCCGAACCCATCGGCGGTGTCGGCCAGCCCGTCCTCGTGCATGGCGCCGGTGACCAGCACCTGTGCGCCGAGGGCGAACACTGCCGCGAGCATCGGCGGACATCCGAGCCCGTAGCCGACCCCATAGGCCAGGCCGCCCAAGGCACCCACCACCGCACCGACCACCGGAAAGGCCCAGATCATGCGGCGCAGGTCGGGTGCCGGCCGCGCATCGCCGGTCACGCCGGCCGGCAAGCGGGTCAGCAGCTGGAACGCGGCCAGCAGGTCGTCGAGTGCCGCAGCCATGTTGCGGTCGTTCAGTCGTCGCCCTTGTCGGCGACGCCAGCCTCGGCGAAGGTCGCCATGCCGCCGTGGCAGGCGAGGGCGGCCTTGAGCACCTGAACCGCCAGCGCCGCGCCCGAAGCCTCGCCGAGGCGCATGCCGAGGTCGAGCAGGGGTGCCAAGCCGAGGGCCTCCGCCAGGCCGCGATGGCCGGCCTCGGCCGAGGCATGGGCGATCATGGCGTGATCGAGCGCGCCGCGCGCCAGCCGCGCGAGCGGAGCCGCGGCCGCGGTACAGACGAAACCGTCGAGCAGCACCGGCAGGTGGTGATGACGGGCCGCCAGCACGGCGCCCAGGATCGCCGCCAGCTCGCGCCCGCCGAGCGTCCTGGCGATTGCCAGGGGATCGTCGAGGCACGCGGCGTGGCGCGCCAGGCCGGCGTCGATCGCCGCGCGCTTGCGCGCGAGCCCGGCGTCGTCGACGCCGGTGCCGCGGCCAGCCCAGCGTTCGCCGCCGCCGCCGTAGAGCGCCGCGGCGATCGCCGCCGCGGTCGTTGTATTGCCGATGCCCATCTCGCCCAGGCAGAGCAGGTCGGCCTCGGGCGAGACGGCGTCATAGCCGGTCGACACGGCGGCCAGGAACTCGTCCTCGCGCATCGCCGGGCCCTGGGTGAAATCGCCGGTCGGGCGGTCGAGCTCGAGCGGCACCACCTCGAGACGGGCCTGCGCCGCCTTGGAGAGCTGGTTGATGGCGGCGCCGCCGGCGGCGAAATTGGCGACCATCTGTCCGGTCACCACCGCGGGAAAGGCCGAGACGCCGCGCGCGACCACGCCGTGATTGCCGGCGAAGACCAGCACCTCGACGCTGTCGAGCCGAGGCATCGAGCGGCCCTGCCAGCGCGCCAGCCAGGCGGCGATGTCCTCGAGCCGGCCGAGGCTGCCCAGTGGCTTGGTGAGCTGCGACTGGCGCGCGGCGACGGCGTCGACGGCCGCATCGTCGCCGGACCACAGGTCGCGGCCAGCCTGGCGCAGATCGTCGAGGGTCGCGAAGCGTGGCGTGCGGGTCTGGTCGAGCATGTCACTCTCGTCGGGATGAAGGGATGGGAACGGAAACGGCGCCGGTCATTGTTTCCTTGCCGGCGAAAGATCGTCCCGCCGGGCAATGGCATGGAAGAAGCTGCCGGTCACGCGGCCGCGCCGGCTGCCGGCGGGCTCTCCGGCGGCGCCGCGCCCGTCGGTCATCTCGGCCAGCGGCGCATCGTTGCCGCCTTCCGCGATGGTGGCGTAATGGAACTCGTGACCGCGCAGGATGCTGCCGGCCGGTCCGACGGCCGAGTCGGCGAGCAGCCGCGCCTGACGGTAGCCGAGATGCAATCGCCGCCTGGCGAAGCTGGTGGCGTGGCCGAGCAGGGCGGTCATCTCATGGCGCTGCCCGTCGGCATCGAGCAGGCCGGCGCCCAGTACCATGTAGCCGCCGCATTCGCCGTGCACCGGCCTGTCGGCCGCGAATGCCGCCAGGCCGCGGCGGAACCGGCCGGCCGCGGCCAGGGTCGCGCCATGCAGTTCGGGATAGCCGCCCGGCAGCCAGCAGGCATCGCAATCCGCCGGGGGCGCCTCGTCGGCGAGCGGCGAGAAGGCGACGATCTCGGCGCCGGCCCGGCGCCAGCCCGCGACCAGGTGCGGATAGATGAAAGTGAAGGCGGCATCCTCGGCGAGTGCGATGCGCTGGCCGGGCGGCGGCAGCGCGGCGATGTCGGTCGCGCCGACGGCCGGCATCGGCGCCGCCAGCGCCATGATGGCGTCGAGGTCGAGATGATGCTCGGCGAGCGCGGCCAGGCGATCGAGCAAGCCGGGCAGGTCGCCGTGCTCGCGCGCCTGCACCAGGCCGAGATGACGTTCGGGGAGCGCCACCGTCGCGTCGCGCGGCACGGCGCCCAGCACCTCGATGCCGATCGCCGCGATCGCGTCGGCGACGGTGTCGCGGTGGCGGTCGCTGCCGAAGCGGTTGAGGACGACCCCGCCGATCCTGACCGATGGATCGTGGATCGCGAAGCCGCGCGCGACGGCGGCGGCCGACTGCGACTGCCCCGAGACATCGAGCACCAGCAGCACCGGAAAGCCGAAGCGCGCCGCAAGATCGGCGGCCGCTCCGCGCTGGCCCCCGGCCCCCGGCAGTCCGTCGAACAGGCCCATCGCGGATTCGACGATCAGGAGTTCACCCTCCGCCGCCGCGCCCGCTGCCACGGCGTCGAGCAGGGCGGGGGACATGGCCCAGCTGTCGAGATTGGGGCTGGCGAGGCCGCTCGCTGCCGCATGAAAGGCGGGATCGATATAGTCGGGGCCGGATTTTGCCGCGCGCACCGCGACGCCGCGGCGCCGCAGCGCCGCCAGCAGGGCCAGCGTCAGTGTCGTCTTGCCGGCGCCCGAGCGCGGGGCGGCGACGATCAGCCCGCGCGGAACCATCGGACGTTCTCTTCGATCTGCGGCATCAGGCTCAGCAGTTGCTCGCGCATGGCGACGATCCCGCCGATGGCGACGATCGCCGGCGGCGCGATCTCGGCGCGCTCGACCGCGTCCGGCGCCTCGCCCAGGGTGGTGATGAGGATGCGTTCCTCCGGCGTGGTGGCGGAGGCGATTACCGCTGTCGGCGTCGCCGCGGCAAGCCCGCCCTGCATGAGTGCGGCGGCGATGGCGCCGAGGTTGTGCATCGCCATGTAGAGCACGATCGGCTGGTTGAGCCGTCCGAGCGCCGCCCAGTCGGGTGCGTCCTGGTCCTCGGCGCCATGGCCGGTGGCGAAGATCACCGCGTGGTTGACCCCGCGCAGGGTGGCCGGGATCGAGGCTGCCGCGAGTCCCGCCAGCCCCGCGGTGATGCCGGGGATGACCCGGAACGGCACGCCCTCCCGCGCCAATGTCAGGACTTCCTCGCCGCCGCGGCCGAAGACGAAGGGGTCGCCGCCCTTGAGCCGGATCACCCGCCGCTGCGCCCGCGCCAGCGTCACCAGCCGCGCGGTGATGTCGGACTGAATGGCCGAGGGCTTGCCGCCGCGTTTTCCGGCGAAGACGTGCTCGGCCTGGGGCGGCGCCAGCGCCAGGATGCGCGGGTCGACCAGGGCGTCGTGGACGATCACGTCGGCCTGCAGCAGCCCGGCGAGGGCATGCAGGGTCAGATGGCCAGGGTCGCCCGGCCCGGCACCCGCCAGCCAGACATGGCCGGGCTCGAGCGCGGGGAATCCGGCCAGCAGCTGGCGCAGTGCCTCGGTCAGCGTGTCGGGCGATTGCGTCATCGGCATGTCCTGCGGTGACAGCGCGTCCGCCCACGGCTATATCCGGGGGCATGGAGGAAACGGTGAAACAGGCAGGTCCGCTGCGCCGCGGCTGGACCACGGGAAGCTGCGCGACGGCGGCGGCCAAGGCGGCGTTCAACGCCCTGCTCAGCGGCCGCTTCCCCGATCCGGTCGAGATCACCCTGCCGCGCGGCGAGCGGCCGAGCTTCGCCCTGGCCGAATCCCGGCTGGACGGCGACGCGGCCACCGCCGGCGTGGTCAAGGATGCCGGCGACGATCCCGACGTCACCCACGGCGCCCTGGTGCGCGCGACCGTGCGTCTCGGCGCCCCCGGCAGCGGCGTCGTCTTCCGTGCCGGCCCGGGCGTCGGCGTGGTGACGCTGCCCGGCCTGCCGGTGGCGGTGGGCGAGCCGGCGATCAATCCGGTACCGCGCCGGATGATCGGCGAGGCGATCGCCGAGGTGGCGGCCGTTCATTCCCGTCCTGCCGATGCCATCGTCGAGATCGCGGTCGAGAACGGCGAGGCACTGGCTCGGCGCACCATGAACCCGCGGCTCGGCATCATCGGCGGCCTGTCGATCCTGGGAACCACCGGAATCGTCATTCCCTATTCCTGCGCGGCCTGGATCGCCTCGATCCATGAAGGCATCGACGTGGCGCGCGCCCTGGGCCTCGATCACGTCGCCGGCGCCACCGGCAATACCTCGGAGATCGCGGTGCAGAAGCTGCACGACCTGCCCGAAGTGGCGCTGATCGACATGGGCGACTTCGTGGGCGGCATGCTGAAATACCTGCGCAGCCATCCGGTGCCGCGCGTCACCGTGGCCGGTGCCATCGCCAAGATGACCAAGCTGGCTCAGGGTCGGCTCGACCTGCATTCGAAGCGCGGGGCGGTCGACCTCGAGGCGCTGGCGGCGCTGGCCCGGACGGCGGGCGGCGACGAAGAACTCGCGGCGAGGAGCGCCGCGCCTAACACCACGCTCCACGCCTACACCCCCGCGCGCGTTGCCGGCATCGCGCTCGGCGACCAGGTGGCCGAGGCGGCGTGGCACACCGCGGCGGCGGTGATCGACGGCAGCGACATGGCGCTCGAAATCGCCGTGTTCGATCGCCAAGGCGGACTCGTCGGCCGCGTGGACTTCCGGCCGGTTCATGGCGCCACCCCGCCGCGGAACCTGCGGCGATAGTCGGGATCGTACAGCGCGCTCTCGCGGAATTCCTCGGCCGCCAGTGCGCGACCGACCAGCACCAGCGCCGTGCGCTCGATCGGCTCCGCCGCGACCTGGGCGCAGATGTTCCCCAGCGTGCCGCGCAGGATGCGCTCGTCCGGCCAGCTCGCCCTGACCACCACCGCGACCGGGCAGGCGGCGCCGTAGAGCGGCGCCAGCTCGGCGACGATGCGCTCCAGCGCATGGATTGCCAGGTGGATCGCCAGCGTCGCGCCGGTGGCGCCGAAGGCGGCCAAGGTTTCGGTGGGCGGCATGGCCGAGGCGCGACCGGACATCCGGGTGATGACCAGGCTCTGCGCCACCTCGGGCACAGTCAGCTCCTTGCCCAGCGCGGCGGCGGCAGCGGCGAATGCCGGCACGCCGGGGGTGAGGGTGTAGGCGATACCGAGCCGCTCCAGCCGGCGGATCTGCTCGGCGACGGCGCTGTAGACCGCGAGATCGCCGGAATGCAGCCGTGCGACGTCCTGCCCGGCCGCGTTCGCCGCCACGTACTCGGCCTCGATCTCGTCGAGGCTCATGGGCGCGGTATCGACGAGCCGCGCGGTTGCCGGGCAATGGGCGAGCAATTCCGGCGGCACGATCGAGCCGGCATAGAGACAGACCGGCGAGCGCGCCAGGATGTCGCGCCCGCGCAAGGTGATGAGATCCGCGGCACCCGGCCCGGCGCCGATGAAATGCACGGTCATGACGGCTTCCGGGCGAGGGCGCAGGTGGCACGCGCGCTGGCGATGCGCGGCAGGGCCAGCACGCCGCCATCGCCGGCGGCGGCCAGCGCAGCACCCTCGGCAACTGAGGACAGGCCGGTTGCGCGCTCGGCGCAGGAGGAACGCGTCACGCAGCGCGGCTGGGCGGCGTCCATGGCGGCGTCTTCGATGAGCGCCAGCGCGACGCCGAGCACCGCCGCCGCCTCGTGCAAGGCGATCTCGTCGGACTTGAAGCGCGGCGCGGCGATGCCAGCCAGCACTGCCGCATCGTCGCCGACCGCGACCAGTGCCGCGCGCACCAGCGCAACGATATCCTCGGTCACGACGTTCCTGCGGCAGCCGATGCCGGCGATGAGGCGGTGCGTCGTCATGGCTTCACCGCCGCCCATTGGGTCACCGTCATCGCCGGGCGATAACCATGCATGCTGCCGATCCGGTCGAGGCGCTCGACCGACAAACGGGTCAGGCTGCCACCGCGCTGCGCGCGGGCGGCGATCAGCAGCGCCTCGGTCTCCACCGTGACGCCGTTGGCGACGATACGTCCGCCCGGCTTCAACGCGTTCCAGGCCATGTCGAGCACGCCGTCGTCCTGGACGCCGCCGCCAACGAACACCGCGTCGGGCGTCGGCAGCGTGGCGAGCGCGGCCGGGGCGGCGCCGGTCACGACCTCGAGGCCCGGCACGCCGAGGCTCGCCGCATTGCGCGCCGTGCGGGCGGCGCGCGCCGCGTTCTCGTCGATGGCGACGGCGCGGTTGGCGGGATGACGCAGCATCCATTCGATGGCGACGGAGCCGGAGCCGCAGCCGATGTCCCACAGCATCTCGCCCTGGCGCGGCGCCAGGGTCGACAGGGTCACGGCGCGGATCTCGCGCTTGGTGATCTGGCCGTCATGCTCGAACGCCGCGTCGGGCAAGCCGGCGGCGAGCGGAATGATCTTGGCGTCGGGCCCGGCGACCACCTCGATCGCCACCAGGTTGAGCGCGTCCACCGCCTCCAGGTCGAAACGGTCGGCGGCGGTGTCGCGCAGCCGCTCGCGCGGCCCGCCCAGGGCTTCGAGGAGATGCAGCTGGGACGGGCCGAATCCACGGTCCCTGAGATAGGCGGCGAGGGCTGCTGGCGTGGCCGCGTCGGCCGACAGGGCGAGAATCCGCGCGCCCGGCTGCAGCAACGGCGCGATGGGTTCGATCGGCCGGCCGCAGAAGGAAATCGTCGCCGTCTCCGGGCGCGGCCAGCCGAGCCGGGCGCAGGCGAGCGAAAAGGCGGAGGGCGCCGGCAGGCACAGCGTTTCCTCGGCCGGCACATGGCGCAGCAGCTTGGTGCCGACCCCGTAGCAGAACGGATCGCCGGAGGCGAGCACCGCCACCGGGCTGCCGCGCCGGGCGCGGATCGCCGGAAAGGCGCTGGCCAGCGGCGTCGGCCAGGGCAGCCGCTCGCCGCGGATCAGACCGTCGGCCAGCTCCAGGTGCCGCGCGCCGCCGACCACCAGCTCGGCGCCGGAGACGAGCGCGCGGGCCGCGGCGGAGAGGCCCTCGACACCGTCCTCGCCGATCCCCAGGATGGCGAGCCAGCGCCGGTTGGCGGCGGCCGTGCTCAAGTCTCCCTCCCAGCGAAGAGAAAATGGAACGGCTGAAGCTTCTCATTCTCGGCGGCACCACCGAGGCCTCGGCGCTGGCGCGCGCGCTGGTCGGCGATGCGCGGTTCGCGCCGGTGCTGTCCCTCGCCGGCCGCACCAAGGCGCCTATCGCACCGCCCATTCCCTACCGTATCGGCGGTTTCGGTGGCGTCGAGGGACTGGTTCGCTATCTCAGAGACGAGCATATCGACGCGCTGATCGATGCCACGCACCCCTTCGCCGACAGGATGTCGGCCAACGCGGCCGAAGCGGCGCGCCAAGCGCGTGTGCCCCTGCTGGCGATCTGCCGGCCCGCATGGCGCGCGGTCGCGGGTGACCGATGGACGCCGGTCGCAAGCATGGATGCGGCGGTCGCCGCGCTGGGCCACGAACCGCGCCGGGTGTTCCTCACCATCGGCCAGAAGGAGCTGGCGCCGTTCCGCGCCGCGCCGCAGCACGCCTACGTCATCCGCAGCGTCGACGCGCCCGAGCCGGAGTCGTTGCCGCCGAAGGCCGAGATCATCACCGCGCGCGGCCCGTTCGTGGAGGCCGACGAGCACCGGCTGCTGAGCGAGAAACGAATCGAAGTGATTGTCACCAAGAATTCGGGCGGCAGCGCCACCGAGGCCAAGCTCGCCGCCGCCCGCGCGCTGCATATTCCCGTCGTCATGGTCGAGCGCCCGGCGCGCGCCGACGCCGAGACGGTCGCGACCGCCGAAGACGCGCTGGCGTGGCTGGTGCGAATTCATGACGCCGCCATCCCGTCGCGCCGCGGGGTATAGACCCAGGGCGCGGCGCCGTCGCGCTCGATCCGCCGCGTCGCCGGCGAGCCGATCATGACCAGGGTGCGCATGTCGGCGCGCGCCGGATCGGCTTGCGCCAGGGTCACCACGTCGATGCGCTCCTCCGGCCGGCTCGCCGCGGTGGCGAAGATCACCAGCGTGTCGCCGGGCAGGACGCGGCGCAGGATGGCGAAGGCCTCGCCGAGCTGCCAGGGCCGCGCCTTCGACGCCGGATTGTAGAGCGCGATGACGAAGCCAGCCTCGGCCGCGGCGGTCAGGCGCTTCACGACGATGCCCCACGGCTTCAGATTGTCCGACAGCGAGATGGCGCAGAAATCATGGCCGAGCGGCGCGCCGATCCGCGCCGCGACCGCGAACATGGCGGAGATGCCGGGCACAACCTCGATGTCGATGGCGCGCCAGGCGGCGTCGCCGCCCTCGATCGCCTCGAACACCGCGCTCGCCATGGCGAACACGCCGGCGTCGCCCGACGACACCACCGCGACGTTGCGCCCCGAAGCGGCGAGGCCTAGGGCGTGGCGCGCCCGGTCGATCTCCTCGCGATTGTCCGAGGCATGGCGTGCCTGGCCGTCGCGCAAGGGCACCCGATCCACGTAGGGTCCATAGCCGACGATGTCGGTGGCCGCGGCCAGCGCGTCGGCCGCCTGCGGTGTCGTGAGGGCCTCCGCGCCCGGCCCCATGCCGACGATGACGAGGCGTCCGCTCATCGTGGCCCCTGCCTTCCCGGCACCAGGACGATGGAGAAATAGGGCGCGGCGTCGTCCGCCACCTCCGCGAGCGGCGCCACGCGCTGCCCGTTCATGGTGCCGCGCTCGACATAGATCGCGCGGTCCGCGAGGCCGGCGCGGGTCAGCGCGCCGCGGATCTTCGCCAGGTTGCGCCCGACCTTCATGATGACGGCGGCGTCGCACGCGGAAAGCCGCTCGGCCATCCGGTCGGCGTCGAGCGTGCCGGGCAGCACCGCCAGCACGTCGTCGCCGTGGGTCATCGGCGTGCGCGCGCTGGTCCAGCAGGCGCTCATGCCGGTCACGCCAGGCACGATCTCGCTCTTGTATGTGTCGGCCAGCCGGTCGAACAGATACATGAAGGAGCCGTAGAAGAACGGATCGCCCTCGCACAGCACGGCGACGTCCGTGCCGGCGTCGAGCCGCGCCGCGACCCGGGCCGCGCAATCGTCGTAGAACGCCGCCATGTCGGGCAGGTAGGTCGGGTCCGACACCTCGCGCTCGACGGTGAAGGGGTATTCGAGCCGCAGCTCCTCGGCGCCAGCGCCGATCTGGCCATTGGCGATGGCCCGCGCATGGCCGGTCCGGCCGCGCTTGGCGAAGAACGCCACCACCGGCGCGGCGGCGATGAGCCGCGCGGCCTTCTGGGTCAGAAGCTCCGGGTCGCCGGGCCCCATGCCGATGCCGTAGAGGACGCCGGCCTTGATCTCGGGGGCCATCACTCGGCCTCGCTGGCGAGCGCGTTCACCGCGGCGACCGCCATGGCGCTGCCGCCCTTGCGGCCGCGCACGATCGCGCAGGGAATGCGGCCGTCGGCCATCAGCGCCGCCTTCGATTCCGCGGCGCCGACGAAGCCGACGGGCATGCCGATGATGGCGGCGGGCCGGGGCGCGCCCGCATCGATCATCTCCAGCAGATGGAAGAGCGCGGTCGGCGCGTTGCCGATGGCGACCAGTGCGCCGTCCAGCCGGTCGCCCCACAGCTCCATCGCCGCGGCGCTACGGGTGTTGCCGATCTTCGCGGCCAGGGCCGGAACCTGGGGATCGTCGAGCGTGCAGATCACCTCGTTCCGGGCCGGCAGCCGCGACCGGGTGATGCCATGCGCCACCATCTTGGCGTCGCACAGGACCGGCTTGCCGGCGAGGAGGGCGGCGCGCGCCGCCGCGGTGAAGCCGGGCGAGAACTGCAGCTCCCTGACGATGTCGACCATGCCGCAGGCATGGATGATCCGCACCGCGACCCGCGCCTCTTCCGTCGTCAGCCCGTTGAGATCGGCTTCGGCGCGGATCGTCGCGAAGGACTGGCGATAGATCGCCGGGCCGTCATGTTCGTAGTCGTAGCTCTGCATCGTCGTCACCTGTCGCGGCGCAACAGGTTGAAGGCGGAAAGCGCGTCCTCGAGGCTGAGGCCGGACTCGGTCGGCGGATCACCGGCGCTGCCGCCGATCACCAGACCGTAGCGCCCGTTGGCGCCGACCAGGGTCAGCGCCGCCGGGCCGGGATGGGCGCAGCCCTTGGCGCAGCCGGAGACATGGATCTCGGCGGCGTCGACGCGGCGGGCGGCGAGCGCCGTGGCGTCGGCCCGGGCATCGACCGTCGCGTTGCCGCAGGCGGGGCGGCCGGGGCAGGCGCTGATGGCGCGGCGCGGATCGCCGGCCGCGGTGATGAAGCCAAGCTCCCCGGCGCGCCGGGCGAGGTCCGACGCCGCGCCGGCGTCGACGCCGACGACGACGAGCGCGCGCCACGGCGTCACCCGCAGCGTGCCGTCGCCCAGCGCGTCGGCGAGGCCGGCGAGCGCGGTGAGGGCAGGCGCGTCGACCTGGCCGAAGGCCAAGCCGATGCCAAAGGCGCCGGACATGGCGGAGAGGGGGTGGTAGCCGACGGGATCGACGGCCGCGCGTTCGGCGGCGGGCGCGTTCGACCCGGACAGCCCGGCTTCGGCGAACACGCCCGCCGCCCCGACGCTCCCGACCAGATCGCGCATGCGGCGCGCCGGGGCGGGGCCGCTGCCGCGCAGCGCGAGGAAGGCGAGCGCCAGCCGGCGCACGATCGACACGGCATCGACCAGCGTGCATTCGACGGCCGCATCGCCGCCGGCGATCTCGACACGAAGGCCGTCGGTCTCCGGCCGCACCGCGATATCGGTCGAAACCCCCGCCAGCGGCAGCCTGCCCCCGCCATCGACGAGAAAGCCGAATTTCGCCGGCAGGCCGGCCAGCGCCGGCTCGGCCCCCAGCATGCGCTCGATGTCGGCGGCGAGGGCATGGGAGTCGAACGCGGCGTCGCGGTCGTCGGGCCCGAGCGGGCTCGCCATCACGCTGCGGGTGCGTTCGACCGCCGGATCCTGCGCGGCCAGCCGCAGCCGGACCGCCATGGCGGCGATCGGCGCCACGGTCTCGGGCCGGGCGCCGCGGAGCTGGAGGTTGGCGCGGTTGGTGAGTTCGACGATGCCGTTGCCGGCATGGGCGGCGGCCTCGGCGATGGCGCGCGCCGCGTCCGTGTCGATCGTCGCCGCGTGCGGCTTCAGCCGGACGATGAGCCCGTCGCCGGACTCCATGGGCTCGAACAGGCTCGGGCACCAGCCCTTCCGGAGATCCTTGGGTGCGGTCTGGCGTGCGGCCGCGGTCATGACGCGCGGGCCTCCAGCACCTCGGCCACCGCGTTGCGCTTCGGCTGCCACAGGCCGCGCCGCATCGCCTCGTCGAAACGCGCGGCCATGGCCTCGCGCGCCGCCGGGTTGGCGTCGCGCAGGAAGCGGTCGACCGCCTCGTCGCCCAAGGTCGCCTCGAACACCAGGTCGAACTGCCGGTCGAACCGCGTCGGCAGGGTGGCGGCAAAACCGTACAGCCCGTCGAGGCCGCGGGCGATCTCCGCCGCGCCGCGATAGCCGTGGCGCATCATGCCCGCGATCCAGGTCGGGTTGGCGGCACGGCCGCGCACCACCCGGGCGATCTCCTCGGTCAGGGTCCGCACCTTGGGCGCGTCCGGCACGCCGGTGTCGGTGTGGTAGAGGGCGGGGCTGCCGCCGAGCCGCTCTGCGGCGGCGCCGAAGCCGCCCTCGTGGGCGGCATAGTCGCTGCTGTCGAGCAGGTCGATCTCGCGGTGGTCCTGCTGATGCACGAAGGCGTCGGCGCCGCGCACGCGGGCCGCGAACCCCGCGGCGTCGGACGCGCCGTCGAGCCCGTGGCCATAGGCGTGGGCGGACGCGGCGAGATAGGCGTCGCCGAGTTCGCCGCGTGTCTCCCAGGCGCCGGCTTCCACCAGGGCCGACACCCCGGCGCCGTAGTCGCCCGGCGCGCTGCCGTAGATGCGGGTGGTGGCGCGGCGCAGCGCCGCGCCGGCGAGGCCGCGGGCCGCCGCGGCAAGCGGATTCCAGTCCGGCGCCTCGTCGCGCGCGGCGATGGCGCGGACCGCCGAATCGAACAGCTCGATCTGGGTCTCGAAGGCGTCGCGGAACAGGCCGGAGATGCGCAAGGTAACGTCGATGCGTGGCCGGTCGAGCAGCGCCACCGGCAGGATCTCGATGCCGGTGACCCGCGCCGAGCCCTCGTCCCACAGGGGTTTCGCGCCCATCAGCACGAGGGCCAGCGCCAGGTCCTCGCCGCCGGTGCGCATGGTGGCGCTGCCCCAGAGGTCGATGACCAGCCGTTTCGGCCAGTCGCCGTGATCCTGGAGGTGGCGGCGCAGCAGCTCGGAAGCCGCCTTCTCGGCCAGCACCAGCGCCGAGCGGGTCGGCACGCCGCGCGGGTCGATGGCGTAGAGATTGCGCCCCGTGGGCAGCACGTCGGCGCGTCCGCGGGTCGGCGCGCCGGCTGGACCGGGGGCGACGAACCTGCCGTCGAGGGCGGCCAGCAGCGCGTCGCGCTCCGCCGCCGCCGAGGCGTCGAGGGTCTCACAAAGCGTTGCGCGCGATACCGCGCGGCAGGACGCCATCAGCGAGTCCAGCATGGCGTCGCGCCGCTCCGTCGTCGGCGCGCGGCCGAACACATGCAGCCCGTCGCGGATCTGCAGGTCCTTCACGTCGCAGAGATAGGCGTCGAGCCGCGCCAGCCGGTCATCCTCGGACATCTCGGGCGTGGCGCCGCTCTCGGCCAGCAGGTTGTCGGTCTCGGCGCGCGCCAGGATCTCGCGGCGCAGCAGCATCGTGCGCCGGCGGTCGAGCCCGTCGGCCGCCGCGTATTCGTCGATCAACCGCTCGAGCTCGCCCGCCGCGCCATGGGCGCCGGCGGATTTCAGGGGCGGCGTCAGGTGGCCGATGGTCAGCGCGCCGAGCCGGCGCTTCGCCGCCGCCGCCTCGCCGGGATTGTTGACGATGAAGGGATAGACGACCGGCAGGTCGCCGGTAAGCGCCGCCGGGAAGCAGGCCGGCGACAGCGCCACCGACTTCCCCGGCAGCCATTCCAGCGTGCCGTGGGTGCCGAGATGCACCATCGCATGGACATGCTCGACGTGGCGCAGCCAGAGATAGAACGCGACGTAGCCGTGGCGTGGCGGCAGGTCGGGATCGTGGTAGCTCGCCTTGCGCTCGGTGCTGCTGCCGCGGTCGGGCTGTATGGCGAGCAAAAGATTGCCGCAGCGCATGTGGCGCAGCATGAAGCCGTCGCCGGCGACGGCCGGATCGTCCTCCGGCAGACCCCAGGCCGCGGCGACCTTGTCACGCATGTCGGCGGGGAGTGCCGCGAACAGCGCGCGATAGTTGGCGAACGAGAGGAATGGCGCCGGGTCGGCATCGCACAACCAGCGCACCAGAGTCGCCTCGTCGGGGACGGCGCCGCCGAGCCCGTAGCCGGCCGCGGTCAGCAGATCGCAGATCTCGCGGGTCGAGGCGATGGCGTCGAGGCCGACCGCATGGGCGGACTGGCCGGCGGCGCCGGGATAGTCGGAGAGGACGAGCGCGATGCGACGCGCCGCCCGCGCGCTGCCCGACAGTCTTGCCCAGCCGGCGGCGCGGGCGGCGGCGAAGGCGATGCCGTCCGGGTCGGGCTGATGCACCACCCGGGCGAATTCCAGGCCGGGCATCTCCGCCTGCTCGGCCTTGAACGAGACGGCGCCGGCCAGCAGCCGCCCGTCGAGTTCGGGCAGCACCACCTGCATGGCGAGATCGGTCTGGCTGAGGCCGCGCGACGACGCCTCCCAGGCGTCGCGCGCCGAACCGGAGAGCACGAGCTGCAGCACCGGGGCTTGCGCCGCGTCGAGCGGCGAGCCGGCCGCGTCCATGCGAGCGGCGAATCCGGTCAGGTTGAGGACCACGGCGGGGCGCAACGCGACGAGGGTCGCGCGGATGAAGGCGGCGGTCTCGGCGTCCTTGAGGCTGCCGACATAAAGCGCGCGCGCGTCGAGGCCGCGCCCGTCGAGCGCCGCCGCCAGCGCCTCGATCGGCGCCAGGTCGCCCGCCAGCAGGTAGGAGCGGTAGAAGACGATGATGGCGAGCGGGCGGTCGCCGCGGTCCGCCGTGCGCAGCGCATGCTCACCGAACTGCGGCAGTGGCTCCGCCTCGGCGCCATCGTCGATGCCGCGCCCGGCCAGAAAACCCAGCAGCGCCAGGGCGCGGGCGAGGTTCGCCGGCCCGCCATGGCGGAAGCACGCGTCGAGCCGCGCATGGATATGCCCATCCACGGTCGACAGCTCGGCCAGCCGCGGATCGTCGCGGCCGTCGCCGGGCAGCAGGGCCAGCGCGGTTCCCTGGCGGCGGCATGTCGCGGCCAGCTCCTCGGCGCCGTAGCGCCAGTAGTCGAGCCCGCCCAACAGCCGCACCACGACGCTGCGCGCCTGCGCGATCACCTGTTCGACATAGAGATCGACCGACATCGGATGCTTGAGCCGCGCCAGATTGGCGAGACGCAGGGCCGGGCGGTCCTCGTCTGCCGCGGCCCAGGCCGCGGCGAAGGCGCCGAGGTCGCTGTCGGAAAATGACAACAGGACAATGTCCGCCGGCGTCTGGCCGAGATCGACGGCAGACTCCTCCTCGTCCAGGCTGCGGGTCTCGCGGACGAGGAGATGCATCGGGGCTAGCCCTGGATCGCCGCTTCGATGGCGGCCCGGTCGAGGCCGGTTTCGCCGATCACCACCACATGGCCCTGGCGGCTGTCGGTGGCGCTCCACGGCCGGTCGAAATGGTGGCGGAAGCGCGGGCCGACGCCCTGGACCGTGAGGCGCATCGGCTTGCCGCGCACGGCGGCGAAGCCCTTCATGCGCAGCACCTGGTGGGTTTCCGCCACGCCCTGCAGCCGCGCCACCAGGGCCTCGGGCGAGTCGATCTCGGCCAGCGGCACCACGAAGCTCTCGAAATCGTCGTGCTCGTGCTCGCCGTCAACCGCGTCGTGATGGGACGGCCGCGCCGCCAGGTCGTCCTCCGCCGCGGCGCCGATGCCCAGCAGCACGGCCGCATCGACCTTGCCGTCGCGGGCCGGAATCACCTTCACCGCGCGCGAAATCGCCGCGGCGATCTCGCCGTGCAGCCGCGCGATCGTTGCCGCGTCCATCAGGTCCGTCTTGTTTAGCACCACGATGTCGGCGGCGTGAATCTGGTCCTCGTAGACCTCGGCGAGCGGGTTGTCGTGGTCGAGCGACGGGTCCTCGGCGCGCTGGCGCGCGATTTCCTCGGGGTCGTCGGCGAAGCGGCCGCTGGCGACCGCCGGCCCGTCCACCACGGCGATCACCCCGTCGACAGTGACGCGGCTGCGCACGCTCGGCCAGTCGAAGGCCTTCAGCAGCGGCTTGGGCAGGGCCAGTCCAGAGGTCTCGATCAGGATATGCTCGGGCGGATCGGCGCGGCCGAGCAGGGCCTCGATGGTCGGCAGGAAGTCGTCGGCGACGGTGCAGCACAGGCAGCCGTTCGACAGCTCGACGATGTCCTCGTCGCGGCAATTCTCGATGCCGCAGCTCCGCAAGGTCTCGCCGTCGATGCCGAGCGTGCCGAACTCGTTGACGATGATGGCGATGCGCCGCCCGTTCGCGTTCTCGATCACGTGGCGCAGCAGGGTCGTCTTGCCGGCGCCGAGGAAGCCGGTGATGACGGTCGCCGGAATCTTGCCGGCGGCGGGGATCTTGGCGGCGCTCATTCTGCGGCCTCCTTGGTGGGCTCTTTGGTGAACAGGGCGATCTGCGCGTCGAGGCCGGCGAACTGGCCGGGAAAGCGGCCGAGGATGGCGTGGTGCAGGGATTTCGGCCGGCCGCTGCGCAGCACCGCCCCGGTCGCGGAGGCGGCGAAGGCGCGGCCATAGGCGACGAGGTCGGCAGCGTGCTCGGGCCCGAGGTCGCCGACCATGTAAGCCCACTTGCCCGGCGCCGAGACGGTCGCGCTGCAGCCGTGATCGCAATTGGCCAGGCAGACCACCGGGCGGATCGCCAGTTCGGCGTCGTGCTCCGGAACTAGTGCGGACGCGGCGTCATAGAGGCGGCGACCGGGAAGCGGCAGGCGTGCACCGTTCTCCGTAGACCGGATCGACGCAGCTGCATCATCCGACCTCCCGCCACCGCGGCAGGTCAGGCAGATATGGAGACAGGCACGCTGTTCTTCGGCCATCGGCCACCCCGCTCGAGGCACGATACTCTTCGCTTGCGTCGCGGGGTACGATGGAGGTTCGGGCCTGCAGGGCCGAACCCGGCGCCTCGAGGAGGGGCGCCGCCGCTGCCGGCGCACCCCGCCCGGCATCACGGAAAATACTGCGACGGCAGGTTTCCTGGCTCGCGGATCCTTCACCTCCCGTCGCCTTCCCAGGGCCTGATCCGCGTGGGATCGGCCCCAGTGGCTACTCGACGGGCGGCTCTCCGCCTACAGTTGCGGGGGCAGCTGCGGCGTTGGACCGGAGTCCGCACCGCATTCCCTTTTGCCTTCCAGGTGGAAGGACCGTCGCCGATTGAGTATTACGTCCGGCCAGGGGTGTCAATCGAGGGCGCGGGCCCACGGCTCCCTGGTCTCGGAAAGCCGCCGAAAATGACGTTCCCGACGCCGACCCTGGCGAAGCTCACTTTGGTGCTGGGCGGCGCCCGATCGGGCAAGAGCCGCCACGCCGAGGCGTTGGTGACCGCCCGGCCCGGGCCGTGGGTCTACCTGGCCACCGCGCGGGCGCTCGACGACGAGATGGCGGCTCGAATTGCCGCGCACCGGGCCCGGCGCGACGCCGGGTGGAGCAACGTCGACGCGCCGGTCGACTTGGTCGGCGCCCTGGTCCGGTTGCCGGGCGAGGCGCCGGTGCTGGTTGATTGCCTGACCCTGTGGCTGACTAACCTGATGCTGGAGAAACACGACATCGAGGCCGCGACAGGCGCCCTCGAAGCGGCGCTCGATGCGCGCACCGGTCCCGCCGTGCTGGTCTCGAACGAGGTCGGGCTCGGCATCGTGCCGGACAACGCGCTGGCCCGCGCCTTCCGCGACGAGGCCGGGCGGCTGCATCAGCGACTTGCCGCCCGCGCCGATCATGTGCTCTTCATGGTCGCCGGCCTTCCCCTGACAGTGAAGTGAGTGCCATGAGCAACGGACCCGTAGCCGACGATACAGCACGCCATCGTGAGAAGATGGCGAAGCGCAAGGCGGTGCAGGACGCCGAGGTCGCCGGCAAGACGATCGAGAAGGGCCTGCTCATCGTCCATACCGGCACCGGCAAGGGGAAGTCGACGGCGGCGTTCGGCCTGTTGCTGCGCATGGTCGGTCGCGACCGCAAATGCGCCGTGGTGCAGTTCATCAAGGGCGCCTGGTCGACCTCGGAACGCCCGGCGCTGGAGCGCTTCGGTGATCTCGTCGAATGGCACAGCATGGGCGAGGGCTTCACCTGGGAGACTCAGGACCGCGAACGCGACGTCGCCGCCTGCCGGCGCGCCTGGGACAAGGTCAGGGAACTGATGGCGAAGCCCGACATCGCCATGATCGTGCTCGACGAACTCAACATCGCCCTGCGCTACGACTACCTGCCGCTCGACGAGGTGATCGACACGTTGACGGCGCGTCGGCCCGATCTCCACATCGTCGTGACCGGCCGCAACGCCAAGTCGGCGCTGATCGAGGCCGCCGACCTGGTGACCGAGATGACCCTGGTGAAGCACCACTTCGCCGCCGGCGTGAAGGCCCAAGAGGGCATTGAGTTTTAGGGCATCGGGTTCCGGGACTCCTCCGCCGATGACCGCACGCGCGATCATGCTGCAAGGCACCGGCTCGAGCGTCGGCAAGTCCCTGCTGGTGGCGGGGCTGGCGCGCGCCTGCCTGCGGCGCGGCCTCAGCGTGCGCCCGTTCAAGCCGCAGAACATGTCGAACAACGCCGCCGTCGCCATCGACGGCGGCGAGATCGGCCGCGCCCAGGCGCTGCAGGCGCGCGCCGCCGGTGTGGCGCCGTCCGTCCACATGAATCCGGTGCTGCTGAAGCCGCAAAGCGAAATCGGCGCGCAGATCGTGGTGCAGGGTCGTATCCATGGCAATGCGGGTGCACGCGACTATCAACAGGTCAAGGGAACGCTGCTTCCGCGTGTCCTCGAGAGCTTCGACCGCCTGAAGGCCGAAGCCGACATCGTGCTGGTGGAAGGGGCGGGCAGCGCGTCGGAGATCAACCTGCGCGCCAACGACATCGCCAACATGGGTTTCGCCCGCGCGGCGCATGTGCCGGTGGTGCTGGTCGGCGACATCGACCGCGGCGGGGTGATCGCCAGCATCGTCGGCACCAAGACGGTGATCGATGCGGCCGATGCAGAGATGATCGTCGGCTTCATCGTCAACCGCATGCGGGGCGATGCCAGTCTGTTCGACGACGGCATGGCGGCGATTGCAGGCATGACCGGCTGGGCGCCGCTGGGCTTGGTGCCGTTTTTCGACGGCGCGCGCCGCCTGCCGGCCGAGGACGCCATGGACCTGGCGGAGGCTGGTCGCCGGTCCGCGCGTGGCGGGCGCATCCGCATCGCCATGCCGCAGTTGCCGCGCATCGCCAATTTCGACGACCTCGATCCCCTGGCGGCGGAGCCCGACGTGGAGCTGACCATCGTGCCGTTGGGCGACGCCCTGCCGGCGCCCTGCGATCTCGTGATCCTGCCGGGCTCCAAGGCGACCATCGCCGACCTGGCCGCCCTGCGCGCCGCCGGCTGGGACATCGACCTCGCCGCCCATGTCCGGCGCGGCGGCCGGGTGCTGGGACTATGCGGCGGCTACCAGATGCTGGGGACGCGCATCGTCGATCCTGAAGGGATCGAAGGCCCGGCCGGCGAAGTGGCCGGGCTCGGGCTGCTCGCGGTCGAGACCGAGCTGACCGGCGACAAGCGGCTGGTCGAGGCGACCGGCCAATCGGTCGCTGATGGCGTGCCGTTTCGCGGCTACGAGATGCATGTGGGACGGACCGTCGGTCCCGATACGGCGCGTCCCATCCTGCGCTTCGCCGACGGCCATCCCGACGGCGCGACTTCGGCCGATGGCCGGGTGGCCGGCACCTATCTGCACGGGCTGTTCGCCGACGACCGCCAGCGCGCCGCCTGGATCGCCCGGCTCGGCGGCACGGCGAGCCCGCGCAGCCACGACGCCGAGGTGGAGGCGACCCTCGACGCGTTGGCCGCGCATCTCGAGCGCCATGTCGACATCGACCGGCTGCTTAGGCTCGCCAGATGATCGCGACGAACGCGGCCAGGACCACGATCTGTATGGCGCAGGCCAGGCGATAGAGCGAGAGCGCGCGCCGAAGATCGGCCGGCGTGGCTTCGGCCCGCCCGTCGCCCATCCAATGATCCTCGACCAGCTCGGTGCCGTAAATGCGCGGACCGTTGAGGCGCAGGCCGAGCGCCCCCGCCATCGCCGCCTCCGGCCAGCCGGCATTGGGCGAGCGGTGCTTGCCGGCGTCGCGGCGCACGGCGCGCACCGCGCCGGCGGCGCTGGCACCGGGCTGCAACAGGGCGGCGGCGATCAGCCACAGGGCGGCAAGGCGCGAGGCCGGCAGGTTGACCAGGTCGTCCGCCCTTGCCGCCGCCCAGCCGAAGGCGTCGTGGCGCGGGGTGCGGTGGCCGATCATGCTGTCGGCGGTGTTGATCGCCTTGTAGGCGGCGATGCCGGGCAGGCCGAAGGCGGCGCACCACAAGGCTGGCGCCACGACTCCGTCGGAAAAATTCTCCGCCAGGCTTTCGATCGCCGCCCTTACCACGGCGGGCGCGTCGAGCGTCTCCGGGTCGCGGCCGACGATCCGCGAGACCGCCACCCGTCCGCCGGCGAGCCCGTCGCGATCGAGACCGTCGGCCACGTCGGCCACGTGGCGCCACAGGCTGCGCTGGGCGAGCAGCGTGCTGGCCAGGATCGCGGCGGCCAGCAGGGCCGCGGCGAAGGGCAGGCTGGCGACCAGGGCGAGCTGGGCCAGGGCGGCAGGGGCGACCGCCGCGCTCAACAGGATCGCGAGCGCACCGACCCCAAGAACCCTGCGTGCCGTCGCCGACAGCGACTCGCGGTTGAGCCACCGGTCGAGTCGGAAGACGAGACCGCCCAGCCACATGACGGGATGGCCGATGACGGTCAGCAGCATGGCGGGATAGCCGACGCCGGCCTCGACGGCGAGGGCGAGCAGGGCGATGCTCAGGCTGATCTCGGGGTCCATGCTGCTGCCGCTCCGGTGATGTCGGCTGGTAGCACGAACCGGTCGCCGGCGGGAATCGGCTATCGCGGGCCGCAAGTTGGGGCTTTCCGGCGCCCGCATTCCTGAAGTAGAGTGACCCCGCTGTCGGTTCCCCGTTCGCCCGGGGACGCCAAGAGGGAACGCGGTGAGGGCTCGACGTCCCGATGCCGCGGCTGCCCCCGCAACTGTAGGCGGTTAGCTCTTCTCGACCAGCCACTGGCGCCGCGGCGCTGGGAAGGCAGAGATGGAGCGACAATCCGCAAGCCAGGAGACCTGCCGACAGCGCGTGGCTCAACCCAGCGTCCTCGGGTGTGAGGACAGGAAAGGACTCTGAGATGTCGAACAAGACCTCGTCAAGCCGCACTGCCGCCGCCGGCGCGACCACCTCGCGCGTCGTCGCGGTCGCGTTTGCTGCGCTGCTCGGCACCCTCTTGGTGGCCGGCACCGGCTTCGCGCACAGTGCGGCCATCCACAACGCCGCCCACGACACGCGCCATTCGCTCGCCTTCCCCTGTCACTGAGGGGGGGTCCCCATGGCGCTGTTTCGGACGATCGTCCTGGTGGCAGGGCTGGTCGGGCTGGTGGCTGGCCTGTTGCTCACGGGCCTGCAGGCTTTCACCACCGTTCCCCTGATTCTCCAGGCTGAGAACTACGAGACCGCCGGCGGCCACAGCCACGATCACGACGCCGCCGCTGCCGTCGAGGCTGACGCCGCGGCCCGCTCTCATGACCAGGCGGCGGCCGGGTCGGACGGCGGCGCCCGCTGGATGCCGGAAGCCGGCACCGTGCGATGGCTCTACACTGCGCTCGCCAACGTGCTCACCGGCATCGGCTTCGCCCTGCTGATCGGCGCCGCGGCCGAGCTCAAGGGCGGCATCCGCAGCTGGCGGCAGGGGCTGTTCTGGGGCCTCGCCGGCTTTGGCATCTTCACCCTGGCGCCAGGCCTCGGCCTGCCGCCGGAGCTACCGATGATGCCGGCGGCCGATCTCAACGACCGCCAGATCTGGTGGGTATTGACCGTGGTCCTGTCGGCGGCCGGCCTGGGGCTCATCGCCTTCGGGCGCAAGGTGCCGCTGTCGCTCCTCGGCGTGGCGATGATCGTGGCGCCGCACGTGATCGGCGCACCCCAGCCCGACGACTTCGAGAGCCCGATCCCCGAAGGCATGCATCGGCAGTTCGTCGTCGCCGTGGTCGCCACCAGCTTCGTGTTCTGGGTGCTGATCGGCGGTCTGACCGGTGTCCTGCGCGGCCGATTTTCGGCCAAGGCCTGAGTCGTCCTGCCGGCGCGGTGTCCATCCGACGGGAGGACACCGGGCCGGCCGAGAACGCTCATGAAAATCAGATGTTTCTTGGAGTCAACGAAACCGTTGTCTGAATTACCGCGCCGGGTTCGACCACCTGCATTCCGGTATCTGTGCGCCCGGCGGCGGCAAGATTGAAGGCGTCGGTCGCGTTGCTGACCGGCTCGGCGCAGAAGAAGCCGGCGCCGGGCGGCGTGTAGATCACCAGGAACCGCAACGGCGCGTCGGCCCGCAGCGTGAGTCCGGCGCCCCATTCCGGCCAGTCGATCTCGGCGAGGCCATTCCAGCCGGTGAAACAATTGTCGAGTGCGTGGCGGTCGACAGCAAGCCCGGAGCCCAGATCCGGTGCCTGGGCCGCCGGCGTCAGGTGCGTCGGCATCACCTCGTCATCGATCGCCCACATGCCGGAAATCCTTGCGCGCAGCGTCGTCTGCGGCGTGCGCGGGAAGTAGGGATGCAGGCCGAAGCCGTAAGGCATTGCGTCGCCGCCGGTATTGCGGGCCGAAAGGCCGATCTCGAGTCGATCCGGGAACAGCCGGAACGACTGGTGGAGTTCGTAGGGATAGGGCCAGGCGTCGGCGGCGTGGACATAGACCAGCATGGCGCTGTCCGGCGCTACGTCGACGACGCGCCAGGGGCGCTGCCAGCCGTGGCCATGCTCGACATGCCGCCCGTCCGGCACGTTCAGCGGCAGCGCGACCTGGCGGCCCTCGAACACGAAGCGTCCCTCGCGTACCCGGTTCGAGAACGGAGTCAGGGGAAAGCAGGCGGCCTCGCCGACATCGCCGGCAGCCCGCGCAGACTCACCCATTGGGCGCAACAGATCGAACATCGAGCCGTCCGGCCGCCGCCAGCGGAAGCCCGCGGTCGCGCCGCCGAGCGAGGGGCAGAGTGTCAGCTCGAACGAGCCGTTCGCCAGGCGAACGAGCGTCGGCCCCGTGCTCATGCCGGCTGAAGCGCCGTCCGGCGGTCGCGCCAGGCCTCGGCGACCGAGGGACCGCCCATCGCAGCGGAGATCCGGTCGGCGTGGCGGATGAGGGCGCGGCCCACGACGTCCGTGCCGCGGTCGCGGACTCGCTGCTTCAGCCCGGTGACGCTGATCGCCCCCGACGCGGCGCCGCTGCGGTCGAACACGCAGGTGCCGACGCACATCACGCCTTCGGCGTCCTCCTCGTCGTCGATCGCATAGCCGCGCGCCAGCGTGTCGGCGAGATCGCGCATCAGCGCCGCTTCCGACGTGAGCGTGTGCGGGCTGCGCCGCGGCAGGCCGGTGCGGCGCAGGATGGCGCGCGCCTGAGTAACCGGCAGCGAGGCCAGCAGCACCTTGCCGACCGCCGAGCAGTGCGGCAATTCGCGCCGGCCGAGCTTGAGATCGAAGCGCACGGCGCCCGGCGCGTCGACCCGGCCGACGACCACGGCAAAACCGTCATCCATCACGGCGACCCGCGAGGTGAAATCGATCTCGGTGGTCAGCTCGCGCAGGATCGGCAGGGCGATGTCGGCGAGCGCGATGTTCTCGATCGCCTGGTCGCCGAGCCGCGCCAGACTCATGCCCAGGCGATAGCGTCGCGAACCGCCCTCGGCGGAATCGGCGACGAAGCCGCGCGCCAGCAGGGTCTGGAGCATCGCGTAGGTCGCCGCCTTGGACATCGCCAACTCGCGCGCCAGGTCGGTGAGCCGTGCCCCGTCCTTGCCGGCGCGCGCCACGAAGTCGAGCAGGTCCAAGGCGCGCCCCAGGCTCTGGACCCGATACCGATCGTCCGGTGATGCGGTTTTCGCCATGGGTTTCCCCGTTCCGGCGCGTGTCGCCGATGGCCCGGCCGCGATTGACTCCGGCGGCGGCCGGGCGATAATGAAGCTCATACCGAACAGTGTTTGGTGATACCAAACACCCAGGGAAGTGTCGAGGGGGATCTGCATGGCCGACCGGCCGCGCAAGCTGCGTTCGAGTTCCTGGTTCGGGGGCGAGGGCAAGAACGCGTTCATGCACCGTAGCTGGATGAAGAACCAGGGCTTCCCGGCCGACGAATTCGACGGCCGGCCGGTGATCGGCATCTGCAACACTTGGTCCGAGCTGACACCCTGCAACGCCCATCTGCGCGGCATCGCCGAACGGGTGAAGCGCGGCGTCTACGAGGCCGGCGGGCTGCCGCTCGAGTTCCCGGTGACGTCACTCGGCGAATCCAACATGCGGCCGACCGCGATGCTGTTCCGCAACCTCGCTAGCATGGATGTCGAGGAATCGATCCGCAGCAATCCGATCGACGGCGTCGTCCTGCTGGTCGGTTGCGACAAGACCACGCCCGCCCTGCTGATGGGCGCCGCGACCTGCGACCTGCCGGCGATCGCGGTTTCCGGCGGACCGATGCTGAACGGCAATTTCCGCGGCGAGGCCATCGGCTCTGGCACCCATGTCTGGAAATTCCATGAGGAGGTGAAGGCCGGGCGCATGTCGCTCGCCGACTTCCTGTCGGCGGAACAGGGGCAGAGCCGTTCGCCGGGGAGCTGCATGACCATGGGCACCGCCTCGACCATGGCCAGCATGTGCGAGGCGCTCGGCATCGCCTTGCCCGACAATGCCGCCATTCCGGCGGTGGATTCGCGGCGCAACGTGCTGGCGCAGATGGCGGGACGGCGCATCGTCGAGCTGGTGAACCAGGACGTGACCATGAGCCGGATCCTCACCCGCCAGGCGTTCGAGAACGCGATCCGGGTCAACGGCGCGATCGGCGGCTCGACCAACGCGGTCATCCACCTGATCGCGCTTGCCGGCCGGCTCGGGGTCGAGCTCGGCCTCGATGACTGGGACCGCCTGGGGCGCGACGTGCCGACCATCGTCGACCTGATGCCGTCGGGCCGCTTCCTGATGGAGGATTTCTACTATGCCGGCGGACTGCGCGCGGTGATGCGCAGCCTGTCCGAGGCCGGCATGCTGCATCGCGACGCCATGACCGTTTCCGGCCAGACCATCGGGGCGATCTGCGCCGATGCCCCCAACTACAATACCGAGGTGATAAGGCCGCTCGACCAGCCGCTGACAACCCAGGGCGGGATCGCCGTGCTGCATGGCAATTTGGCGCCCAGCGGCGCGGTGCTGAAGCCCTCAGCGGCAAGTCCGCACTTGATGCAGCATCGCGGCCGCGCCGTGGTGTTCGAGGATATCGAGCATTACCACGCAAGGGTCGACGATCCCGATCTCGACATCGACGAAACCTGCGTCATGGTACTGAAGAACTGCGGGCCGAAGGGCTATCCCGGCATGGCCGAGGTCGGCAACATGGGATTGCCGACCAAGGTGTTGAAGCGGGGGGTCACCGACATGGTGCGGATCTCCGACGCCCGCATGAGCGGCACCGCCTACGGTACGGTGGTGCTGCACGTGGCGCCCGAGGCGGCGGCCGGCGGCCCCTTGGCCCTGGTCCGCGACGGCGACATGATCGAGCTCGACGTGGCCGGGCGGCGCCTGCATCTCGACGTGTCCGAGGCCGAGCTTGCCCGGCGCCGGTCGTCCTGGCGCCCGCCGGTGCCGCCGGCTGCCGGCGGCTATACCAGCCTCTATGTCGAGCGCGTGCTGCAGGCCGATCGCGGCTGCGACCTCGACTTCCTGGTCGGACGGCGCGGCGCCGCCGTGCCGCGCCAGTCCCATTGAGTCCGGAGATGCAGGGGCAGATCGACGCCGCCGCCGTCTATCCCAGCCTGCGCGGGCGCTCGGTCGTGGTGACCGGCGGCGGCAGCGGCATCGGCGAGAGCATCGTCGAGCATTTCTGCGCGCAAGGAGCGCGCGTCACCTTCGTCGACCTGGCCGAGGAGCCCTCGCGCGCCCTGGTCCAGCGGATCACCGCCAAGGGCGATCCGGCGCCGCACTTCACCCGCTGTGATCTGCGCGACGTGGACGCGCTGCAGGCGGCGGTGGCGGAAGCCGGCGGGCGGCAGGGACCGGTCCGGGTGCTCGTCAACAACGCCGGCAATGACGACCGCCATCAGACAGCGGACGTGACGGCCGCCTATTGGGACGACCGCATGGCGGTCAATCTGCGCCACCAGTTCTTCGCCGCCCAGGCGGTCCGGCCGCAGATGCGCGACGCCGGCGGCGGCTCGATCATCAATTTCGGCTCGATCACCTGGATGGTCGGCGATTCCGACTGCCCCGCCTATGTCACCGCGAAGTCGGCGATCGTCGGGCTGACGCGCGCACTGGCGCGTGAGCTGGGGCCGGAACGCATTCGGGTCAACAGCGTGATGCCGGGCTGGGTGATGACCGAGCGGCAGATCCGGCTGTGGCTGACCCCCGAGGGCGAGCGCCAGATCGACGAGCGGCAATGCCTCAAGGACCGGATCTATCCGCCGGACATCGCCCGCATGGTGCTGTTCCTGGCGGCCGACGACAGCCGGATGTGCGCATCGCAGAACTACATCGTCGACGGCGGCTGGGTCTGACTCCATAGCCAGGCAACAGGGGCGGAACGGACATGCGGCTCATACAGTATCGCGAGGCGGACGGCGAACGCAGGGTCGGGCTGGTCACCGACGACGGCGACCATGTCCGGCCGCTGGACGGTGTCGCCACGGTCTACGACCTGGCCATGGAAGCGGCGGAAAAGGGCGGGCACCTGGCCGATCTGGTCGGCGCCCGGCTCGGCGACGAGCGGGTCGATTACGCCGCCCTGCTGCGCGAGGGTCGGGTGCTGGCGCCGCTCGATCATCCGGAGCCGGCGCGGTTCCTGGTGACCGGCACCGGTCTCACCCATATCGGCAGCGCCGATGCGCGCAACAAGATGCACGTCGCCACCCACGGCCAGGGTGCGCCGGAATCCGACTCGATGAAGATCTTCCGCATGGGGATCGACGGCGGCAAGCCGGAGCCCGGCCGGATCGGCGTGCAGCCGGAATGGTTCTTCAAGGGCGTCGGAACCTGCGTCGTTCCGCCGGGCGCGGCGCTGCCGCTGCCGGGCTTCGCCCTGGCCGGCGCCGAGGAAGCGGAGATCGTCGGACTCTACCTGATCGACCGCGCCGGCCGACCCTGGCGCATCGGCTTCGCCATCGGCAACGAGTTCTCGGATCATGTCACCGAGGCGCAGAACTATCTGTACACTCAGCATTCCAAGCTGCGCGCCTGCTCGATCGGTCCGGAGCTGCTGATCGGCGACCTGCCCGACGACGTGCGCGGCAAGGTGCGCATCCTGCGTGGCAATCAGATCCTGTGGCAGGAAGACTTCCTGTCCGGCGAGAAGAACATGTCGCATTCCGTGGCCAATCTCGAACACCATCATTTCCGCTACGACATGTTCCGCCGGCCCGGCGATCTGCACGCCTATTTCTTCGGCGCCGCCGTGCTCAGCTACTCGGCGGGAATCCAGACCGTGCCGGGCGACGAATTCGAGATCGACGCGCCGGCATTCGGCAAGCCGCTCCGCAACCGCATGGAGCGCGCCCCGGACCAGGGGCTGGTAGCGGTCAAGCAGCTCTGACGGCAACAAGAGCGAATTGGAACAGGCAGCAAGGAGAGGATGAGGGAGATGTTGAAGACCATGATCAAGTGGACGGCGCCGGCGATTGCCGCGGCCGTTCTTGCGGCGGCGCCCCTGGTCGGCGCCACGGCGCAGGCGAAGGAGCTCAGGATCCTGGCCTGGGAAGGCTATGCCGACGATGACTGGGTGAAGGAGTTCGAGGCCGAGAGCGGCGCCGATGTCAGCGTGGTGTTCATCGGTACCGACGACGAGATCTGGGCCAAGATCAAGGGCAGCGAAGGCAAGGACTTCGACCT
>CAYJQC010000005.1:0-180675 GCA_964372215.1 uncultured Rhodospirillaceae bacterium
ACATCTGAACCCGGCCATCCACCCAAAAAAACCGAGTTTCAAGACAGCCTCTAAGGACGCCATGATGATCGCGGAATTCGGCCTCGACCTCTTTCCAGGGCTCTCTGTCCACGAGCGTGAGCAGGGTGTCTGCTCCGGCGACATGAAGATGGCCCGCGCCGACCCCATCATCCGGCATGTAGATGCCGCCATAGTTCTTCTTCGAATTACGGGGCACCGTACCAGGTTCCTTTGCCCGTTCCGTGCTGAGCGAGGTGATTGGCCTCTACCAGCGCGGCAAGATGTTTCTTGACCGTATTCCGGTTTGCGCCTGTCAGCTTGACGATATCGCTGATCGTAACGCGCCCGCGCTCTTTGACGGCATCCAGGATCTGCAGGGAGAGCTCTGGCAGCGTGCCTACGATAAGGCGCTCGCGCTCGATCTTTTTCTCTAAGCGGCGCTTTTGCTGTTGTAGAGCGCGCAGGAGATAGGTGATCCAGGGCTGCCAGTCAGGCTTGTCATCGCGGATCGTCCGCTGTGTCTGCCTGAGGGCGAGATAGTAGCCCTCCTTGCTCGCCTCAATCACGCTTTCGAGCGAGGAATACGGCACGTAGGCGTAGCCGCAGCGCAACAGCAGCAAGGTCGTGAGAACGCGTGAGAGCCGCCCGTTGCCATCCTGAAAGGGATGGATTTCCAGGAACACGACCGTGAATATGGCGATGACGAGCAGGGGATGCAGGCTCTGCTCGCCAAGAGCGTTCCTTGTCCACTCAATCAGCTCTTTCATACGGCCGGGTGTATCGAAGGGCGTTGCCGTCTCGAAGATGACGCCGATCTCGTTCCCCTCGGCATCGAACGCGCTGACGTTGTTGGGGAGCGTCTTGTATGCGCCGCGGTGGCGCTCGTCCTTGTCGCCAAAGACCAGCAGATCGCGGTGGAGTTGCAGGATGTGATTTTCGGTCAGGTCTATCGCGTCGAAATGCGCAAAGACCGTTTCCATGACCTGCGCATAGCCGGCGACTTCCTGCTCGTCGCGCGATTTGAAGGACTTGATTTCAAGGTTGGAGAGCAGGCGCTCGACCTCGGCATCGGAGAGCTTGCTGCCTTCGATGCGGGTGGAAGAGCCGATGCTCTCGATGGTCGCCACCCTCCGCAGGGCGGACAGGCGCTCAGGGGCAAGCGTGCGCAGCGCCCGCCAGGCCCCCTTGAACTCATCAATCTCCGAGATAAGAGTGAGGACGGGGGGAGTGATTTGCAGAGAATTGGCAGTTAGGGTCATACCCAAAAATATACCCAAAAATACCCAATAGTAGGGCCAAAAATACCCATAATAGAGGGTGGCCGCGTCCGGCGTTGCCGGACCGGGCTCTCGTTGAACCGGGCTTGTAGTCCCGGCCTTCGGGCTTCGATCCCTCGCGCAAATCCTACGGAAACCCGGGTCATGTGTGGCATCCTGCGCCAAACTTGATCGCGAAACCGGCGGAGCTGCGCTCCACGACCTGGCCTATTCCCTCGAACTTTCGGGTCGCTCCACCGTCATGTACAGGGCCGGGCCGTCCGGCGTGTCGATCCGGCCGGCCTCGCGGAACCCGGCTTTCGCGTAGGCGCGGATCGCGGCGGCGTTGTCGGGAGCCGGATCGATATGGACCCGCGCCACCTCCGGCATGGCGAACAGGCGCCGCAGCGCGAGCGCGATCAGGCGCGGTCCCCAGCCGCGTCCGGTCGTGTCGGCCTCGCCGATGAACAGGTCGAGGCCGAAGGTCTCGCGCGGCAGGTCGTGGCCGGCCCAGAACGGCTCCGGGTTGGCGTGGTAGATCTGGAGATAGCCGATCGGCCGGCCCGCGGCATGGGCCAGGAACGGCGCAACCAGCGGATCGTCGAGATGCGCCGCGACGTGGGCCAGGCCCTTTTCCGGCGGGCCCCACCAGCGCGCCACATGGGGCGCGTGCAGCCAGCGCTCGATCAGCGCCAGGTCGGCGCGGGCGAGGGCGGTGAGCGTCACGCCCTCGTCGAACGCATCGGCGATCTCGCGATCCGGCAGCCGCGACGGCGCGCCGGCCACCGGCGTCAGACCGCTTCGGTCGCGCTCTGCTCGATCCCGGTCTGCGCCTCGAGCCAGGCTTCTTCCGCCGCGGCGACCCGGCGCTTGACGTCGCCGAGCTTCACCTGCAGCGCCATCAGGTCCTTGGTCGGGCCGTCATAGACCTTGGGATCGGCGAGCCTCGCCTCGACCGCCGCCATCTCGGCCTGCAGCTTCTCCAGCCGCTTCTCGGCGTCCTTGGCGGCGTGGCGCAGATGCTGGGCCGCCGCGCGCGCCTCGGCGGCGGCGCGGCGCTGCTCCTTGCGGTCGGCGGCGCTGCGCTTGCCCGCGCCGTTGCCGGCCGCGTCGCCCTCGCGCTTCTCCGCCCGCTTCTCGGCGTTGCGGTCGCGGCGCTGCTCCATCAGCAGGCGGCGATAGTCGTCCATGTCGCCGTCGAACGGCTTGCAGGTGCCGGAATGGACCAGCCACAGCCGGTCGGCGGTGAGCTCGATCAGGTGGGGATCGTGGCTGATCAGCACCACCGCGCCCTCATAGGCGTTGATCGCCTGGACCAGCGCCTCGCGGGCGTCGATGTCGAGATGGTTGGTCGGCTCGTCCAGCAGGATGATGTGGGGCGCCTCGCGGCACATCAGGGCGAACAGCAGCCGCGCCTTCTCGCCGCCCGACAGGGCGCCGCACTTGGTCAGCGCCTTGTTCTGGGAGAACCCGAAGCGCCCCAGGTGGGAGCGCCGCTTCTGGTCGCCGAGCAGCGGCATTAGCCGCTCGAGAGTCGCCAGCGGCGTGGCGTCGAGGTCGAGCTCGTCCTGCTGGTGCTGGGCGAAATAGCCGACCTTGAGCTTGCCCGAGCGGCGCAGCTCGCCGGTCATCGGCTTGAGCTTGCCGGCCAGCAGCTTCACCAGGGTCGACTTGCCGTTGCCGTTGGCGCCGAGCAGCGCGATCCGGTCGTCCATGTCGATGCGGAGGTCGAGGCCGCGCAGGATCGGCTTGCCCGGCTCGTAGCCGACCTCGACATGGTCGAGGGTCACCAGCGGCGGCGACAAGGGCGCCGGCGCCGGGAAGTCGAACTTCAGCGACCATTCGTCGCCGGCGTCGACCACGATCGGGGTCATGCGGGCGATCGCCTTCAGCCGCGACTGCGCCTGCCGCGCCTTGCTCGCCTTGTAGCGGAAGCGGTCGACGAAGGCCTGCATATGCTTGCGCTGGGCCGCCTGCTTCTCTGCCTGGGCCGACAGGTTGGCGAGCCGCTCGGCCCGGGTGTTCTCGAAGCGGTCGTAGCCGCCAGTATAGACCGTGAGCTTGCCACTCTCGAGATGGACGATCTTGTCGACCACCTTGTTGAGCAGGTCGCGGTCGTGGCTGACCAGCAGGATGGTGCGCGGATAGGTCTTGAGGAAGCTCTCGAGCCACAGGGTGGCCTCGAGGTCGAGATGGTTGGTCGGCTCGTCCAGCAGCAGCAGGTCGGGCTCGGTGAACAGCACCGCCGCTAGCGCCACGCGCATGCGCCAGCCGCCGGAGAAGTCCGAGCAGGGCCGCGCCTGGGTCTCGGCGTCGAAGCCGAGCCCGGCCAGGATGGTGGCGGCGCGCGCCGGCGCGGTATGGGCGTGGATGTCGGCGAGCCGCGTGTGGATCTCGGCGATGCGGTGCGGGTCGGTGGCGTGCTCGGCCTCGTCCAGCAGCGCGGTGCGCTCGGTGTCGGCCGCCAGCACGGTGTCGAGCAGGCTCTCCGGCCCGTCCGGCGCCTCCTGCGCCACCATGCCGAGGCGGGAATTGCGCGGCAGGTCGATGCTGCCGGATTCGCCGTGCAGCTCGCCGGCGATGATCTTCAGCAGGGTCGACTTGCCGGTGCCGTTGCGCCCGACCAGCCCGGCATGATGCCCGGCCGGCAGCGCCAGCGAGGTTGCGTCGAGGAGGACGCGCCCGGCGATCCGGTAGGTGAGGTCGGTGATGGTCAGCATGGCGGCGCGGGTGATAGCACGCGGGCCGGACGAGGCAAAGCCGGGGATGCGCGGCGGGCCGGCGCGTGCCGCCGGCGCGACCGCGCGTGGTTAACCATGAGTTACTTCGGCGGTTGAACCGCGGCCGCGAGGGGTCTATAACCCCGCGACTTTTTAAGGAGATACTCACTCATGGCCCGTGAACGCACGCTGTCGATCATCAAGCCGGACGCCACCAGGCGCAACCTGACCGGCAAGATCAACACCAAGTTCGAGGCGGCAGGTCTCCGGATCATCGCCCAGAAGCGCCTGCACCTGACCCGCCAGCAGGCCGAGAAGTTCTACGCGGTCCATGCCGAGCGGCCGTTCTACAACGACCTCTGCAGCTTCATGACCAGCGGCCCGGTGGTGATCCAGGTGCTCGAGGGCGAGAACGCCGTGGCGCAGAACCGCGAGATCATGGGCGCCACCAACCCGGCCAAGGCCGACAAGGGCACGATCCGCGCCGAATTCGCCGAATCGATCGAGGCCAATTCGGTGCATGGGTCGGACGCCGCGGATACCGCTGCGGTCGAAATTTCGTTCTTTTTCAGCGAGATCGAGATCGTCGGCTAGATTTCACCTGAAGATTGAAAACAGAGAGCGGGCTCTGCCTGTATTAAGCGAAGGGCACGATTCACCGATCAGGTTGGTTCACCCTGATCGGATCGTGCCCTGGGCGGCCCGCTCCGTGCGTTTCCGGGGTAGGACCGGATCAGGTCAGGAAGATCGCCATCAGGCTGAGCAGCACGGCAACGCCGACGACGACGGCGGTCATCAGCTTGCAGAAGCCGAGCCAGGTCTCGCGGTGCTCGCGTTCCATGTTGTCTTGTGCCGCCATGCGTCTCACTCCCCTTCGCACTCATTCGATGCTTGCCGCCGGCCGGCGGGCCCGGGGCGGATTTTAGGCGTCACCCCCGCCGCTTCGCAACTGCGACCGGCGGCCCGGCCCGGACGTCATGGCGGCGGCGCGCCATCGCCGTGCTCCCGTCGTCTGGATTCGGGATTGGCGGGCGGGCGTGCGGCGGGCGTGCCGGGCACCCAGCCGGCGGGCAAGGCCGTCGGCGGGCCGGGGCGGATCAGCGACAACAGGATCGAGCCGCCGACCAGCGCCGCCGTCACCGCCAGGGCGATTTCGGTCGGGATCACCTTCTCGCCGAACGTGCCGTTCAGGATCATCTTGCCGCCGATCACGATCAGCACCAGCGACAGGCCGTATTTCAGGTAGCGGAACATCGGAATGATGCTGGCGAGCGCGAAATACAGGGCGCGCAGGCCCAGGATCGCAAACACGTTCGAGCTGTAGACGATGAACGGATCCCGGCTGATGGCCAGGATCGCCGGGATCGAATCGACGGCGAACACCAGGTCGGAGAACTCGACCACCAGCAGCACCAGGAACAGCGGCGTCACCCACAGCGCGCCGTCGCGGCGCTGGAAGAACCGCTCGCCCTGGTAGTCCGGGGTGACGCGCAGCCGCTTGCGGGCAATCCTGAGCACGATGTTGTTGGCGAGGTCGGGCTTGGCTTCCGCCGCAACCAGCATCTTGATGCCGGTCAGCAGCAGGAACCCGCCGAACAGGAAGACGATCCAGTGGAACTCGGCGATCAGCGCGGTGCCGAGCCAGATCATCGCGGCCCGCAGGACCAGCGCGCACAGGATGCCCCAGAACAGCACCCGGTGCTGGTACTGCGCCGGCACCGCGAAGTGGCTGAAGATCAGGACGAAGACGAAGATGTTGTCGAGGCTGAGGCTCTTCTCGATCAGGTAGCCGGTGGTGAACTCCCACCCGGCCTGAGGCCCGCGGAACTGGAACACGCCGGCGGCGAAAACCGCCGCGAGCGCCACGTAGCCGGCGCTGAGCAGCAGCGCCTCGCGCACCCCGATCTCGCGCTGCCGGCGGTGGAGCAGGCCGAGGTCGAGGGAAAGCAGAGCGACGACGAAGAGGTTGAAGCCGAGCCAGAGCCAGATCGAACTTTCCACGCCGAAACCTCCAAGTGGGAGCGGCATGGACGATGCCATGCGCGCGACCAGGTTGAAGGATCCGACATCGCGGCAGGGGAGTAGCCTGCCGCCAGAGGGGCCCGGACCCGAGTATGCTGACCTAGATGGGGCTCGGCCTGGGCGTTGTAAAGGGGGAGCGGGGCCGGCCTATGGAGCCGGGCTCTTCGGCACCCCGGCCGGCGCCGCAGCGCCATCGACGAGCGCCCGCTCGCCCTCGACCTTGACCCTTCCCTCGGCGACCAGCCGCAGCGCCAGCGGGTAGATCCGGTGTTCCTGCTGGAGTACCCGGTCGGCGAGGGTTTCCGGCGTGTCGCCGGGCCGCACCGGCACCGCGGCCTGGGCGATGATCGGGCCGCTGTCCATCTCGTGTCGCACGAAATGCACGGTGCAGCCGGTGACGCGCTCGCCGTCGGCGAGCACCCGCGCATGGGTGTCGAGCCCGGGATAGGCCGGCAGCAGCGACGGGTGGATGTTGATCATGCGGTCGCGCCAGGCGGCGACGAAGCCTTCGCTCAGCAGCCGCATGAACCCGGCGAGGCAGACCAGCTCGACCTTCGCCGCCTTGAGTTCGCGGTCGAGTGCGGTGTCGAAGGCGGCGCGGTCGGCATGGTCGCGGTGACTGACGACAACGGCCGGGATGCCGGCTTCGCGCGCGGAGGCGAGGCCGGCGGCCCCGGCCTGGTTCGACAGCACCAGCACGATCTCGGCGGGAAAGCCCGGGGCGCGGCAGGCCTCGATCAGGGCCTGCATGTTGCTGCCGCGGCCCGAGATGAGTATGGCGACCCTCAGGCGCGCCCGCTTCACCGGCTCCACGACTCCGTTCCCAGAACCACAGTTCCCGGTATTCCGGCGCCGCGCGGCACGATGCGGCCGATGCGATGGACGGTTTCGCCGGCCGCCGTCAGCTCGCCCGCCACCGCGTCGCCGTCGCCGGCGGCGACCACGGCAACCATGCCGATGCCGCAATTGAAGGTCCGCGCCATCTCCTGCGGCGCGACGCCGCCAGCCTGCATCAGCCAGCGGAACACCGGGGGCAGCGACCACGACCCGGCGTCGATCTCCGCCGTCGCCGTTTCCGGGATCACCCGCGGCACGTTCTCGGTCAGCCCGCCGCCGGTGATATGGGCGAGCGCCTTGATGCGGCCGCCGCGCACCGCCGCCAGGCAGCTCCTCACGTAGATCCGGGTCGGCGCCAGCAGCGCCGCGCCGAGGCTCCGGTCGCGGTCGAACGGCGCCGGCGCGTCGTAGGACAGGCGCGCGTCGGCGACGATGCGGCGGACCAGCGAGTAGCCGTTGGAATGGACGCCGCTGGAGGCCAGGCCGAGCACCACGTCGCCTTCGGCCACGCCCTCGCCGGTGACAAGTCGGTCCCGCTCGACGATGCCGACCGCGAAGCCGGCGAGGTCGTAATCGTCCTTGGCGTACATGCCCGGCATCTCGGCGGTCTCGCCGCCGATCAGCGCGCAGCCGGCCTCGCGGCACCCCTCGGCGATGCCGCCGACGACCGCCGTGCCGGCGGCGACGTCGAGCTTGCCGGTCGCGTAGTAGTCGAGGAAGAACAGGGGCTCGGCCCCTTGCACCACGAGGTCGTTGACGCACATGGCGACGAGGTCGATGCCGACCGTGTCGTGCCTGTTCGCCTCGATCGCCACCTTGAGCTTGGTGCCGACGCCGTCGGTGGTGGCGACCAGCAGGGGATCGCGGTAGCCGAGCTTGGCGAGGTCGAACAGCGCGCCGAAGCCGCCGAGGCCCGCCCCGGCGCCGATCCGCGCGGTGGATTTGGCCAGGGGCTTGATCGCCTCGACCAGCGCGGCGCCGGCGTCGATGTCGACCCCGGCGTCCTTGTAGGTTCGGCCGTTTATGGCATCCTCCCGGCGGATGGGGTATTAGGGTGGCTGGCGGCCGACGGGCGCACCGGGCGGCAAAAATACTTCATCCGGGACGGTTTGCAATGGCCCTACCTGTACCGACAATCGTGGGCCCTGGCGTGGGCCCTGGCGCGGGCCGTGGTGCCCTGGGCCGCGGCGGGACCGCGGCCGGTGGGTCCGCAGCGGCGCCGGGGCCGGCGCGGCGGCGCGCCTGCGGTCCGCTCGGCGCCGTCCTGCTGGCCGTGGCGCTGCTGGCCCTGCAGTCGATCTCGGCCGCCGGGGTCCGGGCCCAGGGCGCCGACGCCTTCACGGTGCGCGACATCGCGGTCGACGTGACGGCGGACAGCGCCGCCGCGGCGCGCGACAGCGCCATCGTCCAGGGCCAGCGGATGGCCTTCGATCAGCTCCTGCTCAACCTGGCGACGCCCGAGGACGTGGCGCGGCTGGCGCCGCTCGACGACCAGACCATCGACGACATGGTGCTCGATTTCGAGGTCGAGTCGGAGAACGTCTCGACGGTGCGCTACATCGGCAGGCTGGCCTTCCGGTTTCGCGCGGCGCCGGTCCGCCAGTATCTCGAACAGGGCGGGGCCAGCTATGCCGTCAGTGCCAGCCGGCCGGCGCTGGTCCTTCCCGTGCTCACCCGCGACGGCAACAGCCTGCTGTGGGACGACGGCAATGTCTGGCTGGCCGCCTGGTCGGAGACGCCGGTCGACGGCACCCTGGTCTCGATCGCGGTGCCGCTCGGCGATCTCACCGACATCGCCGCCATCGACGGTCCGCGCGCGCTCGACGGCGACATGACGGCGCTGCAGGCGATGGCCCAGCGCTACGGCGCCGGCGACGTGATCGTCGCGCAGGCCCAGACATCGCTCGATCCCGCCACCGACGAGGCGCGCATCGCGCTCGACGTCAAGCGCTACACCTATGCCGGCATCGACGGCACGCTGCAGGACAATCTGAGCGCGCCGGGCGGCGAGGCGGCGTTCGCGGAACTCTACCGCGAGGCCGCGCGGCACGTTTCCGCCTTCCTGCAGCAGCAGTGGAAGCAGGAGAATCTGGTGAGCTCGACGGTCGAGCAACGGCTCGCCGTGACGGCGCCGCTCGCCAGCCTGGAAGAATGGATCGACCTCAGGCGCCGACTGGCCGACGTCTCCACTGTCCGGCGGACCGACCTGATCGAGCTGTCGCGCAATGCGGCGCGCGTCGATCTGGTGTTCGTCGGCGATCAGGCGCAGCTGGCGCGCGCGCTGGCGCGCCGCGATCTGGTCCTGGTGCCGGCGGCGAGCGGCAGCATCGCTGGCGGCGCTGCGGCAGATCCGGCGGTCGGCGCAGGGGCGCAGACCAGCGGCTCGGTCACGGTCTATCCGGACGCGGTCGCCCCGACTGCGCCTGTCTCCGGCGGCGGATCGTGGGAGCTGCGCCGCGCCTCGTCTGCGCCGCTGCCTGCGCCAGTGGCGCCTGCCCCAGTGGCGCCTGCCCCAGTGGCGCCTGCGCCAGTGGCGCCTGCGCCAGTAGTGCCTGACACGGTGCCGGACTCCACGACCATGCCGGAGTCCGTGGACCAGCCGATCCCCGCGGTCGAGTGATCCGCGCACGCATCCTGCCGGCCCTGCCGAACCTGATCAGCATGGGCCGCCTGCTGGCGGTTCCGGTCGCGGTGTGGCTGATCGTCTCCGGCCACTTGGCCGCCGCCTTCTGGCTGTTCGTCGCGGCCGGCATCTCGGACGCCGTCGACGGCTACATCGCCCGGCGCTTCGCGCTGCGCACGACAATCGGCAGCTTTCTCGATCCGATCGCCGACAAGGCGCTGCTGGTCGGCGTCTACGTCACCCTCGGCGCGATGGGCCATCTCGAAAGCTGGCTGGTGATCCTGGTGGTGTTCCGCGACCTCCTGATCGTCGGCGGCGCCGTGCTCTATCGCCTGCTCGCCGGGACGATCGAGATGCAGCCGATGTTCATCAGCAAGATCAACACCGCGGCGCAGATCACCCTGGCTGGCGTGCGGCTCGCCGAGCTCGGCCTCGGCCTGGCCTATCCGCCCCTCGGCGAGCTGCTGGTCGACGTCGTCGCCGCCACCACGCTGCTGTCGGGCGCCGCCTATGTCGCCACCTGGGGCTGGCGCATCGCGCACCTGGAGAACAATAAATGACACCCGGCCGGCAGATTCGCTTCTGGCTGCTGGGCTTCGCGGCGTTCCTGATCGCCGTGTACCTGCTGCGCGGCATCCTGCTGCCGTTCGTGGCGGGCATGGCGGTGGCGTATTTCCTCGATCCGACCTGCGACAAGCTCGAGCGGATGGGGCTGTCGCGCACGCTGGCGACGACGGTGGTCACCGTCACCTTCGCCCTGATCTTGATCGTCGCCCTGGTGCTGCTGGTGCCCCTGCTGCAGACCCAGCTGGTCGACCTGGTGGAGCGGCTGCCGGTCTATCTCAGGTCGCTGGGCGCTTCGCTGCAGCCGCTGCTGCAGGAACTGGCGAGGCGCCTGCCGGTCGAAAGCCTGGGGCAGGCGCGCGAGGCGCTGACCGGCCAGGCCGGCAGCGTGCTGGGATGGATCGGCGGCGCACTGGGCGGGCTGGTGAGCGGCGGGCTCGCCCTGGTCAACATCCTGTCGCTGATCTTCATCACCCCGGTCGTCACCTTCTATCTGCTGCGCGACTGGGACCGCATCGTCGAGCGCGTCGATTCCTGGCTGCCGCGCGGCCATGCCGCCGTGATCCGCGAGCAGGTCGGACTGATCGACCGCACCCTGGCCGGCTGGGTGCGCGGCCAGGCGACGGTCTGCCTGCTGCTCGCGGCCTATTACGGGATCGCGCTGTCGATCGCCGGTCTCGAATTCGGTCTCGCGGTCGGCCTGCTCGCGGGCCTGCTCTCGTTCATCCCGTTCGTCGGCACCATCTCCGGTTTCATCGCCGGGCTCGGCATTGCCTTCGCCCAGTACACCGACTGGGGCCCGATCGCCATCGTGCTCGCGATCTTCATCGTCGGGCAGGTGATCGAAGGCAACATCCTGACTCCCAAGCTGGTGGGCGGGCGGGTCGGGCTGCACCCGGTCTGGGTGATCTTCGGCCTGCTCGCCGGCGGCGCGCTGTTCGGCTTCGTCGGCGTGCTGCTGGCCCTGCCGGTGGCGGCGGTGATCGGCGTGCTCGCCAGGTTTTCCTTGGCGCGCTATCTCGAGAGCCGCTATTACCGCTTTGGCGAGACCCCGGCGCCGTCCGCGGACGCGCCGCTGCCACCGCCGCGCGCCGCCGACTCCGATGGCCCGTCGGTGGAATGACTCCGCTGCCCATGTCCGCGCAACTGCCCCTCGATCTCGGCCACCGGCCGGCGCTTGGCCGCGACGACTTCATGGTGGCGCCGTGCAATGCCGCGGCGGTCGCCTGGATCGACCGCTGGCCCGACTGGCCGGGCGGCGGCCTGGCGATCCACGGGCCGGCCGGCTGCGGCAAGAGCCATCTCGCCGAGGTCTGGCGCGCGCAAAGCGGCGCCATCCGCATCGAACCCGGCCGCATCGGGGCGGTCGATCCGCCGCAGGCGCTCGGCAGCGCAGGCGCCTGCGCGATCGACGGCCTGTTCGATTCCGACGCCCGGCCGGACGAGCGCTGGCTGCTGCATCTCTACAACCTGCTGCGCGAGCGCGGCGGCCACCTGCTGCTGGTGGCCCGCGCCGCGCCGGCGCGCTGGCCGGTGGCGCTGCCGGATTTGAAATCCCGGCTCGGTGCGCTGCCGGCGGTCGAGATCGGGCCGCCCGACGACATGCTGCTGGCTGCGGTGCTGATCAAGCTGTTCGCCGACCGCCAGCTCGCGGTCGGGGCCGAAGTGATCGAGTACTGTGCGCGGCGCATGGAACGCTCGTTCGAGGCGGCGCGCCGCCTGGTCGAGGCGCTCGACCGGGCGGCGCTGGCGGCGCATCGCCGGGTCGCATTGCCGCTCGCCCGCGCGGTGCTGGAGCGCGAACCGTCGTCGGATGGGGTTCGGCCGGCCGATGGGGCCGGACCGCCACAAGGTTGAGGGGAGGGGACAGATGGATCTCGGCATCGACGGCAAGAAGGCGCTGGTCTGCGCCGCCAGCAAGGGGCTCGGCAAGGCCTGCGCCATGTCGCTGGCGCGCGAAGGTGCGGCGGTGACGATCGTCGCCCGCACTGCCGCCACCGTGGAGGCGGCGGCCGACGAGATCGCCAAGGCGACCGGCGCCAAGGTGACGGCGGTCGCCGCCGACATCACCACGCCGGCGGGCCGGGCGGTGGCGCTTGCCGCCTGTCCGGCACCCGACATCCTCGTGAACAACGCCGGCGGTCCGCCGCCCGGCGATTTCCGCGACTGGACCCGCGACGACTGGATCAAGGCGCTCGATGCCAACATGCTGACGGCGATCGAGCTGATCAAGGCGGTGGTCGACGGCATGATCGCGCAGCGTTTCGGCCGCATCGTCAACATCACCTCGAGCGCGGTGAAGGCGCCGATCGCCTCCATCGGCCTGTCGAACGGGGCGCGCGCCGGCTTGACCGGGTTCTGCGCCGGGATCGCCCGCCAGGTGGTGCGCCACAACGTCACCATCAACGGCCTGCTGCCCGGACCCTTCGCGACCGACCGGCTGCGCGACAACTTCGCCGCGGAGGCGACGAAGCAGGGCAAGGACTTCGATACCGTCTGGCAGGCCCGCATGGCCCAGAATCCGGCCGGCCGCTTCGGCGATCCGGCCGAGTTCGGCGAGGCCTGCGCCTTCCTGTGCAGCGCCCAGGCCGGCTACATCAACGGCCAGAACCTGCTGCTCGACGGCGGGCAGTTCCCGGGGACGCTGTGAACGTGCACGACGGCGCTGCCGCCCTGGCCAGGCCGACGGTCTTCGGCGCGCGCTACAGCACCTATACCCGCAGCGTGCTGCTGGCGCTGGCGGAAAAGGGCGTCGACTTCGCACTGGAAGAGGTCGACATCTTCGAGGCCGCGCCGCCCGGCTATCTGGCGCGCCAACCGTTCGGCCGCATCCCGGCCTTCGAGCATGACGGCTTCCGCCTGTACGAGACCGGCGCGATCCTGCGCTATGTCGACGAGGCGTTTCCCGGCCCCGCGTTGCAGCCGCCGGACCCCCGGGGCCGGGCGCGGATGAACCAGGTCATCGGCATCGTCGACAGCTACGCCTATCGCACGATGATCTGGGACATCTATGTCGAACGCGGCAAGGGCACGTCGGAACCGGGAACGCCGGACGAGGCCGGGATCGCCGCCGCGGTTCCGCGGGCCGCCACCTGTCTTGCGGCACTCGCGGGCCTGATGGGCGAGGACCGCCATCTCGCCGGCGGCGCGCTGTCGCTGGCCGACCTGCACGTCGTGCCGATGATGGCCTATTTCCGCCTGACCCCGGAGGGCCAGCGGATGATCGCCGCCACGGCCGCGATCGGCCGCTGGTGGGATGCGATGGCGGCGCGGCCGAGCGTCGTGGCGACGCGATTCCAGCGCGAGCGCGGCTGAGTCCTGGGCCGGATGGCGGACCTCAGCCCATGCCGTCCGGACCCTCGTTCCCGTCGCCGCGCCGCGGCGCCATGGCCGCGATCCGCTGCAGCCCGATGTCCCGCAGGACATGCTGGTTGAGCTGGGCGATGCTGGCGCGTCGCCGGTGCGCCCGGCGCCGCAGGATCGACAGGAGCGCCCCGTGTGCAAGAGCCGCCGCCGCCTGGAGAGCGCGCGACAGCGCCGTCCGATGCAGGGAAGCCAACATGAGGTTGCCTCGTTCGGTTGCCTCGATGGTCATGGGACGTTGTCCTAGCTGAACCCGTGGCGGCGGCTATGAAGCGGTTCACAGCCGGCCCGGCGACGCCGCCGAAGCGGGCCAGAAAAGCCCTCCCAAACCAATTCGTTAACCGAACTTTGAGACGGCGGTTACGATAACTGCGATTCGGCTCCCAGGGAGGCAGCGCGCGTGCATCCGGTCCTCAAGCTGATTCGGCCCCACCAGTGGGTGAAGAACGCATTCGTCGCGGCGCCGCTGTTCTTCACGCCGCACGCGGTCTCGCTCGCCTCGGTCCTGACGGTCGCGTCCGGCGTCGTCGCCTTCTGCGTGCTGTCGAGCGGAGTCTATGTGCTCAACGACTTTCTCGATCGCGAGGCCGACCGCCAGCATCCCTCGAAGCGCCTTCGCCCGCTCGCCGCCGGCACGATCGACGCCCGCGCCGCGCTCGGGCTGATGACCGGCCTGATCCTGGGCGGACTGGCCGGCGCCGCCTGGCTCGATCGCGAGTTCGCGGCGATCGCGCTCGCCTATCTGCTGGTCAACGTCGCCTACTCGACGGTCCTGAAGCGGGCGTCGATCATCGACGTCATGCTGATCGCGCTCGGCTTCGTGCTGCGAGTCTATGCCGGCAGCGCGCTGGTCGAGGTCGAGCCGTCGGTTTGGATCATCGCCTGCACCATGCTGCTCGCCCTGTTCCTGGCGCTGGCCAAGCGGCGCGACGACCTGGTGAAGGGCATGGATGGCGAGCACCGGCAAAGCCTGGGCGGCTATACCAAGCAGTTCCTCGATACCAGCCTGGCGGTGGTGCTGGCGGCATTGCTGGTCTCCTACCTGCTCTACACGACCCAGCCCGAGAACCGCGCCCATTTCGGCACCGACCACCTCTACGTGACCGCGCCGTTCGTCATCGCCGGGGTGCTGCGCTACCTGCAGATCACCCTGGTGGAGGAGCGTTCGGGCGCGCCGACCAAGGTGGTCCTGACAGATCCCTTCCTGCGCTACGCCGTGCTCGGCTGGATCGCCACCTTCGCCGCGCTGATCTATGCCTGAGCGCGAGCGCCATCATCGCGCCGTCGATGCACGCGTCGAGCGCTTCGGCGCGGCGCGGCTGCGCCGCCTCGAATACCTCGTGGTGGTCTCGCTGGTGCTGTTTGTCGTGGCCATGGCAGCCGCGTCGTTCTATGCCGGCGCCGACGAGATCGCGGCGCGGCTGTCGCGCCTCTCGGCCGGGCTGATCATCGGGCTGCTCGGGCTGTCGCTGGTGAACTATGCGCTGCGCGCCGCGCGCTGGCAGCTCTATGCCGGGCACCTCGGGCTGCGCATTCCGGCATCCCAGAACGCGATTCACTTCATCGCCGGCTTCGCCCTGACGACGACCCCGGGCAAGCTCGGCGAGGCGCTGCGCCTGTGGCTGATCGAGCGCTGCCACGGCTATCGCTACGAGCGCATCGTGCCGCTGTTCCTGGGCGACCGGCTGGCCGACATGAACGCGGTGGTGCTGCTCTGCCTCGCCGGCATCGCCGGCTTTCCCGGCCAGCTCTGGGCGACCGCGCTGGCCGGCGCCGGCATGCTGCTGCTCAGCCTGTCGCTGGCCTTTCCCCGGCCGCTGATCGCCCTCGCCACCGGCACCTATGCGGCGGGCGGCCGGCGCGGCCGGCGCCTGTTCGCCCGGACGCGGTCGGCGCTGCGCCAGACTGCGCGGCTGTTTCAGGCCCGGCTGCTGCTCGCCGCCATGGCGCTGTCGCTGGCCGGATGGTTCGCCGAGATCTATGGGTTCCACTGGCTGCTGTCGGCCCTGGGCGCCGAACTCGGCCTGCTGCAGGCGGGCTTCGTGTTCACCTTCGCGATCATCGTCGGCGCGGTCTCCATGCTGCCGGGCGGACTCGGCAGCGCCGAGGCCACCATGGTGGCGCTGCTGATCGCGCTTGGCGTCGAGTTCGAGACCGCATTGGCGGCGACCGTGGTGATCCGCGCGACCACGCTATGGTTCGGCGTGGCCCTGGGCTTCGCGGTGCTGCCGCTGGCGCTCCGGCGGGCGCGGGCCCGGCGCGGGCCGGGCGCGGTGGCGGCATGAGCGCCGGCTGGAAGCCGATGACGCTCGCCGGCTGGGGCCGCAGCAGCCGCGCCGCGGTCGAGGCCTGCCGGCCCGAGCGGGTGGCCGAGGCCCAACGGGCGATCGGCCTCGCCGGCACCGAGGGCATCATCGCCCACGGCAGCGGGCGCAGCTACGGCGACGCCGCGCTCAATGGCGGCGGCCGCGTCCTGCTGACGCGCCGCCTCGACCGCATTCTCGCCTTCGATCCGGCGACCGGCGACCTGGTCGCCGAGCCCGGCGTCACCTTCGCCGATCTGCTCGATGTCTTCCTGCCGCGCGGCTTCATTGCGCCGGCCACCCCGGGCACCGCCTTCGCCACCCTGGGCGGCGCCGTCGCCAACGACGTGCACGGCAAGAATCACGACCGCGCCGGCAGTTTCGGCGATCATCTGCAATGGCTCGATCTGCTGCTGCCCTCGGGCGAGATTCGGCGCGTCTCGCCCGACGCCGACGGCGAGCTGTTCGCCGCCACCATCGGCGGAGTCGGCCTGACCGGCGTGGTTCTCGCGCTCGCGTTCCGGCTGCAGCGCGTGCCGTCGCCCGCGGTCAGCCTGCGGGAGCGGCGAATCGGCGATCTCGAGGCCTTCCTGGCGGCATTCGCCGAGCAGCGCGCCAGCGCGACCTATTCGGTCGGCTGGATCGACGGGCTGGCGCGCGGGCGCCATCTCGGCCGCGGCATCCTCGAGCTGGCCGAGCCGGCGGAAGACGCCGGCACGCTGGCGCTGGCGCCGCCGCGGGCGCGCCGCATGCCGATCGATCTTCCCGCCTTTGCGCTCAATCCGGCGAGCGTCGGCCTGTTCAACGCGCTCTATTATCGCCGCGTGCCGGCCGGCGGGCGCACCCGGCTGCTGCCCTATCGGCAATTCCTCTACCCGCTCGACGCGCTGCACGACTGGAATCGCATCTATGGGCGCCGCGGCTTCTACCAGTTCCAGTGCGTGCTGCCGGACCCGGCGGCGCCGTCCGGCCTGCGCGCCCTGCTCGAGGCGATCTCGCAAACCCGGGCGGCCTCGTTCCTGGCGGTGCTCAAGACCCTGGGCGGCGAGGGCAGGGGGCATTTGTCGTTTCCGATGCGCGGACACACCCTGGCGCTCGATTTCCCGCGCGCGTCCGGCGCCGAAGCGCTGATGGCGCGGCTGGAGCGCCTGACCCTCGATCACGGCGGCCGGATCTATCTCGCCAAGGATGCCTGCCTGTCGGCCGCCGGCTTCGCCGCGATGTATCCCAGGCTCGACGCCTTCCGCGCCGTGCTCGCCAGGGTCGATCCGCAGCGCCGCATGGCCTCCGACATGTCCCGGCGCCTGGCGATCCACGGAGGCCCGCGATGAACGGTGAGTGCTGGCTGGTGCTCGGTGCATCTTCCGCCGTCGCCCGCGCCTTCGCCCGGCTGGCGGCGGCGCAGGGGTCCGCCTTGTTGCTCGCCGGCCGCGACCTCGAGGACATCGAGCGCAGCGCCGCGGACCTGCGCACACGCGGTGCGCCGGCGGTTGCGGTGCTCGTCTTCGATGCTCTCGACAGCGCGAGCCATGACGGATTCGTCGAGCGCTGCCGCGAGGCCTGCGGCGCCGGTAGTCGTCTCAATCTGTTCCTGGCGTTCGGCGCCATGCCGGACCAGGCGGCGATCGACGGCGCCCCAAGCCTGGTTGCCGACACGATCGGTGCGAACTTCACCGGCGCCGCGTCGGTGCTGACCCGCCTGGCGCCGCTGCTCGAGGCCCAGGGCAGCGGCCGGGTGATCGCCCTGACCTCGGTCGCCGGCGATCGCGGGCGGCTCAAGAACTACGTCTACGGCGCCGCCAAGGCCGGCTTGAACACCTATCTCCAGGGCTTGCGCGCGCGGCTGTGCCGCGCCGGGGTCACGGTCACCACGGTGAAGGCCGGCTTCCTCGACACCGCCATGACCTTCGGGCTTCCCGGCATGTTCCTGGTGGCTTCGCCGGAGGCCTGCGCCGCGGCCTGCCTGCGCCATGCGACAAAAGGCCGCGACGTCGTGTACTTCCCCTGGTTCTGGTGGGGAATCATGAGCATCATCCGGGCGATACCCGAGCGCATCTTCAAGCGGCTCAACATCTGATCCGCGGTGACGCGCTTGCTTCATCGAATCCTTCATCGGGACGTCACAAAACCGTAACTGTCTTGTCTCGTCGCTCCCTGGCTTAATTCGGCGCCAGGGTTCACCGGACAAATGTTGCACGAGATCGAGCTCAAGCTGAGCCTGCCGCCGGAACAGGCGACCCGCCTTGGCCGCAATCCGTTGCTGCGCTCGCTGGCCCGGCGCCGTGCCGTGACCCGCCGACTGGTCAGCGTCTATTTCGATACGCCGAATCTGACGCTTGCCGCGCATGGCATGGCGCTCCGGGTGCGTCAGATCGGTGCCAAGCGCATCCAGACCCTCAAAGTGGCGGTCGATGGCTCGACCGGCCTGCAGGTCCATCGGGAGATCGAGCACGAGATCGCCGGCGACCTGCCCAACCTCGCGCTGATCGACGACGAGCGGCTGCGCGAATTCTTCGCCACCAACGGAATCGCGACCAACCTGGTCGCGGTCTTCATCACCGAGTTCGAACGCCGTACCTGGCCGCTGCAGATGTTCGACAGCGAGATCGAGCTGGCGCTCGATCGCGGCGAGATCCGCGGCGGCGGACGGCGCATGGACATCTCCGAGGCCGAGCTGGAGCTGAAGGCGGGACGGCCGGAGCGGCTGTACGAGCTGGCGCTGGCATTGCACGGCACGGTTCCATTCACCCTGGAGCCGCGCACCAAGTCGGCGCGCGGCTACGCGCTGTTCAACGACGCGCGGCCCGAGCCGCGGCGCGCCGAGCCGGTCCGGCTCGAGCTGGAGATGAGCGCCGCCCAGGCCTTCGTCGAGATCGCCCGCAACTGCGTGGCCCAGCTGCGCGCCAACGAGGAGCCGGTGCGCCACGGCGAGGACCCGGAGGGCGTGCATCAGCTGCGGGTCGGCGTGCGCCGGCTGCGCGCGCTGGTCGGCATCTTCCGCAACGACCTCGACAATCCCGTCCACGGGTACCTGTCGTCCGAGCTGCGCTGGCTGCAGCGGCAACTCGGCCCGGCCCGCGACTGGGACGTGTTCATCGACGACACCCTAGAGCCGCTGCATCGCAGGCTCGACGGCGAGCTCGCGGTCGAAACCATGCGGCGCGAGGCGCGCGCGGCGCGCGAGACCGCCTACCGGGCCGCGATCGCCGCGCTGGCGGCGCCGCGCTACACCGAGCTGCTGCTCAAGCTCGAGCTGTGGCTCGACAGCGGCGCCTGGGCGGCGGTGATGCAGGCCGACGAACCGCCGCGGCCGCTGTCGGGACCGGTCGGCGCCTTCGCCGTCGAGGTGCTGCAGAAGCGCCACAAGCGCATGCGCAAGTATGGCGGCAAGCATGCGGCCCTGAGCGAGTCCGAGCTGCACCGGCTGCGCATCCTGGGCAAGAAGACCCGCTATGCCGCCGAGTTTTTCCGCGAGCTGTTCCCGCGCAAGGCGGCAAAGCGCTATCACGTCGCGCTGGTCGAGATTCAGGAAACCCTGGGCTCGCTCAACGACGCGGTGGTCAGCCGGCAGCTGATCGCCGAGCTGGAGCGGCGCCTGGCAGTCACCGCGCCGGCCCTGACGCCGCGCGCCGTCGGCATCGTGCTCGGCTGGCAGGCGGCGCGCATCGACCGGGACATCGCCCGGTTCCGGGCGGTCTGGGAACGCTTCCTTGAAATCCGGCCGTTCTGGCCGAAGGGCTGAGGCAAGACCGCTCAGGTCTCCTCGGTCTGGCGCGGCGCGACGAAGTCTTCGAGCAGGCCACCGGCAGGGGCGACCTCGCTCCAGCGGGCGCAGTCGAAGCGCAGCACCGCCAGCCCGGCGGTCGGGAACTTGCGCGCCATGCGGTGCAGACTGTTGCCCGCGGCGCTGCCGGCGAGCCGTCCGGCGAAGCGCTCGAGCCCGGGATTGTGCGCGATGACCAGCGCCGTCTCGGCGTCGTCGGGGAGCGACTGCACGATCTGAAGCAGGACTGCCGGCTCGGCCATGTACAGCGATTCCTCGTAGCGCAGCTCGGGCGCCATGTCGAGCTGCGGCTCGAGCCGTTCGAAGGTCTCGCGCGCACGCTGCGCGGTCGAGCAGACGACGATGTCGGGCGACAGCCGCCGCGCCACCAGGAGCCGGCCGACGCGCGGCGCCGCCTGCCGGCCGCGCGGCGCCAGCGGGCGGTCGAAATCGACCAGGGCGGGATCGTCCCAGCTCGACTTGGCATGGCGCAGCAGCAGCAGGGTCTTCATGATCCGACGGTCACCGAGGGGTCCGGCTCAGGCGGCGACGCGCCGCCGCCGAATGGTCGCACAGATCGCCGAGGCTTGGCACCCGCGGTGCCGCGTGGCGGCATCCGGCGGCAACGCGAGCGGACAGGAACTCGTTGACCCCGGCCGTGTCATGACATTTTCATGAAGGCAATATATAGTCGGCGCTTGGCGGCTCGTTCGACGCCGCCAGGCTGTCGTCGTCGCCGGCGGCGAGACCGTCGACGGCCCGATCTTCCCGGGCCGGAAACGGCGTGCCCACAGGAGCTTGAACCCTTGGACGACACCAAGCCCCTCGATCGAAGCAGTTCGGGCCTGGTGCCGGAGGGCCGCTTCATCAATCGAGAGTTGTCGTGGCTCGCGTTCAACGAACGCGTGCTCGAGGAGGCGGGAAATCCGGCCCATCCGTTGCTCGAGCGGCTGCGCTTCCTGTCGATCTCGGCCAGCAACCTGGACGAGTTCTACATGGTCCGTGTCGCCGGCCTCAAAGGCCAGGTGGCGGCCGGCGTCACCACGCCGAGCCAGGACGGCCTGACGCCGGCCCAGCAGCTCATGGCCAGCAACAGCCGCTCCAGCGAGCTGATGAGCAACCAGCAGGCGTGCTGGCGCGCGCTGCGCCGGGAACTGCGCGACAACGGCATCGTCGTGCTCGATCCGGGGGAGCTCGCGGCCGAGGACAAGCTGTGGCTCGACGCTCATTTCTTCGACGAGATCTTCCCGGTGCTGACGCCGATGGCGATCGACCCGGCGCACCCGTTCCCGTTCATCCCCAATCTCGGCTTCGCCCTGGTGCTGGAGCTGTCGAGTCCGACCGAAGGCCGCGGCCTGCGTGCGCTGCTGCCGTTGCCGGCGCTGCTGGCGCGCTTCATCCGGCTGCCCGGCGCCGAGATTCGCTTCTTGCCGCTCGAGGATCTGGTCAGCCTCTATCTCGACCGCCTGTTCCCCGGGTTCGAGGTCGTCGGCATCGGCCAGTTCCGCATCATCCGCGACAGCGAGATGGAGATCGAGGAGGAGGCCGAGGATCTGGTCCGCCTGTTCGAGAGCGCGCTGAAGCGCCGGCGGCGCGGCAACGTGATCCGGCTCAAGGTCAACGCCGCGATGCCGGAGAATCTGCTCGCCTTCGTCACCGACGAGCTCAACGTCTCGCCGTCCGACGTGTTCGTGCTCGAGGGCCTGCTGGGCCTTGCCAGCACCTCGAAGCTGATCGGCGACGAGCGGCCGGACCTGAAGTTCTCGACCTACAATCCGCGCTTTCCCGAGCGGATCCGCGACATGGGCGGGGATTGCTTCGCCGCGATCCGGCAGAAGGACCTGATCGTCCATCATCCCTTCGAGAGCTTCGACGTGGTGGTGCAGTTCGTGCTGCAGGCGGCGCGCGACCCGTCGGTGGTGGCGATCAAGCAGACGCTCTATCGCACCAGCGACGATTCGCCGATCGTGAAGGCGCTGATCGAGGCCGCCGACAAGGGCAAGTCGGTGACCGCCCTGGTCGAGCTCAAGGCCCGCTTCGACGAGGAGGCCAACATCCGCTGGGCGCGCGACCTGGAGCGCGCCGGGGTGCAGGTGATCTACGGTTTCCTCGAGCTGAAGACCCACGCCAAGGTGTCCATGGTGGTGCGCCGCGAAGGCGGCTCCTTGCGCACCTATGTGCATTTCGGCACCGGCAACTACCATCCGGTGACCGCGAAGATCTACACCGACCTGTCGTTCTTCACCTGCGATCCCGGGCTGTGCCACGACGCCGCGCGGGTGTTCAACTACATGACCGGCTACGCGCGGCCCGAGCGCATGGAGAAGCTGGCGATCGCGCCGCTCACCCTGCGCTCGACCCTGCGGCAACTGGTCGAGGACGAGATCGCCCATGTGAAGGCCGGCCGGCCGGGGGCGATCTGGGTCAAGATGAACTCGCTGGTCGATCCGGAAATGATCGAAACGCTCTATCGCGCGTCCCAGGCCGGCGTGCAGATCGACTTGGTGGTGCGCGGCATCTGCTGCCTGCGGCCCGGCGTTCCGGGCCTGTCCGGGAACATCCGGGTGAAGAGCATCATCGGTCGTTTCCTCGAACATTCCCGCATCGTCTGCGTCGGCAACGGCCACGGGCTGCCATCGCGCGAAGCCAAGGTGTTCATCACCTCGGCCGACTGGATGCCGCGCAACTTCGACTGGCGGGTCGAGACCCTGGTGCCGATCGAGAACCCGACGGTGCATCAGCAGGTGCTCGACCAGATCATGGTGGCCAATCTGAAGGACACTGCCCAGAGCTGGACGCTCGGTCCGGACGGCACCTATGCGCGGGTCCAGGGTGGCGCCGACGGCTTCAGCGCCCATCTCTACTTCATGACCAATCCGAGCCTGTCGGGTCGGGGCAGCGCGCTCAAGCGGGCGAAGAAGGCTCCCCAGCTGGTGCTGACCAAGGCCTGATCTTGCGAGCCCCGATGGCCCTGCGCGCGTCCGCCCCGGCCACCCTGGCCGCCCGCGCCGGCGTGGTCGATATCGGCTCGAACTCGATCCGGCTGGTGGTGTTCGATCGGCTGACCCGCGTGCCGATCGCGCTGTTCAACGAGAAGGTGCTGTGCGGCCTGGGCCGCGGGCTGGAGACCACCGGCCGGCTCAACGCCACCGGCGTCGAGATGGCGCTCGCCAACCTGACGCGCTTCGTCACCATCGGCCGGGCGATGGAGGTCGGTCGCCTCGATCTGCTCGCCACCGCGGCGGTGCGCGACGCCGCCAACGGCCGCGAGTTCGTCGCCGAGGTCGAGCGGCGCTGCGGCATTCCCGTCAGCATCCTGAGCGGCGAGGAGGAAGCCAGACTGTCGGCGCTCGGCGTGGTCGCCGGCGTGCCCGACGCCGACGGGCTGATGGGCGATCTCGGCGGCGGCAGCCTGGAGCTGGTGGAGCTGAACAAGGGCGAACTCGGCCGCCACGTCACCTTGCCGCTCGGTCCGCTGCGGCTGATGGTCGCCGCCGAGGACCGCGAGGCGGCGCGCGACATCGTCGACCGCCAGTTCGGCGCCCTCGACTGGCTCGGCAACCTCAAGGGCCGCACCTTCTATCCGGTCGGCGGCGCGTGGCGTACCCTGGCGCGGATCCACATCGAGCAGAATCACTATCCGCTGCACGTGATCCAGCAGTACCAGATCGGGCGGCGCGACGCCGAGGACCTGGTGCGGGTGCTGAGCCGGCTCGGCAAGCGCTCGATCGCCAGCCTGCCGCGGCGGCGCGCCGAAAGCCTGCCCTATGCCTCGATCGTGCTGGAGCGGCTGCTGCGCCTGGTGCGGCCCGAGCGTATCGTGTTCTCCGCCTACGGCCTGCGCGAAGGTCATCTCTACAACCAGCTTCCGCCGGCCGAGCAGAAGAAGGACCCGCTGCTCGCCGCCTGCGGCGACATCGCGGCCATCGAGCGGCGCTTCGGCCTGCTGGGTCCGCTGCTCTGCGACTGGCTGGAACCGCTGTTCCCGATGGACGGCGCGGCGGAACGCCGGCTGCGCTTGGCGATCTGCCTGCTGAGCGACATCGCCTGGCGCGAGCATCCCGACTACCGCGCGCAGCACGCCTTCACCCGGGTCCTGCATCTGCCGATCGCCGGCCTCGACCATGCGGAGCGGGTGATCGCGGCGCTGGCGTTGGCGGTACGCTATGGCGGCGAGCTCGATGCGCCGGATGTGCTGCCGGTGCGCAGGCTGGTCGACGAGGCGCAACTGCAGCGCGCCATCGTCACCGGGCTCGGCCTGCGCTTGGCCTATTCCGTGAGCGGCGCCACCGTCGAGCTGCTGTCGCGCACCGCGCTGGCGCGCGACGACGCCCGGGTCACGCTGCTGCTGCCGCCGGAGGAGGAGGCGATGCACGGCGAGGCGGTGCAACGCCGCCTCGATGCCCTCGGCAAGGCGCTCGGTCAGCGGACCGCGGTCGCCGAGGCCGAGATCCGCCGCACCGGGCCCTGAAACTCCCGGGCCCTGAAACTCCCGGGCCTGAAGTTCAGCGCAGCTCGAGCCTGCGTTCGACCTCGACCATGACGGCCGCGGCCCCGTCGACCTGCCGGGTCAGGGTGAGTTCGCCCGCATAGCCCCCCGCCGGCCAGGCGCTCCCGCGCAGCTTGCGGCCGGCGAAGACCAGGAAATCCGCCTTGGCCGTCGGCTGCTGCAGATCGCTGCGCGCGATCAAGGCGCCGTCCGGCCCGGTCACCACCAGGGTCAGGCGGTCGCCCGGCTGGATCCCGAACAGGTAGATCCAGAACACCAGCGCCGGGCTTGCGCGCGTCGGGCCCGACGCCGGCTCGGCGTAGCGGCCGTCGAGCACCGCCTCGCGTTCCGGCGCCTCGCCGGCGAAGCCGGCGGCCAGGACGCCGGTCGGGCGGTAGGCGAGGGCGTCGGCGGTGGCGTCCGACCACAGGGGCGTGCCGGCGACGCCGCAGCCGGCGGGAGCGCTGGCGCCGAGATAGGGATCGACGGTCTCGCCGTCGTGGCGGACCTCGAAATGCAGATGCGGAAACTCGGTATCGCCGGACAGCCCGAGCAGGCCGAGAGCCTGGCCGGCGGCGACCGCGTCGCCGGGCCGGACCGCGATGCTGCCCAGGCGCAGATGGGCGTACTGGGTCTCCCAGCCGTCGCCGTGGTCGACGATGACGCTGTTGCCGGCTTCGCGGCCGGCGACCGCCGCCCGGCCGGTCGTCGCGGTGCTGATGTCGGCCATGCCGTCGCGCACCCGTAGGACGGTGCCGGACGCGGCGGCGCGCACCGCCACACCGCGGCGCATCTCGGCCAGGGTCGGCAGCCGGATGTCGGTCCCCTTGTGGCCGTCATAGCCGAGCCGGCCGCAGGTGAAGTCGGCGAATCCCGGCCCGGGGTCGTCGTCGACATAGTTCTGGACGAAGCAGTCGGCGCCGACCGTGCAGGCGACCGGCAGTTCGAGTCGCGGCTCCGCCGCCGCGGCATCGCCGCCCCAGAGCAACGCCGGCAGCGCCAGCAGCGCCGCGATGCCGCCCGGCCGGATCAAGCGTCGGCGGCGGTCGGCACCACGCGAATCCGCCGGCCGTCCGCGGTCAGCGCCAGGCGCCCGTGTTTCAGGGCCAGGGCGTCCTCGCCGAACATCTCGCGGCGCCAGCCGGTGAGCGCGGCCACGTCGGCCTTGTCGTCGGCGGCGATGAGGGTCAGGTCCTCGGCGTTCGCCACCAGCTTCTGGGCCACGTCGTTGGCCTCGCACCTGGTCTTCAGCAGCACGCGCAGGAGATCGACCACCGGCGCCAGGCCGGAAGGCAGGTCGACCCGCGGCGTCGCCTTCGGGCAGTCCGCGTCGGGCAGCTCGACCCCGCGCTTCACCGCCGCCAGCAGGCCCTGGCCCATGCGGCCTTCGGCGAAGCCGCGCTGCATGCCGCGGCTGCGGGCCAGCTCCTCGACCCCGGTCGGCGCATGCGAGGCGATCTCGACCAGCGACTCGTCCTTGAGCACCCGGTTGCGCGGCAGGTCGCGGGCCTGCGCCTCTTCCTCGCGCCAGGCCGCGACCTCGCGCAGGATCGCCAGGAAGCGGCGGTTCTCGCTGCGGGTCTTGAGCCGGCGCCAGGATTCGCGCGGGTCGAGCCGATAGGTCGCCGGGTTGGTCAGCACCCGCATCTCCTCCTCGACCCACTGGCCGCGGCCGCTCTTGTCGATCCGCCGCTTCAGCTTCTCGTAGGCCGGCCGGAGATGGGTGACATCGGACAGCGCGTATTGCAGCTGCTTGTCGGTCAGCGGCCGGTGCGACCAGTCGGTGAAGCGCGACGACTTGTCGATCCGCGCGCCGGCCAGCTTGGCGGCGAGATTCTCATAGCTGACCGCGTCGCCGAAGCCGCAGACCATGGCGGCGACCTGGGTGTCGACGATCGGTTCCGGGATCGTCCCGGTCATGTGGAAGAAGATCTCGATGTCCTGCCGCGCGGCGTGGAACACCTTCAGCACCTTGGTGGTGGCCAGCAGCCCGAACAGCGGCGCGAGGTCGAGTCCCGGCGCGACGGTGTCGATCGCGGCGGTTTCCTCGGGGCCGGCGATCTGCACCAGGCAGAGCTTGGGCCAATAGGTCCGATCCCGGATGAACTCGGTATCGATGGTGACGTATTCGGCTTCGCTCTGGCGCGCGCAGAAGCGGGCCAGCTCGCTGCTATCGGCGATAAGGGTCATGGGCTGTGTTCTACACGGATTCGGCCGGCCCGGAAAGCGAGCCAAGCGGTCGCGAAAGCGGGTTGCCGGCAGGCTGCCGGGCCGTCTTGGGGATTTTATATAATGGGCTGGAATAAAAGAAGAAAATTCTCCGACTTAAAGCAATTTAGGAGCTCCTGGGGCGGGCTGAATCGGCACGTCGGGAATAGATGCCTCATCGTCGCCGGGTCTCGTCAGGTTGGCTGGTGTGCGCAGCTTTCTGCTGGCTTTCGCGTTAGTCTGTTGTCCATGGATCGTTCTTCGAGCGATTCGCCTTGCTTCCGACCACAGAGCGCAACTTGGCTTTTGGATGTGTTGCGCGGTCAGGCTATACGCTTCGCGACGGGCACCACGTCAACCAATCGGAATGAAATGACCGATTCGCCAGCCACAATCGAGCTGCTGCGTCACCTTGCGACCCGACCCGGCCACGACGAGGTTAAGGCAGACTTTCGGCAACTGCTTGTCGAGGAGTTCGGGATCGAGCTCGGTGCGCTCGACTTCGAGCGCCGGGTGCCAGAGGTGCGCGGGCGATTGGACGCCCTGATCGGCCGCACAGTCTTCGAGGCCAAGAGCGACCTCGACCGCGAATGGCAGGACGTCGAACGGCGCATGCCGGACTACCTGGCTGATCGCGAGCGGGAGGAGGGCGAGCGCTTCGTCGGCGTCGCCTCTGATGGCACCAAGTGGGCGGTGTTCGAGCTCAGTGCCGGCAAGCTCGAAGTGGTCAAGCGCACTACGCTGGACCCAGATCGTGCCGGCGAGTTCCTGGCCTGGCTCGATGGTGCTTTGGCCCTCAAGTCTTCGCTGCCGCCCGATCCTCTGACGATCCGCGCCGAGCTGGGCCAGGATTCGGTCGCCTTCCGGCTTGTCGACGCCGAGCTGCGCAGACTCTGGGACGAACTGAAGCAGCACCCCGACGTGGCGCTGAAGCGCCAGCTTTGGGCCGAGCTGCTGAAGCACGTCTATGGCCGCGAAGTGGAAGGCGACGGGCTGTGGTTCCAGCACACATTCCTGGTGGTGGTTGCCAAGTGCATCGCCCTCGCGGTCATGGGCATGCGCGAGGACGATCCCAGGCGGCTGCTGTCCGGCGAGGCCTTCGCCTCGGCCGGCATCGACGGCGCGGTGGAGAGCGACTTCTTCGACTGGGTGGTCGCCGATCCGAAGGGCGAGGCGCTGGTCCGCCGGATCATGAATCACGTGCGTCGCTTTCGCCTCGCGGAGGTCGAAAGCGACGTGCTCAAGATCCTTTACGAATCTCTCATCGACCGGGAGGAGCGGCACGGGCTCGGCGAGTACTACACACCGGACTGGCTGGCGGCGAAAATCGTTCGCAACGCGGTAACCTCACCGCTCGAACAGCGCGTGCTCGACCCGGCCTGCGGCTCAGGCACCTTCCTGTTCCACGCCATCCGCAACTTCCTGGCGGAGGCCGATGACGCAGACCTCGACAAGAAGCGGCGTGCGGCCGAGGCATGCGCCCACGTGGCGGGGACCGACATCCACCCAGTCGCGGTGATCATCGCCCGCGTGACCTATCTGCTGGCGCTGGCGCCGGCCCTCGCTTCGCGCTCAGGCGGACTATCAATTCCGGTCTATCTCGGCGACGCCATGCAGCTCTCGATCTCCGAGTTCATGGCCGGCAAGGAGCTGACGATCCGCGTGCCGCCGCCGCCGGCGGGCGCGGGAAAAAGCGGCGAGGCTGACGGCAACGGTCACGAACAACTCGATTTCCCCGAGACGTTCTGCCGCGATCCCGCCCTGTTCGACAAGGCGATCGAGCGGATGCGCACGGGGTCGCAGGCGGGCATGACGCGCGCGCAGATCGAGAAGGCGCTGCACCGGATCACCGAGCAGCATTACCGCGCCGACGCGACCCGGGAGCAGGAGCTAGCGATCAAGGACCTCGGCAAGACCTACCAAACCTTCGACCGGCTGCGGAGGGAGGGACGCGATACGGTCTGGGCCTATGTCGCACGTAACCTGTCACGCCCGCTTGCGCTGTCGGCTGGCGGCGGCTGGGCACATGTGGTGGTCGGCAATCCTCCCTGGCTAGCCTTCCGCCACATGAACTCCGATCTGCAGAAGAGATTCAAGGAACTCGCAAGGGGCGAGCGGGTATATGTAGCCCGTGTTCCTTCTCAAAATGATCTCTGTGCGCTCTTCACAGTACGAGCTGCACATCTCTACCTGCGTTCCGGTGGGCGCCTCGCCTTCGTCCTGCCCATGGCGGCGTTGACACGCGGTCAGTTCGAGCTTTTCCGCAAAGGCTCTTTCGCTTCCGTGCGCATGGCGTGGGACGAGGCTTGGACTATGGATGATTCCGTAAAGCCCCTGTTTCCAGTGCCATCGTGCGTCGTGTTCGGGCGCCGTCGGGCTACAGCGAAGTCACTTCCTGACACAGTTAGGGCGTACTCAGGCGTGCTGCCTTTTCGTGACGCGCCCGAGAAAATTGCGGACGCGAAACTGAAGGTGGTTGAGGATGCTCCGGCGCTACAAATGGCGCAGAGAGCGGGAGGTTCTCCTTATCGAGAGGCATTCAGGCAAGGAGCAATTCTCGTACCCAGAATGCTTTGCTTCGTGGAACGCAAGAGTTCTGGTCGACTGGGATCAGACCCTTCCGCACCGCTGGTAGTTAGTCGTCGCTCGTCGCAGGAAAAGGCTCCGTGGCGCAATGCCGAGTCTATAGAGAACAAAGTGGAGAACGACTACCTAAGGCCGGCCTATCTCGGAGAGTCAGTTTTGCCTTACCGTGTGTTTCGTGTGTTCGAGGCAGTGGTTCCAGTTACGGACACAGGCGTCGTGCTGAATGCCGAAGCCGCAGCCAATCGTGGGCTAGCTGATCTGCACGGTTGGATCGCAAAGGCCGAGAAAGTATGGAGCAAACACAGAAAATCTGCGCGAGAGCTGACTGGTCAATTGAACTACATTAACCAGTTGTCGTCCCAGTTTCCGGTAAATCCAGTGCGAGTCGTATACGCCGCATCCGGTTCATTGCCCGCTGCTTGCCTCTTGCGAGACAATCGAGGAGTGATAGAACACAAGCTGTATTGGATGGCAGCTTCAACTGATGGCGAGGCTCGCTACCTGACCAGCATTCTCAACAGCGAAACCGCTAGAGCCCGGGCTGAGCAGTACCAGTCTCGCGGCCAGTTTGGTGCACGCGACTTTGACAAGGTGATGTTCAATCTGCCGATCCCGCGGTTCGATCCTGAGGACAAGCTCCATCGCGCCCTCGCCGATGCTGCAGCTAAGGCGGAGCATGTGGCGGCGATAGTCGAACTGCCCGAGGGTATGAAGTTCCAGCGTGCTCGTTCGCTTGTTCGCGCAGCTCTAACCGAGGAGGGAATCTCCCGGAAAATCAACAAGCTGGTGTCCGATCTTCTGGATCAATAGCGATGCCAACTGGCCGCGACCGACGACTCGGCGCCGGGGTTGCCTAGAAGCATTTCAAATCAATACGTTAGCCGAACAGGGCGGGGGCTTGACAGAACCGCGGATTCCGTGGCTCCTGCCGCGGGATTTTTCGCCGTCGATCCGCCCGTCCCGTGGTCGGATTCCGGGGCCCCGATGCGGGCCGCCCCCAGGGAGTTGTCATGCATCCGTACAGGACCCACAGCTGCGGCGCGCTGCGCCTCGCCGACGCCGGGACGGAGGTGCGGCTGGCCGGCTGGCTCCATCGCAAGCGCGACCACGGCAACCTGCTGTTCGTCGACCTGCGCGACCATTACGGCCTGACCCAGTGCGTGATCGACACCTCGAGCGCGCTGTTCCCGGCGATCGAGGGCTTGCGGCTCGAAGGCGTGGTGTCGCTGACCGGCAAGGTGGTGGCGCGGCCGGCCGAGACCGTCAACCCGAAGCTGGCCACCGGCGAGGTCGAGCTGCAGATCGCCGCCATCGAGGTGCTGTCGACGGCCGAGATGCTGCCGCTGCAGGTCAACTCGGACGAGGACACCAACGAGGAACTGCGCCTGCGTTATCGCTTCCTCGATCTGCGGCGCGAGCGCATCCACAAGAACATCCTGCTGCGCTCCCGGGTGATCTCCTCGATTCGCCGGCGCATGGTCGACCAGGGCTTCGTCGAGTTCCAGACCCCGATCCTGACCTCGTCGAGCCCCGAGGGCGCGCGCGACTTCCTGGTGCCGAGCCGCATGCATCCCGGCAAGTTCTACGCCCTGCCGCAGGCGCCGCAGCAGTTCAAGCAGCTCCTGATGGTCGCCGGCTTCGACCGCTATTTCCAGATCGCGCCCTGCTTCCGCGACGAGGACAGCCGGGCCGACCGCTCGCCCGGCGAGTTCTACCAGCTCGATTTCGAGATGAGCTTCGTGACCCAGGAGGACGTGTTCGCGGCGATCGAGCCGGTGTTGCACGGCGTGTTCGAGGAGTTCGCGAACGGCCGCAAGGTGACGCCGGCGCCGTTCCCGCGGATTCCCTTCGACGAGGCGATGCTGAACTACGGCTCCGACAAGCCGGATCTGCGCAACCCGCTGGTGATCGCCGACGTGACCGAGAGCTTCCGCGGCTCGGGCTTCGGCATCTTCGCCAAGGCGGTCGAGGCCGGCGGCATCGTGCGGGCGATTCCGGCACCCGGCGCCGCCGGGCGGCCGCGCAGCTTCTTCGACAAGCTGAACGAGTGGGCGCGCGAACAGGGCGCGGCCGGCCTCGGCTACATCGTCTACGCGGCCGAGGGCCCCAAGGGGCCGATCGCCAAGAACCTGGACGAGGCGCGGCTTGCCGCGATCAAGCGGGCGGCCGGCCTCGAGGACGGCGACGCGGTGTTCTTCGCCTGTGACAAGCCTTCCGTCGCGCCCAAGTTCGCCGGCGCGGTCCGCACCAAGCTGTGCGAGGACCTGGGCCTGCTCGAGTCCAACGTCTTCCGCTTCTGCTGGATCGTCGACTTCCCGATGTACGAGCAGGATCCCGAGACCGGCAAGATCGAGTTCAGCCACAACCCGTTCTCGATGCCCCAGGGCGGGCTGGAGGCGCTGGAGACGCGCGATCCGCTGACCCTCAAGGCCTACCAGTACGACATCGTCTGCAACGGCGTGGAGCTGTCCTCGGGCGCGATCCGGAACCACCTGCCGCAGATCATGTACAAGGCCTTCGAGATCGCCGGCTACTCGGCCGCGGAGGTCGAGAGCCGGTTCGGCGGCATGCTGACCGCGTTCAAGTACGGCGCCCCGCCCCATGGCGGCTCGGCGCCCGGCATCGACCGCATCGTCATGCTGTTGGCCGACGAGAAGAACATCCGCGAAGTGGTTGCCTTCCCGATGAACCAGAAGGCCGAGGACCTGCTGATGCAGGCGCCGGCCGAGGTCCCGGCGGCGCGTCTCAAGGAGCTCTCGATCAAGCTCGACCTGCCGCCGGTCAAGAAGTAATTCCCCAGCGGGCGACCGTGGAATGCGCCGGCGGACGTTGCCATTCCCCACGGCCGTCCATAGAGTCGCTCGTTCTGTTTTGGGCCTGTAGGAGCAGCCAATGGCGCGACCCGCGGAGGACGGCTTCTTCATGCCGGCGGAATGGACGCCGCATGGTCGCTGCTGGATGGCCTGGCCGTGCCGGGCCGAGCTGTGGGGCGATCATCTGGAGGCCGCGCGCGACGCCTATGCCGAGGTGGCCCTGGCGATCGCCCGCTTCGAGCCGGTGACCATGGTGGCCAAGCCGAAGAGCGTGGCCGAGGTCTCGCTCAAGGTCGGCTCGGGTTCCAGCGTCAGCGTGTTCTCCCTGCCGCATGACGATTCCTGGATGCGCGACATGGGGCCGACCTTCGTGGTCGACGGCAGCGGCCAGGTCGCCGGCGTCGACTGGCAGTGGAACGCCTGGGGCGCCAAGTATCCCGATCACGACCGCGATGCCGAGGTGGCGACCAGCGTGCTCGAGCATCTCCGCATGCGCCGCTACCCGGCGCCGTTCGTGCTGGAGGGCGGCGCCATCCATACCGACGGCGACGGCACGCTGCTCACCACCGAGAGCGTGCTGCTCAATCCCAACCGCAACCCCGACCTCGACCGGAAGCAGATGGAAGAGCTGCTCGCCGCCTATCTCGGCATCGGCAAGGTGATCTGGCTGGGCGACGGGCTGACCGACGACGACACCGACGGCCATGTCGACAACCTCGCCTGCTTCGTCCGGCCCGGCGTGGTCGCGGCCCTCACCAGCAACGACCCCGAGGATTCGAACTTCAAGATCCTGCAGGACAATCTCGGCCGCCTACGGGCCGCCACCGACGCCCACGGCCGGTCGCTCGAGGTGGTCGAGATCGAGCAGCCGAAGGCGCGCCTGTTCGAGGATGGCCGCCGCAAGGGGCTGTCCTACATCAATTTCTACATCGCCAATGGCGGCGTCATCATCCCCGCCTTCGAGGACCCGCAGGACGCCCGCGCCTACGACACCATCAACAAGCTGTTCCCGGGCCGCGAGGTGGTGCAGGTGCCGGCGCTCGACATCCTGAACGGCGGCGGCGGCATCCACTGCATCACCCAGCAGCAGCCGGCGGGGACTGCGGCGACCTGAGGCGACCTCCTAGAGCGTGATCCGATCGAACCCGCTCGGTTCGATCGGTGAATCACGCTCTACTCTATCGAAAGAAGGGCACGATTCACCGATCAGGTTGATTCAACCTGATCGGATCGTGCCCTAGCGGCGGGCGACCCCTGGGGAAACATCCTGCGTCCTTCGAGACGCGTTCCTGCGGAACGCTCCTCAGGATGAGGACCAATCATTGTGGCTGAAGGAAAGGGCCTCATGCTGAGGAGGGCGCGTCAGCGCCCGTCTCGAAGCACGCACGGCCGCTGTCCAACGCTCCCGGCGACGGGACGCAGCCTTCTCACACCACCCGGTTCGGCGGCGCCTTGCCGGCGAAGAAGGCGTCGAGGTTGTCCAGGCACTTGAAGCCCATGCCGTTGCGGGTCTCGACCGTGGCGCTGCCCAGATGGGGCAGCAGGAAGGTGTTCTCGAGCGGCCGGTAGCCGGGATTGAGATTGGGCTCGTTCTCATAGACATCGAGGCCGGCGGCCGCCAGCTTCCCGGACTTCAGGGCGGCGATCAGCGCCGCGTCGTCGACGATGGTGCCGCGCGCGGTGTTCACCACGATGGCGCCGTCCGGCAGCCTTGCGATCCGCGCCGCATTCAGGAAGTGGTGGGTCTCGGGCGAGGCCGGGCAGTTGATCGAGAAGAAGTCCGCGTGCGGCAACAGGTCGTCCGGGTTGGCGTGGAAGACCGCGCCCAGTTCCTTCTCGGGGGCGAGGCGGCTGCGGTTCGAGTAGTGAATCGTCATGTCGAAGCCGCGGGCCCGCTTCGCCACCGCCTGGCCGATGCGGCCCATGCCGAGGATGCCGAGGCGCTTGCCGGTGACGTGGGTTCCCAGCATGAAGGTGGTGGCCCAGGACTTCCACGAGCCGTCGCGCACGATCGCCTCGCCCTCATGGGCCCGCCGGGCGGCACCCAGCATCAGGAGCAGGGTGATGTCGGCGGTGGCGTCGGTCAGCACGTCCGGCGTATTGGTGACCACCAGCCCGCGCGCCTTGGCGGCGTTCAGGTCGACATGCTCGTAGCCGACCGAGAAGGTGGCGACCGCCTTGATCGAGGTCGGCAGCCTGCCGATCAGCGCCGCCGTGATCTTGTCCGACGGGGTGACGATCAGCGCTTCGGCACCGGCGGCGCCGGCGGCGATCTCGTCCGGGCTCATGACCCGGTCGTCCTGGTTGAGGGTGGCCCGGTAGCCCCTGGTCAGCCGTTCGGTCACGGCGTCGGGCAGGCGGCGGGTGACGAAAACGGCTGGTTTGCTCGACATTAGCGACTCCGGCTGGGGATTTTGGGGGCTGATCCGCGGGGGGCGCGACGATACTATTCCAGGCTGCACCGACATGACATAATCACACCGCCGAATATGCGCTCAAGTGTTCCCCTGATCCTACGCAAGCGGAAATGTCGATGATCGTGAAAGCGAGGCATTGCCTGGCCGGTGCTGCGCTGTGCCTGTCCACGGCCGCGCCGGCGATGGCGGTCGAGATCACCCCCCATCGCGCCATCTACGACATGGCGCTGCTGGCGAGCAAGTCCGGCGGCGACATCGCGGATGTCAGCGGGACCATGCAGTTCGAGTGGGCCGACAGCTGCGACGGCTGGACCGTCGACCAGCGCTCGGTCATGACCTTCCTGTACAGCTCCGGGGAAGAGGTCGATCTCGGCTGGAACCTAGTGTCCTGGGAATCCAAGGACGGCCAGCGCTACCGGTTCTATGTCCGCAAGTTCCAGAACGGCGAGATGTACGAAGAGCTGCGCGGCGACGCCAAGCTCGACGGGCCGGGCAAGGGCGGCGTCGCGGAATACACCCTGCCGGCGCCGAAGCGCGTCTACCTGCCGGCCGGCACCCTGTTCCCGACCGCGCACAGCATCGAACTGCTGCGTCTCGCCGAGGCCGACCAGCGGTTCCTCTGGGCCATGGTGTTCGACGGCTCGGACGAGGAGGGGCTGTTCGGGGTCAGCGGCGTCATCACCGACCGGCGCGATCCCGAGGGCGTGACCGACACCCGCTCGCCGCTGCTGATCGCCGGACCGTCCTGGCATGCCTCCCTGGCGTTCTACGCGGCCGAGGGCCAGGCCGCCGAGCCCGAGCACGAGCAGAGCCTGCGGCTCCATGCCAACGGCGTGGTCGAGGACCTGGTGCTCGACTACGGCGACTTCACCGTCTCCGCCACCCTGAAGAAGATCGAGAAGCTGCCGCAGCCGGATTGCTGAGGCGGAGCCACCGGTCTTTCGGGGGAACCAAGCCGACATCGCGCCGTCGGATCGGTCGAACGCGGATCTCGACTTTTCTCGAGTCTCGACGTCAAATCCGCATGGTCTGCCAGTTAACGGGGGCGTGGCATTGACTCGGGCAGGCGCGCGGCGAACTTCCCGGGGGCAGAGGGTCGCGATCGCCGGCGATCGACGAAAGGCGTGTCGATGAAGCCACGTGACGTGGCGCTCGCGTGTTGTCCGCCGGTGCTTTGGGCGGTTGCGTACACGTTGGCCAAACCGGCGCTCGCTCATTTTCCGCCGATCTTCATGATGGGCTTGGTCTACGGACTCTGCGCGCTGGTGCTGCTTCGGCGCTCGATGCGGGCCCGTACCGCTGTGCCTGCACTTCTCGCCATTGCCGCATTCGGCGGCGCAATCCAGAGCAGCCTGATCTTCATGGGGCTTGCCGGGCTTCCGGCTTCCACCTCAATTCTGGTGGTCCAGCTGCAGGTGCCGTTCGCGGTGCTGTGCGCTTGGATCATCGGCCGAGAGCGGCTCGATGTTCGCCGCGGTATCGCAATCGCTGTCGCGTTCGTCGGGGTCGCCGTGATCGCGGGTGCGCCCGAAGCGGTCAGCGCCCTGGCGGCGGTGGCCCTGGTGGTGCTTGGGACGGCTTCCTGGGGCGTCTCCCAGGCCTTGATCCGGGTCCATGGACGCGACGATGGCCGAACCATCACGGGTGCCCTCGCGCTGTACGCGACGCCGCAGCTTCTGCTTGCATCGCTGCTCCTGGAAACCGGTCAGATCGAGGCCACGCTGACCGCGACGATCAGCGATTGGGCTGCGGTCGTGGTGTTGTCACTCGGTGGCTTCGTCCTCGCCTACTCGATCTGGTACGGACTCCTGCAACGCTACCGCATTGACCGGGTTGCCCCGTTCGCGCTGTTGATGCCGTTCGTCGGCGTCCTCGCGAGCGTGATTCTCCTCGGCGAGGAGATGTCGATTCGGGCGTTGATTGGCGGGGCCGTCGTTCTTGCCGGTCTGGCTGTCATCGTTTGCGCGCCAAGGCGCAAGCCCGCGTCGAGCGAGCGACAGGCGCTCGGCGCCGCCTAGCCGCGCCGCGGCGGCCGCCCGCCGCCCGGCGGTCCGGATGCCAGGCCGCGGCCCTTCTGCACCGCCTGCGGGCCGAGCTTGGCCCTGACCGCGTCGATCGCCTGCTCGACCCGGGCGCGCCGTTGGGCGGCCGGATCCAGGAGATCCGGCTGATCGGCCTGGGCGGCGTCGCCGAGATCGCTGCCGCCGACGCCGATCAGTCGGAAGCGCCGGCCGTCGACTTCGCGCGCCAGCAGCGCCGCGGCGGTGCGGTACAGCGTCTCGGCCAGCCGGGTCGGCGAGTCGAGCCGGCGGCTGCGGGTGAGCAGCTGGAAATCCGCGGTCTTCAGCTTGAGCGTGATGGTGCGGGCGGCGAGGCCGAGGCGCTTCAGCTGGCCGGAGACGGTCTCGCAGAGCGGCCACAGCTCGGCGGCGAGGGCCTTCCCGTCGGCGATGTCGCTGTCGAAGGTGGTTTCGGCCGAGATGCTCTTGGCCGGCGCGTCGGGGTCGATCCGGCGGTCGTCCTGGCCGCGCGCGAAGTGATGGAGCCGGCGGCCGATGCTGCCATAGCGGGCCACCAAGTCGATCTCGCGGCGCGCCTGCAACTCGCCGATCGTGACGATGCCGTCGGCGGCGAGCCGGCGCTGCAGGGCCTGGCCGACGCCCCAGATCAGGCCGACCGGGCGGTCGCGCAGGAATTCGACGGCCTCGTCGCGGCCGATCACCGCGAAGCCGCGCGGCTTGTCGAGATCGGAGGCGACCTTGGCCAGGAACTTGTTGTAGCTCAGGCCGATCGAGACGGAGATGCCGACGTCCTGCTCGATGCGGCGGGCGAGCCGCGCCAGGCTGGCCGCCGGGGCGCCGTGATGCAATCGCTCGGTCCCGGTCAGGTCGAGGAACGCCTCGTCGATCGACAGCGGCTCGACCAGCGGGGTGAGCGCCAGCATCATCTCGCGCACCCGCAGGCCCTCGCGCCGGTACTTCGCCATGTTCGGCGGAATCACCACGGCGTCGGGGCACTGCTTCAGCGCCCTGAACATCGGCATCGCCGAGCGGATGCCGAAGGTGCGTGCCACGTAGCAGGCGGCCGCGACCACCCCGCGCCGGCCGCCGCCGACGATCACCGGGCGGTCGCGCAGGCTCGGGTCGTCGCGCTTCTCGACGCTGGCGTAGAACGCGTCGCAATCGAGATGGGCGATCGACAGCCGCTCGAGCTCGCCATGGACCAGCAGGCGCGGCGATCCGCAGACTGCACAGCGGCGGCCCGGTTCCCCGGCGGGCGCCAGCCGTCCGCAGTCGCGGCACAGGCTGGACGGCCGGGCGCCGGTCAGGGCGGAGGGGTCGGGCGGGGGGGGGCCGGCGGCCACAGCCAGGGCGGGCCGCGCACGCCGCTGGAATCGCCGTGGCGCGGCGGCACCAGCCTGGTGTCGACGCGGTCGGAAAACACGTAGGGCTGCCACAGCCGCGGCACGTTGCGGTACAGCCGCTCCATGTTGGACAGGCCGCCGCCGAGCACGATCACATCGGGGTCGAGAATGTTGATGACGCTCGCCAGGCCGCGTGCCAGCCGGTCCTCGTAACGGGCGATCGCCGCCTCGGCGGCCGCGTCGCCCCGCACCGCCGCCTCGGCGATCGCCGAGGCGCTCGCCGGCCCGTCGGCAGGTCCGGCAGCGGAGCCGCGGTAATCGGCGAGCAGCCCGGGGCCGGACAGGAAGCTTTCGATGCAGCCATGGCGGCCGCAGTAGCAGGGCGGTCCCGGCCGCGCGTCGTCGCGCGGCCAGGGCAGTGGATTGTGGCCCCAATAGCCGGCGATGGCGTTGCGGCCGGCGATCGGGCGGCCGTCGATCGCGAGGCCGCCGCCGACGCCGGTGCCCAGGATGACGCCGAACACCACCGCGGCGCCGGCCGCCGCCCCGTCGGTCGCCTCGGAAACGGCGAAGCAGTTCGCGTCATTTGAAACCCGCACCGGCCGGCCGAGCGCGGCGGCGAGGTCGCGATCCAGCGGCCGGCCGATCAGCCAGGTGGAGTTGGCGTTCTTGACCGACCCGGTCGCCGGCGAAATGGCACCGGGAATCCCGACGCCGATCGTCACAAATGGATCATTAAGGATACCAGATTGAGCCATGACAGCACTTATCAGATCGACGATCGCTGCTATGGTATCTTCGTAGTGCCGGGCCGGGGTCGGGCACCGCTGGCGGGCCAACGCGGTGCCATCCGCGGCGAGCACGATGGCCTCGATTTTGGTGCCGCCGAGATCCACCCCGACACAGTGCGGAGAGCGACTCATATGTCTCGATCCTCGGGTACCATGCCCCCGACGCGGCGCGCAGTTTTTTGTCGACCTCGCCGCGGCGCTTACCAATCATTAACGATGTTAGTCTAATTTATTAAGACGACGGTCAGATTCCCGGAGGACACTCTGGCAGGGCCGATCGGGTCCGAAGAGGCCGAGCGAGGCATTGTCATGCGAGGAGAGATGACCCAGGTCACAGAGATCGCGCCCCTGCGCAAGCGCCCGCAGAACGGTATTGGGGCGAAGACGATCCTCGTCGTGGAAGACAACGAGCTCAACATGAAGCTCTTCCACGACCTGCTCGAAGCACACGGCTACAACATCCTGCAGACCAAGGATGGGATGGAGGCGCTCAAGCTCGCGCGCAAGCATCGTCCCGACCTGATCCTGATGGATATCCAGCTGCCCGAGGTCTCTGGCCTCGAAGTCACCAAGTGGATCAAGGAAGACGACGACCTCAAGGCGATTCCGATCATCGCCGTGACCGCCTTCGCGATGAAGGGGGACGAAGAGAAAATCCGCGAGGGCGGCTGCGAAGCCTATATCGCCAAGCCGATCTCGGTGGCGAGCTTCTTGCAGACGGTCGAGCGCTTTTTGAGCTGATCAGGGGTTTCATCGCCCCATGTCTGCGCGGGTACTCGTCGTCGACGACATTCCGGTGAATGTCAGGCTGCTCGAGGCGAAGCTTTCAGCGGAATATTTCGACGTCGTCACCGCGGGCAGCGGCGACGAGGCGTTGCGCGTGGTCGCCGACCAGCCGCCCGACATCATTCTGCTCGACGTCATGATGCCCGGCATGGACGGCTTCGAAACCTGCCGGCGCATCAAGGCCGACCCGGCCACCCAGCATATCCCCGTCGTCATGGTCACCGCGCTCAGCGACACCGCCGACCGGGTGCGCGGGCTCGAGGCCGGGGCCGACGACTTTCTCACCAAGCCGGTCAACGATCTCGCGCTGTTCGCCCGGGTGCGGTCGCTGGTCCGGCTCAAGACCGTCATGGACGAGTGGCGGCTGCGCGAAGAAACCTGCGGCAAGTTCGATCTGCTCGGCACCGGCGGGAACAGCGAGGTCGACGACGGCAACGACGCCGACATCCTGATCGTCGAAAGCCCGGGGCCGACTGCCGAGCGCATGGTCGAGACCCTGCAGCGGGTCGGCGACCGCACCGTGCTCGCCAGCCACAGCGCCGATGCGCTGGCGCTGTGCAGGTCCAAGCCCTTCGACCTGATGATCGTCAGCCTGGCGATGAATGGCGAAGACGGCCTCCGGCTGTGTTCCCAGCTCCGCTCGCAGGAGGAGACGCGGCAGGTGCCGATCCTGCTGGTGATCGACGATTTCGACACGCCGCGCCTGGTCAAGGGCTTCGACATCGGCGCCAACGACTATCTGATCCGCCCGGTCGACGGCAACGAGCTGGTCGCCCGCGCGCGCACCCAGATCCGCCGCCGCCGCTATCAGGACCGCCTGCGCTCGAACTACGAGCGCAGCCTGTCGCTGGCGCTCACCGACAGCCTCACCGGGCTCTATAACCGACGCTACACCGTGCGCCATCTCGACGGGCTGATGAGCCGGATGCGCGACAGCGGCAAGCCGGTTTCGATCCTTATGTTCGACATCGACCACTTCAAGATGGTCAACGATACCTATGGCCATGCTGCCGGCGACGAAGTGCTGAAGGCGATTGGCCAGCGCGCCAGCGGCAATCTGCGCAACACCGACATGGTCGCGCGCTTCGGCGGCGAGGAATTCGTGGTGGTGATGAGCGACACGGCGCCGGAATTCGCCATGCTGGTTGCCGAACGCATCCGCGAACGCATCGCCTCGGAGCCGATCCAGCTGAGCGACGATCCGGCCGGGCTGTCGGTGTCCGTGAGCATCGGCGTCGCTACCGCCGGCGACGCGGATACCACGCCGGACGATCTCCTGCGCCGGGCCGACTCGGCCATGTATCGGGCCAAGGCCACCGGGCGCAATCGAGTGGTGAACGATTTCGATCGAGACGCTACCGGGCCCGGGACGGCGCGCGCCGCCGCGGTGGCCCGCTAGAGCGTGATCCGATCGAACCCGCTCGGTTCGAGCGGTGAATCACGCTCTACTCCGTTGAAAGAAGAGCACGATTCACCGATCAGGTTGAGCCAACCTGATCGGATCGTGCTCTTGACGAAGATCTGCCCGGCCCCAAAGCCCGTCGGCCCTCATCATTCGAAATGCAAAAGGCCGCCCTCGCGGACGGCCTTCACTCGCGGCAGCGTGGGCCGCGCGGACGTGCCAAGCTACTTGATCTTGGATTCCTTGAACGCGACGTGCTTGCGTACCACCGGATCGTACTTGCGGAACTCGAGCTTCTCCGTCGAGGTCCGGGGATTCTTCTTGGTGACGTAGTAGTAGCCGGTGTCGGCAGTGCTTACCAGCTTGATCAGAATGGTGTTTTGCTTGGCCATCAGGGTACCTCGATCACCGGGGGTGCCCGGGAAGGGCGCCACCATAATGGCTGGCCCGTTTCTGTCAAGCCCGGCCGCGGGGCGGCTCAGACCAGCCGGGCGGCGCCCAGGACCGCCGTCTCGCCGACCAGGGTGGCGCCGCCCGGCCGACGCAATATCACCTCGTCGCCGCGGTAGCTGAGCAGCGGGGCGGGGCGACCCCAGGCCGCGTCGGCGCCGGACCGCCGGCGCCAGCGCCGCAGCGCTTCGGCCAGCACCACCTGGGTCACGTCGACCAGCCCCAATCCGCCAACTTCGTCCAGCCGGAACCAGCGCAGGTCCTCGAGCTCGCCGCTGCCGGCGAGTTCGCCCAGGGCGCTGGCGCCGTCGGCCAGGAAGAAGCGGGTGTTGTAGCGCCGGTGCGACGCCGCCGGGGTGATCGCCCGGCAGACGAAGTCGACGGCGTCGAAGGCGGGGGCGAGGCCCTGCGCGGCGAACCGGCGCCAGGGCTCGGCGAGCGCGCCCGCCGGCGGCGCGCCTTGCGACGGCCGGCCGACCAGCATGCCGGTCTCTTCCTGGGTTTCGCGCAACGCCGCCCGCACGAAGGCCGCCGCCGGACGACGGCTGCCGCCGCTGCCGAGCTGGGCCGTCACCGCGGGCGGGATCGGCTCGGCGAAGCCCGAGGGATCGGCGTCGGCGGGATCGACCCGGCCGCCGGGGAACACGTAGATGTCGGGCAGGAAGGCGACCCGCCGGTGGCGCCGTCCCAGCAGCACCTCCGGGCCGTGCCGCCCGGCGCGGATCAGCACCAGGCCGGCGGCGTCTACCGGACGCACCCGCGCCGCCGCCCGCCCACCGCCGCTGGTATCGCTGTGCCCACCGCCAGCCACGGCGACGCTATGGCGCCTGCGAGACCGCGGGCTGGTCGAACTGGGCAAGCCCGGGCGCGTCGGCCAGATGCACGGCGCGGGCATAGAGCCGCGGGTTCTCGAGCAGACGCAGGGCGAACACCAGGTCGAGGCCGTCCTCACCGCGCCGTTGCGGACAGGACGCGCGCAGCCGGTCCAGGCCCTCGGTGTCGGTCGGATCGGTGGCGTTTCGCGCGACGGTCGGCACGGGTTCGAGCTGGCCGGAGGCGAGTTCGCCGAGCAGCCGGTCGGCATCGGCGCCGCCGGGCCCATCGCTGGTGCAGATCGTCGGCAGCACGCCGAGATGGTTGAGGGTGTAGCCCGACGGCGCGTGGAACCGCGCCCAAGTCAAGGTCAGCTCGCCATCGTTGGGCATGGTCAGCACCTGCTGGACGGTGCCCTTGCCGTAGGAGTTCGAGCCGATCACCACGGCCCGGCCGTCGTCCTGCAATGCGGCGGCGACGATCTCGGACGCCGAGGCGGAATTGCCGTCGATCAGCACGACGATCGGCTTGCCGCCGGTGACGTCGCCCGGGGTCGCCTCGAAATACTGGTGGCTGTCGGGATGGCGGCCATGGGTCGAGACCACGCGCCCGCCCTCGAGAAACAGGTCCGACACGGCGACCGCCTGGTCGAGCAATCCGCCGGGATTGTTGCGCAGGTCGAGCACGAAGCCCTGCAGGCCGGCCCCGATCTCCTCCTCGGCCGACTTCAGCTCGCGGCGCAGGCTGTCGCTGGTCTCGCGGTTGAAGCTGAAGATCCGGAGATAGGCGATGTTGCCTTCGCGCCGGTAGACCACCGTCTCGGGCACCACGTGGGCGCGCGTCACCTCGACCGGGCGCGGCGGCGTGCTGCCGCGGATGATGCTGAGGACGACCCGGCTGTCGACCGTTCCGCGCAGCAGGGTGATCACCTGTTCCTGGCTGAGACCTGCGGTCGGCTGGCCGTCGATCGCGGTGATCAGGTCGTCGGCCTTGAGCCCGGCGCGTTCGGCCGGCGTGTAGTGCATCACCGACAGCACCCGGACGCCGTCCTCGGCGACCGCGATGCGCACGCCGATGCCGCCGAAGCCCTCGCGGCTGGCCCGGTTCTCCGCGGCGTCCGCGGAACTGGAATAACGCGAGAAATCGTCGAGCCGATCGACGATGCCGTCGAACATCGTCTCGTAGATTTCCTCATTGCTGGTGGCGGCCAGCGCCGGCGACGCCGCGCGCGCCGCGCCCAGGGCGCTCGCCGTGAGCACGCCCCAGCGGGTGGCCTGGTCGGGGTCCGGCGCCGCCAGGCTGGTGGCGGTGCTGCCGCCCACGCTCAGCGTCACCTCGTCATCGCTGCGATCCACCGCGATCGTGGAATCTATGGTGGCAAGCTGTTGCAGGCCGGCGACCGCCAAGGTGCCGACGTCCACCGGCTCGATGTAGACCGCTTCGATATCCTCGTAGCCGTCGACGAACATGGCGCGGTCGGCGGCGTAGTCCGAGCCCGGCACGGCCGAGCGATCGAATGCCGAGCAGCCCTGCAGCACGAACAGCGCCAGGGCGCCCGCTGCAACGGTCCCCGGAAGCCCCGGTCCGAAACTCAAGAATCGCATCGAAATCCGTTCCAATTCGCCGCCGCTGGCGGGCCAGAACCTAGCAGAAGTCCCGGCGGCGGCAAGATCCGGGGTGGTCGACATCTTGTACCGAACCCGTTTACGCCGCGTTAAGCATTATCTCCATTATTTCCGGCCGCGTCCGCCGCCCGGATTGCCGCCGCGCCTGGCGCCGGCCTTGCCCGAGGGCTTCGACGAGCGCCGCGCCGGCCCGCTGGCCGCCTTGCCGGGTTTGCCTTGGCCGGGACGCGTCCGGCCGGCCGAACCCTTGCCCCGAACTGCCGTGGCGGGCCGGGTATCGCCGGCGCCCGGGCCGGATTCGAGGACTTCGAGCAGTTCCAGCACCAAGCCGCCGGTCACCGGTTCGGCCTCGACCAATCGCGCCATGACCACGTCACCCAGCGAATAGATACGCCCCCAGCGGCGTCCTACAAGGGCGTGGCGGGCTTCGTCGTGATCGTAGAAATCGGCCGGCAGGGTGCTGATCGGCACCAGGCCGTCGCCGCCGCTCTCGTCCAGCCGGACGAACAGTCCGAAGCGGGTCACCCCGGTGACCCGGCCGCGGAAGCTTTCGCCCACCCGCTCGGCCAGGAAGGCCGCGGTGTAGCGGTCGTTCGCATCGCGCTCGGCCGCGGCGGCCCGCCGCTCGGTTGCCGAGATGTGGATGCCGATCTCCTCGAACTGGGCGCCGGCCTCGGGCGGCAGCCAGTCCTCGGCGGCGCCGGGCAGATCGAGCGCGCCGATCAGTGCGCGATGCACCAGCAGGTCGGCATAGCGCCGGATCGGCGAGGTGAAATGCGCATAGCGCCGCAGCGCCAGGCCGAAATGCCCGAGATTTTCGGGGGAGTAGACGGCCTGGGACTGGGTGCGCAGCACCAACTCGTTGACCATGGCGGCGAACGGCGTGCCGGCCGCCTGGGACAGCAGACGGGTGAAGGCGATCGGCCGGATCACCTGGCCGCGCGCCAGGTTGAGGCCGACGCTGTCGAGGAAATCTCGGAGCGCCTCGATCTTCACCGGGTCGGGCGTATCGTGGACCCGGTACATGCAGGGCCAGCGCCGCTGCTCGAGCTGCTCGGCCGCGGCCACGTTGGCGGCGATCATGAACTCCTCGATCAGCCGATGGCTGTCGAACCGGCCGCGGCTGCTTATCGACGCGACCTTGCCGTCCTCGCCGATCACCACCTGGCGTTCCGGCAGATCGAGTTCCAGGGTGCCGCGCCGGGCACGGGCGGCGAGCAGCGCCGCAAAGGCGCCGTAGAGCGGCGCGATCACCCGGTCGAGCAGGGGCGCAGTGGCCTCGTCCGGCCGGCCGTCGCGCGCCGCCTGCACCTGGTCGTAGGTGAGGCGCGCGGTGGAGCGCATCAGAGCGCGCACGAACTGGTGGCGCAGCTTGTTGCCCTCGGCGTCGAACCACATGTGGACCGCAAGGGTGGCGCGGTCCTCGTCGGGCCGCAGCGAGCACAGGCCGTTCGACAACGCTTCGGGCAGCATCGGCACCACGCGGTCGGGGAAGTACACCGAGTTGCCGCGCTCATAGGCGGACTTGTCGAGCGCATCGCCGCGCCGCACGTAGCGGGCGACGTCGGCGATGGCGACGACCAGGTGCCAGCCGCCGGGATTGGCGGGATCCGGATCGGTCTCGGCCCAGACCGCGTCGTCGAAGTCGCGGGCGTCGGCGCCGTCGATGGTGACCAGCGGGACCGGCCGCAGGTCGGCACGCTCGCCCAGCGGCGGCACCACCGCCTGCTCGGCGAGGGCGATCGCCTGGGACGGAAACTCGGTCGGGATATCGTGCTCGTGGATCGAAATCAGGCTGACTGAGCGCGGCTCGCCCATCCGCCCGACCCGCTCGACCACCCGCGCCTGCAGCCAGCCGAGCCGGTGGCTGTGCAGCACCTCGGCGAGCACAAGCTCGCCGGCCGCCGCGCCGCCAGTGTCCTCGCGCGCGATCCGGAAGTCGGTCTTCACCCGCCGGTCGGTCGGCCGCAGCCGCCCGCCGTCGCGGTCGTCCTCGAAGATTCCGAGCACGCGCTTGGGCGCGCCGGCCAGCCGGCGGATCGGCCGCCCATCATAGCTGCCTTCCCCGGTGCGGGTCAGGCGCGCCAGCACCCGGTCGCCGCGTCCGAGCGCCGGCGTGCCGTGCCGGTCCGGCGCCATGTAGATCACCGGCGGGTCGCCGTCGCCCTTCCACTGCACCGGGCGGGCCAGCACCTCGCCGTCCGAATCGGTGCCGGTGATCTCGACCACCGTGACCTCGGGCAGCACGCCGGGCTGCGACAGCCGTCGCCCGCGGCCGCGATCGACGTCACCGTCGCGCTCGAGCTCCTTCAGCAGGGCCTTCAGCGGGATGCGGTCGGCACCGGTGATGCCGAAGGCGCGGGCGACCTCGCGCCTGCCGACCGGCGTCGGGCTGTCCCGGATGAACTCGGCGACCTGCTCGCGGGTCGGGAACGGCGCGCGGCTCTTTGTCGCAATCGGCTTCGTGCCGGACTGCTTCTTGGAAGCCGCCCGCTCGCCGCCGTGCTTCCTGCCGGCGCGCCCATCATCCTTGCCGTTGCTGCCCATGGACCGGCGAGATCAGCCGGCGACCGGCGCTTTGAACTCGATCTCGACGAACACGAACTCGTAGTCGCAACCGTTCATCACATTGTGCTCGACCCCGATGGGCCGATAGTAGGAGCGGCCGGCGACCAGCTCGGCGGTGCGCGTCTCCTTGCCGTCGTCGATCACGAGCTGGCCGGTGGTCATGGGCACCACGACGTAGTCGAAGCCGTGGCGATGCCAGCCGGTTTCGCCGCCCACCGGGAACCGCCACTCGGTGACGATCACGCGCTCGTTGTCGACCTGGACCGTAGGCGTTGCCTGCGGACGTTTGCTGCTGCCGCTCATGCTGTCTCCTTGGCGCTTCGGGACTCACGTATCCTGGGAGACAGCATAGACCAGCGGCTCAGTCGGTCGCAGCCTTCTTGCGCGGCGCCGCCCGCTTGCTCGCCGCCGCCGCCCGGCTCGGCGCCTTGGCCTCCGCCTTGGACTTGGCCGGTGTCTTGGTCTTGGGAGGCGCCTTGGTCGCGCCCTTGCCGGCGCTCTTGCGCCCGGCGCCCTTGGCGGCGGTCTTGGTCGCGGTCCTGGCCGGGCCCTTCTTTCCGCCCTTGGCCGCCGCCTTCTCCGCCTGGGCGGCGAGCAGGGTGACCGCGCCGTCCAGGGTCAATTCGGTCGGATCCATGCTGCGCGGCAGGGAGGCAATCAGCTTGCCATGGCGGATATAGGGGCCATAGCGCCCCTTGTGCAGGGTGATCGGCCCGCCTTCGGGATGATCGCCGACGGCGGTGCCGGGCTCGACGTTGCGCCCGCGCCCGCGGCTCGGCTCCGCCAGCAGCGCGACCGCGCGGTTGATCCCGACGGTCAGCACGTCGTCGTCGGCCGCCAGCGACTTGTAGGTGCTGGCGCGCTTCACATAGGGACCGAAGCGGCCGATGCCGGCGAGGATCGGCTCGCCGCTTTCGGGATCCTTGCCGACCTCGCGGGGCAGGGCGAGCAGGGCGAGCGCGGTCTCGAGGTCGGTCTCGGCCGGCACCATGCCGCGCGGCAGCGAGGCGCGTTTCGGCTTTTCCGCCTTCTTGTCCTTCTTGTCGGCCGGGGCTTCGCCGAGCTGCACATAGGGGCCGTAGGGCCCCTTGCGCATCGACACCATCAGGCCGGTTGCCGGATCGCTGCCGAGTTCGCGCGGACCGGTATCGCCGAGCGCCGCCAGATCCTCGCCCTCGCCGGGAACCGCGAGCGGGCGCGTGTAGCGGCAATCGGGATAGTTCGAGCAGCCGATGAAGGCGCCATTGCGGCCGAACTTGATGCCGAGCCGGCCGTCGGCGCAGGTCGGGCAGGCCCGCTGATCCTTGCCGTCGCCGCGGTCGGGGAAGAAATGGGGACCGAGCGCGTTGTCGATCGCGGTGATGACCTCGGAGCGCTTGCCGATGGCGCCGTCGAGAGTCGCCACCGCGGTGCCGACCGAGGCGAGTTCGCCGCCGTTCGCCGCGTCCGCCTGCAGGGTCGAGAAGCCGCGCCAGAAATCGGTCAGCACCTTCTTCCACTCGGCGCGGCCGCCGGTGATGTCGTCGAGTCGCTCCTCGAGATTGGCGGTGAAGTCGTAGGCAAAGTAGTGCTCGAAGAAGATGGTGAGGAAGGCGATCACCAGCCGGCCGGTGTCCTCCGGGATGAAGCGCTTCTTCGCCAGCCGCACATAGCCGCGGTCCTGCAGCACCTGCAGGATCGACGCATAGGTCGAGGGCCGGCCGATGCCGAGCTCCTCCAGCCGCTTCACCAGGCTCGCCTCGGTATAGCGCGGCGGCGGCTGGGTGAAATGCTGCGACGGGGTGACCTGCTGGCGCTTGACCGCGTCGCCTTCGGTGAGCCGGGGCAGCCGGGCCTCGGCCTCGTCGTCCTCAACCGGATCGTCGCGGTCTTCCTGGTAGAGCGTCAGGAAGCCGTCGAACACCACGACCGAGCCGTTGGCGCGCAGCCGCGCGTTCTTCGGGCCCGCCGCGACCGAGCCTGTCGAGGGCGAATTGCCTTGAGCATCGATGTCGACCGCGACCTGGTCGAGCACGGCGCTTTCCATCTGGCTGGCGACCGTGCGCTTCCAGATCAGGTCGTAGAGCTTCAGCTCCTCGGCCGAGAGCGTGCGCGCCAGGTCCTTCGGCCGCCTGAACAGGTCGGTCGGCCGGATCGCCTCGTGCGCCTCCTGGGCGTTCTTGGCGGTGGACTTGTAGATGCGCGGAGCGCCGGGCAGGTACTTGTCGCCATATTGCTCGGAGATCAGCCGGCGGCTGCCGTCGATCGCCTCCTGCGACAGCTGCACGCCGTCGGTCCGCATATAGGTGATGAGGCCGACCGTCTCGCCGTTGACGTCGATGCCCTCATACAGGCGCTGGGCGATGCGCATGGTGTGGCTGGCGCCGAAGCCGAGCTTGCGCGACGCCTCCTGCTGCAGGGTCGAGGTGGTGAACGGCGCGAACGGGTTGCGCCGGACCGTCTTGCGCTCGACGGCGGCGACGGTGAAGGGATCGCCGGCCTCGATCCGGCGCACCGCGGCCTGGGCCGCCGCCTGGTCGGCCAGGTCGAACTTGTCGAGCTTGCGGCCGTCGAGATGGGTGAGCCGCGCGGTGAATGTCGTGCCGTCCGCGGTGGCGAGCTTGACCTCGACCGACCAGTACTCTCGGGCGCGGAACGCCTCGATCTCGGCTTCGCGTTCGCAGACGAGGCGCAGCGTCACCGACTGGACTCGGCCAGCCGAGCGGCTGCCCGGCAGCTTGCGCCACAGCACCGGCGACAGGGTGAAGCCGACGAGGTAGTCGAGCGCGCGGCGCGCCAGATAGGCGTCGACCAGCTCCTGGTCCAGCTTGCGCGGGTTGCGCATCGCCTCGAGCACGGCGTTCTTGGTGACTTCGTTGAACACCACGCGCTTGACCGGCTTGCCGCCCAGCGCCTTGCGCCGGTTGAGCTCCTCGACGATGTGCCAGGAGATCGCCTCGCCCTCGCGGTCCGGGTCGGTCGCCAGGATCAGCTCGTCGCCGGCCTTGATCGCCTTGGCGATTTCCTTCAGGTGCTGCTCGCCGCGGCTGTCGACCTGCCACTCGAAGGCGAAGCCTTCGTCCGGCTTCACCGAGCCGTCCTTGGAGGGCAGATCGCGGACATGGCCGAAGCTCGCCAGCACCTGATAGCCGGAGCCCAGGTACTTGTTGATCGTCTTGGCCTTGGCCGGAGATTCGACGATGACGACGTGCATCGGCTGGGTGTCGGCTCTCGCTGTGAAGCTGCTGCGACGATCAGGGAAGATGGGCACCGACGGTTAAGAGAACGGTAACGTCGACCCCGGCGCCTCGCAGCGGGCGCAGAGAATGGCCATTGATTCCGCCATCCGTCAACCGGCCGGGCGGCGGAACCGGCCGCTGCGGCCCGGCGGCGAAGTTCCGACGCGCTGGCTAACTTCCGGAGCCAAAAGGCTTTGTGCTAGGTTGGGCGACCCGATCGGGTCGATCCCCGTGACGACGCCGTCGGTGGCGCTTTCACCACATATGTATGGTCCATGTTCGAGAACCTGACGGTCAGCGAGTTCTTTCCCACGGTCGTCTGGATCGCCGACCTGAAGCCCGACAAGTTCCGACCGATGAACGCACGGCTGGCGTCGAAGATCGACGCGATCCTGACGCCGCGACCGCCGCTGGGCCCCGGCGAGTCCTGGCAGACCGGGCAGCGCCTGCACGAGTTCGAGGAGTTCGCCGAGTTCGCCGCCTGCATCCGCGGCGCGGCGCGCGGCGCCTGCGATTTCATGAAGATCGAGTACGACCCGGCGGCGCTGGTCATCACCGGCTGCTGGGCCAACATCGTGCCGCACGGGGTCAGCCATGTCAGCCATGTCCACCCCAACAACTACCTGAGCGGAGTTTACTACCTCCGGACCGAGCCGGGCGCCGACCGCATCGGCTTCACCGATCCGCGGCCGCAGGCGGCGGTGATCGCGCCGCGACCGCGCGAGCCGAACCGCTACAACGGCAACGAGGCGGCGATCATGGCCAAGGAGGGCCGCTTCATCCTGTTCCCGGCCTGGCTGCGCCATGGCGTGCCGACGAATCAAAGCGGGCAGGATCGCGTCAGCATCGCGTTCAACGTCATGTTCGGCAGCTTCGCCGAGCAGATGTCGATGCCGCTGTGGAAGCCGAACGTCGACGGCTGAGGGCCGCTAATCCGCGCCCGCCGGCGCCAGCCGCAGCGCGACCCGGTCGCCGGGATGGCGCTCGAGACGGCCGGCCAGCTCGAGTTCGAGCAGCACCATGCGCAGCAGCCCGGCCGGAACCCCGGTCTGGCGCAGCAGATCGTCGAGCGCGGTGGGCGCCGGGCCGAGCTGTTCCAGGATCTCGTCGCGGGCGGCGCCGATCGCATCGTCGGCGTCGAGCGCCGGCGTCGCGGCGTCGGCCGGTGCGGGCGGCTCGGCCAAGGTGGCGCGCAGCATGCCGTCCAGCACCTGCAGCACGTCGGCCGCGGATTCGGTGAGCGCCGCGCCCTCGCGGATCAGGTTGTTGGTGCCGCGGCAGCGCGGGTCGAGCGGCGAACCCGGCACCGCGAAGACCTCGCGGCCCTGTTCCAGCGCGCAGCGGGCGGTGATCAGCGAGCCTGAGCGCGGCGCCGCCTCGACCACCAGCACGCCCTGCGCCAGCCCCGAGACCAGACGGTTGCGGCGCGGGAAGTGGCGCGCCTGGGGCACGGTGCCCGGCGGCAGTTCGGACACCAGGGCGCCTTGCACGGCGATCGCGCGCTGCAGGTCCTGGTTCTCCGGCGGATAGACCACGTCGAGCCCGCCGGCGACCACCGCCACGGTGCCGGTCTCGAGCGCGCCGCGATGGGCGGCGGAGTCGATGCCGCGGGCGAGCCCTGAGATCACCGAGAATCCGGCCTGGCCGAGGTCGCGGGCGAGGTCCCCGGCCAGCCGGCGGCCGTTGGCCGAGGCATTGCGGGCGCCGACCACGGCGATGCCGCGACGGCCAAGCAACCCGATATCGCCGAGCACCGCGAGCACCGGCGGCGCGTCGTCGATCGCCGCCAGGGGCGCCGGGTAGTCCGGTTCCCCGAGCAGCAGGGTGCGGGCGCCGAGCGCCGCCAGCGCCGTCAGTTCGCGCATCGCCGCCTCGGTCGGGAACGGCTTCAGCGGCCGGGCCCGGCCGCCGCGCCGGGCGAGATCCGGCAAGGCGTCGAGCGCCGCGGCCGCCGAGCCGAAACGGCCGAGCAGCCGGCGGTAGGTGAGCGGACCGACATTCTCGGTCCGTGCCAGGCGCAGCGCGGCGAGACGCTCGGCATCGCTCGGCGGGCGCGTGACGACCGACATGGCGGCAGCTTGGAGTCCCGGTAGAAAATTGTCAATCCGGATCAATCTGTGGTCGCAGTCCTGGCCGGGCGGCGCAACCGGTGCGGTCAATCGCGGTCAATAGGGGCTGAAGGCGGTATAGACCAGGATCTTGCTGACCGTCCGCTCGTCGTCCGAGAGCGGGAGGAAGACCGAGCCGTGCTCGTTCAACCGGGAAAAGGGGCTGAGGCGCTCGTCGACGTCGAAGACCGGCGCCTTGCGCGCGATCACGTCGCGGTAGTTGGCGAGCGCGGCGTCCCGCGAGCGGCAGTAGAAGCTGTCCTCGACCCGCTGGTTGGTGGGATCGTTGCCGCGGACCGCTACCTCGCGGGTGCCGACCAGGCGATAGATCAGCGACAGCGGCTCGGTGCCGACGACGTCGACCAGGATGATGTTCGGCAGGTACGGGATCATCTCTGAAGGGCCGATGTCTGCACGCGAAGGCATGCATCGTCCCCGCCGCTTGCCATCCCAGTACGCGTGAACGTCGCGAATGCTGGGATGGCAGCCCGCGAGAAACGCGAGTGTGGTGCAGCGTGTCGCGCGCGCCGGGTCCATGCTTGGAGGATAGCCGGCAGAAGTTAAGAACCTGCGCATCCGGCGGTAGAAATTTATGGAAAATTGTTACTAACGGGCGAGTTCGCCGAGGCCACGCCCTATGGTCCGTCGTCCGCCGCCGGCGCCTTCTTGCCTTGGCCGATACGCGGCTCGGACCCGCGGGCCAGGCGCAGAATATTGGCGCGGTGGCTCAGCCACACCAGCACCGCCAGCAGCGCCACGAATTGCATTTCCTCGCGCGGACCCAGCCACCATGCGTAGCCGATCGCCGCGGCGGTGGCGACCAGCGCCGCCAGCGACGAAATGCGGAACAGAAACGCGACCGCCAGCCAGGTCAGGCAGGCCAGTACGCCGACCTTCCAGTCGAGCGCCAGCAGGATGCCGAGCGAGGTGGCGACGCCCTTGCCGCCCTTGAACCTGAGCCAGACCGGAAACAGGTGGCCGAGCAGGGCGCCGCCGCCGGCCATGATCGCCATGTCCGGGCCGAACAGGGCGTTGCCGATCAGCACCGCGACGGCGCCCTTGCCGCCGTCGAGCAGCAGGGTCGCGAGGGCGAGGCCCTTGCGCCCGGTGCGCAGGACGTTGGTGGCGCCGATATTGCCCGAGCCGATCGCCCGGATGTCGCCGAGCCCGGCGAGCCGGGTCAGCAGCAGCCCGAATGGAATCGAGCCGAGGAGATAGCCGGCGACGGCGCCGGCATAGTACGGCCACTGATACTGGAATCCACCGAGCAGGTCGGGCATCGTGTGCGCCTTCTTCCCCAACCCTCACCCGCCTCGCTGACGCTCGGCACCCTCTCCCGCCAGCGGGAGAGAGAGGGGCCCGACGGGTCAGCGGCGGGAGGGTGAGGGACTTTAGCTTACTTCGCGGTCGCGGCCGCGTCGTACACGCTGCGGCCGTCGACCACGGTGCGCAGGACCAGGCCCTGCACCGGGCGGTCGTCGAACGCCGAGTTCTTGGACTTGCTGCGCAGGCGGTCGACGTCGACCTTCCAGGCGCGGTCGAGGTCGAACAGCACCAGGTCGGCCGGCGCGCCCGCGGCGAGGCGGCCCTGGGGCAAGCCGAGCAGATCGGCCGGCGCGACGGTCAGGCGCCGTAGCAGGCCGAGCAGCCCGATCTCGCGCTTATGGTAGAGCTCGAGCGAAACCGGCAGCAGGGTCTCGAGCCCGATCGCGCCGAACCCGGCCTGGGCGAACGGCACGCGCTTGGAATCCTGGTCGTGCGGCGCGTGGTCGCTGGCGACGCAGTCGACGGTGCCGTCGGCGACCGCCGCGGCGACCGCCCTGCGGTCGTCCTCGCTGCGCAGGGGCGGCGACAGCTTGGCGAAAGTCCGGTAGTCGCCGACCTCGTTCTCGTTGAGCGCGAAGTATTGCGGGGCGGTGTCGCAGGTGACCCTGAGGCCGCGCGCCTTGGCCCGCCGGACCGTCTCGATCGCCGCCGCCGTCGAGACATGGGCGACGTGGTAGCGCGCGCCGGACATCTCGACCAGGAGCAGGTCGCGCTCGATCATCATCACCTCGGCGGCCGGCGGGATTCCGCCGAGGCCGAGGCGGGTCGCCATCTCGCCTTCGTTCATGGCGCCGCCCTCGGCCAGGCGCGGCTCCTCCGGGTGCTGGATGATCAAGAGGCCGAAGCCGCTGGCGTAGGACAGGGCCCGGCGCATCACCCGCGCGTCGGCCACCGCGGTGACCCCGTCGGTAAAGGCGAGCGCGCCGCTTTCGGCCAACAGCCCCATCTCCACCAGGTCCCTGCCGGCGAGCTGCTTGGTGACGGCGCCACAGCAATAGACCTTGGCGAGCCGGGTCTCGCGCGCCCGGCGGGCGATGAACTCGACCCCGGCGACGTCGTCGATGACGGGATCGGTGTTGGGCAGGCAGACCAATGTGGTGACGCCGCCGGCGGCTGCGACCGCGGCGGCGGCCGCGATCGTCTCCTTGTGCTCCTCGCCCGGCTCGCGCAGCTGGGTACGGATGTCGACCAGGCCGGGGGCGAGGACATGGCCACCGGCGTCGACGATCTCGGTGCCCTCGGGCAGCCCGCCGGCGCCGACCTCCGGGCCGACCGCCACGATCCGGCCGTCGGCGGCCAGCAGCCCGCCCCTGGCGTCGAGCCCGCTTGCCGGATCGAGCAGCCGCGCATTGACGATCGCCAGCGGGCGCAGCGGCTGCTTCGGTTGCTTCTGCGGCGCGGCCATCGGCTCAGGCCTGGTTATGCTGCAGGCTGCGGGTCAGGGCGTCGAGGCAGGCCATGCGCACGGCGACGCCCATCTCGACCTGCTCGCGAATGGCGGAGCGGTCGATGTCGTCGGCCACTTCGCTGTCGATCTCGACCCCGCGGTTCATCGGCCCGGGATGCATGATCAGGGCATCGGGCTTCGCGCTCCGGAGCTTGTCGTAGTCGAGGCCGAAGAAGTGGAAGTACTCGCGGATCGAGGGCACGAAGCTCCCTTGCATGCGCTCGGTCTGCAGCCGCAGCATCATGACGATGTCGCAGCCCTCGAGCCCCCGGCGCATGTCGGTGAAGACCTCGCAGCCCATGCGGTCGATGCCGGCCGGCAGCAGGGTGGGCGGCGCGATCACCCGCACCCGGGCGCCCATGGTGGTGAGCAGGATGATGTTGGAGCGCGCCACCCGGCTGTGCAGGATGTCGCCGCAGATCGCGACCAGCAGGCCTTCCAGCCGGCCGCGGCGGCGGCGGATGGTGACGGCGTCGAGCAGCGCCTGGGTCGGGTGCTCGTGGCTGCCGTCGCCGCCGTTGATGACGGCGCAGTCGACCTTTTGCGCCAGCAGGCTGACCGCGCCGGAATCGGGATGGCGCACCACCAGCACGTCCGGGTGCATGGCGTTCAGGGTCATCGCGGTGTCGATCAGGGTCTCGCCCTTCTTGATCGACGAGGCCTGCACCGACATGTTGATGACGTCGCCGCCCAGCCGCTTGCCGGCCAGCTCGAACGAAGTGCGGGTGCGGGTCGAACTCTCGAAGAACAGGTTGATGATGGTGCGGCCGCGCAACAGCGAGCGCTTCTTGTCGGCGCTGCGGTTCTGCGCGACATAGGATTCCGAGAGGTCGAGGAGTCCTGTGATCTCCGGCCGCGACAGCCCGGCGATGCCGAGCAGATGGCGGTGGCGGAACTGCAGGGGGGCCGGAGAATCGATCGCGGCGGTCATTAAAGCGGTGTTATAGGACGGGGGTGGCAGGGCGGCAAGCCATGGCCTGAAAGCCGCGGGAATCCGCCGCACGCTCGTCGCTTCTGCGGGCGCTCGCGCCGCCGAATCGCTCGGACCCAGACCTCGCGTGCTTCGAGACGCCGCGCTGCTCCTCAGCATGAGGACATTTGTATACGCCAATGAGGCCTTCTCAGCCTGAGGAAGCGGCGAAGCCGCCGTGACGATAGCCGCAGCTTACCGATGCAGCCTAGATCACCGCTGCCGCCTTCAGCCTTGCGATCTCCGCCTCGGGGAGGTCGAGGATCTGTTTCAGCACCTCGTCGGTGTGCTGGCCCAGATATGGCGGGGCCAGGCGGTACTCGACCGGCGTGCCGGAGAACTTGATGGGGTTGCCGATCAAATCGACCGTGCCCTTGCCGGCGAGCGGGTGTGGCACGCTGATCTGCATGCCGCGGGCCTGGACCTGTGGGTCGGCGAAGGTCTGGTCCACCCTGTTGACCGGGCCGCAGGGCACGCCGAGCTTGGACAGACCGTTGACCCAGTCGTCGGTCGCCTTGCGGCGGGTGACGTCGGGCAGGAGCTCGTAGATCGCCTTGCGGTTGATGACCCGCTTCTCGTTGGTGACGAAGCGCGGGTCGGTGGCCAGTTCCGGGACACCGGCGAACTGGCAGAACTTCGCATACTGGGCGTCGTTGCCGACCGCCAGGATGAAGTAGCCATCCGACGAGGGCAGCACGTTGTAGGGCACGATGTTCGGGTGCTCGTTGCCGACCCGCTGGGGCACCTTGCCCGAGGTCAGGTAGTTGAGCCCGACATTGACCAGCCAGGCGACCTGGGTGTCGAGCAGGCCGAGGTCGATATACTGGCCCTCGCCGGTCTTCTCGCGGTGGTAGACGGCGGCCAGGATCGCCGAGCTCGCGTACATCCCGCACATCACGTCGGCGATGCCGACGCCGACCTTCATCGGCGCCCGGTCGGCCTCGCCGGTGACGCTCATGATGCCGCCGGCACCCTGGGCCAGGAGGTCGTAGCCGGCGCGCGGCGCATAGGGGCCGGTCTGGCCGAAGCCCGAGATCGAGCAGTAGATCAGCCGCGGGAACTGGTCCTTCAGGTCGCCATAGGCGAGGCCATAGCGGGCCATGTCACCGACCTTGAAGTTCTCGACCATGATGTCGGACCTGGCGATCAGCTTCCTGGCCAGCGCCTGGCCTTCGGCCTGCGACACGTCGATGGTGAGCGAGCGCTTGTTGCGGTTCGAGCTCAGGTAGTAGGCGCTCTCCGCGGTGTCCTTGCCGTCGCGGTCCTTGACATAGGGCGGCCCCCATTTGCGGGTGTCGTCGCCGGCGCCGGGGCGCTCGATCTTGATCACGTCGGCGCCGAGATCGCCGAGCAGCTGGGTGCAGGTCGGGCCGGCGAGAATCCGCGACAGGTCGAAAACGCGCAGGCCGGCGAGGGGTCCGCTCATGGGGATCAGGCTCCGAGATTTGCCAGTCGCGCCGTCCGGGCAGCGCCGAGGCGCACTCTCCCCGCCGCCGCTGGCGCGGTCAACTGTCCAGAGGGCCGGGTTCTGGCCTGCAAGCGACGGGCGGCCAGCTGCGCGACAGCGCGTCGAGGGCGCCCTGGAGGATGTAGGCGGCGGCCATCTTGTCGACCACCTCGGCGCGGCGCTTGCGCGACATGTCGGCCTCGAGCAGGGTCCGGGTGACCGCGGCGGTCGACAGCCGCTCGTCCCAGAAGGCGATCGGCAGGTCGAGATGCCCCAGCAGATTGGTGCCGAACTGCCGCACCGACTGGCAGCGCGGGCCCTCGCTGCCGTCCATGTTGACGGGCAGGCCGATCACCAGGCCGCCGACCTTGCGCTCCTCGATCAGCCGTTTCAGCTTCTGGACGTCCGCGCTGAACTTGCCGCGCCGCAGGGTTTCCACCGGGGTTGCCACGGTCAGGCCTGGGTCGCAGACCGCGAGCCCAACGGTCTTCTCGCCCACGTCGAGGCCCATGAGCCGAAAGCCCCGGGGCAGGGCGACCTTCATCTCGGCGAGGGGGATGGTCGGCATGGCGGGCTGAATAGCGCGGATTCCCCGGCCCAGGGCAACAACAAAGACATCGGCGCTGGACGGCGGGGCGCGGGACCGGCATAAGCGGGCGGCGCCTGGGATGGTCTCGAGGGCTGCATGTTTCTGTTTCTGAAGGGCATGGCGATCGGCTTCGCGGTGGCCGCGCCGGTCGGTCCGATCGGCCTGCTGTGCATCCGGCGCACGCTGTGGAGCGGCCGGCTCGCCGGCTTCACCGCCGGGCTGGGCGCCGCCCTGGCCGACACCGTGTTCGGCTTTGTCGCCGCCTTCGGGCTCACCCTGGTCTGGGACTTCCTGATGTCGAACGCCAAGTGGTTCGCGCTCGGCGGCGGCGTGTTCCTGATCTATGTCGGCATCGCCGAATGGCGCAGCAAGGCGACCGATCCGAAGCTGTCCGAGCCGCCCTCGGCTGCGAGCCTGGTCGGCGGCTGCATCTCGACCTTTTTCCTGACCATCGCCAACCCGATCACCATCCTGTCCTTCGCCGCGATCTTCACCGGGCTCGGCATCGCCGGGCACAATGTCTCGGCCGACGTGGCACACCCGGATTACGTCGCCATGGTCCAGCTGATCGGCGGGGTGTTCCTGGGCTCCGCCGGCTGGTGGCTGCTGCTCTCGGGCGGGGTCGACGTGATCCGGCACCGGCTCAATGCCACCACTCTCAGGCTCCTGAACCGCATCTCGGGCACCGCCCTGCTGCTGTTCGGCCTCTACATGCTCTCTCGCTTCTTCCGTTGAGGCGCCGCCGCCCGGCGCCGGGCGTTGCGACCCGGCGGCCCGGATGCTAGGTTCCCGGCCGGTTTCCGGGCGGCTGGAGCGCCAGACCGCCCGGCGCCGGCCCCCGTTCCACGATCGATCCGGAGAAGCCCGATCCCATGTCGCTCGACAGGAAAGCCGTCGCCCATATCGCGACGCTCGCCCGCATCCGCGTCCCCGAGTCCGATCTCGACGGCCTGGCCGGCGAGCTGTCGACCATCCTGGACTGGGTCGAGCAGTTGAAGGAGGTCGACACCTCCCAGGTCGAGCCGATGACCAGCGTGGTCAAGGTCGACCTACCGCGGCGCCAGGACACGGTCACCGACGGCAACTGCCGCGACAAGGTGCTGGCCAACGCGCCGGAGCCGGCGCACGGCTTCTTCACCGTGCCGAAGGTGGTCGAGTAATGGCCGGTCTCACCGATCTCACCATCGCCGGCGCGCTGGCCGGCCTCGCCAAGGGCGCGTTCACGTCGCGCGAACTGACCGACGCGCATCTCGCCGCGATGGCCGAAGCGCGCGGCCTCAACGCCTTCGTGGTCGAGACGCCGGACAGGGCGCGCGCCATGGCCGACGCCTCGGACGCGCGGCGCAAGAGCGGGCAGGCGGGCGCGCTCGAGGGCGTCCCGCTCGGCATCAAGGATCTGTTCTGCACCGAGGGGGTGCAGACCACCGCCGGCTCCCACATCCTGGAAGGCTTCAAGCCGACCTATGAGTCGACCGTCACCGCCAATCTGTGGAAGGCGGGTGCGGTGATGCTGGGCAAGCTCAACATGGACGAGTTCGCCATGGGCTCGTCCAACACCACCAGCCATTTCGGCAACGTGGTGAACCCGTGGCGGCGCCAGGGCGGCAGCGATGTCGACCTGGTGCCCGGCGGCTCGTCCGGCGGCTCGGCCGCGGCGGTCGCGGCCCGGCTGTGCCTCGGCGCCACCGGCACCGACACGGGCGGCTCGATCCGCCAGCCGGCCTCCTTCACCGGCATCGTCGGCATCAAGCCGACCTATGGCCGCTGCTCGCGCTGGGGCATCGTCGCCTTCGCGTCGTCCCTCGACCAGGCCGGGCCGATGGCGCGCAGCGTCGAGGACGTCGCGATCATGCTGGGCGCCATGGCCGGCCACGACCCGAAGGACTCGACTTCGGTCAATGTGCCGGTGCCGGACTACCGCGCGGCGCTCGGCGGCGACGTGCGCGGCCTCAAGGTCGGCATTCCCAGGGAGTACCGGCTCGACGGCATGCCGGGCGAGATCGAGGCTTTGTGGCAGCAGGGCATCGCGTGGCTGAAGGACGCGGGGGCGGAGATCGTCGACATCAGCCTGCCCCACACCAAGTACGCGCTCGCCGCCTACTACATCATCGCGCCGGCCGAGGCCTCGTCGAACTTGGCGCGCTATGACGGGGTGCGCTACGGCCTCAGGGTGCCGGGCAACAGCTTGGACGAGATGTACGAGCTGACCCGCGCGGCCGGCTTCGGCAAGGAAGTAAAGCGCCGAGTGCTGATCGGCACCTACGTGCTCTCCGCCGGCTATTACGACGCCTATTACCTGAAGGCGCAGCGGGTGCGCAGCCTGATCCTGCGCGACTTCACCCAGGCCTTCGAGAAGGTCGACGTGATCCTGACCCCGGCGACGCCGTCGGCCGCCTTCGGCATCGGCGAGAAGGCGGACGATCCCATCGCCATGTACCTGAACGACGTCTTCACCGTGCCGGTGAATCTCGCCGGCCTTCCCGGCATCTCGGTGCCCGCCGGCCTGTCGGGCGAGGGCCTGCCCTTGGGAGTCCAGCTCATCGGCCGCGCCTTCGATGAGGCGACGCTCTTGAAAGTCGGGCAGGTGGTGGAGAAGGCGGCCGGCTTCACGGCGAAGCCGGCGGGGGTGTAGCTCACGCTCTCCCCCGCCTCATGCTGAGCCTGTCGAAGCACGAGGCGGGCGGCGAGGCGCTGGCAACCTCATCCTTCGACGGGCTCAGGATGAGGATTGTGGGTTCGACGTTTGATGCGAGGAAGAGCCTCATGCTGAGCCTGTCGAAGCATGAGGCGGCCGGTGAAGAACGGGAGTTCGAGAAGTGGCTGACAATTACGGCGACATGATCGACGGCAAGACCGGACCCTGGGAGATCGTCATCGGTCTCGAGGTGCATGCCCAGGTGACCTCGCAGTCGAAGCTATTCTCCGGCGCCGCCACCGCGTTCGGTGCCGAGCCCAACACCCAGGTGAGCCTGGTGGACGCGGCCATGCCGGGCATGCTGCCGGTCATCAACGAGTACTGCGTCGAGCAGGCGGTGAAGACCGGCCTCGGGCTTGGCGCCGAGGTCAACCTGCGCTCGGTGTTCGACCGCAAGAACTACTTCTATGCCGACCTGCCGGCCGGCTATCAGATCTCCCAGTTCCTGCAGCCGATCGTCGGCAAGGGCACCATCGTCCTCGACCTGCCCGAGGGTCGGACGCGCGAGATCGGCATCACGCGCCTCCATTTGGAGCAGGATGCGGGCAAAAGCCTGCACGACCAGCATCCGTCGAAGACCTATGTCGATCTCAACCGTTCCGGCGTCGCGCTGATGGAAATCGTGTCGGAGCCGGACATGCGCTCGGCGGAGGAGGCCGGCGCCTATATCCGCAAGCTGCGCTCGATCCTGCGCTATCTCGGCACCTGCGATGGCAACATGGACGAGGGCAGCATGCGCTGCGACGTCAACGTCTCCGTGCGCAAGCCCGGCGGGCCGCTCGGCACGCGCTGCGAGATCAAGAACGTGAACTCCATGCGCTTCGTGCAGCAGGCCATCGAGTACGAGGCGCGCCGCCAGATCGAGGTCATCGAGGACGGCGGCGAGATCAAGCAGCAGACCCGGCTGTTCGATTCGTCGCGTGGCACCACCCGCGCCATGCGCAGCAAGGAGGAGTCGCACGACTATCGCTATTTTCCCGACCCCGACCTGCTGCCGCTCGAGCTCGACCCGGCCTGGGTCGCGGCGATCAAGGCCGATATGCTCGAGCTGCCCGACGCCAAGAAGGCGCGGCTGATCAAGGAATTCGGCCTGTCGCCCTATGACGCCAGCGTGCTGGTGGCGGAGCAGGAGACGGCGGCCTTCTACGAAGAGGTGCTGAAGGGTCCCAAGGGACGGCGCGATCCGAAGCTTGCCGCCAACTGGCTGATCAGCGAGCTGTTCGGGCTGCTCAACAAGGCGGGGAGGGACGTGACGGACTCGCCGGTGTCGGCCCAGGCGCTGGGCGGCCTCGTCGATCTGATCTCCGACGACACCATCTCGGGCCGCATCGCCAAGGACGTGTTCGCCGAGATGTTCGAGACCGGCAAGCCGGCGTCGGAGATCGTCGAGGCCAAGGGCCTGCGCCAGGTCACCGACACCGGCGCCATCGAGGCCTCGATCGACCAGGTCCTGGCGGCGAACGCGGACAAGGTGGCCGAGTACAAGTCCGGCAAGGACAAGCTGTTCGGCTTCTTCGTCGGCCAGGTCATGAAGTCGACCGGGGGCAAGGCCAACCCGAAGCTGCTCAACGAGCTGCTGAAGCAAAAGCTGTCGTGAGGAGTGCCGCAGCGGTGACGGACAGGTCGATCGCCATCTTCGACCTGGGCGGCGTGCTGGTCGACTGGAACCCGCGCTACCTCTATCGCAAGCTGTTCGACGGCGACGAGGTGGCGATGGAGCGCTTTCTCGGCGAGATCTGCAACACCGCGTGGAATCTGCAGCAGGATGCTGGCCGGCCGTTCGCCGAGGCCTGCGCGCTGTTGGTCGCGCGCCATCCGGGACAGCGCGGACTCATCGAAGCCTATCGCGCGCGCTGGCCGGAGATGCTGGCGGGGCCGATCCACGGCACCGTCGAGATCCTGCGCGAGCTGAAGGCGCGCGGCACGCCGCTCTACGCCCTCACCAACTGGTCGGCGGAGACCTTTCCGCTGGCGCTCGAGCGTTACGACTTCCTGCACTGGTTCGAGGGCACGGTGGTGTCGGGGGTCGAGAAGCTGGTGAAGCCCGACCCGCGCGTCTACCGCCTGCTGCTGGAGCGCCACGGCATCGACGCGGCGGACGCCGTCTACATCGACGACAATCCGACCAACGCCGGGGTGGCGAGCGAACTCGGCCTGCACGGCATCCATTTCACCGCGCCGGCGGCCTTGCGCCACGAACTGGAGCGGGCTGGGTTGCTGTAGCCGCTCCGGTTCACTCGTAGTCGTCTTCCAGGATGCTCGGCTTGATCAGCACCATGAGGTCGCGCCGCTCCAGATAGGCGTCGCCCAGCTTCTGCCCGAACAGGCTGGCGAGCAGCGGGATGTCGCCCAGCATCGGGACCCTGCCGTCGCCGGCATCGGATTCGTCCGGCGCCTCGACCACGCTGCCGACCTTCACGAATTGCGACGCCTTGGCGTTGTAACTGTAGCTCCGGTTCAGCAGCGTGAAGGAATCGAGTTCCAGAAATGCGCCGTCCCAGGCGAAGGCGATGCCGGAACTGCCTGATGTCGCGTTCGAGACCTCCGCGATGCGAGCCTCGATCGCCGCGGACTTGATCTCGACTTCATCGGTTGTCGCCGGCGGCGCCGACGATCCGGTCGTGGGCTGCGCGCCGGCGTCGACGGCCAGGGTGTTGCCGATCAGGAAGGCGGTTCCGATCCGGATCGGACGAGCCGGCCCTCCTTCGTCATCGTCGTCGCCGCCGCCGCCGAACAGGCCGCCGATGAGCGGCACCCCGCTCAGGTCGACGCGGTTCTCGTCGACCCGGCGGATGCCGCTATCGGTCAGCACGCCCAGCACGTCGCCGGTATTGGCGATGACGATGACCGAGGTGATCAGGATCTGCCCGGACTCGCTCACCTCGCTGGCGACGGGAATCGAGCGGACCGTCTTGGTGGTTTCCGGTCCGCCGTGGTCGTTGCGATCTTCCCGCTCGCGCCTGTCGTCGTTCTGGTTGGCGAGGGCCGCGGCGCCCGCCAGGGCGGCTGCGACAATGAGAACCGAAGCAAGCAAGGGCGCGCGCATGGCATTCCCCCAGTTGCGCTTCCGGGCCCCGCAATGCCCGGCACTGGACTTGTTTGTCCGAGTCTGCGTTCGTACCTGAGTATGCGGCGGCGACATGTCAGCGGCAACCCGATTACATGGGGGCTCACCCCGGTTGGCGGCCGGCACGGTGCGGCTGCGGTCCGGGCTCGCGCCTGCCCGCCGGGAGTTGCGTGATCCCCGCCGGCCGCCAACTTCGACATTGCCACCAGTGCGCATTGCCTGCGAAGTAGCCGGCGCCGCCGCGGACTCACTTCCGAACACTTGCCGAGGCCATCCCGGATGCTCGCCTATCTCGACCACATCCTCGGCCTGATCGCCGACTATCCGCATCTGGTCTACGCGGCGGTGTTCTTCGCCGCGCTGTCGGAGTCGATCCCGATCCTCGGCGCGGTCATACCGGGATCGACGGCGATCATCGGCATGGCGGCACTGGTGCCGACGGGCGCCGTGGGCTTCTGGCCGGTGCTCGGCTCGGCGGTGGCCGGCGCGGTGGTCAGCGATGGATTCTCCTACTGGCTGGGGAAGCGCTACCATCGGCCGATCCTGAGCCGGTGGCCGTTCACGCGCTATCCGCAGCTCACCGCCCGCAGCGAGGATTTCTTTCGCCGCCACGGCGGAAGCAGCGTGTTTCTCGGGCGCTTCGTGCCCGCGCTGCGAGCCTTCGTGCCGCTGTTCGCCGGGATTCTCGGCATGCGGGCGGGCCGGTTCTATCTGTGGAACGTGCTCTCGGCCCTGTTCTGGGCGCCGGCGCATGTCCTGCCGGGGGTCCTGGTCGGCGCATCCCTGGTGCTGGCCGGGGCGGTCGCGGGACGGCTGCTGCTCTTCATCGCCGCCCTGCTGGTCGTGCTGCTGCTCGCGCTGTGGCTGGTGCGCCTCGCCCTGAGATTCGGGTCGCCGGTACTGGCGCGCGCCGTCGAACGGGCGCGCGTCTGGTCCAAGGGCGATGGGCAGGTCCGGCGACTGCTGCGCTCGATCCTCGATCCGGACGCGCCTGAAGCGCGCGGACTCGTCGTCGCGGGGCTGGTGCTGGTCGGCGCCTCCTGGCTGTTTCTGGCAATTCTCGAGGACGTCGTCACCGGGGATCCGCTGGTCCGCGCCGATGCCGCGATCTACGGCCTGCTGCAGGTCATGCGGACGCCTTGGGGCGACGCGGTCATGGTGGTGGTCACCGAACTCGGCGACGCCTTGGTCACGGCATCGGTCACCGCGGCGGTCCTGCTCTGGCTGCTGGCGCGGCGGGCGTGGCGCACCGCCGGCTACTGGGTGGCGGCGGTCGCCATGGCGTCGCTGTTCAACACCGGGATCAAGCTGGCGCTGCATCGCGCCCGGCCGGCGGCGGATCTGTTCGAGGGCTGGAGCGCCTTCTCGTTCCCGAGCGGCCACGCCACGGTCAACGTCGCGCTCTGGGGCTTCCTCGCCTTTCTGGTCGCGCGGCCGTTCGGCGCGGCCGCGCGATCGGTCCTGATCGGCGCGGTCACCGTGCTGGTGGCGTCGATCGCCTTCTCGCGGCTCTATCTCGGCGCCCACTGGTTCTCCGACGTGATCGGCGGCCTGGCCTTCGCCAGCGCCTGGATCGCGCTGCTCAGCATCGCCTATCGGCATCACCGGCCCGAACCGATCCATCCCAAGGGCCTGCTGGTCCTGGCCGGAATCGCCTTGATCGTCAGCGGCGGAGTCAACGTCTGGCGCGATCATGGCAGCGACCTCGCGCGCTACGCGATCCAGAAGCACCTGCGCGTCGTCGACATGTCCGATTGGCGGGCCGGCGGCTGGCGCACCCTGCCGATCAGCCGGATCGATCTCAAGGGCGAGACCGAGGCGCCGTTCGACGTGCACTGGGCGGGCGCGCCGACGGCGGTGCTGAAGACGCTCGAACCCATCGGGTGGCGTCGGCCGGCCGGCTGGACACCGACCGGCGCGCTCGCCTGGCTGCTGCCGAACGTCGACGCCGCGGCGCTGCCGGTGCTGCCGCAGCTTCATGACGGTCGCTTGCCCGTTCTCACGATGGTCCTGCCGCAATCGGACGAGCGTCTGGTCTTGCGGCTATGGGTGTCCAATGTCGAATTGCGGCAGTCCGACGGCAGCAGGCTGCCCTTGCTGATCGGCACCGTCTTCGACGAACGCCTGCTTCGCATGGGCGGGTTGCTGACCATGACCCGTTCGCTAGCGGATCTCTCCGGGCCGCGCGACCGGCTGGCGGCGGGATTGGCATCGGGCGGGGCGGCGGCAATCGCCAAAACGGCACCGGAAGCCTTCCTGGTCGCCAGGCCGGATGCGCGGGACGGGTCGGAAGGGGACGGCGGCATCCTGCTGGTCGGCCCGGCGCCGCCCACGGCTCGGTGACCCGCCCTGGGTTGCCGGCATGGCCGGCATCGGGAATGATGGCGCCCAAGACGAGGCGACACCATCTGACTGAAACGTTCAGTCCAGAACCAATTCCTGCCGGAGAACCGCCGCGATGATCGACCTGTACAGCTGGGCCACGCCCAATGGCCACAAGATCCACATCATGCTCGAGGAGATCGGCCTGCCCTACGAGGTGCATCCGATCGACATCGGGCGCGGCGACCAGTTCAGTCCGGCGTTCCTGAAGATCAGCCCGAACAACAAGATGCCGGCGATCGTCGACCGCGAGGGGCCCGGCGGCAAGCCGTATCCGGTGTTCGAGTCCGGCGCGATCCTGATGTACCTCGCCGAGAAGACCGGCAAGCTGATGCCGCAGGAGACGCGGGCGCGCTACGACGTCATCCAGTGGCTCATGTTCCAGATGGGCGGGGTCGGGCCGATGCTGGGACAGGCACATCACTTCCGCGGCTACGCGCCGGAGCAGATTCCCTATGCTGTCGCCCGTTACACCAACGAGGCCAAGCGACTCTACGGCGTCATGGATCGTCGGCTCGAGGGGAGGGAGTGGTTCGCCGACGACTACTCCATCGCCGACATCGCCATCTTCCCCTGGCTGCGCTCCTGGGAGCGCCAGGGCGTGGTGCTCGACGAGTATCCCAACGTAAGGCGCTGGTTTCACGAGATCGAGGCGCGGCCAGCGGTGCAGCGCGGCCTGCAGGTGCTGTCGGATCAGGCCCGCAGCGGCCCGATGGACGAGAAGCAGAAGGAAATGCTGTTCGGCGCGACCCAGTATCAGCGGCGCTAGGGCCCGCGCCGGCTGGGCGGCGCGGCGTTCGCGGCCTGCCCGCGCTCGGTCCCTCCCCCCATTGGGGGAAGGAAGAATGCTGGGTGTTGACGAAGCGCGTGCAGTGCCGTGAATTGCTGTCATGAGCAACACGCCCAGGCAGAGTCCCGAGACCATTGCCGCCCGCGCCGCCGGCGCCCATGACGCCGCCACTGGCGGGGTGGTTCCCCCCATCCACCTGGCCACCACCTTCGAGCGCGGCCCCGATTATGTCCTGCCGGGCGGGCGCAACTACATCCGTCCCGACAATCCCGCCGGCCAGCAGCCCGAGGCGGTGCTGGCCGCGCTGGAGGGCGGCAAGTCGGCCCTGGTGTTCTCCTCGGGCATGGCGGCGGCAACCGCGGTGTTCCAGGCGCTCTCGCCCGGCGACCACGTGCTGGTGCCGCGGGTCATGTACTGGGCGCTGCGCGCCTGGTTGCTCGGCGACGCCACCCGCTGGGGGCTCGAGGTCGAGGTGGTCGACATGGCCGACGCCGGCCGCCTCGCGGCCGCGATCCGGCCGGGCAAGACCAAGCTCGTCTGGGTGGAAACCCCCGCCAACCCGACCTGGGACGTGACCGACATCGCGGCGGCGGCCGAGGCGGCCCATCGGGCCGGGGCGATGCTCGCGGTCGACAATACCGTGCCGACGCCGGTCTTCACCCGGCCGCTCGAGCTCGGCGCCGACCTCGTCATGCATTCCGCGACCAAGTTCCTGAACGGCCACAGCGACGTGCTGGCCGGGGCGCTCATCACCCCGCGCGACGACGAATTCTGGCGCCGGATCGTCGGCATCAGGTCGTTCCAAGGCGGCATGCTGGGGGCGGCCGAGGCCTGGCTGCTGCTGCGCGGCATGCGCACGCTCTATCTGCGGGTGAACCGGGCGGCGGAGTCGGCACTCAGGATCGCCCAGCACTTCGCCGGCCATTCGAAGCTGGAAGCGGTGCTCTATCCCGGCCTGCCGGAGCATCCCGGCCATGCGGTGGCGCGCCGCCAGATGACCGGCGGGTTCGGGGCGATGCTGTCGATCCGGGTGCCGGGGGGAGCGACCGGCGCCTTGGCGGTGGCCGGGCGGCTGGCACTATGGAGCCGCGCCACCTCGCTGGGCGGGGTGGAAAGCCTGGTCGAGCACCGGGCCAGCGTCGAGGGGCCCGACAGCCCGGCGCCGCCGGACATGCTCAGGATGTCGGTCGGGATCGAAGATCCGGCCGACCTCATCGCCGATCTCGAGCAGGCCCTGGCCGGCCCATGATCCGGCGCCCGATGCGGGCGCCGAGGCGTCCGGGCGCGGGCGTGCGCCGGGATCAGGCGTGGGCGGTGCTGCCGTTGGCCTCGGCGGGCTTAGCGAACGGCACGATATCCGCGTTCCGCCGCGTCTGCGACGCCTGCTGCATGATCATCGTCAACTCGCGCTTGGCGCCTTCGAGGGAGGCCACCTCGCGCGCGTCTTCGCGGTCCATGACTTCAATGCAGCTGAGCTTGATCTCGACGAGATCGAGGAGCGTGATGAGCGAGCGCTTCGACAGTGACATTGTCCTCTCCTGGACTTGTGTTGCCGACCTACGTGGCCGAGCATGAAAAGGCCCGGCTCCCTGTGTCCCATCGACTTTCGAACCGCTGTCCTTAAGAAGGCGTGAAAGCCGCGACGCCGGCCACGGACCCGTGCCGCCGCCGGGCGGCGGCGGTCCGGCCGCCCAGCGGCCCGGGCCGGCTGGCGCGGCGTCTCAGCCGAGTCCCCCAAGCAAATGGTTTTGAATAAAATCCACAGGTGGAAATCGACCGAGGTCGGGGGCTTAAGCGGGCCTTAAGGCCGCCATGGCAGGCTCAGGGCGATCGGCAGCAACAAGAAAAGTTTCTCTGTCGATGGATCCGTATGGGAGGCGCCGGCAGGTGGCCGGTGCTGGCGACCGCCAGTAGAGGAACAACAGCCATGGGCGCGCTGCGGGCCGCCGATTGCGGCATCAATTTCGACAACCTGGGAGTGCCGGGCTTCGACCGGCGGCTGACCGACAAGATCCTGGCAGCCTTCAACCACGCCTATGCGATCGGCGATCTCGAGGTGGCGCGCCGGCTTCATGCCCTGCTGGCCCTGGCCGAAGCCAATGAGCGCGGTCGCATTCTGGCCGATGCCTGCATCGAGCGCCGCGACGCCGGCGCCATCGACCAGGCCGATCTGTGGATCGCCTATGTCGAGGCGCGCAACAGCTATCAGGCGGTCTGCCACGATGGCGGTGGCGAATCGAGCGAGGCGCGCGCCGCATTCGAGGCGATGAAGCGGGCCTATCGGCGCTGGGGCCAGGGCTGAGGCGCCAGGGCCGGGACGATGCCCGCCCAGGCCCGTCGCCCCTGCATCGGCCGCCTATGCATCGGCGCGGGGCCGGCGCAGAATGGGGCCGGAGCCGTCGGCGTTAGATCCAGGGGTTGGCTTTTGGCGCGAAATCTCGCCCTCACGCGGGTATACGGTATCAGCGAGCAGACAGTCGCGGACGACACGGCGTTTCTCTCGCCCAAGGTCGAACATCTCTACAAGTGGTGGCGCGGTCGCGCCCTGGCGGCGGACCCCGATATCCCGTCCTCCGACCAGTGGGCGTCGGGCAGCCTGGCGGGCCGCCTTCCGCTGCGCCGCGAGTTCGACATCGGCGACCATCTGCATGTCGTCCCGGACCTGTTCCTGGTGGAGGTGATGCCCGAAGGTGGCTTCCTGCTGAAGCTGGAGGGCGAAAAGGTGATCGAGCTGTTCGGCATCAACATCACCGGCCGCGTCATCACCGAAGGGGCCGGCGAGGCCGATTACGGCCATGCCCTGGCCGAGTACTATCGCGGGATCGTCGAGGAGGGGTTGTGCCGGCGCTGTGTCGGCAATCTCGAGCAGATCAACGATCGCCGCTGGATCGAGTTCGAATCGATCGACTGTCCGCTGTCGCGCGACGGCAGCCGGGTCGACTACATCATCGGCGTCGCCGTGGGGATCCGCGAGAAGCGGCTGTGAGCCCGGCCGCGGACGAAGCCGGGCGGCCAGGGACGGCGCTGCGGCGGGATTAATTGACACCCCGCCGGGGGACGTTTAGAAGGGCGTCCGCGCATACGCCGTGGCGCAAGCTGCTCACGTATGCGGAGGGGTGGCCGAGCGGCTGAAGGCGGCGGTTTGCTAAACCGTTATACGGGCCTAAACCCGTATCGGGGGTTCGAATCCCCCTCCCTCCGCCAATTCCTGATCCGTGACACCGGGGTTTGCTGGGCCTTGCCCGCGCGCGCGTCTGGCCCGCGGAGCCCGGATGGCGGCCCGTGGCCCTGACCGGGCGGCCCCGCCTTCAACATCGGCTTTGACCTCGCGAGCGCGCGCCGTAGTCTCGATCAACCGAAGCGCGTGAGCCCGAAAACGGGCCAGGAAAGCCGTTCCAGCGTGTGTGTTGAGATCGAGAACCCCGCAGCCACCGCGGCAGCCGTACCGGTCCCGATGAGCGCGGGACCGGGCTCCGCCAGCGCCGCTTCACCGGGCCTTCACGTTTCCGACCTAGGGTCGCACGGTCCCGCGGACTGGCCGGCCTGACGCATGAACTGGAACTTGGCACAACCCGTGGTCGAGCAGGGCCGTCGAACGCCGGCGCTGCTGGCGCTGTCGGCCGACGGCTTCGACCTCAGCTATGGCGAACTGATCGACCGGGCGGGCCGGCTGGCGGCGGCCTTGGCCGGCCATGGCATCGGCCGTGGCAGCCGGGTCGGCATCCTCGGCTCGCGCAGCCTGATCGCGGTCGAGGCGGTACTCGCCGTCGCCTGGGCCGGCGCCGCCTATGTGCCACTTGGCTTGACCTGGCCAGAGGCCCGTCTCGACGCTGCCCTGATCTTCGCCGGTCTCGATGCAATGGTGGTCGACGAGCGCGGACGCGCGCTTCTGACGCCCTCCCTGGTGGCGTCGACCCCGCTCCTGGTGCTGCCCGGCGAGGCGGCGGGGAGCGCGCTGCCGGGAGTCCCGGGCGGGCCGGTCCTGCAGCTGGGGTCGCTGCCCGACGGCGCCGACCTGCCCGAGCCGGCGGCGCTGGCGGCCGACGATCTGGCCTATGTGATCTTCACCTCGGGCACCACCGGCGTGCCGAAGGGCGTGATGGTGCCGACCGGCTCGGTCGCCGCCTATCTCGCCGCGCTCGGCCGGCGCAAGGCGATGACGCCGGAGGACCGGGCGTCGCAGTTCACCGAGCTCAGCTTCGATCCGTCGCTCGGCGAGATCTTCGTGCCGTGGGGCGTCGGCGCCTCGCTCCATGTCGTGCCGGCGGTCAGCCGGATCTCGCCGGTCAGGTTCATCCGCGAACGGCGGCTGACCATCTGGGGCTCGGCGCCGGCGGCAATCGCGTGGCTGCGCGACACCCGGGCGCTGCAGCCGGGATCGCTGCCGGGCCTGCGCTATTCCTCGTTCGGCGGCGAGCCGTTGCCGCTCGCCTCGGTGCTGGCCTGGCAGGCGGCGGCGCCGAACAGCGTGGTCGACAATCTCTATGGCCCGACCGAGGCGACCGTCGACTGCGCCGGCCAGCGGATCGAACCGGGCGCCGCGCCGATCGTGACCCCGGGGCGGGGCGTGCTGGCGATCGGCACGGCGCATCCCGGCAGCGAGCTTGCGGTGCTCGGCCCGGATCGCCGGCCGCTGCCGGCCGGCGCCACCGGCGAGCTGGCGATCGCCGGCCGCCAGCTCAGCCTCGGCTATCTCGGCGCGCCCGAGTTGACCGCCGAGCGCTTTCCCGCGATCGACGGCAAGCGCTGGTACCTGACCGGCGATCTCGCGATGCAGGACGAACGCGGTGTGTTCCACCATCTCGGCCGCATCGACAACCAGATCAAGATCCACGGCCACCGGGTCGAGCTCGAGGACGTCGAGGCCCAGCTGCGCGCCGTCGCCGGCTGCGACCAGGTGGCGGCGGTCGCTTGGCCGGTCGCGGACGGCGTGGCGCGGGCGATCGTCGGCTTCGTGGCGGGCAGCGCGCTCCCGCCCGGGCGGATCCGCGAGGCGCTGCGCGGCTGCCTGCCGCCCCACATGGTGCCGGCGGCGATCCATGCGCTGGGCGCGCTGCCGCTCGCGGCCAGCGGCAAGCTCGATCGCCGGGCGCTGGTTGCGCGGCTCGAGGCCGGCGTCGAGAAGCGCGATGCGACGACCGTCGGCTGAGAGCCTCGCCGACCTGCTGCGGCGGTCGGGAGTCGGCGCGCATCCCCTGGAGTGGCGGATGCCGCCGATCGAGACCTATCCGGCGGTCGTTGCCTGGGTCCAGACCGCTGCCGGCAGGCTGGCGCTGTTCGTCGTGTTCGGCGCATTGCTGATGCCGCTCACCAGCTTCTGGCTGGAGGTGACGATCGCCGCCGCGCTGACCTCCCTGGGCGGGCCCTATCGGCGATACGTCGCGCTCGGCTGCACGGCGGCGCTGCTGGTGCGCGCGCCCTACTGGTTCAACTACGGTGCCGTCGAGCTGACGATCCAGCAGGAGGGCCTGGCGGGCGTCGCCCATTCCGGCTACCTGCGCGCCGGCACCCTGATCCTGGGCGTCCCGTTGGCCGCGGCGGTGCTCCATCTCGCCCGGCGCTATCGCGACCATCCGCTCGGGCGCCGGCCCCTCGTGGTCCAGCACGTGCTGTGCGCCGGGCTCATCCTGCTCGCGGCTTCGCATCTGCTGCATGGCCTGCCGCAGGTCGCGCTGTGGAGCCTGACTGCGGTCTTCATCGCCTATTTCTGGTATCTCGCCTATGCGCTGTTGGATCAACGCCTGCGCCAGCCGGCGCCGATCCTGTTCCATTTCGCGGCCTTCCACCCGTTCTTCGCGCAGACCACGGTGGTGCCGATGGGCAAGGACGCCGCCAACTGGCTGAGCGTCGAGGCGGGCAATGCGGAAGAGCTGGCGGTGACCCAGCTCAAGGCGCTGAAGCTGCTGGCCTGGGCGTTCTTCCTCAAGGTCGTGCTGTGGCTGTTCCACCGGGCGGTCTACGACCTGCTCGGCGTCGTGCCGGTCGAGCGGGCTTTCGAGGATTTCCTGAATGGCGGTGCGGTGACGGCCTCGTCCGGCCTGTTCAGCATCATCGCCAATTTCCCGGATCAGCTGCTGGTCATGGCGGTCTGGGGCCATGTCATCATCGCCGTCGGCAGGCTCGCCGGCTATCGCCTGCTGCGCAACACTTGGCGCCCGCTGTCGTCGCGCAGCATCGCCGAATTCTGGAACCGGTACTTCTACTATTTCAAGGAGGTCCTGGTTCACGTCTACTTCTATCCGACCTATGTCCGGTGCTTCAAACGCCATCCCCGGCTGCGCATCGCCTTCGCCACCTTCATGGCGGCGGGCGCCGGCAACCTCTTCTTCCACTTCATCCTGGAGAATCACCGGATCGTCGATCACGGGCTGCTCGGTGCCCTGGCGCGCATGCAGACCTACGCCTTCTATTGCGTGGTGCTGTCCGCCGGCATCGTCCTGTCGCAGCTGCGCAGCCGCCGGCCGGATCCGAAGGCGGGCTGGTGGCGCGGGCGATTGCGGCCTTCGCTGGGCGTCATCCTGTTCTACTGTTTCCTGTCGTTCTTCGATGGGCCGCAGCGGCACGTCGCCCTGGCCCAGCATTTCGAGTTCCTCCTGCAAGTCTTCGGAGTCGCGCGATGGATGCAAGCGATCGGATAAAGATCAGGGGCTTCGTCGCGGAGCTGCTTTCCGAGCACGACGATCGCGCCGCGTTCGCCGACGCGGAATCGCTGATCCGGGCGGGCCGCCTCGACTCGTTCGCGGTGGTCAAGCTGGTGGCGTTCCTCGAGCAGGAATTCGCCGTCGACTTCACCCGGATCGAGTTCGATCCGCAGCGCTTCGATTCGATCGACGAGATCGCGGCGATGGTCGCGGAATCGCGCGCCGAGGCTTAGCTCGCGCCGGCCTCGGCCCCGCGCCGGACCCACGAGCCGACGGCGCTGCGCGCGTCCCCGAAATACGCGCCGCATTGTTCGCCGGCTTCATAGCGCGGCCAGCGCAGCAGCAGCGCGTGGGCGCGCGGCAGGGCGTGGAAGGGGATGCCGGGGTGGAGGTGGTGCAGCAGGTGATAGCCGTTGCGATGGGGGTGGAAGACCTGCCCGAGCAGCCCGCCGAACGGATGGTTGCGGGTGAAGCCGATCAGGCTGCCGGGGGTCAGGCCGACATGGTCGGAAAGCTCGCGGAACGACGTGATCGCATGGAACACCGTCGCCTTCGCAGCGAACCACAGGGCGAGGAAGAGCAGTGCCGTTTCCGGTCCCGCGGCGACCGCCAGCAGCGCGGTCACCGCCGCCCACCAGCAGGCGACGCCGAGCCGCGATGCCGGGTCCATGCGATCGAGATTGCCGAGCACTGCGCCGCTGAACATCTGCGGCGATCGGATCTGGTCCACCCACAGGGCAAGCCAGCCGCGCGACAGCCGGGCCTCGTCATGGATGAAGTCGGGATCGCGCGCGGGATCGCCGAGGAACTTGTGGTGCCGGTTGTGCTCGTCCCGATAGACCGCCATCGAGACCCAGAGCGGCCAGCAGAACAGCACGTTCGCCAGGATGCGCGAGCGCCGGCGGTTGCCGTCCAGACTCCAGTGCGAGGCGTCGTGCAGCAGATTGCCGAGCGCGCGTTGCCGGTTGCCGATCACCAGCAGCGAAACGGGCAGCGCCGCCCAGCCGAGGGTCGCGGTCGCCGCGGTCGCCAGCGCGATCAGCGCCCAGTCGAGCGCGGCCGCCGCCAGCGAGCGCCCCAGGCGCGGGTGGTACAGCGTCTTCAGGTCGCGTGCGATTCCCGCGGCGCGCGCAAAGCGCCACATCTCGGCGACGTCGCGCAGCACCGGGTTCGGCGCCCGAGGATGCGCTGTCGCCGGGGGCGACGCGCACAGGCCGAGCGCGCCGCCGTCGAGGCCCGACTGAGCCAAGCTCTTTCTCCACCACACGTTCGGACGACGGTGCTGCCGTTCGCGCCGCCGGTCCAGCGCGCGCAGCATAGCCGAACGCCGTGGCCGTGGGAACCCCGAAGGCCGTTAAGCCTTTGGCGTATATTGGTTTTTGGTTAACGTTCCGGGCTCGGTCGGAGCCGCCTCCTGCGGGCCGTCGCGCCGATGCCCGGCGTCGGCGCCTTGGCGATCGGCGGGATCGCGACGGCCTCGGACGGCTGCTGCCGCGCGCCGGTGCTGCGATCCGGGCCGCGGGCGCATTCGGTTCGCTGCCCGCGCGGGGCGAGGCGATGCGGGGTGAGGCAATTCGGGGGCATCGTTGTCGACCGTCACGAATCGTCGGGGTGCGCTGTTCGCGGCAGATGCGAGGATGTAGGTTGTTGCGAGCCGCGCCCCGGCATGAGGCTCCATGGACGAGAACGTCAAGCGTTGCCAGGCAGCGCGCTCATCAGCAGGGAGGTCGTGATGGCAAAGCAGAAGAGATCGGCGAAGTCGGCGAAGGCGCCGGCGGATTCGAGATTCCGCACCTGCGCGCTGCCGCCAGTTCCCGAACGCCGGTTCGATGGGCCCGTCGATCCGCGCCGGGCGCAGCTCATACGCGTCAGCGACCGCAAATGGGTGAACGGCACCACGCTGCACTACTACTTCTTCGACCGCTCGAGCGATGGGCCGAACGGCCGCTGGGTCGGCGCCGAGAAGCAGCGTGCCGTGGTGCGCAAGGCGTTCAAGGCGTGGAAGGATCTCGGGCTCGGGCTGGAATTCGCGGAGGCAGCGCGGCGCGAGGACGCCGAGATCCGCGTCGCCTTCGATCCGACCGACGGTTCCTGGTCCTATGTCGGGCGCGACATCGTCGACTACGCCAAGGACCCCAACGCCCCGACCATGAACTTCGGCTGGGACCTGACCACGCCCTATGGCTGGGACACCGCGTTGCACGAGATCGGCCATACGCTCGGCTTCCCGCACGAGCATCAGAACCCCAAGACCGGGATCGTGTGGAACGAGCCCAAGGTCTACAGCTATTTCCGCGGCTCGCCGAACTTCTGGGACGACCAGACGATCCAGTGGAACATCCTGCGCAAGCTGCCGGCCGCGACCGTCACCGGCTCGGACTGGGATCGCAACTCGATCATGCATTACGCCTTCCCGCCGGGCGTCATCGACAACCCGCCGGAGTTCAAGACCCATGCGCTGGAACCGGAGCCCGGGCTGTCGAAGATCGACATCCGCGAGGCCAAGGGCTTCTACCCGTCGCTGGAGAAAGCGAAGGACCCGGTGCTGACGCCGTTCAGATCGCAGCCGCTTGCGCTCGGCCCCGGGCAGCAGGCCAACTTCCGGATCCGCCCGCCATACTCGCGCCGCTACACGATCCAGACCTTCGGTGCGTCGGACAGCGTCATCGCGCTGTTCGAGGACGCCAAGGGCGGGCCGCGCTTCCTGGCCGGCGACGACGACAGCGGCGCCGACCGCAACGCCAGGCTGCTGTCCAATCTGCAGGGCGATCGCGAGTACATCCTGCGGGTCCGGCTGTACTACGCCCAGGCCTCGGGCGAGACGGCGGTGATGTACTGGTAGGCCGGGGGCGGCGGCAGGGCGTCCGCGCCGATGCTCAGTGCTGCGCCGCGCCGGTGCGGGCGCGGTAGGCGGCGAGCCCGGCGAGCGCCAGGCCGGGCAGGCCGATCAGCAGCAGCATGCCGTGCGGATCCCACAGGTCCATGGCGGCGCCGGCGAGCGGCGGCGCGGCCAGCGAGCCGAACTCGAAGATCATCACGAAGGTGGTGGTGACGCCGGCCAGCTCGGCGCGCTTGAAGCGGCGGCCGAGCAGCGTCAGGCCGATGGTGTAGACGCCGCCGGTCAGGCCGCCCCAGACGAACAGCAGCGCCCAGGCCAGGGCGTCCGACTGCATGACGAAGGGCAGCGCGGCCGCGCCGGCGGCGGTCGCGGCGCCGCACAGCATCAGCAGGCGGTGCGGCCCCCAGAGGTCGACCAGCCGGCCGAGCCCGATCTGCAGGCCGATACTGCCGACCATGAGCGCGGTCAGCAGCGCGCCCGAGGCCTGTTCGGACAGGCCGCTATGGAGCCCGTAGATCGGCAGCAGCGAAAATTGGGTCGAGAAGGTGGCGCCGTTGACCAGCGCCGCGGTCATCGCGCTCGGCGCCCGGCGGATCGCCCGGAGCAGGCGCGCCGGTGCGGGATCATGCAGCGGCGGGGCGATTCCGGTGGCCAGCAGCAGCGGCAGCGCCGAGAGCGCGAGCATGGCGCCGCCGGCGAGGAACGGCAGCGCGCCCTCGGTGCCGACCAGGCCCACCATCAGCGGGCCGGTGGCGAGGCCGGCCGACAGGATCGCGCCGTAGATGCCGATGATCAGGCCGCGATTGCGGTCGGTCGCCATGGCGTTGATCCAGATCTCGCTCACCACCCAGGCGAGCGCGACCCCCATGCCCATGACGAAGCGCAGCGCGAACCAGGCCGGCAGGCTGGTGAACACCGGGAACAGCAGCAGGGCGGCGCAGCTGAGCGCGGTACCGGCATACATGCTGCGCAGCGCGCCCAGTCGGCGCACGACGGCGGGCAGGAACGGGCCGCAGACCAGAATCGCGATGGGCGGCATGGCCGCCAGGAAGCCGATCACCAGCCCGGGCGTGCCGCGGGCCTCGAGACTGAAGGCCAGCACCGGCATGATCAGTCCGATGGTCATGCCGACCGTGGCGACGCTGGCGATGACGGCGATCAGGCTGCGGCGAAGCTCGGACGGCGTCAGCGTGCCGGCGGGCGGGCCATCTTCGGATGTCATGTCGTGGACGGGCGCCCGGAGCCGGCGGCGCCTAAAGCACGATCCGATCAGGTTGGCTCAACCTGATCGATGAATCGTGCTCTTCCTTCAATACAGGAGAGCGAGATTCACCGATCAAGCCGATTCGGTTTGTTCGAATCACGCCCTAGCCGATCCAGTCCGGCCGCTCGATCTTGCTGTAGGCCTCGCGGAGTGCGGCACCCCAGGCCTCGCGCAGTCCGCGGAAATAGGCGTCGTCCTCGGTGATTCGCCGCCGCGCGGCCACCGCGAACGCGTCCCGGCGATAGACCATGATGTCGACGGGAAGGCCGACGGTCAGGTTGGAGCGCAATGTCGAATCCATCGAGACCAGCAGCAGCTTCACCGCGTCTCCCACCCCGATGTCGAAGCTCGCCGCGCGGTCGAGGATCGGCTTGCCGTATTTGTGCTCGCCGATCTGCATGTAGGGGGTGTCCGGCATCGCCTCGATGAAGTTGCCGGCGGCGTAGACCTGGAACAGGCGCAAGGTGCGTCCGGCGATCTGACCGCCGAGCAGGAACGACACGTCGAAATCGATGCTCTGGGACCGCATCGCCTCGCCGTGGCGGACGAAGACCTTGCGCACGGCCTCGCCTAGCAGCTCGGCGGCGGCGAACATGGTGGGAACGGTGGCCAGGGTCGCCACGCCGCCGGTGACCTCGCTCTCGAATCCCTCGGTCACCAGATTGACCACGGCCTGGCTGGCCGCCAGGTTGCCGGCTGACATCAGGCAGATGACCCGCTCGCCGGGCGCCTCCACCACATGCATCTTGCAGAAGGTGGAAATGTTGTCGATGCCCGCATTGGTGCGGGTGTCCGACAGCATGACGAGCCCGTTTTCGAGACGGATTCCGACGCAATAGGTCATTGCAGCATCATGGGAGCGGCGCAAGGGAGGGACAAGGGACCGAGAAAGCGGGGACGAATCACCGGCTATTGCTGGCTCTGACGCTGCTGCACTTCGACGGTGACCGCAAGCTCTTCCTCGGCCACGCCCCGGCGCACCCCCCGGACGGGGGCAGCCTCCAGGTAGTCGAGGCCGGCCGCCACCCGGACATAGGAATCGGTCGGCGAGATCACGTTGGCCGGATCGAAGCCGACCCAGCCGAGATCCTCGATCCGGGCCTCTGCCCAGGCGTGGGCAGCCTCGCCGCCGCCGGACTCCGGGCCCTCCCACAGGTAGCCGCTGACATAGCGGGCCGGGTGGCCGAGCAGCCGGGCGCAGGCGGCAAACACCTGGGCGTGGTCCTGGCAGACACCCTGGCCGTGGGCGAGCGCCTCCGCCACCGTGGTGGCTGAACTGGTGGTGCCGATGACATAGTCGATGCGCTCGCGGATCAGCAGCATGAGGTCGTGCAGCCGCTGGACCGGATCGGCCTCGCCGGCGACCTTGTCGGCGATCTCGCGAGCCGCGGCGTCGGGCTCGGTGAGCGGCGTGTGGCGCAGGAAGTAGCGCGACGGCAGCGTCTCCGTCACATCGCGCAGGACGCCGTCGGTCGGGCTCGTCTCGACCTCGCCTTCGGCGCAGATCGTCGAATCGGTGTGCGGGCGGCTGATGGTTCGGACGTGAAGCACGTTGCCGTAGCCATCGGTCGAGACGGGCAGCGGCTTGCCACCACCGTCGGTCACCCGCCAGTGCACGATGCGCTGGTTGCCGCTGCCGGTCGGCGTCAGGCGGACCACCTGCGCGGCATAGGGCACCGGCTGGTCGTAGTGGTACTTGGTGACGTGGCGGATGGCGAGACGCATGGCGGAACCGATGACTAGTTCAAGACAGGTATTGCCGCGAGATTTCGTTGCCGAGCTCGATGTTGGACTTGATGAACCCGGTCAGGAATTCGTGCAGGCCGGTCTGGAAGATCTGATCGACCTTTTCGTAGCGCAGCCTGGCGTGCATCTGCCCGGCCAGGCGATGACACTCGTTGCGCCGCCCATAGATCTGCGCGAGCAGGTCGAAATGGATCATGATCTCGTTCAGGCAATTGACCAGGGAGCGCGGCGATTCCGGCCGCAGGATCAGGAGCTCGGCGACCTGCCACGGCTTGATCCGGTCGCGATAGACCCAGTGATAGGCCCTGAGCGCCGACATCGAGCGCAGGATCGCGGCCCACTGGTGGTAGTCGACGGCGCCGCCGACTGTCTCGTACTCCGGCAGCAGCACGTGATACTTGACGTCGAGCAGTCGGGCGGTGCTGTCGGCGCGCTCGATGAAGGTGCCGAGGCGGGTGAACCAGCAGGTGTCCTTGCGCAGCATGGTGCCGACGACGGTGCCGTCGAACAGGCGCGAGCGCTCCTTGATCCAGTCGAGGAACAGATGCACGGACTCGGTCTCGAAGGCGTCGTCGCCCAGGGTGCGCGCCTCCAGCCAGGTGCCGTTCACCGCTTCCCACACGTCGGTGGTGAGCGCGGTGCGGACCGCGCGGGAGTTGCGCCGCGCGACCTGGATGCAGGACATGATCGAGGAATGATTTTCGAGATCGCGGGTCATGTAGTGGATGACGGCTTCGGCGGTCGCTTCCTTGTGCTTCTCGTAGAAGCCGTCGGCGCAGCCGGCGGCCACGATCGTCGAATGCCATTCGCTGCTGGCGCCCTCGGCATTGGGAAACAGGCCGGCCATGCGCAGGGAGACCTGGAGCAACCGCGCCATGTTCTCCGCCCGCTCGATGTAGCGGGCCAGCCAGTACAGGCTTTCGGCGGTCCGGCTCAGCATCGGGCGCGGCCGGGTGGGTTGCGCCGCCGGCCCGCTCGGGGCGCGCGTGACTGAAGTCTGGTCAACCGGCTCTCCCTAGTCGACAACCCAGGTATCCTTGGTGCCGCCGCCCTGGCTCGAATTGACCACCAGCGAGCCCTCGCGCAGCGCCACGCGGGTCAGGCCGCCCGGCGCGATGCGGATTTCCTTGCCGACCAGGACGAACGGCCGAAGGTCGACATGGCGCGGCGCGATGCCGTTCTCGACGAAGGTCGGGCAGGTCGACAGCGACAGGGTCGGCTGGGCGATGTAGCGATCGGGTCTGGCGCGCAGGCGCAGGGCGAACTCCTCGCGCTCGGCCTTGCTGGCATGGGGACCCACCAGCATGCCGTAGCCGCCCGAGCCGTGCACGTCCTTCACCACCAGCTCATGCAGATTGTCGAGCACGTGCGACAGCTCGGCCGGTTCGCTGCACTGCCAGGTCGGCACGCTCTGCAGGATCGGCTCCTCGCCCAGGAAGAACCGTATCATCTCGGGCACGTAGGTGTAGACCGCCTTGTCGTCGGCGATGCCGGCGCCGACCGCGTTCGCGATGGTCACGTTGCCGGCGCGATAGGCCGCCATCAGGCCGGGAATGCCGACCATGGAGTCGGGCTGGAACACCAGCGGATCGAGGAAACTGTCGTCGATGCGCCGGTACAGGACGTCGACCCGCTGCAGGCCCTGGGTGGTGCGCATGTAGAGCTTCAGGTCGTCGATCACGAGATCGGCGCCCTCGACCAGCTCGATGCCCATCTCGTCGGCCAGGAAGGAATGCTCGTAGTAGGCGCTGTTGTAGGAGCCGGGGGTCAGCAGGGCGACCGTCGGCTCGCCGTCGCAGTTCGGCGGCGCCACCGAGCTCAGGGTCTCCAGCAGGTCGTCGGTGTAGTGCGAGATCGGGCGCACCCGGTTGGCGGCGAACAGCTCGGGGAACAGCCGCATCATCGCCTCGCGGTCCTCGAGCATGTAGGACACGCCGGACGGCGTCCGGCAGTTATCCTCGAGCACGTAGAAGGTTTCCGCGTCGACCCGGACCAGGTCGATGCCCGCGATGTGGGTGTAGACCCCCGCGGCGACGTCGAGCCCGACCATGTCGGCGACGAAGCCGGGATTGTGCAGCACCAGCTCCGGCGGAATCTTGCCCGCGCGCAGGAACTCCCGCTTGCCATAGACGTCGCCGATGAAGGCGTTCAGCGCGGTCACCCGTTGCCGCAGGCCGCGCTCGACCAGGGCCCACTCCTTGGCGTCGAGCACCCGCGGAATGATGTCGAACGGGATCAGCCGTTCAGGATCGCCCTCGCCGGTATAGACCGCGAAGGTCACGCCGGTCCGCCGGAAGATCAGCTCCGCCTCGCGCCGCTTGAGCGCGAACACCTCATCGGGTGTGGCGGTGAGCCATTTCTTGATCCCGGCGAAATGCGGACGGACGTTGCCGTCCGCACCCATTTCGTCGAAGCATTCGGGCATGCAGTGGCGCTCGGGTTGTGGAAATTGGACGCGGAATGCCACCATCCGAGCAGATTGCGCAGTGCGGGGCAAGCGTGCCGCTTGCGATTTCCCGCGATCTTCGCCGCCGTCGCCGAGTGTCGGCAGGAAAACTGCCTAAGGCGGATTATTCTTGCCTGCGCCCGGGTCCGGTTGCCTCCCGCAATTCGGCTGTCATGATGGGCGCGCGCCGGCCGGCGGCGAACAGTGGAGGGGCAATGGCGACGATCTACGTGGCGCGCAGCAAGGAGCTGGGCGAGTGGGGCTCCGATGTCGGGCTCGGCAAGAACCTGTACAAGGCCGGGATCGCGGCGGAGGAGGGCCAGGAGGTGGTCGAGGCGCTCAACGCCGACGGCCATGGCGGCCAGACCGACTGGGTGCTGGTCAAGGCCGAGGACGCCGAAGGGCTCGACGAGGCGGCGCTGCTGGCGCGCCTCGGCGCCAAGGAGAAGATGATCGATCCGAAGTACTATCCGCGGATCCGCGGGGCGCTCGGCATCTTCAAGGTCAAGCTCGAGAACGTCGAGAACCACATCCTGGTCAAGCAGGCCCTGGCCGGCGAGGAGCCCAAGCTCGGCAAGCTCAAGCCGGTCGACATCGCGACCTACCTGATCGTCAACGCCAAGCGCTGATTTCATGCCCGTGAAACCGAGCATTCCCGCCGGGTTTCGGGGCTGACGAAGCCGCCTGACGGCGGCCTGCGGTCTGTGCTAATTTCCGGTTTTCATCCTTGCGGTTGACGGAGGAATTCGGGCGTGGAGCAGGGTGCGGCGACGGTGGCGCAGAACGAGAACGAAGGACGTCGGCGGGGCGGGCGCGAGGCCCGCAAGACGCTGCGCGCGGCGCCGGTGCCGCGCAACGAGGCGCCGGTCAAGGGCGGCATGGAGGGCGGCCGGTTCCAGCCGCTCGACCAGGCGGCGATCCAGCGCATCCACCTGACCGCCCTCGAGGTGCTCGAGGAGGTCGGGATGGGCAACCCGATCCCGAGCTGCGTCGAGGTCTGTACCGCTGCCGGCGTCGAGCTCGGCAGCGACGGCCGGCTGCGCTTCCCGCGCGCCCTGGTCGAGGATGTCGTCGCCAAGGCGGCGCGGCACTTCCCGCTCTGCGGCCAGGATCCCGAGCACGACATCCTGCCGATGGGCAGCAAGGTCTATTACGGCACCGCCGGGGCCGCCGTGCATGTGGTCGACCTGGAGACCCGGGTCTACCGCGAATCCATGCTGCAGGACCTGTACGACGCGGCGCGCATCGTCGACACCTGCGACAACATCCATTTCTTCCAGCGCTGCATGGTGCCGCGCGACATGGTCGATCCGCGCGACCTCGACATCAACACGCTCTACGCATCGCTCGCGGGCACCCGCAAGCATGTCGGCACCTCGTTCGTGCAGGCCGAGCACGCCGAGGAAGGGCTGCAGATGCTCTACGCCGTGGCCGGCGGCGAGGACAAATGGCGCGCGCGGCCGTTCGTCTCCAACTCCAACTGCTTCGTGGTGCCGCCGCTGAAATTCGCCGAGGACGCCTGCAAAGTGCTCGAGGTGCTGGTGCATGGCGGCATGCCGATCCTGCTGCTCTCGGCCGGCCAGGCCGGCGCGACCGCGCCGGCGGCGATCGCCGGGGCGGTGGTGCAGGCGGTGGCCGAGGTGCTGGCGGGCCTGGTCTACGTCAATGCCATCAAGCCGGGCCATCCCGCGATCTTCGGCACCTGGCCGTTCGTGTCGGACTTGAGGACCGGCGCCATGTCTGGCGGTTCGGGCGAGCAGGCGCTGCTGAGCGCGGCCTGCGCCCAGATGGCGCGTTTCTATGACCTGCCGGGCGGCTCGGCCGCCGGCATGGCTGACTCGAAGCTCCCCGACGTGCAGTCGGGCTACGAGAAGGGCATCACCGACGTGATGGCGGGCTTGGCCGGGCTCAACCTGGTCTACGAATCCGCCGGCATGCACGCGTCGCTGCTCGGCTTCAGCCTGGAGAGCCTGATCATCGACAACGACATGCTCGGCCAGTGCATGCGTTGTGTGCGCGGCATCGAAGTCAACGAGGACACCCTGTCGAAGGAGGCGATCAAGCGGGTCTGTCTCGACGGCGCCGGCCACTATCTCGGCGACGCGCAGACCCTGTCGCTGATGCAGACCGAGTACGTCTATCCCAAGCTCGGCGATCGCAACTCGCCGAACGTCTGGGTGGAGCAGGGCTCCTCGACCATGGCGGAGCGGGCGTCGGCCGAGAAGGCGCGGATTCTCTCCAGCCATTTCCCCGGCCACATTCCGGACGAGGTCGACCGCGCCCTGCGCGCCGCCCACAAGATCTGCCTGCCGCGGGAGGCGATGGGGCGCGCGGGGTAGGCGAGCAAGTGTGCTGAGTTCCCCTTCCCTCGCGGGAGGGGTTAGGGGACGGGACTGCGCGCGAAGGCGCGCGAATGAACTTGCTTCACCCCTCTCCGTCCCATCGCTGACGCGATGGGCCCCTCCCTCTCCCGCAAGCGGGAGAGGTTGCTCAGGTCAGTCCCCCGACAATCCGCAAGCTTCGAGTGCCGCGCGCATATGCGGCGGCACCGGGGCGGTGACCTCGATCGCCGGCTTGGTCGCCTGGAGCGGCAGGCGGATCGCGCGGGCGTGCAGCATCATCGGACCGTCCGGCCGTCCATAGACCGGGTCGCCTGAGACCGGACAGCCGATCGCCGCGCAATGGACCCGGATCTGGTGGGTGCGCCCGGTCTGCGGCTTGCATTCCAGCCAGGTCTTGCCGTTGGCCTGGCCGAGCACGCGATAATCGGTGACGGCGGCCTGGCCCTCGGGGTCGACGATCATGCGCCAGCCGGTCTTGCGGTTCTCCTTGCGCAGCGCCAGCTCGATCCGCCCGTATGGCTCGGGCGGCGCGCCGTCGACCACCGCCCAGTAGGTCTTTTTCACCGCACCCGAGGAGAACAGCCGTCCGAGCTTGGCCAGCGCCTTGCGGTGGCGGCCCAGCACCAGGCAGCCGCTGGTGTCGCGGTCGAGCCGGTGGGCGAGGGCCGGCGGCTTGGGCAGGCCGAAGCGCAGGGCGTCGAACAGGACCTCCAGGTTCGGGCCGCCGCCGGGGCCGGCATGGACCGGCAGCCCGGCCGGCTTGTCGAGCACCAGGATCAGCCCGTCGCGATGCAGCACCCGCGCGAGCAGCGCGTCGGCCGAGAGTGCCGGCGCCGCAGTCGATGCGGACGCGCGCGGTCCAGGGGCCGGCGGCGGACGGACGGCCCGCCGGCGCGGCGGCGCGCCGCGGTGTGTGCGAGGGGAAGCGGGCATGGCCGGCATGCTACCCGGCCGGTCGGCGAGCCGCCAGTAGCGCGCCTGCCCTAACGGCGCGAAGCGGATGCGGCGACTTGCGGCCGGTGCCGGATCGGCGTAGGGGGAAGCCGAACCAGCAGCGCGGGGCAGGGTGCCAGGGCCGATGGCCGAGCCGGGCGACGAGGTGTTGATCCCGAAGGGCGTGACCCATTCGGTGCGCAACCGCGGCACCGGCACCACGCGCCGGCTGTACGGCTACGGCTGAGCCTTGCCGGCCCCCGATCCGACCATGGCCCCGGCCGGCGCGCCGAGTGGCCGCACCGGCTATCTCGCCGCCGACGGCTTGCTCGACGAGCTGCTGCATGAGGTCGGGCCGGCGGCGGAGATTCGCGAACGCCTGGTGCTGGTCGACGGGCCGGCTAAGCCCGCCGCCTGGGCGGCGAACATCTGGCACGAACCGCTGCGCATTCCGATCGCCTCGATCGGCGCGGGGGCGAAGGCGCTGCGGGCGATCCAGCGCAACTGGGTGCTGCATCCGACCGGGCATCACGGGCGCGCCAAGCTGATCCAGGCCAGGCTGCCGGTGGTGAGCGCCAAGCCGCTGGTGTTTCCGGCGCCGGCCCCGAGCGCGCCGCTCGGCTCCTGGACTCTGCTGGACGAGACCACGATCCTGGCCGCGGCACGCTGCTCGAGCCCGTTCCCCGACGGCGAGGCGCGCTTCGTCGAGGACCGGTCGGGACCGCCCAACCGCGCCTATCTCAAGCTGTGGGAGGCGCTGACGCTGGCCGGCCGCCATCCCGGGCCCGGCGAGCGCTGCCTCGATCTCGGGGCCAGCCCGGGCGGCTGGAGCTGGGTGATCGCGCGGCTCGGCGCCCAGGTGCTGGCCATCGACAAGGCACCGCTCGATCCGGCCGTGGCCGCGCTGCCCGGGGTCGGCTATCGCCAGGCCAGCGCGTTCTCCCTGACCCCCGCGGAGCTGGGGCCGGTCGACTGGCTGTTCTCCGATGTTGTCTGCTATCCGGACCGGCTGCATCGTCTGGTGATGGATTGGCTGGACAGCGGCCTGTGCCGGAACTTCGTCTGCACGATCAAGTTCCAGGGCGCCACCGATTTCGCCGCCCAGGCCCGCTTCGCCGCGATTCCCGGTTCGCGGCTGCTGCATCTCCATCACAACAAGCACGAGCTGACCTGGCTGCGGCTGGCCGAAGATCGCGTCGGAGCGTGACGGCCGTCGCTCCCCGGCGCTCGGGCGATCTGATAGCCTCGCGCCCATGACCACCGGCTTGCGCAGCACGGCCCCGCCATCCGGCACCCGAAGCGATCCGGCGCTGGCCGAACTCGCCCGGCGCACGGCGATGCTGGGGGCAATCGGCTACGCCGCCACCCGCATCGTCGGCGGGCGCGACTGGCAGGCCGGCATCCAGGAGCTGCTGGACCGGCTCGGCGGCGCCATGCAGGTCAGCCGCGTCAGCCTGTTCCAGGCCCATCCCGGTCCCGACGGCCGGCTGGTGCAGAGCTGCCGCTGGGACTGGAGCGAGCCGGGCCTGCCCAGGATCTCCGACGACCCGCGCTATCGGAACATGTCGCTGGCCGACGAGGACGGCGCCGAGCTCGGCGAGTGGTCGCGCCGGCGCCAGTGCGGCGAGGTCGTGCAGGCGCTGTACAGCGAGACCACCGGCTACACCCGCCAGGTGTTCAGGGAACACGGCACGCTGTCCTTCGTGTCGGTGTCGATCATGGTGAACGGCAGCTGGTGGGGATTCCTCGGCTTCGACGAATGCAAGACCGAGCGGGCCTGGAGCGAGCTCGAGATCGACGTGCTGCGCACCGCCGCCGCGCTGATCGCCGGGGCGATCGAGCGGGCGGAGGCCCACGAGAAGCTGCGCCTGAGCGAGGAGCGCTACGCCCTGGTGGCGCGCGGCGGCAATGACGGGCTGTACGACTGGGACCTCATCGCCGGGACCGCCTACTTTTCGCCGCGGCTGCACGAGCTGCTCGGCGTGCCCGAGGGCGGTCTCGGCGTCGATCCGGACTCGTTCTTCGGCTGCATGGTGCCGGGCGATGCGACCCGGGTGCGCGCCGGGCTGCAGGCGGACTTCGCCGAGCAGCGCCGCCAGTTCGAGTTCGAATGCCGCTGCAGCTGCGCCGGCCGGGAGAAGTGGTTTGTGTCGCGCGGCACCGTGCTGTACGACGGCGGCCGCCCGATCCGCGTGGTCGGGCAGCTGCGCGACATCAGCGGGCGCAAGGCGGCCGAGGCGCAGCTGCGCGAAAGCGAGGAGCGCTTCCGCACCATCGCCGAGACGGTGCCGCTGGCGATCTCGATCTCGCGCCCGGACGGACATCTCATTTTCACCAACGCCCAGTGGTCGGCGATCTTCGGCATTCCGCCGGAGCGGGCCGGCGAGGTGGTGACCCGAGATTTCTACGAGACCGCGTCCGAGCGCGACCGCCTGATGGTCGACCTCGCGTCGGGCGTCGGCGTGCAGGCGGTCGAGGCGCGCCTGAAGCGCGCCAGCGGCGACGTGTTCTGGGCGCTGCTGTCGATCCGGCCGATCACCTATCGCGGAGAGCGGGCGCTGCTGTCGGCGATCACCGACATCACCGCGATCAAGCAGGTCGACGCGGCGCTGCGCGAGAGCGAGGCCAGCGTGCGCGCGATCCTCGACACCGCGCTCGACGCCATCGTCACCACCGACGAGGCCGGCGGCATTCTCGAGTTCAACCCGGCCGCCGAGCGCATGTTCGGCAGGTCCCGCGGCGCGGTGATCGGCCACGGGATCGACGAGACGATCTTTCCGCCGCAGGCCCGGCCGCAGCCGGCCGAGGCGCTGATGCGCGCGCTGGCGGCGGGCGAGGGCCCGCTGTCCGGCCGCCGCCTGGAGCTCGACGCCGTGCGGGCCGATGGGGCGACGTTCCCGGTCGAGGTGGCGATCGCCGCCGTGCCGCGCGCCGACCATGTCGGCTACACCGCCTTCCTGCGCGACATCTCCGAGCGCAAGCAGGTCGAGCAGGAGCTCGCCGCCTATCGCGAGAGCCTGGAGCAGCTGGTCGAGCGCCGGACCGCAGCGCTGACCTCGGCCGAGGCGCGGCTGCGTGCCGCCATCGGCACGTTCCAGGGCGGCTTCGCCCTGTACGACGCCCAGGAGCGGCTGGTCATCGCCAACGAGAACTGCGGCGCACTGATGTCCGACGCCGGGCCGGTGCTGCTGCCTGGATCGCAGCTCGCGGATCTCGCGCGCGCCGTCGCCGCCGCCAATCGCCTCGGCGACGACTGGGCGGAGGAGGAGCTGGCGCGCTTCCGCGGCGGCGAGGACTTCATCGTCGAACGCGAGACCTACGAGGGCCGCTGGATCGAGCTGCGCGCCGCGCGCATGTCCGATGGCGGCCTGCTGCTGGTGATCACCGACATCACCGCCTATCGCACCGCCGAGCAGGCGCTGCGGACCGCGCTGGCGAAGGAGCGCCAGCTCGGCCAGCTCCAGCGCGAGTTCGTGTCCATGACCTCTCACGAGTTCCGTACACCGCTCGCCATCATCGACACCGCGACCCAGCGCCTGATGCGCCGGCGCGACACCCTGCCAGGCGAGGAATATGCCGGGCTCGGCCGCGAGATCCGCGACGCCGTGCAGCGCATGATCGGCATGATCGACGGGATCCTGAACTCGGCGCGGCTCGATGCCGGCGAGATCCGCTTCAGCCCGGCGCCGATGGATCTGGCCGCGCTGATCGATGAGGTCTGCCGTCGTCAGGCCGGCCTGTCGCCGCGCCACGAGATCCGCAGCGACCTGACGGCGCTGCCGGCGACGATCACGGGCGACCGCGCGCTGCTCGATCAGGTGTTCACCAATCTCCTGTCCAACGCCACGAAGTACGCGCCGAATGGCGGGCCGATCGAGGTGGTGGCCCGCGGCGACGGCGACGGCGTCGTCGTCACCGTGGCCGATCGCGGCGTCGGCATCCCCAGGGCAGAGCTGCCGCGCATCTTCGAGCGCTTCTTCCGCGCCCGCACTTCGACCGGCATCAGCGGCACCGGGATCGGACTCTATGCGGTGCGGCGCCTGGTCCAGATGCATGGCGGCAAGGTCGCGGTCGCCAGCGAGGAGGGCCAGGGCACCACCGTCACCGTGGAACTGCCGGTCTCCGCCGGGGCGCCGCGCTGAGCCATGGCGCTGATCCTGTGCATCGACGACGAGGAGCCGCTGCGCCGGCTGATCACCGCCGAGCTGCGCGACGCCGGCTACGAAACCGTCGAGGTCGGCGATGGCCGGGCCGGGCTCGCCGCGATCCTGGCCCATCGTCCCGACCTGGTGCTGTGCGACGTCAACATGCCCGTGATGAACGGCTACGAGCTCCTGGCCGAGCTGCGCGAGAACCATCCGGCCTGCGCCGACGCGCCGTTCGTGTTCCTCTCGGCCCTGGCCGACCGGCGCGACGTCATCGCCGGCAAGCGGCTCGGCGCCGACGACTACCTGACCAAGCCGGTCGACATCGAGGTGCTGGTCGCGACCGTCGAATCCCGGCTGCTGCAGGTCGCGCGGCTGGAGCGCCGGTTCGACGTCGAGCGGGCCCGGCTGGAGGAGCAATGGCGCGAGGCCCAGCAGCGCACCCTGGCCGAGCACGAGCAGACCATGCGGCTGTTCTCCAGCCACGTCTCCGACGCGGTGGCGCGTGAACTGCTGCGCCAGCGCGACAACCTGCTGCAGACCGGCCGCGCGGAACCGCAGCAGCTCACCGCGACCATCCTGTTCTGCGACATCGGCGGCTACAGCCAGGCCTCGGAACGGCTCGACCTGCACACCCTGATGCGCTGGCTGGGCGGCTTCATGGAGGCGATGGCCAAGGCGGTGATGCGCCACCAGGGCGTCGTCGACAAGTTCATCGGCGACGCCGTGATGGCGGTGTTCGGCGTGCCGTCGCCGCGCCTCAGCGATGCCGAGATCGACCGCGACGTGGCGAACGCCGTGGCCTGCGCCCTCGACATGGCGCGCGAGGTGGCCGCGCTCAACGCGCGCTGGCTGGCCGAGGGCCTGCCCGAGGTCGATATCGGCGTCGGCATCCATACCGGGCCGGTGCTGGCGGGCTGCATCGGCAGCGCCGAGCGCATGGAGTACACGGTGATCGGCGACACCGTGAACACCGCCAGCCGGCTGCAGACCCATGCCCGCGAGATCGGCGGCCGGGACGAGGCCAGCGTCGTGGTGCTCGGCGACACCACCTGGCAGCGCTTGCGCGGCAGCGTGCCCGGCCGGGCGGTCGGCGAGATCAGCCTGCGCGGCAAGGCCCGGCCGGTGACCGCGCACCGGATCGACCTGGGACCGCGGTAGTCAGCGCGCCGCCACGCTCGCGGTGATCGAGGCGATGACCGCGGCGGCCATGTCGAACTGGGCCGCGCGGTCGACGATGCCGTGGCGCGAAGCGATGCGGTCGAACGCGTTGTAGACCGCCCAGACCTCGCCGTTGGCGTCCTCGAACACCAGCAGCCGGACCGGCCAGTCGATGCCCGATTGCGGGTTCGAGGTCATGAACTGCGCGCCGAGCGCCGGGTTGCCGAACACCAGCAGGGTGGACGGCCGCAATTCGATCCCGGCATCGGCCGCGAGCCGGGCCTGGTCGACCTCCTGGAAGAACATCAGGCCCTTGTCGGCGATGTCCTGCTTGATGCGCGCGATCGTCTCGGCCATCGCATAGCCGCTCCTGACCGTGACGACACCGCTCTCCGCGGCCTGCGCGGTCGCGCTCGCCTTGGGCGCCGGCTGCGCCGCGCAGCCGACCAGGCCGAAGCCCAGCAGCGCGGCCAGACCCAGATTTCTGATTCCGCAAGTCATGGCTCCACCTCCATTGCCGGCCGCGTCCAATCCTGCGGCACCGGGCGAAGATGGCGGGACGCGACGTCGCCCGGAAATGCCGATCGGCTATGGAGTCGATGCCCGGCTGGCGCGGGACGGGGACGGGGCGGGCGCGGCATTTGCCGCGCCTTGCCACATGCTGGCGGCGAGCTCGATTCGAGAGGGCCGCGATGGCGCGCGCCGGGGCCGGCCGACCCGCCCGCCCGGAGCGGCATGGCCACGCCGGCGGGGGCGCCCTGGACTCTGGTGGTCCAGCGCCCGATCCGCCGTGGCCCAACTGTCAGGTGATTACTCGCTCAGCACAATTCACTGGTTTCGGGGGCGGAGTCGCATTTCGCGGATGACACGGGTTCCCGAACAGCAACGCGAGACGCGCTGTCCCTGTGGGGACGGCGGCCGAGGCGAGTTCGCTATCGGGGTTGCGGGCCGGCGTGCGGAGCGGCGAAGCCGACCCGCACGCCTACGGCTGGCAGCGACACGCGACAGACACACTTGCCCTCACTCCGAATTTTATTACGAAATGCAGCAGTTTATTTTGTTGCATCCAACAATAAGTCAAGTATTTTTCCATCTCTCTTATTTATTACGACAACGATATTTCCCGAAGTATCTTTATCATTATTTATATTTCGACTACCGATTATATACCAACAATCGTCCATTTCTGTAACGCGTAACGGCGTCTGCAGTTTCAATTCTTCCGAACCATATGCATTCTCCACTATCAACTCGGCAATTTTTCTGGCCAACTCAGGATTGTTGACGACTCCCCCGTTGAGAGCAGCCTGCAGCACGATGGAAGTCGTTTCGGGACTGTTGGGCACCTTCGTGCAACCTGACGCAACTAATATTGGCACGATCGTAAGTAATGCGCTGCACCATGTCGATTTCCACATCATGCACCACCGTCACAGTTGGGGCCAGCGTGGCAATTCCCGCGCCTTGGCTCAAGCTGGCGGCGGGCCTGGTTTGGGAGGGCGACGATGGCGCGCCGGGCCGGCCGAAGGCGGCGACAATCGTCAGATAAACTTGCCCTCACCTCGAATTCTCCGACTTCTTCAACATCATGCTAGTCGCGCCAAGCATCTCCTCTGACGTCAATGGTAGAAGTCGACGGAACAATCGGGTCGTCAATTCGGCTGAAGATCGGCAGATTCATACCCCGATCCTTCCATAGGGACATTAGGCGCTGGGCAAAATCTGCCTTTCTCGAGCAGTCTTCGCTGTACTGAAGATAGACCTCGCCCCCAGTATGCGCCCACACTATTGCCGCAAGTGGCCCGAGTTCACCCAATTCATAGGGGCGTATTCTCATTCTGTTTTTCACGTCATGGCGGTCTTCCTGAAGTCTGGACCAGTCGACAGAGAAGCCGGTGATGCAGTCGCTCCGAGAAGGTTTCTGGCTGCCTGCCTCGGCAGCCCCTCCCGCCATCAAGCCCAAGAGAACTATGAGTACGTGCTTCATCTTGTTTACTTCGAGCCGACAACATGGGGAGTCACTACTGTAGCTTCCTGCACAGTCGGGGTCAGCATGGCATTTCCCGTGCCCTGGCTCATGCTGGCGACGGGCTTGGTTCGAGAGGGCGACGATGGTGCGCGCCGGGGCCGGCCGCCCCATCGTCGGATGAAGCCGGGTTTTCTCAGCCGAACTGGTCCAAAGTTGGGAGCAAGCTCAAAGCAGGACTGAATGCACTTGAACGTGGTGGAAATCGTGGTCATGCGTGCGCGGTCCCGGCTTGCAATCGGAACTTCGAGCTCGACTTGCCCTGCCGCGCCCGGCGCAGCACAGACAGCGCACCGTTGACCGGCACCCGGCGCAGATCGTCGCCGCCGTTCAGGACAGCGCCGGCGCGTGGTCGAGCGCGGTCTGCAACTCGGCCAGGATCTCGTAGGAGCGCAGCCGCGCCCCATGGTCGTGGATCGCCGAGACCACCATCAGCTCGTCGGCCGCGGTCTGCCGCACGAACTCGGCGAGCCCGCGGCGCAGCGTCTCGGGCGACCCGACGAAGGAGCAGGCGAGCATGGCCGACACCCGTGCCTTCTCGATCGGCGTCCAATAGCTCTCGATGTCGTCGATCGGCGGGCGCATCCGGCCGGGCGTGCCGCGCAGCAGGTTGGTGAACTGCTGCTGCACCGAGGTGAACAGCCGCTGCGCCTCGGCGTCGGTCGCGGCGGCGATGACGTTGACTCCGGCCATGGCATGGGGCCGGTCCTGCTGGCGCGACGGCCGGAACTGGGCGCGGTAGATGTCGAGCGCCGGCATCAGCGCGGCCGGTGCGAAATGCGAGGCGAAGGCGTAGGGCAGGCCGAGCGCCGCCGCGAGCTGGGCGCCGTACAGGCTCGACCCGAGAATCCACAGGGGGGTTTCGAGCCCGGCGCCGGGCACCGCCCGCACCGTCTGGCCGGGCTGCAGCGGCCCGAGCAGCGCCTGCAGCTCGAGCACGTCCTGGGGGAACTGCTCGGCGCCGGCCGGGTCGCGCCGCAGCGCGCGCAGGGTCTTCTGGTCGGTGCCGGGCGCGCGGCCGAGCCCGAGATCGATGCGGCCGGGATACAGGGATTCCAGGGTGCCGAACTGCTCGGCGATCACCAGCGGCGCGTGGTTGGGCAGCATGATGCCGCCGGCGCCGACCCGGATGGTGCGGGTGCCGCCGGCGACATGGCCGATCACGACGGCGGTCGCCGCGCTGGCGATGCCGGACATGTTGTGGTGCTCGGCCAGCCAGAACCGGCGATAGCCCCAGTCCTCGGCGTGGCGGGCGAGATCGAGCGAGTTGCGCAGCGCATCCGCCGGCGTCGCGCCCTGCACGACGGGCGCCAGATCGAGGATGGAGAGGGCGGGCATCGGGCAGGGCTCCGTGTCGTATCGGGCGCGACCGCCCGCCCATGCCGACGACCCGCCCGACTTGAACGCTATCAGATTGGCGTTCGCGCGCCGCGCTGCAAGGCGCGGCGGGTCGTCGGCACATTGCAATTGCAACTCATTCGCAATTGTGTCACAAGATCCGGGGAGAGCGACGGGAGCGGTGTGGATGCAGTTCAAGGCGGAGCCGGGCCGGCAACTCGACGATCGCGCGGACGCGACGCCCGAGGCGGATCGCGCCGCCGCTGCCACCGCCCTGTTCCTGCGCGCGCTGCGCCTGGCCGCCCTGGCCGGCTGCTGGCCGCTGGTCGAGCGGGCGTTTCGCGACGCCTGCGGCGCCGGCGAGAGCCGGGCGGCAGCCTGCCTGCTCAGGATCCTGCTGCAGGGCCTGGCGCTCGGCGCGAGGCGGCCGCTCCGGCTCGGCATGCCCGGCATGGCGGCGCCGAGCCATGACGAAGCCGCGCTGCTGCAGCTGATCGCCGCCGCCCAGCACGGCGAGCGCGCGCTGCTCGAGGCCGGCGCAAGCTGGCTGGCGCGCCCGGTCGCGGCCACGACCCTGGCTTGCGCGGCGCGCGGCCTGGGCGAGGTGCTGGCGCAGGCCGGCGCGGTGCTGCCGGCGCCGCAGCCGGATCAGGCGGTCCAGCGTCCGCTGTCGGGGCGCATCGCCGCGGCGGCGAGCTGAATCGGAAAGCGGTCGCGGAGCTCGGCGTCGGTCTTCGCGTCGATGTAGCGGGGATAGTGGGTCGACAGCACCTGGCGCACCCGCGCCCGCGCCGCCTCGTGGATGTCCTGGGATCCGGCCTGCTGCCAGACCGACGGGCTCTGGCGGTCGGCGATGGTGGGATAGAGATACTCGGTCTCCATCTTGGCCAGGGTATCGGTGTGGCCGAGGAAATGGCCGGGCCCGCCGAGCGCCACCTCGCGGATGATGTCGACCGCCAGGGTTTCGTCGCTGACCTCGATCCCGCGCAGCGTGCGCTGCACGACTCCCAGCATGTCGTTGTCGATCACCAGCGCCTCGTAGGAGACGCCGAGCAGGCTGGCCTGCATGCCGGCCGCCTCGGAGATGAAGTTGCCGCCGGCCAGCGCCACCACGGCGGTGGTGATGCCCTTTTCGAAGCCCGACTGGTTGTCGGGAATCTTGGAATCGCTCATGCCGGCGGCGACGCTGCTCGGCAGATGATAGAACCGGCTCATCTGGGCGACCGCCGCCATCAGCAGGCCCTGCTCGCCGCTGCCGCCGGTGAACGAGCCGGTCCGGAGGTCGGAGACGAACGGCCAGGCGCCGAACATCATCGGCGCGCCGGCGCGCACCATGTTGACGATGCACAGGCAGGCCAGGGTCTCAGCCAGCGACTGCACCAGCGCGCCGGCCAGGGTCACCGGCGCGGTGGCGCCGGCCTGGCCGGCGATGGCGATGTCGCCGATCAGGCCGAGCCGCACGCCCTCGACCAGGGTGACCAGGCTGTCCTCGGCGAAGCGCAGCGGCGAGACCACCGGGCAGCAGCCGGCGATCGAGCAGAACGGGCGCTCGACGAAGCGGCCTTCGCCGCCCATGACCAGGTCCATGAGGGCGATCACGGTCTTCAGGTTGCCGGCGCCGCTGATCGACATGCCCGAGGTCTTCATGGTGCCGGCGGCCAGCGCGTAGGCGATCGAGACGTCGCGCGGCAACGCCTCCTCGATGTCGGTGGCGACGCAGGTCTGGCCGAACTGGTGGATGTGCTCGAGCGTGTCGACCAGCCGCGCGCAGTCGTAGATGTCGAGCAGGGTCGACGGGCGAAAGCTGCGGGTCTCCGGATCGAGGATCGAGATCGCCTCGCCGGAGGTCGCGAAATGCACCTTCTCGCCGCCGACCTGCAGCTCGTGCCGGCCGTCGCGGCTGCACATCGTGATCTGGCGGGCGGCGCCGGCGATGATGTCCTCGACCAGCGCGCGCGGGAACAGCAGGCGGTCCTGCGGCCCGGGCTGGCAGCCCTTGGCGAGCGCCATCTCGCGCACGGCCGGGGTGGCGTCCGCCATGCCGATGGTCGCCAGCACCTCGAGCACGGCCTCGTGGATGCGGCGCATGTCGGCGTCGGTCAGCGCCTGGTAGCGGCCGCCTTCGAGGCCGGGCCGCACCGCCGCGCTGCGCTTCTTGGCCTTGCGTGCCGCGACCCGCGCCGCCCGCCCGCCGCTCCTCATCGCCGCGCCCGTTGCCGCCTCCGCGTGTTCCATGATCGGCTCCTTGGCACGCCTGCACTATCCGGCGCGGCACCATCGATGCTTGTTTTTCCGGGTTCAGCATAGCCGTGGCGGTGGAAGTTGGCGACGCGCTACGATGCCGCGCCCGCGCCGGTCCGATCCGCGGGCCGGCCAGGGAGTCCCGAGTTGCGCGAATCGACTTTTACAATTGCCGCGGCCCTGCTGGTCCTGGCGACCCTCGCCGCGGCGATGGCGCTGCGCTACCAGGTGGTGGAGCCGGCGGCGATCGGCCCGCTCTGCGGTCCTGGGACCGGGCCGTCGTGGTGCGACCTGCGGGCGCTGGTCATCGCCGTGTTCGGCCTCGGCGCGTTGGGGCTGCTCAGCCTCGGCGCGGCGCTCGCGTCGCATTTCATGGCGGGGCGCGGGCTGGCCCTGGTGGCGCTGGTCGCCGGCGCAGCGGGGCTGGTGCTCTACAACGCCGATGCCGCCGCCGCCGGCTTCGTCATCGGCCTGCTGCGCGTCGTGCGAGACTAGGTGCGTCCCACGCGCCAGTCCCAGGCGCGCACACCCCAGGGCAGGGCGAGCAGCATGCAGGTGACGGCCCAGGCCAGGGCCTGGACGTTCGCCGGACCCTCACGCGCCGCGATCGCGATCGCGGCCAATGCCAGCAGCGCGCCCAGCCATGTTTCCGCGCGCCCCGGCGGCGCGCGCCCGGCCCCGCGGCCGGCGACGGCGGCGAGCGCGAAGCCGATCGCCGGCACCAGGAAGGCGGCGACCGGGAAGTCGCGATAGCGCGGATCGAACACCAGGCCGAGCGAGGTCGCGAGGGCGGCGCCGGCGGCGGCGAGCTGAAAGGCGCCCAGGACAATCTCTCGGCGCGCGCCGCCGGGCAACGGCTTGCGCAGCCAATGCACGACCGCGCGCAACGGCGCCGCGCGCGCCGCCGCGATGTCACCGGCCGCCAGCGCCTCGATCAGCAGCCACGCGGTCGCGCCGCTGATCGAGAGTCCGGTGGCGGCAGCGAGCCAGCCGAACGGCGTGCGGCTCGCCAGGATCGCCGCGTCGGCCTGCAGCATCATCACCACGCCCGCCGCCTGGCCGGCGGCGGCGAGCACCAGCCAGCGGTGCGCCGACAGCGGCCGGCGCAGCGCCGCCCACAGCAGCGGCAGCGCACCGAGCAGGCTGCCGGAGACCCAGTAGAGCGGCCAGTGCGGCAGCTCGCTGACCGGCCCGGCGAGCGGGAATTTCGGCTGGCGCGCGGCGTCGAACAGGCCCCAATAGCCGCCGACCGTGCCTTCGAGCACCCGCTTCCACGGCTGGTCGAAGGCCTCGATCAGGTTGTAGTCGAGACCCTGCGCCTCGGCCATGGCGACCACCCCGCGCACAAAGCGCGCGGCGTTGACCCGGCTGGGCCGCGCGCCGTCGCGCATCCGCCCGGCGCTCGGCCAGCCGGTTTCGCCGATCATCAGGCGCTTGCCGGGAATCGCCTGCCGCACCCGGGCGAGCACCGCCTCGACATGGGCGACCGCCCGATCGGCGCCGACCGGTTCGTCCTCCCAGTACGGCAGGATGTGAATGGTGACGAAATCGACCGCGCCGGCCAGCGCATCGGCGTTGCGGATCCAGAACTCCCAGACATCGGCATAGGTGATCGGGGTCGCGGTCCGGGTGCCGGCATCGCGCAGCAGCGCCGCAAGTTCCTCGGGTCCGAGCTCGCCGCGCAGCAGCACCTCGTTGCCGACGACGATGGCCCGCACCGTGTCGGGATGGGCGTCGGCGAGCGCGATCGCGCCGTCGATCTGCTCGGCGTTCTGGTCGGGATCGCGGCCCAGCCAGGCACCCAGCAGCACCTCGAGCCCGAGCGCCTCGGCGATCGGCACCACCGCGTCCTGGCCCTGGTCGACCGCATAGGTGCGCACGCAGCCGGTACGGGTCGCCAGCAGGCGCAGATCCTCCTCGATCTGCTGCCGCGGCACCGTGAAGCCTGGATCGAACGGAGTCTGGCCGGGCCGGTAGGGGCTGTAGGACAGGCAGGCGACGCGCGCGCCCGGCACGTCGGGCACCGGCTGGAGCCGGCCCAGCCAGGACCACAGCAGGAAGCAGGCCGCCGCGGCGATGGCGAAGGCGACGAGGGCGAACCAGCGCGTCACGGGCGGGGCATGATCTGGGCTGCTCGATCGATCGGGAGTTCGACGCCGGCGCGCGGCCGAATCCAGGGGCTTTCCGCCCTTCTTATGTCATTGCCGAACCCGGTCCGGCAATCCATGCGGCGGCCGGCGAGAAGGTGCCGTCGGCACCCGCATCCGATCGCGGCGATCGGGCAGTGGCATTGAACCGCGATGCGCGGGCGACCATGCGGGCGATCGACGCTACTCCAACGGTGCGCCGACGGCAGCCGGGAGCACGGGCCCGCCGACGGATCCCGGCCGGCGCGACGGCCGGAGCAGGTTGATCATCGACAGCGCGAGCGCCGAGACATAGGGCAGCGACTGCACCACCAGCAGCACCGCCCAGAGCCGCGCCGCCGGCTCGAACGCGCCCCGGGTCGACCACACCGCCACGGCGCCGACCCACAGCAGCACGAGATAGGCGATCTCCTCGCGCACCGCGACGAGGCCGCGGACCAGGGCCGGCTGGTTCTCGCATTTCGGGGTGCGCAGGAACGGCAGTCTCGAGGTGAAGATGCCGTAGAGAACCGCCCGGGCGACGGTATGCGACAGGGCGAGGCCCGCCAGCGCCGCGCCCAGCGCGTCGAGCACGCCGCAGCGCACCCGGGCGACATAGAGCCACAGCGACTTCACCACCTTGAACGAGAACAGCGACAGGGTCGCCGCCATGAACAGGGTGAGCGGTGGCTCGAAATACTGCGGCAGCAGGACGATGCCCGCGGTCCAGCCCAGGGCGGCCAGGATGAACAGCAACTGGAGTCCGTCCGCCATCCAGCCGAGCCAGCCGGCGAGGAAGTGATAGCGCTGGCCGCCGGCGAGCGAGGTGCGGCGCAGCGGCAGCAGCTCGCGCCAGTGATGCTTCAGGATCTGCACCGCGCCATAGGCCCAGCGGAAGCGCTGCCGGCGAAACGCCTCGAAGGAGTCGGGCATCAGGCCGCGGCCGTAGCTGTGCTGCACGTAGTGGGCGGCATAGCCGGCCTCGAACAGCTTGAGGCCGAGTTCCGCGTCCTCGGTGATGCACCATTCGCCCCAGCCGCCGACCCGTTGCAGCGCCGCCTTGCGGATCAGCGCCATGGTGCCGTGCTGGATGATGGCGTTGCGCTCATTGCGGTGATGCATGCCGAGATGGAAGAAGCCGGCGTATTCCCAGAAGCACATGCGCTTGAACAGGCTTTCGTGTGCGTCGCGGTAGTCCTGCGGCGCCTGCACCAGCGCCACATTCGGATCGTCGAACAGCCCGGCAAGGTCCTTCAGCCAGTCGCGCGTGACGATGTAGTCGCTGTCGATGGTGGCGATGATCTCGGCGTCGGCCGCGCTCTCGCCCAGGGCGAAGTTGAGCGCGCCGGCCTTGAAGCCCGGCCAGGGGTCGAGATGGAAGAAGCGGAAGCGCGGGCCGAGATTCTCACAGAATGTCTTCACCGGCCGCCAGACCGCGGGATCGCGGGTGTTGTTGTCGACGACCAGGACCTCGAAGTCGGGGTAGTCGAGTCGCGCCAGCGCCTTCAGCGTGTCGATCACCATCGCCGGCGGCTCGTTGTGGCAGGGCACGTGGATCGATATTTTGGGCAGGCTGGCTGGCGCCGGCGCGTCGGCGCCGGGCGTCAGCCGCCGGCGCCAGCGCAGCGACCACAGCGACTCGCCCATCTCGACGCCCTCGGTCAGCACCACCAGGAACAGCAGCAGCAGACCCGGCGCCAGGATGCCGAGCACCGAGGCGTCGACCAGGGTGACGTAGCGGTTCGCATAGGCGGCCCACACCAGGGTCGCGCCGCTGACCACGGCCTGGCTGAGCACGGCGAGAAACACGCGGCCGCGGATCCGCAGGGTCGGCTGGCGCGCGAGCACCCACAGGATGAGCGCGGCGCCGATTCCGGCGGAGGCGCCGGCATAGTTCTTCCAGTCGGGCAGGTTCTGGAGCGGGCCGTAGAACGAGAACTTCGGCTGGCGGTCGGCGTCGAACAATCCCCAATAGGCGCCGACGCCGCCTTCCAGATCGGCCTTCCACGGCTGGTCGAATGCCTCGACGATGATGTAGTCGATCTCGTATTCCGAGGCGACGTTGAGGAAATGGCGCAGGAACAGTCCCTGATTGACCGGCGACGCCACCGCGTCCTTGCGGGTCAGGCCGTTGCTCGGCCAGCCCACCTCGGTCAGCACGATCGGCTTGCCGGGAAAGGCATCCCGAAGCTCGCGATAGCGGTCCAGGATGAAGGCGACGCTGTCCTCGGCCGAGACGCCTTCCCAGAACGGCAGGATATGGACGCCGATGAAGTCGACCTCGCGCGCCAGCTCGGGATGCGCCAGCCAGACATGCCACGGCTCGGAGGTGCTAACGGGAACGTGGGCCAGCGCCTTGACCTTGCGGATATAGCCGACGAGATCGTCGACCGAGACGTCGCCGCGCAACAACGCCTCGTTGCCGACGAGCAACCGGTCGACGTTGTGGTCCATCAGCGAGTTTCGGATCAGCCGCGCGATCTCGTCCTGATTGCGCTCCTGATGCCGGTCGATCCAGGCACCTGCCGTGACCTTTAGACCGTAGCGCGCGGCGATGCGCGGCACCTCGCCGAGAATGCCGGTCGAGGCATAGGTGCGCAGCCGCTTCACCTTGCCGGCCAGGAGCGCGATGTCGGTGGCGATCTGCGCCTCGCTCGGTTCCTCCGACTGCAGCGCGCTTTGGCCCTCCTGGAATGGGCTGAACGACACGCCGTTGATCGGCCCGAGCCAGTTCTCGCCGTCGACCGGGCGATTGACCGCCGCCCACAGGAGGGTGGCCGCCGCGACCGTGGTGATTCCGATGACAAGATTGGCAAGGCGCATGGGTTCTACCGTGGGTTGCTTCGGGCTTCGACCGCCTGACCGCAGCGCACCGCCGGATGAACCCGCGGCACGCACTCCTGTCGGTGCCGCGGAGTCTCGCTCCGCGGCCAACAGCCGCATGCGTGTTCGGGAAGTCCGACAGATGCCTCGGTTCAAACAAGACCGCGCCTTGGCTGGGCGCGACGACGGTCTTTCTCCTGGGCCTAGGATGGCCCGCAAAGGCAGCTTCGGACGCGACAAATCTGTGACGAAATCCGGCCGTAGATGGGGCCGGGCGGGGGCACGAATCTAGCGCGCATTCTAGGCGGAATTGCGGCACCGCCAAGCCGGATTTTGCGTTGCAGCATTCGCCGTTCGGCGTGCCGACGGGACGGCCCGGGTCGCCGCTGGGACAGCCAGTGCCGCGGGTGCGGGCGGCGGGCCGGCAACGAGCCGTCTAGCCTGCAAACCCGGACCCGGCGATAACAGGGGCGGCCGTTGCGGTCGCCGGGCCATATCGCCAGGTCGCGCGCCAGGGGGAGTCGGTTGGCCAGGAATCCGCGTTACGACGTGCTGTTCGAGCCGGTCCGGATCGGGCCGGTCACGGCGAAGAACCGTTTCTACCAGGTGCCGCATTGCAGCGGCATGGGCTACATGCTGCCGCAGATGCTGGCCGCCATGCGCACGGTCAAGGCCGAGGGCGGCTGGGGCGTGGTCTGCACCGAGTACTGCTCGATCCACCCGAGCGCCGACGATTCGCCGTATCCCTATGCCAGCCTGTGGGACGAGGACGACGTGCGCTGCCAGGCGGTGATGGCGGACAAGGTCCACGCCCATGGCGCGCTGGCCGGGGTCGAGCTCTGGCATGGCGGCAACCACGCCACCAACCGCACCAGCCGGCTGCCCTCGATCTCGCCCTCCGGCCATCTGCTGCACGCGGTCTATCCGGCCCAGACCCGGGCCATGGACAAGGCGGACATTCGCAACCTCAGGCGCTGGCAGGTCGATGCCGCCAAGCGCGCCCGGCGTGCCGGCTTCGACATCGTCTATGTCTATGCCGGCCACGGCTACCTGCCGTTCCAGTTCGTCGCCAAGCGGCTCAACCACCGCACCGACGAGTATGGCGGCAGCCTGGAGAACCGGGTGCGGCTGCTGCGCGAGATGATCGAGGAGACCAAGGAGGCGGTCGGCGACAGCTGCGCCGTCGCGGTCCGCTTCGCGGTCGACGAATTGATCGGCGCGCACGGCATCACCTCGGACGGCGAGGGTCGCGAGGTGATCGAGATGCTGGCCGAGCTGCCCGATCTCTGGGACGTCAACCTGTCCTATGTCGAGAACGATTCCTGGAGCGCGCGGTTTTCCGACGAGGGCTTCCAGGAGCCCTTCGTGGCCTTCGTGAAGCAGGTGACGAGCAAGCCGGTGGTGGGGGTCGGGCGCTTCACCTCGCCCGACGCCATGGTGTCCCAGATCCGCCGCGGCATCCTCGACATCATCGGGGCGGCGCGGCCGTCGATCGCCGATCCGTTCCTGCCGGCCAAGATCGACGAGGGCCGCGAGGACGAGATCCGCGAGTGCATCGGCTGCAACATGTGCCGTGCCGCCAACAACGAGGACGTGCCGATCCGCTGCACCCAGAACCCGACCATGGGCGAGGAATGGCGGCGCGGCTGGCACCCCGAGCGGGTGCCGCCGAAGGGTTCGGCGGCGCGCGTGCTGGTGGTCGGCGCCGGGCCGTCCGGCCTGGAATGCGCGATGACCCTGGGCAAGCGCGGCTACGACGTGGTGCTGGCCGAGGCAACCACCCGGCTCGGCGGCCGGGTGACGCGCGAGAGCCGGCTGCCCGGCTTGTCGAGCTGGGCCCGGGTGCGCGACTATCGCGAGGGCCAGATCCAGCGGCTGCCGAATGTCGAGGTCTATCTCGACAGCCGGCTGTCGGCCAAGCAGGTGCTGGAGTTCGGCTTCGACCAGGTGATCCTCGCGACCGGCGCGCGCTGGCGGCGCGACGGCATCGGCTATCACAACGAGGCGCCGGTGCCGGGCGCCGACCGTCCCGGCATCCTGACCCCCGACGATCTGCTCGACGGCGCATCGCCGGCGGCCTTGCCCAAGGGCGCGCCGGTCGTGATCTACGACGACGAGCACTACTTCATGGGCGGCGCGCTGGCCGAGAAGCTGGCACGCGACGGGCACAAGGTGACCGTGGTGACGCCGTCGGTCGAGGTCTCCAGCTGGACCAAGATGACCGACGAGCAGGCGCGGGTGCAGAAGGCGCTGATCGAGCTCGGGGTCACCCTGGTGCTGACCCGCCGGCTGGTCGCGGTCGAGGATGGCGCCATCGCGGTCGCCTGCATCTATAGCGGGCGCGCGAGCCGGATCGCCTTCGGCAGGCTGGTGCTGGTCGGTGCCCGGCAGCCGGACGATGCGCTCTATCACGAATTGATGCGCGATCCGGCGGCGCTCGCCGACGCCGGGATCCGCGCGGTCACGCGGATCGGCGACTGCTACGCCCCGGCCTCGGTCATGCACGCGGTCTATTCCGGCCACCGCATCGCCCGCGAGCTCGACGCGGCGCCCGATGTCGACGCGGTGCCCTATCGGCGCGAGCGCGTCGTATCGAGATGAGCGCACCGACCGGCCGCGGCCTGGTCAACCGGCTGGCGCCGCTTGAGGTGCTGTCGGGCGACGGGGTCGAGGCGATTCACCGGGCCTCGCTGAAGCTGCTGCGCGACACCGGCATCGAGGTGCTGGCCGATCGCGCGTTCGACCTCTACGCCCGCGCCGGGGCGACGGTCGATCGCGAATCCCGGCGGGTGAGCTTCGATCCCGGCCTGATCGAGGAAGCGGTGGCGCGCGCGCCGGCCAGCTTCACCCTGCGGGCCCGTAATCCGGCCTGGGACCTGACGGTCGGCGGGCCGCATGTCGTCGTCACCTCGGTCGGCGGCCCGGCCTACACCGACGATCTCGAGCGCGGACGGCGGCCGGGCTGCTACGCCGACATGTGCGACTACATCCGGGTCGTGCAATGCCTCGACATCATCGACCAGGAAGGCGGCGGGCCGACCGAGCCGACCGACCTGCCGGCCGAGACCCGCCATCTCGACTACTACCGCGCGGCGATCACCCTGACCGACAAGACCTGGCAGTGCTGGGGCCTGGGCGGCGCGCGGGTCGACGACGCCATCGCGATGACGGCGCTCGCGCTCGGCACCGACCGCGACGGATTGCTGGAGTCTCCGGCGGTGATGACGGTGATCAACACCAACTCGCCGCTGCGCCTCGACATTCCCATGGCGGAAGGGCTGATCGCGCTGGCCGAGGCCGGGCAGGGGACCATGGTGACGCCGTTCACGCTCTCGGGCGCGATGGCGCCGGTCACCCTCGCCGGTGCGCTGGCGCTGCAGAACGCCGAGGCGCTGGCGGTGATCGCGCTCGCCCAGTTCGTGCGGCCGGGCGCGCCGGTGGTCTATGGCGGATTCACGTCCAACGTCGACATGAAGAGCGGCGCGCCCGCGTTCGGGACTCCGGAATATGCCAAGGCCACCCTCGCCGGCGGCCAGATGGCGCGGCGCTATGGCCTGCCCTATCGCTCCAGCAACGTGAACGCCAGCAACACGGTCGACGCCCAGGCCGGCTACGAGTCCGCGATGTCGACCTGCGCGGCGCTGCTGGCCGGCGTCAACATCCTCGAGCACGGCGCCGGCTGGCTCGAGGGCGGCCTGACCGCGTCGTTCGAGAAGCTGATCGTCGATGCCGAGATGCTGGGCGAGCTGGCGCGCCTGGTGGATTCCGGCCGGTCGCCGATCCCGGCGCTGCTGCCGCCCGTCGAGCCGCCCCAGGATGTCGCCCGGCGCGCCGCGAAGACCTGGCGGCGCCTGCTCGACGACTACGTACCGCCGGCGATCGATCCCGGCGTGGCCGACGCGCTCACCGACTACGTCGCGCGGCGCAAGCGGAGCGCGAAGTGAGCGTCGCGGCGGAACCCGAACTCCTGCTGATCGACCGGCTGGAAACGCCGATCGGCGAGCTCGGCATCGTCGCGGACGCGGCTGGCCGGCTCTGTGCGGTCGAATGGACCGATCAGGAGGACCGCCTGCAGACCTCGCTGCGGCTGCGCTGCGGGTCGCGGGGGTATTCCTTGGCAGCCGCCGCCAATCCCGCCGGGTTGAGCGCGGCGCTCGACGCCTATTTCGCCGGCGAGCTGCACGCGGTGGACGCGCTGCCCGTCGCCGCCGGCGGCACCGGCTTCCAGCGCGCGGTCTGGCAGGCGCTGCGCGAAATACCGTGCGGACAGACGATATCCTACGCCGCGCTCGCGCAACGGATCGGCCGCCCGACGGCGGTGCGCGCCGTCGGGCATGCCAATGGCGCCAATCCGGTGAGCGTCGTGGTGCCCTGTCACCGCGTCATCGGGTCGGACGGGTCGCTGACCGGATATGGCGGCGGCATCGAGCGCAAGCGCTGGCTGCTCGCGCATGAGCGGCGTCTCGCCGCCGGATGACGCCGGCTCAGTCGGCCGCCATGCGCCGCCGGATCAGATGGTCGAGCGAGAGCACGCCGGGCCCGCGCAGCAGCAGGTAGAGCAGCGGCCCCAGCCACAGCAGGTGGTCGGTGTAGCTCGAGGGATAGACGAAGACCTGGATGACCAGGGTCATGCCGAGCATCGCCGCCGCGGCCGCCCGGGTGCCGAGCCCGAGCAGGAGCATGACCGGCGCCGCATGCTCGACCGCGGTCGCCAGGTAGGCGGCGAGTTCGGGCGGCAGCACGGGCACCCGGTACTCCTCGCGAAACAGCAAGACCGTCAGGTCCCAATTGGCGAGCTTGGTCTGGCCGGAGCGCCAGAACACCAGGGCGATGCCGAGGCGCAGCGGAATTTCGGCGATCGCGATGGGCAGCCGATCGAGCTGCGCCAGCAGCGCGCGCAGCGGCAGCGTCACCGATCGGGTGGTCGAGGCTTCGCTCATGCGGCGTCCTCCGGAAACTTGGCGGCGGTGAAGGCCTCGTGCGCGAGCAGATGCTGCAGCGCCGCGGCGAGGTCGAAGCCGGGGTCGCTCGCCGCCGCCGCGCCATAGGCGGCGGCCAGCGTCTCGCCCGCGGCGAGGGCGGCGAGGAAGCCAAAGGGGGCGGGCCGGAGCTCGAGAAAGCGCACATCGAGCGCGCGGCGATGGATCAGCAGCCGGCAGCCGCCCAGTGCCAGGTCGATCGGATCGGGTTCGGCGATGTCGGGCTGGTTGGCTTCCCAGATCCGCAGCACCGGATAGGGCGAGTCGAGCAGCAGGCACGAAGTGTGCATCTCGAATCGCAATCCGGCGCTCTGCTCCGGCGACAGCCGCGCCAGCGTGGCCGGATCCAGCGGCGTGGCGTCGGCGGCATGGAAGGCCTGGTTCACCGCCCATTCCAGGCGGGCCGTGTCGGGGAGATAGGCCAGGCTGCGCGCCGGCTCGAAGGACTCGAGGAAATCCGCGAAGCCGGCGCCGTAGGCGGAGAGCCGCGCCTCCAGCGGCGGCCGGGTACGCACGAACTGGCGCGCCGCGAAGCCGAAGAATTCCTCGCCGACCAGGCGGCAGACCACCGGGAAGGTTTCCTCGAGCGCGTCGCGCAGCGACAGCACCGTGTTGTTGCGGTGGATCTCGAGCCGTGCCGCGGCGGTGAGGCCGTCGGCCATGACCAGGCCGTCGAGCAGCGGCACCTCTGCGTCCGACGGCGCCGCCAGCACATGGGCGCCGACGGCGCGCTGCAGCTCAAGCAGCGAGGCCATCGGAACGCCTCCTCTCGGCCGCGGCGTCGAGCCGGCGCTGGGCCTGCTCGGCCTCGCCGGCCAGCACCGCCAGGGCCGGGATGTTGCAGTCCCATTCGATCAGCGTCGGCACCTGCCCGACCCGCGCCAGGGCGTGGGAGTAGAGCTGCCACACCGGCTCGATCACCGCCGAGCCATGGTCGTCGATGTGGATGGTCCGGTCGCCGACCTGGCGCCGGGCATGCCCGGCCAGATGGATCTCGCCGACCGCGGCGGCCGGCATCGCGTCGAGATAGGCGGCGGCGTCGAAGCCGTGATTGCAGGCGCTGACATAGACGTTGTTGACGTCGAGCAGGATGCCGCAGCCGCTGCGCCGCGTGATCTCCGCCAGGAACTCCCACTCCGGGATGGTCGAATGCCGGTAGCGCAGATACGAGGACGGATTCTCGATCAGGATGGCGCGGCCGAGCGCCTCCTGCGTGCGCTCGACATGAGCGACGACAATCGCCAGCGCCTCCTCGGTATAGGGCAGCGGCAGGAGATCGTTCAGGTAGACGCCGCCGACCACGCTCCACGACAGGTGCTCGGAGACGAGTCCCGGCTCGATCCGGTCGGTCAGTTCGCGCAGCCGGCGCAGGTGCTCGGCGTCAAGCGGCTCGGCGCTGCCGAGCGACAATCCGACGCCGTGCAGGCTGATCGGGTAATCGGCGCGCAGCGATTCCAGGTGATGGCGCGGCGGCCCGCCGACCATGTAGTTCTCGCTGTGCACCTCGAGCCATGCCAGCTTCGGCCGACCCTCGAGAATCTCGCGCAGATGCGGGTGGCGCAGGCCGATTCCGGCCTCGGCCGGAATCGACTGCGCGCGACGCGTGGCGGGCGCGGGGTCGTGCCGAAGGCTGGACATGGCCCTGGTGCGCCTCAGCTGTCCCGCGGCTCTAGGCTGCCGCCGACGATCTTGTCGCAGGTGCCGGCCGGCACGAAGATCCAGGAATCGCCGGCGCTGTCGACGGTCGACGTTCCCGCGCAGGAGTGGGTCGAGGTCTGGCAGTCGTTCTTGCCGGCCTTGGCGACGCCGAAGCACTTTTCGTTGTCCGCTGCCTGCGCGGCGGCGACACCGCTCAGCGACAGCGCGGCGGCGAGCGCCGAGGCGACGAGCATGGTGTTTTTCATGGCGATGTTGCTCCCTGAGGTTGCAGACTGAGATCCGGCGTCGGGGGCCGGTATCCCTGATGTCGGGATCGAGGCCTCTGTCGGCCAGTGCGGCTCACGCCCATGTCATCAGACGTCATCGCGTCGGATAGCATGGTCGTGGCGCCACCAATGGCGGCGCGCCCGGCGCCGCATGTGCACCGGACGCGCGCGTCTCGCTGGCTACGCCTTGGGAGTCAGGCTGGCGCCGGTGATCTTCTCGCAGGTTCCGGCCGGCACCACGATAAACGAAGCCGGATCGGCATCCGCGGTCGACAGGCCCTTGCAGTCGTGCGCGCCGGCCTTGCAGTCGTTCATGCCGGCCTTGGCCACGCCGAAGCACTGCTCGCTGTCGGCGGCCTGCGCTGCGGGGGCGACAGAGAACGCGATGGCGGTCGCCATGGCCGATGCGATCAGAAGCGTGTTCTTCATGTGAAGTCCTCCACGGGAATGGGTTTCCAACGACGTGGATTCTGGTAACACGCCACTCTGCGCCGAACTACAGGCGCGACGGCTCTCTCACGTAGAGTTTATCCGGCGCGAGAGGCTGTGAACGGCAAGTCACGGCGCGGGCGAGCATCACGGCGCGTGCCCGCATAGGAACAATGTCATTTCCGTGGAGCGGGTGCGGCCGGCGCCAAGGCATGGCGTCGGCGGGCGGCGCTTGACGCGCGGTGCGGTTGCCAGGATCGTTCGAGCCGGCCGGGCCCGAGCGCGAAGGAGAGCTGCCATGACCGATCGGAAGCACCACGTGGCAGGCGATGCGGTGACGCAAGTCCGTCCGGGCCGGCGCGTCGTCCAGATCCACACCGCGGCGTTCGAGGCCTACGACCTCGAGGGCCCCGTCCAGCCGGAAATGTCCTGGCTGCCGGTCAGCTTCGACCGTACCACCGGAAATGGCTGCTACCTCATGCGGATGCAGCCGGAGGCGGTGACCCTCAGGCATGTCCATCCCGGGGTCGAGGACTTCCTGGTGCTCGAGGGCGAGCTGATCGACGACGATGGGGCGGTGTTCGGGGCCGGTGATTTCGTCAGCTATGCGGCCGGCACCCGCCACAATTCGCGGACCGAGACCGGCTGCCTGATCGCGGTGTTCGAATGGCGGGTGCAGACCGCGATCCTGCCCGGCCCCTGAGCCGGCGAACCATCGCCGGAGCGGCCCGGGGAGGGCTAAAAACCGGGCATTTCGGGCCATGCCGCATGGCGGCGGTTGCCTTCTGCGCTGCAACGCGGTAAACGCCCGCTGACCGTGGACCCGCCGGCCGCAGCAGGGGCGTCGATCCTGCCGCCCGTCCGGGAACACGGCGGCCCCGGATCGCCCCCGTTGGAAGCCCCATGGACCATCTCGACGAGCTCGAATCCCAGAGTGTCTACATCCTGCGCGAGGCCTTCGCCCGCATCGACAAGCTCGCCATGCTGTGGTCGCTGGGCAAGGACAGCAACGTCATGGTCTGGCTCGCGCGCAAGGCCTTCTTCGGCCGCGTGCCGTTTCCGGTGATGCACATCGACACCGAGCGGAAGTTTCCGGAGATGTACGCGTTCCGTGACCGCTACACGGTCGAATGGGAACTCAACCTGATCGCCGACAAATGCCCGCCGGTGGAGCAGACCGACCCGACCCTGCCGCCGGCCGCCCGCTCGGCGGCGCGCAAGACCCTGGGCCTCAGGAACGCCATCGCCAAGTACGGCTTCAACGGGATCATCGCCGGCATCCGCCGCGACGAGGAAAGCGTGCGGGCGAAGGAGCGGGTGTTCAGCCCGCGCGGCGACGCCGGGGAATGGGACTTCCGCGACCAGCCGCCGGAATTCTGGGACTACTTCAACACCGACCTGCCGCCCGGCACCCACCTGCGCGTGCATCCGCTGCTGCACTGGACCGAGCTCGACATCTGGCGCTATGTCCGGCGCGAGCGGATTCCGCTCGTGGAGCTGTACTTCGCCCGCAACGGCAAGCGCTACCGGTCGCTCGGCGACCAGGACATCACGTCACCGATCGAAAGCAACGCGTCGACCATCGACGAGATCATCGCCGAGCTCGAGCAGACCAAGGCGCCGGAGCGGGCCGGCCGGGCGATGGACCGCGAGACCGAGGACGCCTTCGAGCGGCTGCGCGCCGCGGGGTACATGTGATGCACGGGGTTACCGACGGTCCCGCCGCAGGCGCGGCGGTTCATGGCGCCGCCGACGACGCCACCATGCGCGACCAGCTGCGCATCGTGATCGTCGGACATGTCGACCACGGCAAGTCGACGCTGGTCGGCCGCCTGTTCCACGACACCGGGTCGCTGCCCGACGGCAAGCTCGACGCGATCAAGGCCATGTGCGAGCGCCGCGGCATGGCCTTCGAGTGGGCGTTCCTGATGGATGCGTTCCAGTCGGAGCGCGACCAGGGCATCACCATCGACACCGCGCAGATCTGGTTCCAGACCAAGCAGCGCGACTACGTCATCATCGACGCGCCCGGCCACCGCGAGTTCATCAAGAACATGATCACCGGCGCGTCGAGCGCCGACGCCGCGCTGCTGCTGATCGACGCCAGCCAGGGCGTGCAGCAGCAGTCGCGCTTTCATGGCTTCCTGCTCAACCTGCTCGGCATCCGCCAGGTCGCCGTGCTCGTGAACAAGATGGATCTGGTCGGCAATGCCGAGGCCCGCTTCGCCGAAATCCGACACGAGTACACCGACTACCTCGCCGGCCTGGGAGTCGCCGCCGACCTCTTCATCCCGATCTCGGCGCGCGAAGGGCACAACATCGCGCGGCGCGCGCCCGAGCTCGGATGGTACGAGGGCCCGACCCTGGTCGAGGCGCTCGACGGCTTCGGTCCGGCCCAGCGCCAGATCGACCTGCCGCTCCGGCTGCCGATCCAGGACATCTACAAGTTCGACGAGCGGCGGATCCTGGTCGGGCGCATCGAGAGCGGCCGGCTTGCGGTCGGCGACGAGATCCTGTTCTCGCCCAGCAACAAGACCACGCGGATCGCCAGCATTGAGGCTTGGCACGTGCCGGCGCCGCTGGTCGCGGCCCAGGCCGGCCAGTCGGTCGGCATCACGCTGGAAGAGCAGCTGTTCATCGAGCGCGGCGCGGTCGCCAGCCATGCGGTCGAGCCGCCGATCGAGACCAGCGTGTTCCGCGGCCGGCTGTTCTGGCTCGGGCGCGAGCCGTTGGTGGTGGGCGCGCGCTACGAGCTCAGGCTCGGCGCGCTGGCGACCGATGCCACGGTCCAGGCGATCGAGCAGGTCTTCGACATCGACGACCTCTCGCAGCACGCCGGCGATCAGGTTCCGCGCCACGGCGTCGCCGACGTCATCCTGCGGACCCGTCAGCTGGTCTGCCTCGACGAGGCGAATTTCCTGCCGCGCACTGGCCGCTTCGCGCTGAGCGACGGGCACAACATCGTCGCCGGCGGGCTGATCGACATGGACGGCTATCCCGATCAGCGTTCGATCGTGACGGTGAAGAGCCAGAACCTGCACAGCGTCGCGCATCGGGTCAGCGCCGATGCGCGCACCGCGCGCGACGGCCATCGCGGCGGCGTGCTCTGGCTCACCGGGCTGTCGGGCGCCGGCAAGTCGACGCTGGCCATGGCGCTCGAGCAGGACCTGTTCCGGCGCGGCTATCACGTCTACGTCCTCGACGGCGACAACGTGCGCCAGGGGCTGAACGCCAATCTCGGCTTCTCGCCGGAGGATCGGGCCGAAAACATCCGGCGCGTCGGCGAGGTCGCGGCGTTGTTCGCCAACGCCGGGGTCATCGTGATCACCGCCTTCATCTCGCCGTACCGCGCGGATCGCGGCCGGGCCCGCGCGGCGGCGGGCGCGGCGTTCCACGAGGTCTATGTCGAGGCCGACGTCGCCACCTGCGAGGAGCGCGATCCCAAGGGCCTGTACCGCAAGGCCCGCAGCGGCGAGATCGCCGAGTTCACCGGCGTGTCGGCGCCCTACGAGACTCCCGAGCGCCCGGAGATGGTGGTCGACACGCGCCACGCCGATGTCGAGGAATGCGTGGCCAATATGGTCGACTACGTGAAACGGAACTTCGTCCTGACACGCCCTTCCTGAGCGCTCCGCACGGGCCCCGCCGAGTCGCGGCCGCCGGCACGCAAGTCATTGTGCCAAGTGTCATTTCTTGGGCAGAGAATCGTCTTGCACGGGGCTGGGCCAGCGGCTACCGTTTCGCCAATCAAAGCAGCTGCAAACACGCCGCGGCAAAAAGCGTTCGGGCCCGAGACTCCGGTGTGACAGGGGATGCCGGAGAGCAGTCGAAGGCGCCAACCGGCATCGACAAAACGGGCAAGGGGAAGGGTCGTCAACCACGCGGCGACGCGTGCAACCGCATCTCTCGGATTGGGGGCTCGGCATCTATGCGGATCGAACAGCTCAGAGAGCGGCTTTCCGCTGCCGTGGCACGCTGGTATGTGCCGCGCGAGATCCTGATCCGGACCGACGGCCGCGTCAAATATGTGGTCATTTCTGCAAACCGGCAAATCGCGGCAACTGCCGTCGCCGGCCTGTTCGCCGCCTCGCTGATCTCGGCGGTCGCCGGCTGGACCATCTCGGACTACCGACTGGGCAACCGGGACGAAGAAGTGGCGACCTCGCAGGCCGCCTATATCGAGCTCCTGGCCGAGGTGTCGCAGTCATACGAGGAATTCGCGGTGCTCGCCCGCAGCCTGGAGACCAACGAAACGGCGCTCCTGACCTTGATCAGGGGCAAGGAACCGCAGTCGGTCGACATGGACGCGATCGAGGCGCAGCTCGCGCGCAGCCAGGTCGTGCTGGAGGAGGGCTTGGCGGGCTCCGCCGGGCTCAAGGACAAGTTGCGGATGTTCGAGACCGACCTGCACAGCGTGGTCGACCGCAATGAGCAGCTCCGGCAGAACATCGTCCTGCTGCAGCAGCAGCTGGCCGAGGCGGAGGCTGACAAGCTGGCGATCTTCCAGTCGCGGGACCAGCTCGGCAAGCGGCTGGCGACCGCCGAGGCGCGACTGGCCGACGCCTATGCCGACGACTCGGCGCTCGACGAAACGATCGACGGCCTCGAGCGCGATCTGGCCGCCGCCCAAAGGAACGGCGCGACCGAGCGCGCCGAGGCGGCCGAATTGCGCCAGCAGCTCGCCAGCGCGGAACAGGCGCTCAGCGCGCAATGGGCGACCGCCGAGTCGCGGCTCGCCGACTCCGACGCCGAGAACGCGGCGCTGGACCGCACCATCCAGGACCTCGAACGCAATCTGACAACGGCCCGTCAGGCCGGCGAGGCGGAGCGTACCGGGGCGGCCGATCTCCGTCAGCAGGTCGCCAGCCTGGAGGCGCAGCTCGACGGGGCGCTCGATCGCAGCGTGCGGGTCGACCGGCGGCTGACGGAAACCCAGCGCCATCTCGAAGCCCTGCGCAACCAGCGCCACGATCTCGAGCTGGCGCGCAATCGACTCGGCACCGAGGTCGAGCTGCTGCAGACGCGAATCGCCAACATGGAGTCCTCACAGCAGACCATCGTCCAGCGGCTGGCCGAGCGCACCCGCAGCGGCGCCGACGAGGTCGAGAAGACGGTGGCGATGACCGGCATCGACGTCGACGAGCTGCTGGCCAAGGTGACGCCGCAACTGACCGGGCTGGGCGGGCCGTTCGTGCCGGCGCGCGACCGGCTGAGCGAGCGCGGTGCCCAGACTATCCTGGCGAGCGTGGCGCCGCTCGATCTGGAGATGAGCCGGTGGGAGAAGCTGCAGGTCGTCCTGCGGTCGATTCCGCTCAACACGCCGCTCGACCACTACACGATCGGCAGCACCTACGGGACGCGCAAGGACCCGTTCAACAACAAGCTGGCCATGCACGAGGGCCTGGATTTTTCCGCACCCCTAGGCACGGCAGTGCTGGCCACCGCACCCGGGAAGGTGGTATTTGCTGGGCGCAAGGGTGGTTACGGACGGATGGTGGAGATCGATCACGGATTCGGTATCCGCACCCGCTACGCGCATCTCAAGGAGATCCTGGTAGAGGTCGGGCAGACGGTCGAGTACCGTGACAAGATCGGCAAGCTCGGGAACTCTGGCAGAAGCACCGGTCCGCACGTACACTACGAGATCCTTGTGGACGGAGAGCCCTACGACCCGATGAACTTCCTGAAGGCAGGTCGATATGTTTTCAAAGGCTAGCAAGCAGACTTCGTCGCCGCCGAGCTCCTCGGTTTCGGCGCCTATGCCGTCGACTCCCGATTCGCCCAAGCCAGCCGCGAGGAACAGCATGCCGTCGATCATCAGCGCCGATCTGAAAGTCACTGGCGACCTGTTGAGCGACGGCGACATCCAGGTGGACGGCGTGATCGAGGGCGACATCCAGAGCCGCACCGTCACGGTCGGCGAGGCGGCCCATGTCAAAGGCTCGATCTCGGCCGACACGGTCCGGGTGTGCGGCGCGGTGACCGGCCAGGTCAGGGGAACCTCGGTGACCCTGGCGAAGACCGCCAAGGTGACCGGCGACATCCTGCACCAGACCCTGGCGATCGAGCCCGGCGCCTTCCTCGAGGGCCACTGCAAGCGTCTCGAGCAGCCGGTCTCCATCGGCGACGCCAAGATGAGCCTGGTCCGCGACGGCGGCAAGGACAAGCCGGCGGCAGCGGTCGCAAGCGGCCCGCTGGGCGGCGGCGTGGCGGCGTCCGGCCACTGATCCGGCGCAGCGTCCGGCTCAGCCGGCGTCGTGCGTGAGCGCGCGGCAGAACGTTTCGGCGTCGACATTGCCGCCGGAACAGATCACGGCCGTGGTCCGGCCGCGACCATCGACCTTGCCTGAGAGCAGCGCGGCGAGGCCGACCGCGCCGCCCGGCTCGATCACCAGCTTCAGCACGCGGAAGGCATAGGCCATGGCGGCGGCGACCTCGGCGTCGCTGACCGCGAGCCCGCCGGCCAGCAGCCGGCGATTGACCTCGAAGGTGACGAGCCCGGGTTCGCGCGACAGCAGCGAGTCGCAGAACGACCCCACCGCCTGGTCGTTGGCGAGGCGCCTTCCGGCCGCCAGGGAGCGGCCGGTGTCGTCGAAGCCGGCCGGCTCGACCGCGTAGACCCGCGCCTGCGGCGCCAGCGCCGCCAGGGCAAGCGCGCAGCCGGCGACCAGCCCGCCGCCGCTGCACGGCACCAGCAACTGGTCCGGCACCAGGCCCTGTTCCCGCGCCTGCAGCGCGATCTCCCGTCCGGCGGTGCCCTGGCCGGCGATGATGTCCGGGTCGTCATAGGGCGGCACGATCGCCGCGCCGCGCTCGGCGGCGATCCGCCCGGCGATCTCCTCGCGCCGCTCGCTGGCACGGTCGAAGAACACCACCTCGGCGCCGTAGCCGCGGGTGTTGGCGACCTTGATGGCGGGCGCGTCGGCCGGCATGACGATGAGCGCCGGGATTCCGGCGATCTCGGCGGCGGCCGCGACCCCCTGGGCGTGGTTGCCCGAGGAATAGGCGACGATCGCGCGCGGCCGCTCCGGGCCCTGCGCCAGTCGGGCGATCCTGTTGTAGGCGCCACGGAACTTGAACGAGCCGGTACGCTGCAGCGTCTCGGCCTTGATCAGCACCCGGCCGCCCACCGCCGCGTCGAGGGCGGCGTTCGACAGCAGCGGCGTGACCACGGCGCGTCCCGCCAGGCGCTCGGCCGCGGCCTCGATATCGGCGAAGCCCGGCGGCTGTGCCGCGCGGGAGTCAGCCGCAGTCGCGGAGGAAGGCGTCGAGGGCATTGCGGGCCTCGGGCTCGTCGAGGGTGGGAGTATGTCCGACTCCGGCGACGGTGACACGCCGCATGGCCGGATGCTCACGCTGCATACGGTCGAACGTCTCCGCGGTCAACAGGTCGGAAAGCACGCCGCGCAGGGCGAGGGTCGGGATCGGCCGCAGCGCGCGGAACAGCGGCCACAGGTCGGGAACCCGGCTGCCGGCCGCCAGCGGCCGGGCCAGCGCGACGTCCCAGTCGACATGGAGCCGGCCGTCGGACCCCGAGCGAAATGTGCCTTCGGCGATGTGTCGCCAATCCGCCTCGCTCTTCTCGCCGACGCTGCTGAAGGTGTCCTTGACGAAGCGGAGCGCCGCGGCCCAGTCGGGCTGCGGATGATCGCGGCCGACATAGCCGCGGATCCGCTCCAGCCCGGCCGCGTGCAGCACCGGACCGACGTCGTTCAGCACGACGCCGGCGAGGCTGGCCGGCTGGGCGACGGCCAGCCCCATGGCCAGCAGGCCGCCGAGCGAGGTGCCGATCACCACGACGCGGTGCAGGTTCGCGGCGGCCAGGAGCTGGAGGATGTCGCCGACGTAGTTGCGCGGCTGGTAGTTGCGCCAGTCGGGGTCGTAGGCCGAGCGCCCGCGCCCGCGATAGTCCGGGCAGATCGCCCGGCGGCCGGCGGCCAGCCGGCTGGCGAGCCGGTCGTAGTCGTGGGAGTTGCGGGTCAGCCCGGTCAGGCACAGCAGCGGAGTCGCCGCGACCAGCGGATCGCCGTAGTCGCGGTAGTACAGCCGCAGCCCGTCCTGGGCGCTGAAACAGCGCTCGCGATACCCGGACGGGTGTGCGTCTGGCGGCTGGTCCGCGAGGGGCGTATCCATGGGCGCGGCGCCGGTGGGCTCAGGCCCGGGACAGCAGCGGTGGCAGGGCGGCGAGTTCCGAGATCTCGGCCGCGGGCTGGGCCGGCAGGCGCTCGCGTGGCTGGCGATAGCGGTTGACCCAGACCACGCGAAAGCCGAAACGGGCGGCGCCGGCCGCGTCCCAGCCGTTCGAACTGAGGAAGCAGATGCGGTCCGCCGCGATGCCGAGCCGGTCGACCGCGAGCTGGTAGACCGAAGGGTGCGGTTTGTAGATGCCGACCTCCTCGACCGACAGCACCGCGTCGAGCAGGTGATCGATGCCGGCGCTGGTGACCGCGGCTTCCAGCATGGCTGGGCTGCCGTTCGACAGGATCGCGGTGCCGAGATCCAGCCGCCGCAGCGCCGCCAGCGTCGCCGGCACTTCGGGAAACGCGTCGAGGCGCTGATAGACCTCGAGCAGGCGCGCGCGCAGCCCGGCATCGGCGAGGCCGGTCGCGCCGAACGCATAGTCGAGCGCGTCGGCCGTCACCTCGGCGAAATCCGCGTGGGCCCCCATCAGGCTGCGCAGCCACGTGTACTCCAGCTGCTTCTGGCGCCACAGGGCCGACAGCGCATCGGCCTTGGGCCCGAGCGCGTCGCGACAGCGCGCAGCGGCCGAATGCACGTCGAACAGCGTGCCGTAGGCATCGAAGACACAGGCGCCGATGGAGGCGAGAGGGCTGGCCGGCATGGCGCTCCCGATGGCCGTGCGCCAGACCCCGGCGCCGCGCCGGGCGAGGTCAGTGCACGGTGGTTCCGAGATCCGGTTCCCGCGTCTCGGCGACCTGAGTATCGCCCAGGCGGTGGCGGTAGACCATCAGGTTCTCGATCACCCGCTGCACGTAGTTGCGGGTCTCCGAGAACGGAATGCTCTCGATCCAGTCGATCACGTCGATCTCGGCCTCGCGCGGATCGCCATAGACCCGCATCCATTCCACGGAGCGCGACGGGCCGGCGTTGTAGGCGGCGATCGCCAGGATGTAGGACCCGCGGAACCGCTCGATCAGCTCCTGCAGATAGGCGCTGCCCAGGCGGATGTTGTAGCTGGGATCGCGGGTCAGCTTCTTCTCTTCGTATTTCAGCCCGGCCTGCTTGGCGACGTGCTTGGCGGTCGACGGCATCAGCTGCATCAGGCCGCGTGCGCCGGCGGAGCTGACGGCGGTGACCGCGAACGCGCTCTCCTGGCGGATCACGCCGAGCACCAGGGCATTCTCCGGCCCGAGACCCGACGGCAGGTCGCGCAGCGGATAGAGATACTCGACCAGCTCGATGCCGCTGCGCCTTGCCTCTTTGGAGGCCACCACCATGAGGTCGTTGCGGCCCTGCTCGGCGGCGAGGTCGGCGATCAGGCGGTGGTCGCCCGGCGTCTTGGCATGGTCGACCAGCCGCACCACGAACGGGCGGGCGCGGTCGAGCTGGTCGACTTGGCCGAGCATCCGCACGACCCGCACCAGCTCGTCGCGGTCGAAGGCGGCGATCTGCTCCGCGGTCGGCTGCGGCAGGGTCGGGAAGCGCTGAGCCTCGCCGGTGCCGAGGCGCTGGGCGGCGAGCTGGCCGTAATAGGTGGTCATGCTGTCGGCGGCGGTACGGTACCAGTTGCGGGCGAGCGCGGTCTCGCCCATTGCCTCGGCGGCGCGGCCGGCCCAGTAGGCGCCGCGCGACTGGCTGACCGAGCTGGTGACCCCGGCATAGAGCCGGGCGAAATGCTCATAGGCCGGCTGCGGCTCGCCCAGGAAGCGGAGCGCGATCCAGCCCGCGAGCCATTCGCCGTCGGCAAAGGCGGTGCCGGACTCGGCACCATGATGCTGCGCCAGCCGGTAGGCGACCGAGATGTCGCCGCGGGTCAGTGCCCGCCTGGCGGCGTCCTCGACCTCGCGCCACATCAGGTCAGGCTTGCGCACGCCGGCGACCGGCGGATCGAGCAGCTCGACGACTTCCTCGTAGAGTCCCTTGATCCGGCGCCAGCGGGCTCGGTCGTAGATCAGGCCGGGGTCCTTGCGGAGCGCCGCGGGAACCCGCTTCACCGCGCCGTCGACCCCGGGGTCCATGGCCATCAGCCGCAGCCGTGCGTCGGCCAGCAGCCGATGCCCTTCGTCGACCCGCGGCAGCATGCGGCGGGCGGCGGATTCCTGCCGGTCCCATAGCAGCCGGTCGAGCCGGGCGACGTGATCTTCGGCGCGCAGCTGCTTCTTGAACAGGCCGAGGAACTCCTTCTCCTCGTCCGCCGCCATGTCCTGCTCGACCCAGCCGCGCCGGACCAGGTCGCGCGCCTGTTCCTGGCGGCCGAGGTCGAACAGCGCGGCACCTAGGCGCATCACCCCGGCGGCGGTCGCTGGCGTGCGATCGCCGAACCAGGCGGCGACCGAGGCGTCATCGAGGCCCCTGGGCATGGCCCGCTCGGCGTTGCTGCGCAGCGTCGCCAGCAGCGGCCAATCGGGGTTGTCGGCCAGGAAGCCGCGCATCTCCTCGAAACTGCGCCCCGGCCCGGGCTGGGTCAGGTCGAGCCACCGGATCACCTTGGCGAGCAGCGGGTTCTTGGCGCGGTCGGCGAGCTGGCGCGCCTTGACCCACTGCTCCTTGTCGGCAGCGGCGAAAGCGTCCTGGTAGAGCTGCTGGTCGCGTGCCGACAGCCGGTCGCTCGCCGCGGCGGGCGCGGCGGCGAGGCCGACGAGGACCAGAAGCAACAGGCGGCACAGCAGCTGCGACACGGCGAATCCCCTGGCGAGCCCGTCGGCCCGCGGATGATGGTAGCGGAGGTCCGTATATCATATGCTGACGGAAGGTTAAGAAACATGAACCCCGCGCCGGAATCCAGATAGCCGGCCGCCGGCTGGCGGGAGCCCGAGCTTGCGAGGGTGGGGGCCGGTGGCTATGGTGCCGGGCCTTCGCCAAACTGCGATTTTCTGTCGGGAGCGCGCCATGTTCAGGGGATCCTTCACCGCATTGATCACGCCGTTCAGCAACGGCTCGGTCGACGAGAAGGCGTTCCAGGATTTCGTCGAGTGGCAGATCGCCGAGGGCGCCCACGGGCTGGTGCCGGTCGGCACCACCGGCGAGTCGCCGACCCTCGACCATGACGAGCACAAGCGGGTGGTCGAGCTCTGCATCGAGGCCGCGGCGCGCCGGGTTCCCGTCATCGCCGGGACCGGGTCGAACTCGACCGCCGAGGCGGTCGACCTCACCCGGCACGCCAAGGAGGCGGGGGCCGATGCGGCGCTGATCGTGCTGCCCTACTACAACAAGCCGACGCCGGAGGGGCAGTACCGGCATTTCAAGGCAATCCACGACGCGGTCGACCTGCCGATCATCATCTACAACGTGCCGCCGCGCAGCGCCGTCGACATGACCGTGGAGACCATGGCGCGGCTGGCGGAGCTCGACAACATCGTCGGCGTCAAGGACGCGACCGCCGACCTGACCCGGCCGCTCTCCACCCGGCTCGCCATCAAGAAGCCGTTCTGCCAGCTCTCGGGCGAGGACGGCACCGCCCTGGCGTTCCTGGCGAGCGGCGGCCACGGCTGCATCTCGGTCACCGCCAACGTCGCGCCGCGGCTCTGCGCCGAGATGCAGAACGCCTGGCTCGCCGGCGATGTCGCCAAGGCCGGCGAGATCCAGGACCGGCTCTATCCCCTGCACAAGGCGCTGTTCTGCGAGACCAGCCCCGGCCCGGTGAAGTACGCCGCCAGCCTGCTCGGCCGGGCCTCGGCGGAAGCCCGGCTGCCGCTCTGCGAGATCGCCGAGGCGAGCAAGCAGAAGGTCAAGGCCGCCATGCAGTCGGCCGCCCTGCTGAACTGACGCCGGCGGGGACATGGCCAAGGCCGATCCGGAACGGCGGGTGGTTGCCCAGAACCGCCGCGCCCGCCACGACTACTTCATCGAGGACACGATCGAGGCCGGCATCATGCTGCTCGGCAGCGAAGTGAAGAGCCTGCGCGGCGGCAAGGCCAGCATCGGCGAGTCCTATGCGGCGGACCAGGGCGGCGAGCTGTTCCTGGTGAACGCCTACATTCCCGAGTACGGCGGCGCCAACCAGTTCAACCACGAGCCGAAACGGCCGCGCAAGCTGCTGGTCCACCGGCGCGAGATGGGCAAGCTGCTGGGCGCCATCACCCGCGACGGCATGACCTTGGTGCCGCTCGACATCCACTTCAATCCGCGCGGCATCGCCAAGGTCCTGCTCGGCCTGGCCAAGGGCAAGCGCAAGGGCGACAAGCGCGAGACGGTCAAGGAGCGCGACTGGCAGCGCGACAAGGCGCGGCTGATGCGCAGCCGAGGCTGAGCCGCCTCAGCCGGCCAGCGACCCCTGGAGGCCCGCGAACACCGACTCGAACATGTCCGTGGTCAACCGGCCGGTGTTGGTGTTGTAGCGCGAGCAGTGATAGCTGTCCGCCAGCAGCAGCCCGATCGGCAGGCGGTGCCGGGCGCCGTGGGCGAAGGGGAAGGCGGCGCGGCGCTGCTTGAGGGCGGCCAGCACCGAGCCGTGCGCCACCGTGCCGAGCGCCAGGATCGCCGCGAGGTTCGGCATGGCGGCGATCTCGGCCACCAGGAAGCTGCGGCAGGTGTTGATCTCCGCCGGCGTCGGCTTGTTCTCCGGCGGCACACAGCGCACCGCGTTGGTGATCCGGCAGTCGGCCAGGCTCAGGCCGTCATCGGGCCGCTGGCCGAAGCTGCCGCGGGCAAAGCCGAACTTGATCAAGGTGGGATAGAGCAGGTCGCCGGCATAGTCGCCGGTGAACGGCCGGCCGGTGCGGTTGGCGCCCTTGAGGCCAGGGGCCAGGCCGACCACCAGAAGCCGCGCGTCGAGCGGCCCGAAGGCGGGAACCGGCGCATTGAACCAGCCGGGTTGCGCCGACCGGTTGCCGGCCCGGAAGGCGACGAGCCGCGGGCAGACCGAACAGTCGCGGCCCGGATACAGGGCGTCCGGATCCCCGGCCGCAGGAATCGATCGTGGGGGCATGGCTGCGGCGCCCGCCGCCGTCACCGGGTCCGCCCGATCAGGACAGTTCGTTGCCGGTTTCGGCGGGGGTCGACACGTGCTGCGGCCGGCTGTTCTGGGGGTTGTGCGCGCGGGCGATCTGGGACGACAGGTCCTCGAGCTCGACGAAGCGGTCGGCCTGGCGGCGCAGCTCGTCGGCGACCATGGGCGGCTGCGAGCGGACCGTGCTGACCACGGTCACCCGCACGCCCTTGCGCTGCACCGCCTCGACCAGCCGGCGGAAATCGCCGTCGCCCGAGAACAGCACGATATGGTCGACATGGTCGGCCAGCTCCATCACGTCGATGGCCAGCTCGATGTCCATGTTGCCCTTGATCTTGCGCCGGCCGGCGGAGTCGGTGAACTCCTTGGTCGGCTTGGTCACCATGGTGTAGCCGTTGTAGTCCAGCCAGTCGACCAGCGGCCGGATCGGCGAGTATTCCTGGTCTTCGATCAGCGCGGTGTAATAGAACGCCCGGATCAGGCGGCAGGCGGCGGTGAAGCTGTCGAGCAGCCGTTTGTAGTCGATGTCGAAGGCGAGCGCCTTGGCGGCGGCGTAGAGATTGGCGCCGTCGATGAAGATGGCGACGCGTTCCTGCGGATGAAATTTCAGTATCATGTCGGGTTCCAAATGATGCGATGGGACAATGCAACTTCCGATATCCGGCGAGACCCGGGCTCGCCACCCCGAAAGTGGGCGCCGGCGACTCGCGCCGGCCACTGAACCATAATTGGGGCGACTTTCCCGGCGAGACAAGCGCGCAGGCCAGCCCATGCCACGCCAGAGCCCTTTACCCGGCCGCGATTCCGGACCGAGCCGACCTGGCCCGATCCTGATCGGGCTGGGCGCCAACCTGTCGAGCGAGCGGTTCGGCAGCCCGCGCGACACCCTCGAGGCCGCGCTGGCCGAGCTGGTGCGCCGCGGGCTGCGGATCCTGCGGCGGGCGCGCTGGTACGAGAGCGCGCCGGTGCCGCCGTCCGGCCAGCCCTGGTACGTCAATGGCGTGGCCGCGGTCGAGACCATGCTGGGGCCGGAGGCGCTGCTCGCCGTCCTGCATGAGGTCGAGCGGGAATTCGGCCGGGTCCGCGGCGAGCGCAACGCCGCCCGGGTGGTCGATCTCGACCTGCTGGCCTACGGCGATCTGGTCCGCCCCGGGCCCGGGGCGCCGATCCTGCCGCATCCGCGGGCGGCGGAGCGCGCCTTCGTCCTGCTGCCGCTGGCCGAGATCGCGCCCGGCTGGCACCTGCCAGGAAACGGCCGCAGCGTCGAGGCGCTGATCGCCGCCCTGCCCGAAGGCCAGCAAATCCGGCCGCTGCAGGGCGATAGCGGAAGTGTCGAAGAATCCGCCCGAACATGTTGACACACCTTGCTTTGTGCGATGCGGGATAATATATTTGGTCAGTTCAGCATCCTACCCGGTTCTTTGGAGAGCGACGAAACATGGCGCGTGTGACGGTCGAAGACTGCGTTCTCAGGATTCCCAACCGATTTGAGCTGGTCATGCTGGCAGCCCAGCGGGCCCGGGACGTTTCGGCCGGCGGAACCCTGACCGTCGAACGCGACAACGACAAGAACCCGGTGGTCGCGCTGCGCGAGATCGCCGAGGAGACCGTCGAGCTCGACGTTCTGCGCACCAGCCTCATCCAGGGCCTGCAGAAGCATGTCGAAGTCGATGAGCCGGAAGAAGAAGGCGGCTTCGGCGCCGGCGAGACCGACCTGTTGGGCGAGCTGATGGCCGAGGCCAACGAGCCGAGCCCGAGCGAGGCGGCCGAGGCCGGCATGTCGATCGACGGCGAGTTCGAGGACGAGCCGGCGGCCGAGCAAGAGCCCGGCGCGGAGGAGGTCTGAGCCGGGCCGATCTGCGCCGCGATCAAGGCGGGTCGGGCGGCGGCCACGGCCGCGCGCGACCCGAAGGTGGGATTCGTCCGCGGCCGCGCCTAGCTTCCCGGTGAGCCGCGATGATCCGCCAGTATGAGCTCGTCGAGCGGGTCAGGGCCTATGACCCCCATGTCGACGAGGACATGCTCAACCGGGCCTATGTCTTCTCGATGAAGGCCCACGGCTCGCAGGAGCGCGCCTCCGGCGACCCGTACTTCTCCCATCCCCTGCAGGTCGCCGAGATTCTGACGCGCATGAAGCTCGACAGCGCGTCGATCGCCACCGCCCTGCTGCACGACACCGTCGAGGACACCGACGCCACGCTCGAGCAGATCGAGCAGCTGTTCGGCGAGGAGGTCGGGCGGCTGGTCGACGGCGTCACCAAGCTGTCCCGGCTCGAGCTGCAGTCCGACCACACCAAGCACGCGGAGAACTTCCGCAAGCTGGTGCTGGCGATGTCGAACGACATCCGGGTGCTGCTGGTCAAGCTCGCCGACCGCCTGCACAACATGCAGACCCTGCACTACATCGACAATCCGCAGAAGCGCAAGCGCATCGCCCTGGAGACGCTGGATATCTATGCGCCGCTGGCCGAGCGCATGGGCATTCACCGCATGAAAGACGAGCTCGAGGACCTGGCCTTCGCCGAGCTGCATCCGGACGCCCGCGGCTCGATCGTGCAGCGCCTGCAATTCCTGCGCGAACAGGGCGGCGACGTGGTCGGCCGGGTGATCGAGGAACTGACATCGGTGCTGGAGGAGAGCGGGCTCAAGGTCGCCATCACCGGGCGCGAGAAGCAGGCCTATTCGATCTGGCGCAAGATGCAGCGCAAGAACGTCGCCTTCGAGCAGCTGTCGGACATCATGGCGTTCCGTATCACCGTGGCCTCGCTGCCGGAATGCTATCAGGCGCTCGGCATCCTGCATGCCCGCTACCCCGTGGTGCCCGGCCGCTTCAAGGACTACATCAGCACGCCCAAGCCGAACGCCTACCAGTCGCTGCACACCTCGGTGATCGGCCCCGAGCGCCAGCGCATCGAGGTGCAGATCCGCACCCGCGAGATGCACGAGGTGGCGGAATACGGCGTCGCCGCCCACTGGAAGTACAAGCAGGGCGTCCAGGTCGAAGGCCGGCAATACCGCTGGCTGCGCGAGCTCCTGGACATCCTGGAGAACGCCGCCGGGCCGGAGGATTTCCTCGAGCACACCAAGCTCGAGATGTTCCAGGACCAGGTCTTCTGTTTCACGCCCAAGGGCGACCTGATCGCCCTGCCGCGCGGCGCCACGCCGGTCGATTTCGCCTACGCCGTGCATTCCGAGATCGGCAACACCTGCGTCGGCGCCAAGATCAACGGCCGGCTGATGCCGCTCCGGACCGAGCTCCACAACGGCGACCAGGTGGAAGTCGCGACCTCGCGCGCGCAAACCCCGTCGCCGACCTGGGAACGCTTCGTCGTCACCGGCAAGGCGCGCGCCTGCATCCGCCGCTTCGTCCGCACCCAGCAGCGCCAGCAGTACCTGGAGCTCGGCCGCGCCATCCTGCAGAAGGCGTTCCGGCAGGACGGGCTGGAGCTGACGGAGAAAGGGCTCGACGGTGCCCTCAAGAAGCTGAAATGCGATGCCGTCGACGATGTCTATGCCGCGGTCGGCGAGGGCATCCATACCTCGCGCGAGGTGATCACGGCGGTGTTTCCGGGACTGAAAACGGCGGGCAAGCCGGAATTGGTGGTGCCGATCGGTGTCCATCGCGGCCGCCAGGCGCAGAAGAAGGGCAAGGACGGCGCGGTGCCGATCACCGGCCTGATTCCCGGCATGGCCGTGCATTTCGCCGGCTGCTGCCATCCGCTGCCCGGCGACCGGATCGTCGGGATCGTCACCACCGGCAAGGGCGTCACCATCCACACCATCGACTGCGAGACTCTGGAAAGCTTCGCCGACTCGCCGGAGCGCTGGCTCGACGTCGCCTGGGAAAACCAGGGCGAGGACCCGGCGGCGCATGTCGGCCGGCTGCATCTGGTGGTCGCCAACTCGCCGGGCAGCCTGGGCAGCCTGTCGACCATCATCGGCAAGAGTGAAGGCAACATCTCGAACCTGAAGATCACCAACCGGTCGGCCGACTTCTTCGAGATGATGATCGACGTCGAGGTCAAGAACGTGCGGCATCTGACCAACATCATCGCGGCCCTGCGGGCGACGCCGGTGATCAATTCGGTCGAGCGGGCGCGAGGCTAGTCATGGCGGCGGCGATTGCGACAGGGTCCGGCCGGATGCGGCGTCGCCGCGACGCCGGCGTTCGGTAGACATCGGGGCCATGTCCGTGTTCAGGCGCCGGAGTCCCCATCCGCGCTTGCGCCACTTGAAGGAATTCCTGTGGCCGACGAGCGGCTGGAATCGTTCGACCCAGTACCTCGCACACCGCGTCCGGCGCCTGCCCGGGACGCCCTACCGGATCGCCGCCGGTTTCGCCTCGGGCGCGGCGATGTCGATGACGCCGTTCATCGGCTTCCACTTCGTGCTCTCGGCCCTGCTCGCCTGGGGGGTCCGCGGCAACATTCTGGCCTCGGCCTTCGGCACGGTGATCGGCAATCCCTGGACCTTTCCGCTGATCTTCTGGTGGAACTACACCCTCGGCAACGCCATGATGGGCGAGTTCGGCGGCGGCCAGGAGCTGCCCGGCGAGCTGACCATCTCGTTCCTGCTGCACCACCCCTGGCGCGTGCTGTTTCCGATGATGCTCGGCGCGGTGCCGACCGGGCTGGTGGCCTGGGGCATTACCTACGGGCTGGTCTACCTCGCCGTCGTCAGCTACCGCCGGGCACGGCAGGGGCGGCTGGAGCGGCGCCGGGCGCGACTTGCCGGCGGCGGCAGAAAGGCACGCGAGCCATGATCATCGGCATCGGCAGCGACATCATCGACATCAGGCGCATCGAGCGGACGCTGGACCGCTTCGGCGAGCGCTTCATCGAGCGGGTCTACACCGACCTCGAGCGCCGCAAGTCGGAGGGCCGGGCCGGCCGGGCGGCGAGCTACGCCAAGCGCTTCGCCGCCAAGGAGGCCTGCTCGAAGGCGCTCGGCACCGGATTTCGCGCCGGCGTGTTCTGGCGCGACCTCGGCGTGGTCAACCTGGCCTCGGGCAAGCCGACCATGCTGCTGACCGGCGGCGCGGCCCTGCGCCTGGTCGAGATCACGCCACCGGGGATGCGGGCCCAGATCGACATCACCCTGACCGACGACCACCCTCAGGCCCAGGCCCTGGTCATCATCTCCGCGGTGCCCGACGGCCCCGCGGCCGGCGGCTGAAAGCCCGCCGGTCCGGCCGATTCACCCCCGGGCGCGCCTTGACAGGGGCGGGCCGGGCTGGCTGGATGCGGCGCGTTTCTTTCCCGAGCGGCGAAGAGGTCCATGTCCACGAAGAAGCCCAGCGGAGTCCTCGAGACCATCCGGACCGTGATCTATGCGGTGCTGATCGCCATGGTTGTGCGGACCTTCGCCTATGAGCCGTTCAACATCCCGTCGAAATCGATGGTGCCGACCCTGCTGGTCGGCGACTACCTGTTCGTGTCCAAGTTTTCCTATGGCTACAGCCGGTTCTCGCTGCCGCTCGGCCTGGACCTGTTCAACGGACGGATCTGGTCGACGCCGCCGGAGCGCGGCGACGTGATCGTCTTCAAGCTGCCGCGCGACAACGAGACCGACTACATCAAGCGGCTGGTCGGCCTGCCCGGGGATACCATCCAGGTGGTCGGCGGCATCCTCCAGATCAATGGCGTCGCGGTGCAGCGCCAGCGCATCGAGGACTATGTCGATCCCGACTCGAAGGTACCGGTCGCCCAATATGTCGAGACCCTGCCGAACGGCGTGCAGCACCACATCCTCGAGCTGTCCGACAACGGCACCCAAGACAATACGCCGCCCTTCGTGGTGCCGCCGGGACACTACTTCATGATGGGCGACAACCGCGACAACTCGCTCGATAGCCGGGTGAAGCCGGAGCAGAACGGGGTCGGCTTCGTGCCGGAGATGAACCTGATCGGCCGGGCCGAGTTCCTGTTCTTCTCGACCAACGGCAGCGCGCGCCTGTGGGAGCCGTGGAAATGGCCGTCGGCGACCCGCTTCGAGCGGATCTTCGATTCGGTACCGTGACCGGCCGTTCCTCCGCACCGAATCGCCCGTCCTCCCTCAGGGAGATTCTCGGCCATCGCTTCGCCGACCCGGATTTGCTGCAGCAGGCGCTCACCCATCCCAGCACGTTCGGCGCCGCCGCTGGGCGGCGACACGGTGCAAGCTACGAGCGGCTCGAGTTCCTGGGCGACCGGGTGCTCGGCCTGGTGGTCGCGGACATGCTGTATCGCAGCTTTCCCGGGGAGAGCGAGGGACCGCTGGCACGCCGGCTCGCCGAACTGGCGCGCAAGGAGGCGATCGCCCGGGTCGCCGAGTCGATCGATCTCGGCCGCCATCTCGTGCTCTCGCGCGGCGAAGAAGACGGCGGCGGGCGGCAGAACCCGTCGCTGCTCGCCGATGCCTGCGAGGCGGTGATCGGCGCGCTCTATCTCGACGGCGGCCTGGAAGCGGCGCGGGTTTTCATCGAGCGCGAGTGGCAGCCACTCCTGGAAGAGAACACGCGCCCGCCGAAGGACGCCAAGACCGCGCTCCAGGAATGGGCGCAGGGCTCGGGCCTGCCATTGCCTTCCTATCGTATCGTCGCCAGCGAGGGGCCGCCGCATGATCCCGTCTTCGAAGTCGAGGTCGAGGTCGCCGGGCGGCCGCCGGTCACCGGCAGCGGACGCTCGCGCCGCGCCGCCGAACAGGCTGCCGCCAGCGCGCTGCTGGCCGACGTGACGGAGCGTCGCGATGGGTGAGGCGGGCGGAGCGTCGCGGGAGCCGGACGGCGGCGCCACGCGCTGCGGCTATGTCGCCATCCTGGGGGCGCCCAATGCCGGCAAGTCGACGCTGCTCAACCGCCTGGTCGGCACCAAGGTATCGATCGTCTCGCCCAAGGTGCAGACGACGCGCAGCCGGGTGCTCGGCATCGCCATGGCCGCGCCGGCCCAGGTGATCTTCGTCGACACGCCGGGCATCTTCGCGCCCAAGCGGCGGCTGGAACGGGCCATGGTGCACGCCGCCTGGAGCGGCGCCGCCGACGCCGATCTCGTGGTGCTGGTGGTCGACGCCGCACGCAAGACCATCGGCGAGGACGCGCACGGCATCGTCGCGGGGCTGAAGAAGTCCGGGCGCAAGGCGATCCTGGCGCTCAACAAGGTCGACCTGGTGAAGCGGGAGAAGCTGCTGGGCCTCGCCGCCGAGCTCGATGCCACCGGAATCTTCACCGACATCTTCATGATCTCGGCCGAGACCGGCGACGGCGTCGACGACCTGATGACCGCGCTGGTGGCGCGGCTGCCCGTGGGGCCGTGGCTGTTCCCCGAGGATCAGGTCTCCGACGTGCCGATGCGGCTGCTGGCCGCCGAGGTGACGCGCGAGCATCTGTTCCGCCAGCTCCATGACGAACTGCCCTATTCGATCGCGGTCGAAAGCGAGAGCTGGGAGGAGTTCAAGAACGGCAGCGCCAAGATCACCCAGGTGGTCTACATCCAGCGCGACAGCCAGAAGGCGATCGTGCTCGGCCATGGCGGCAAGCGGATCAAGGCGGTGCGCGAGGCGGCGCAGGCGGAGCTCGAGCAGATGCTCGAGCGCAAGATCCATCTGTTCCTGCACGTCAAGGTGCGCGAGGGCTGGACCGAGGACCGCGAGCGCTATCGCGATCTCGGCCTGGACTACGACGTGTAGGACACGGCAGCGGCCCTCACCCTCCCCCCCCCTGGCGGGGGGGCCCCCCCCCACCCCCCCGGGGGGGGGGGGAAAAGCATCCAAACCCCCCACCCCCCCCCCGGCCTGCCCAACGCCGGGTCGCACCCGCCCGCGCCCCCCCCCCCCCCGCACCCCCGCGGCGGGCCCCTCCCTCTCCCCCGGTGGGGAGAGGAAAAGCGATGCCTACGCGCACTCCGGCGCCAGCTCCTTGCGATACAGCTCGGCGCCCTCGAGATCGCGCAGCGTGACGGTCACGGCGGCGGTCTGGCCGTCGATCGTCACGTCGCTGAAGAACTGCATGCCGGCGCGGTGCGCAGGTGGCCGACGACCGGCTCGCCTCCGCTGGCGAGGTTGCCGAGATCCTCGAAGCTCACGCGGTAGAAACACGTCCTGGCCCGGCATCAGGCCGTCCGGCAGCAGCCGGCCGGATGACAAGGCCACGAGCCCAGCGTGATCGTTTCGGGAGAGAACCGCGACCACTACGTGACATGGCGGCGACGGCCGCGTCGTTCTATGCTGAACTGCGGCGACCGGCCTGTAAGGATCGCCCGAAGGATTGAGCCTGGCGGAGGCATCATGCACCGGAACGAGCAGAGTCCGATCAGGATCGGGCAGTTGGAGATCAACTATCTGCAGGACGGCGTTCAAACCGGGGCCGCCTCGGGTATGTTCGAACTCACCGTGCCTCCCGGGGCCAAGGTTCCGCCTGCCCATAGCCACCGCGACAACGAAGAGATCGTCTATGTTCTGGAGGGCGTGCTGCACTATGCGGTCGGTGACGATCGGCGCGACCTCCGACGGGGCGAGCATATGCGTACGCCGCGCGGGTCGGTTCACGCCTTCAGCAATCCGCACGATCAGGTCGCGCGCGCGCTGATCGTCCTGACACCTGACATTGGTGCCCAGTATTTCCGCGACGTGGCCGAGGTCGCCGGCCGCCCCGGTGGGCCGGACCCGGCCAAGTTGGTCGAGGTGATGGCACGTTACGGACTGGTGCTTGCGCCGCCTCGAAACTGAGGCCGTGCCCGGCGCAGCGCCCCATGCCGTGGAGCGCCGGTTCGGTGTAGCTTTGCCTCGCCATGGAATGGACCGACGAAGCGATCGTGCTGACCGCCCGCCGCCACGGCGAGAGCGCGGCCATCGTCACCCTGTTGACCCCTGAGCACGGCCGCCATGCCGGCCTGGTGCCTGGCGGGGCCGGCAAGCGCGCCCGCGGCCTGTACGAACCCGGCAACCGGGTGCTGGCCACCTGGCGGGCGCGGCTGGAGGAGCATCTCGGGCATTTCGCCTGCGAGCTGGCCGAGGCCAACGCCGCCCGGCTGCTCGACGAGCCCGCGCGCCTGGCGGCCCTGGCGGCGGCGGCGGCGGTCGCCGAGTTCGCCCTGCCCGAGCGCGAGCCCCATCCGCGGGCCTATGCCGGACTGCTCGCCCTGATCGCCCGCCTGACCGCCGCGGACGCACCCGACTCGGCCTGGGCCGCCGACTACGTGCGCTGGGAGCTCGACCTGCTGGCCGAGCTCGGCTTCGGCCTCGACCTCAGCGAATGCGCGGCGACCGGCAGCAACGACCGGCTGGTCTATGTCTCGCCCAAGTCCGGCCGGGCGGTCTCGGCCGCCGCCGGCGAGCCCTATCGCGACCGCCTGCTGGCGCTGCCCGGATTCCTGCTCGGCGACCAGCCGGCCGGCCCGGACGAGGTGCTGGCGGGGCTCAGGCTCACCGGCCATTTCCTGGCCCGCGACGTGTTCGCCCACGGGCCCCATCCCAAGGCCGGCGAGCCGGCGGCACGGCGCCGCTTGATCGTCCGGCTGGCGCGGGCGGAGGGCGCTTGATTCGTTCCGGTCCTTGGTCTACCCGAAGGCGGTAGGGGAAGGAGCCTCAGCAGCCATGTCCAGTAGTCCATCCGCCGCCGCGTCGCGTCCCGCGATGCGGCCCGAATTCGCCCATGTCGCCGTGATCGGCGCCGGAGTGGTCGGGGTCTCGACCGCCCTGTACCTGCAGCGCGACGGTCGGCGGGTCACGCTGATCGACCCGCGCGGGCCGGGCGAAGGCGCCTCGCGCGGCAACGCCAGTGTGATCGCCGGCGAATCCTGCGTGCCCGTCGCCACCCCCGGCATCGTCTGGAAGGTGCCGGGCATGCTGATGGATCCCCTGGGTCCGCTCGCCATCCGCTGGGGCTACCTGCCCAGGCTCGCGCCGTGGCTGTGGGAGTTCGTGAAGGCGAGCTCGCCCAAGCGGGTCGAGGAGATCTCGATCGCCCTGCGCTCGGTGCTGGCGAACTGCACCGACGCCTTCATGCCGCTGCTCAAGGATGCCGGCGAGACCGACATGATCCGCAAGACCGGCTGGCTCGGAGTCTACGAGACCGAGAAGAAATGGCAGGGCGCGCAAGGCGACCTCGAGCTGCAGCGCCGCCGCGGGGTCGAATTCACCGTGCTGCAGGCCGAGGAGATCCGACAGTTCGAGCCGAGCCTGGCGCCGATCTACCGCCACGCGGTGTTCTACCCGGAGAACGCCTATGCGGTGAACAATTTCCGCCTGGTGCAGGTGCTGGCCGACAGCTTCCTGCGCGGCGGCGGCGTTCATGTGCGGGAAGAGGCCCATGGCTTCGAACTCGGCCCCGCCGGCCCGACCCATGTGCTGACCAATGGCGGACGGCACGCCTGCGACGCCGTGGTGATCACCGCCGGCGCTTGGTCGAAGCATCTCAGCCGGCAACTCGGCCACAACCCGCTGCTCGACACCGAGCGCGGCTATCACGTCATGCTGCCCGATGCCGGCGTCGCCCCGCGCCTGCCGATCTATTCCGGCGACTACAATTTCGCGGTGACGCCGCTCGAGCACGGCCTGCGGGTCGCCGGCACGGTCGAGCTGGGCGGCCTTGCCGCGCCGCCCAACTATGCGCGCGCCGACATTCTGCTGGCCCGCGGCCGGCGCATGCTGCCGGGGCTGAACGAGGCGGGGCACGCGAAATGGATGGGCTTCCGCCCGTCGATGCCGGACTCGGTGCCTGTCATCAGCGGCTCGGACCGGCATCGCAACGCCTTCTTCGGCTTCGGCCACGGCCATATCGGCCTGACCCTCGGCGCGGTCACCGGGCGCATCCTCGGCGACCTCGTCGCCGGCCGCGATCCTGGCGTCGACATGCACCCGTTCCGGATCGACCGGTTCTAGGATCGACCGACGATCGCAGGGTTGCCCTGGAGACGCGGCCTGGTCGGGAAACCGGGAAACGCCGCGACCGGAGACGATTTCCCCGGGCAGGGTTGAGATCACGTCGACTCCTGTGAAACCATGGAGCCGCATGCCGCAACACCGGCCCGCGGTCGCATGTCGGGCCACCCAGGGCGAATCGGAGGAGCCACAGATGTCGAACGGAAAGCGCGAGTTCGTCGGCAAGGCGTCGCCGCTCGGCGATGCGGACTTCGAGCGCGTCGCCCGGCGTCTCGGCTGCGAGGTCGCGGCGGTGCGCGCGGTGGCCGAGGTCGAATCGGGCGGAAGAACCGGATTCCTGCCCGACAAGCGGCCGAAGATCCTGTTCGAATCGCGCTGGTTCCACAAGCTGACGGACGGTCGGCACGACCAGGCGCATCCGGACATCTCGACCCCGACCTGGGTGCGGAACTACAAGGGCAAGGCGGGCGAGTACGACCGGCTGGAGCAGGCCATCGCGCTCGACCTAGAGGCGGCGCTCAAGTCCGCGAGCTGGGGCATGTTCCAGATCCTCGGCGTGAACCACAAGGCGGCCGGCTTCGACGATGTCGGGTCCTTCGTGACCGCGCAGATGGAGTCCGAAGGCGCCCATCTGGACGCGTTCGCGAGCTTCGTGTCGACCAACAACCTGGACGACGAACTGCGCGACAAGCGCTGGGAGGACTTCGCCCGCAGCTACAACGGCAGCGGCTTCAAGGCCAATCGCTATGACGAGAAGATGGCCAAGGCCTATGCGAAATACGCGGCCGGCACCCTCATGCCGTCGACCCTGGACATCCAGCGTGCGCTGAACGCCCGCGGCGCCAATCTGGACCCCGACGGCAAGTCGGGGCCGCGGACCCGCGACGCGATCCGGGCGTTCCAGCACAATGCCGGCCTGCCGATCACGGGCACCGCCGATCCGCAGACCCTGGCCGCCCTCGGGCTGGTGGCGAGCCACGACCCCATCGTGGTGTCGGCGACCCTGAACGGCTGAACCGGCGCCTGCTACTGAGCCGGCACGTAGCCGGTGCCGTCGAAGCGGTAGACCGGGAAGGGACCGGCGCCGGGGCCGCCGACCTCGATGTCGGGCCAGCCGCTGTGCTGGGTCTCGAGCGGAAGCGCCATGCCGATTTCGTCGATCAGCTTGATCCAGGCGCCGCTGCGATCCCTCGTCAACAGCACGAACGCCTCGGCCGTGTTGCCGTAGCAGAAGCTGCTGCTCTCCCGGACCCAGGCTTCGGGGCTGCCGTCGCCGTTGAGATCGGCGAGCTCGATGAACCCGGTCATGGCGGAGGCGGTGACGGTGTCGTCGCAGCGCACGAACTGATCGCCGCGCGGGGCGAAGCCGGCGGCGGCAAACAGCGCGGCGCGATCCTCGGCGCCCAGCTCCTGCGCCGGGGCCGGCGGCGCGACCGCCGACGCGATCGCCAGCATAACGACTACGGCGGCGGGTAGGGCGCCGGCGCGCCTCATCTCCGGGTCCTCACTGGAACCCCCAGGTCCGGTTGATGATCTCCTCGGCGCAGTCGACGCCCATCATGCGGTCCTCGATGCCGAGCTGATCCTCCGGCTTCGCCATCAACTGCTGGCAGTCCTCCGGCGTGACGAAGCGGCCGCCGGTGGCCATGGCGGTGAACATCGCCCAGTCCTGCACCGAGATCGGCTTCTCCTGGTTGGCGTCGGCCAGCTTGAATCCGACCAGCATGTCCTGGCCTTGCACGACCTCGGCCTCGTGCAGCGACAGGGTCTGCAGGCCGCCCAGCGCCAGGGTGGCCTTCAGGGTCATCTCGTCCGAGAACATGCCGTCGGCGGCGTACTCGTGCACCGGGCTGCCGCTCTCGGTCAGGTCGCACACGAAGATCCCGAGCTTGGTGCCGGACTGGCCGTCCCACACCAGCCGCTCGGCGTCGGCGGCGCCGATCTCGAGCTGGTCGAGCAGGGTCGTGCAGTTCTGCTGGCGCATGGTATCGACGATCGCCCGGCTACGGTCGTCGATCGCGGCATGCATGGCCTGGAACGCGGGGACTTCCTCGGTGTCGGTCACCCCGGTGAGCTCGTTGACGGCACCGCGCACCTGGCGGAATCCGGCGAGCGTCGCCGGCATTTCCTGCAGCCGTGACTTGAAGGCGGGCAGCAGCGCGTCCGCCGCCGCGATCAGCGCCTGCTCGCCGGCCTGGCTGAAGCGCTGCTGGTCGTTGGGATCGGCGATCGTCGGCACGGCGGTGTTCCAATACACGACCAGCTTGACGAGATCGCCGAGCTCGGAGACCTGGACCTGCGCCAGCCCGTCCAGGGCGGCGTTCAGCGCCTGGGCGTTGATGCCGTCCCGCTTTGTCTCGACCAGCGCCTGGAAACTCTGGCGCCGGGCTTCGTCGACGGCGTTCTGCGCCGGGTCCGCGGCCAGCACCTGGAGTTGGCCGAGCGACTGCGGCGAGTCCGGCAGGGCGGCGATCTGCGCCTCGGCGGCGGCGAGCGCCGCCAGGCCCGCGCCGTAGGCCTGGATCGTCGTGCGCGCCTGCGCGATCTGCGCGTCGGCCGTGTCGATCCAGGCGCCCTTGCTCGCGAGCTTCAGCAGGTCCGGCGCGTCTTCCGGCGGGTTGGCGACGGCATTGCTGCCCGGCAGCGACCGCCAGGTCGCCTGGCAGGCCGCGCGGATCGACTGCAGCCGCGCCGTATCCTCGTCGCTCCAGGCGCCGATCGAGAGCCCGAACACCGGCACCACCCGCTCGTCCAGGAAGGCCGCGTGGGTGCTCTGGCTGCCCAGCGCCACGCCCTGCTGCGCCTCGGCGGCGCCGCTCCAGCGATAGAGTTCCGTGCAATCCGGCGGCACCCAAGCCGGCGGCGTCGCCTGGCGCAGCGCGGTGCGGATCTCGTCGGTCCGCGCCGCCGCCTCCTGGTCGCGCGCCACCAGGACCTCGCTCGCCGCCATGGTGGCGATGCGCTGGCGGATCTGCAGCAGCGCGACCACGCCGTCGGCGGTTGCCGGCGCGGCGGCGATCTCGCCGCCGAGCTGGTCGCTCATGGCCGACTGCATCGCCGTGCGCCGCGCCGCCAGCTCGGCGAACATCTGCTCGCGATCGCCGTCCGGCAGATACGGCAGGAACTTGGCGATGGCGCCGATCGGGCCGACGATCTCGCGCGGTAGGCCGGCCGCCGCCTGCAGGTTCGGCTTGGCCGGATCGACCCCGACGAGCACCGCGAGCCCCTTGTCGAGCTCGGGCGAGTCCGGCAGCGCGCCGATCGCCTGGCGCTGCGGCTCGATCACCCCGCGCGCCTTCGCCACCGCGGCCAGGGACTTGCCCAGGGTCTTGGCAACCACCGCGTTGGCGACCCCGAGCGCGTCCATCGCCGGCTTGTCGCCGCGCTTCTTGGCCTCCTTGTAGCAGCCGACCAGGGCACCGCTCGCGGCCTTGACGTCCTCGCCGGTCCAGGCCAGCGCGCTGACGCCGAACAGCGGCAGCAGCGCGTCGTCGGCCAGCGCCGCCGGCAGGGGCAGGGCGGGGGCGGCGGCGAAGGTATCCTTGGGGTCGACCGTCGCGGACCAGGCGGTCAGCGCGTCGCATGCCGGCACCGTGACCTGGGGTGCCGCGATCGCCGCGTGGCCGAGCAGCATCGAGATTGCCATGAGACTGCCGCCAAGGCTGCGGCACAGCAGCTTCCTATATACCACTCGTCCCTCCCCAAAAGGCGGCGGCGCGCGCCGACGTTTCTTGATTGACCGGCTACTCCGCTGTCAGCGGGCGATTTTGAACTTGCGCCGAATTGTTGGCAACTCGTCCTGGCGGGCCGATGGCGCTCGGCTTCCGGGTCCGAACGGCAGGGAGACGGGAAAGAGGGTTCCGCTACTAGATGCGGTATGGTGCGGTTATACTGCCGCACCATTCCTGTGATTCCGGAGTGCCCATGGCCAAACCCGCCGGCAAGCGCAGCAGCGCCCCGCCGCCCCCGCCGCGCGACGAGGTGAAAATCGTCGACCTCGCCGCCGCGCTGTCCGAACGCTATTTGTCCTATGCCCTGTCGACCATCGTGGCGCGCTCGCTGCCCGACGTGCGCGACGGGCTGAAGCCGGTGCATCGCCGGGTGCTGTTCGCCATGCGCCAGCTCCGGCTCGATCCCAACTCGGGCTACAAGAAGTCGGCGCGCGTGGTCGGCGACGTCATGGGCAAGTTCCACCCCCATGGCGATGCCTCGATCTACGAGGCCATGGTGCGCCTGGCCCAGGAATTTGCGGTGCGCTATCCGCTGGTCGACGGCCAGGGCAATTTCGGCAATATCGACGGCGATAACGCGGCCGCCATGCGCTACACCGAGGCGCGCATGACAGCGGTGGCCGAGGCGCTGCTCGACGGCATCGACGAGGACGCGGTCGAATTCCGGCCGACCTATGACGGCGAGGGCGACGAGCCGGTGGTCTTGCCCGCCGCCTTTCCGAACCTGCTGGCGAATGGCGCCCAGGGCATCGCGGTCGGCATGGCGACCAGCATTCCGCCGCACAATGTCGGCGAGATCTGCGAGGCGCTCGGCCATCTCATCAGGTTTCCCAACGCGACCGTGGCCAAGCTGGTCGACCTGATGCCGGGCCCGGACTTTCCGACCGGCGGCATCATCGTCGAGGATCGCGAGACGGTGGTGGAGGCCTACAAGACCGGCCGCGGCTCGTTCCGGGTGCGCGCCCGCTGGGAGGTCGAGAAGCTCAAGGCCGGCACCTGGCAGGTCGTCGTCACCGAGATTCCCTACCAGGTGCAGAAGTCGCGGCTGGTCGAGAAGATCGCCGAGCTGCTGCTGGCCAAGAAGCTGACGCTGCTGGCCGACGTGCGCGACGAGTCCGCGGCCGAGCTGCGGCTGGTGCTGGAGCCGAAGAGCCGCAACGTCGAGCCCGAGATGCTGATGGAATCGCTGTTCCGCCAGACCGATCTCGAATCGCGCTTCGGCCTCAACATGAACGTGCTCGACGCCTCGAACACGCCGCGGGTGATGTCGCTGCCCGAGGTGCTGCGCGCCTTCCTCGACCACCGGCGCGACGTGCTCAACCGCCGCGGCAGCTTCCGCCTCAAGGAGATCGAGCGCCGGCTCGAGATCCTCGAGGGCTATCTGATCGCCTATCTCAACCTCGACGAGGTGATCCGCATCATCCGCGAGGACGACGAGCCCAAGGCGGTGATGATGAAGCGCTTCGAGCTCACCGACCTGCAGGCGGAATCGATCCTCAACATGCGCCTGCGCTCCCTCAGGAAGCTCGAGGAGATCGAGATCCGCAAGGAGCACAAGGCGCTCACCGCCGAGCAGAAGGACCTGAAGGCGCTGCTCAAGGACGAGGGCCGGCAGTGGAAGCTGATCGGCGAGCAGATCGCTGAAATCAGGAAGAAGTTCGGGCCCACGGCCGAGGGCGGCAAGCGGCGCCGCGGCTTCGCCGCCGCGCCGATCGCGATGGTCATCCCGCTCGACGCCCTGGTCGAGCGCGAGCCGGTGACGGTGATCTGCTCGCACAAGGGCTGGATCCGCACCATGAGGGGCCATGTCGAGGCGAACGGCGACCTCAAGTTCAAGGAGGGCGACCGGGCGCGCTTCGCGCTGCATGCCGAGACCACCGACAAGCTGCTGCTGCTCGGCACCAACGGCCGGTTCTACACCCTGGGGGTCGACAAGCTGCCGGGCGGGCGCGGCCATGGCGAGCCGCTGCGGCTGATGATCGACCTCGGCAACGACCAGGACATCGTCGCGCTGTTCGTGCACCAGCCCGGGCGCAAGCTGCTGGTGGCGTCGGGCGACGGCCGCGGCTTCGTCGTCCCCGAGGAAGAGGTCGTTGCGCAAACCCGCGCCGGCAGGCAGGTGCTCAATCTCGGCGAGGGCGGCGAGGCGGCAGTCTGCGCGGTGGTCGAGGGCGACCACGTGGCGGTGGTCGGCGAGAACCGCAAGCTGGTCATCTTCAAGCTCGCGGAGGTGCCGGAAATGACCCGCGGTCGCGGCGTCATCCTGCAGAAGTACAAGGACGGCGGGCTGTCGGACGTGAAGGTGTTCAGGCTGAAGGAGGGCCTGACCTGGAAGAGCGGCGAGCGCACCCGCACCGAGACCGACCTCAGGCCCTGGATCGGCAGCCGCGCTCAGGCCGGTCGCCTGCCGCCACGCGGCTTCCCGGTGAACAACAAGTTCGGCTGAGGCCGGAGCGGGGCCTCACCCTTCGACGGGCTCAGGATGAGGCCGCCCCATTGTTGGGGCTCTCCCTGACCTCATGCTGAGCCTGTCGAAGCATGAGAAACGCTCGCTCCCCTGCCTATCCGCCGAAGACCAAAGCGGGCAGCCAGGTCGCCAACTGCGGGAACAGCGCGAGGGCGACGAGCGCGATGATCTGCATGATCACGAACGGCACGATGCCGCGATAGATGTCCATGGTCTTGACCTCGGGCGGCGCGACGCCGCGCAGGTAGAACAGCGCGAAGCCGAAGGGCGGGGTCAGGAACGAGGTCTGCAGGTTGAGCGCCATCATGACGCCGAGCCAGACCGGGTCGAGGCCGAGGGTCAGCAGCACCGGCGCCACCACCGGCACCACCACGAAGGTGATCTCGATGAAGTCGAGGAAGAAGCCGAGCACGAACATGATCAGCATGACGATGACCATGGCGCCGATCACGCCGCCGGGCATGTTGGTCAGGAACTCGTGCACCGTGTCGTCGCCGCCCAGGCCGCGGAACACCAGCGAGAACATCGCGGCGCCGATCAGGATGATGAACACCATCGAGGTGATCTGGGTGGTCGAGCGCGCGACCCCGGTCAGCACGCCGGCCCCGAAGCTGCGCCACAGGCTGACCGCGACCCCGCAGCCGATGCCGAGGCAGAACAGCACGGCGATGACGATGCCGAGCATGTCGCCGCCGGAAATCTCGGCGCGGGTGATGCGCAGGTCGACGAAGGCGGTCAGCACCAGCACGCCGATCAGCGATAGCGCGGCGGCGTAGACCGGGATGGCGCTGGCCCCCCGGCCTTCGCCGAGCCGATGACCGGCCAGCAGCAGAGCGCCGATGGCGCCCACCGCCGCCGCCTCGGTCGGCGTGGCGATGCCCCACAGGATCGAGCCGAGCACGGCGATGATCAGCGCGAAGGGCGGCACCAGGGCGTGCAGGATACTCGGCGCCGGCGCGTCGCCGTCCTCGTCGGTCTCGGTCATGGCTGGCGAGGTTTCGGGCCGCAGCCAGGCCATCAGGACTTGGTAGCCGATGTAGAAGCAGACCAGCATCAGCCCCGGAATCAGGGCGCCGGCGAACAGGTCGCCGATCGATATGGTCTTGGGCGAGAAGTTCCCCTGGTTGAGCTGCGCCCGCTGATAGGCAGAGGACAGCACGTCGCCGAGCAGCACCAGCACGATCGACGGCGGGATGATCTGCCCGAGCGTGCCGGCCGCGGCGATCGAGCCGCAGGCCAGCTTCGGGTCGTAGCCGCGGCGCAGCATGGTGGGCAGCGACAGCAGGCCCATGGTCACCACGGTGGCGCCGACGATGCCGGTCGAGGCGGCCAGCAGCGCGCCCACGATCGACACCGAGATGCCGAGCCCGCCGCGCAGGCGGCCGAACAGGCGGCCCATGGATTCGAGCAGCTCCTCGGCCACCTTGGAGCGCTCGAGCATCACCCCCATGAAGATGAACAGGGGCACCGCGACCAGCACCTCGTTGGTCATCACGCCGAAGATGCGCTGCGGCATGGCGTTCAGGAACTGGAAGTCGACGACGCCGAGGGCGAGGCCGATCAGCGCGAAGATGAGGGCGGTGCCGCCGAGCGTGAAGGCGACGGGGAATCCGGACAGCAGGAAGGCGCAGGCGGTGGCGAACATCAGCAGGTCGAGGGAGTCGGCAAGCATCAGGCCGCGCTCCGCTCGCGCTCGGCGGTCGAGGCCGGCGTCACGCCGCCCGGACCCTGCGGCTCCGGCCCGCCCATCAGCACGATGATCGAGCGGGCGGCGAGCGCAAGGCCCTGTAGAATCATCTGCGCGACGAACACCAGGATCACGGTCTTGAGCAGGAACACCGCCTGGATGCCGCTGGTCTCCCGGGATCCTTCATGGACCGACCAGGACTGGGCGACGTAGGACCACGAGGCGTACCAGATCAGCCCGCATACCGGGATCAGGAAGAACAGCACGCCGAGCAGGTTGACCCACGCCTTGGTCCGGGCGCGCGCCTCGCGATAGAAGATGTCGACACGGACATGGCCGTCATGCAGCAGGGTGTAGCCGGCCGCCAGCATGAACAGCAGGCCGTGCATGTAGATCACCGATTCCTGCAAGGCGATCGAGGCCAGGCCGAACACGTAGCGCATCACCACCAGGGTGAAGGTGACCAGAACCATGGTGAGGGCCAGCCAGGACACGGCGCGGCCGATCGTCTCGTTGATCGCATCGATGAGGCTTGCCAGGCCGGCGAGCTGTTTCATCGGCATGGGGTCCCTGTCAAACCGTGTCGATGGCGGGCGTTCGGTGGTCCCGCCTCGGCTTCAACATGATCGAGCGAGCCCCGGCCGGATCGCCGACATGCCCGCCCCCTCCACTCGATCGCGGATGCAAGACGGCCCCCGCCGGAAACCGGCGCCGGCCCCGCGACAACAACCGTCTCGGGCCGGCCTTCAGGAGAAGAAGTTCGACCGGGCGTTGGCGTAGCCCTGTTCCGACAGGGTGGTCCATTCGGACACGTCCTTGCGGAAGGCGAGGTAGCTTTCGTAGACCTTCTTGGTGAGCGGATCGGAATCCCCGACTTCGCCCATGACCTCGGCGATCGATTTGCCGATGGCCTGCAGCACTTCGTCCGGGAAGCGGCGCAGCTGCACGCCGTGCTCCTTGATCAAGGTCTGCAGGGCCTGGCCGTTGCGGGCCATGAACTCGGCGTACATGTAGTCGTTCTCGGCCGAGGCGGCGGCGGCGACCATCGCCTGCTGGGTCTTGGTCAGGCTGTCCCACACGCCCTTGTTGATGCCGAGCGAGAGGGTCGAGCCCGGCTCGTGGAAGCCCGGCCAGTAGTAGAACTTGGTGACCTTGTAGAAGCCGAAGGCCAGATCGTTCCACGGTCCGACCCACTCGGTGCCGTCGATGGTGCCGGCCTGCAGCGCCGGGAAGATCTCGCCGCCGGGGAGCGTCTGCACCGCAGCGCCGAGCCGGCGCATCACTTCGCCGCCCAGACCGGGCATGCGGAACTTGAGGCCGTTGAAGTCCTCCGCCGACTTGATCTCCTTGTTGAACCAGCCGCCCATCTGCACGCCGGTGTTGCCGCAGGCGAACGACTTCACGCCGAAGCCGCCGGCGACCTCGTCCCACAGCTCCTGGCCGCCGCCGTGATAGATCCAGGCATTGATTTCGGGCGCCAGGAAGCCGCCGGGCACGGCGGTGAAGAAATTGAACGCCTGCGACTTGCCCTGCCAGTAGTAGTCGGCGCCGTGGTACATGTCGGCGGTGCCGCCCGCCACGGCGTCGAAGGATTCCAGTGCCGGTACCAGCTCGCCGCCGGCGAAGACCTTCACCGTGAGTTCGCCGCCGGTCATCGCGGTGATGCGGTCGGCGGCGCGCTGGGCGCCGGTGCCCAGGCCGGGGAAGTTCGCCGGCCAGGTGGTGACCATCTTCAGTTCGCGCACCTGCTTCACGATGGCGGGTGCGGCTGGCTGCTCGGGTGCTGCGACCGGCGTCGGCGCGGCCAACTCGGCCGGCTTCTGCGCCTGCAGCGCACCATAGGTTCCAGCCGCGCCGACGACGACGCCGGTCGCGGCACCCGCGAGGAAGTCCCGTCTATTCATGAAGTTTCCCCTCCGAATGGGCCTGAATTGCCTTCATTCGGCGCACATTAGGTGAGCCCTATGACCAGCGCAAGCATCGCCCCCGACCGCGTCGCACCGATATGCGGGATGGCATGGGGCCGCCGGGACGCGGCGGTCAGAGGTCGTCGGGAAGCGGTCGCCAGCCGCCCGGGCCGAAGCCCTCGATCGGCCGGAAGCGGGTCTTGTAGGCCATCTTCCGGCTGGCAGCGACCCAGTAGCCGAGATAGACGTAGTCCAGGCCGGCGCGCCGCGCGGCGTCGATCAGCCACAGCACGACGAAGCTGCCCAGACTGCGCCGCGGCTCGGCGGTGTCGAAAAAGCTGTACACCGCCGATATCCCGTCGGCCGCCCAGTCGGCCAGGCAGGCGGCGACCAGGCGTCCGTCCGGCAGGCGAAACTCGATCATGCGCGACTCGATCGGGCTGTCCTCGACCATCGAGCGGTACTCGTGGAATCGCATGCCGACCATCTCGCCGTCGCCGTGACGGCTCTCGAGATAGCTGGTGAACAGCTGATACTGCTCGGGCGTGCCGCGGTTCGGCTTCGCCTCGGTGATCAGGTCCCGGTTGCGAAAGGCGACGCGCCGCAGGCTGCGCTCCGGCTCGAAGTCGGAGACGACGACACGCACGGGAATGCAGGCGCTGCAGCCGGCGCAGGCCGGACGATAGGCGATCGAATGGCTGCGGCGGAAGCCGGCGCGCGACAACAGCTCGTAGGTGGCGCCGGCATGCGAGCCGGTCAGCTCGGTGACGATCTTGCGCTCCGACCGCCCCTCCAGATAGGGGCAGGGCATCTCCGTCGTCACCAGGAACGGCAAGGGCTGGACGCGGCCGTGGATGCTCATGGGTGCTGTTGACCTCCGCGGGCCGGGCGTCCCCTCGGGGCGACACCCGTCGATGCCGGGAGTATGACGCAGGAGATCAGGGCTCGGCCAGCGTCGATCGCCGGGCGCCAGCGTTTGGCGCCGGCCCGGCGCGGTCAGGGAGCCAGCGGGCCCGATGCCGCGCAGCGCACCACCACGGTCCCGGACAGCATGTCGTGCACCGTGCGTCCCCGGCTGCTGAACAGGGCCACCAGCAGGATCAGGCTGCCGGTCACCATCAGCGTCGCGTAGAACAGTATGGCCATCAGCAAGGCCTGCGGCACCGTCGGGCGCTGGCCAGTCCAGCTGCGCACCTCGAGCCCCATGATCCGCATGCCGATGGTGGCCGAGCGCCGGCCGCCGACCAGCAGGCCGTGATAGCCGACCGGCAGCAGCGCCAAGGCCACCGGCAACAGCGGGGCGAGCAGCCCCAGTGAGAGCACGGCGATCAGGCCGAGCCCGAACCAGATGATCGCCGCGCATAGCAGCAGCATGCCGAGATCCACGACGTAGGCGAGCACGCGGCGCCAGATGACGCCGTCGTAGAGTGCGGGATGGACGAGGGGATCGGGCGGGTCGCCGCGCCAGGCGGCATCGCCGGCGAGCAGCCCGGGAAGGTTTCTTGCCGTCAGTGTCCGCTCCAATCCAGGTCGAGATCCATGTCAGCAAGACAAGACATGGCCACGGTACCGGGTCCAGGCAAGCGGGCGGCAGGGATTAGTGATCGGCGGCCGGCTCGGGCGCCGGCGCAGCTTCTGGGGCGGGTACCGGGTTGGCATCGGCAGGGGCGGGCTCGGCGGCGACATCCGCCGCCGGCGGCGGCGTCCCGTCGGGGGCCGCCGGGAGCCCGGCGTCGGCCACCTGGGTCGCCTCGCGCAGCAGCACGATGCTGATCCGGCGGTTCTGCGCCGAGGTCGGGTCGTCGGAGTCGAGCGGCTCCTGGTCGGCCTTGCCGACCACGGTGGCGATGCGCTCCGCCGGCACGCCGGCGGCGAGCAGGGCGCGGCGGCTGGCGTTGGCGCGGTCGGTCGAAAGCTCCCAGTTGGTGTAGCTGGCGTTGCTGGAGAACGGCGTGGAGTCGGTGTGTCCGGTGATCGACACCTTGTTCGGCAGCCGCTCGATCACCTTGGCGACCAGAGTCATGAGCTTCTGCGCCTGATCGACCATCGAGGTGCCGCCGCGCGGAAACATCGAGAGTCGATCCTGGTCGACGATCTGAATCCGCAGCCCCTCCGGCGTGCGGTCGATGATCAGGTTCTGCGCCAGCTGCTGGATGTCCGGCACGTCCTGGATCGCCTGGCGGATCTGGAACTCGGCTTCGCGGAACTGCCGGTCCTCCTCGGCCGCGATGCGTTTCTGGGCCGCGGCCTCGGTGAAGTCGGCGGTGTCCTGGGCACCCGGCGATTCGGCGGTGTCGCTGAGCGGCGCCGGCTGGGTGTTCTCGGTGTCCTCCGTCACCTCCGACTCGTCCGCCGGCGACGGGGCTGGATCCTCGAGCACGACGGTGACCGACGGCGATTCCTTGTTGGCGACCATCGCCCCTTCGCTCTCGATGGTCTGTCCGCCCAGCACGCCGCCGCTGCCGCTGCTCGAGCGCGACGCGATGGTGGGGGCGAAGTAGTCGGCGATCCCGCGCTTCTGCTCCTCGGTGGTGGCGTTGAGCAACCACAGCAGCAGGAAGAACGCCATCATGGCGGTGACGAAGTCGGCATAGGCGACCTTCCACGAGCCGCCGTGATGGCCGCCGTGCCCGCCCTTCTTCACCCGCTTGATGATGATGGGCTGCTGGTTGGTCGCGTCGTCAGCCATGCATGGGGGCGCTCGGTCCGGTCCCTGCCGCTAGACCGGCGGCAAGGCGCCGACCGCATCCTCGATCTCGTAGAAGGTAGGGCGATCGCTCTCCAGCAGGGCCTTGCGGGCGAACTCGATGGAGACCGCGGGCGGATATCCCTGGAGATGGGCGAGCAGGCCGATCTTGATGCACTGGAAATACTTGGCGTCGGCCTCGTCGACCGCCTGCAGGGCGTTGGCCATCGGGCCGACGAAGCCATACGCCATCAGGATGCCCAGGAAGGTACCGACCAGCGCGGCGCCGATCAGGTGGCCGAGCACCTCCGGCGGCTCGGTGATCGAGCCCATGGTGTGGATGACGCCGAGCACGGCGGCGACGATGCCCAGGCCGGGCATCGAATCCGACAGGGTACGCAGCGCGCTCGACACCTGGTTCGCCTCGTGGTGATGGGTCTCGAGCTCCTGGTCGATCAGGGTTTCCATCTCGTTCGGGTTCTCGGTGCCCAGCGTCATCATGCGCAGGTAGTCGCACAGGAATTCGAGCACGTGGTGGTCCTTGGCGACCGATGGAAACTGCGCGAACAGGCTGCTGTCCTCGGGTTTCTCGACATGGGTCTCGAGCGCCAGCATGCCCTTGGACTTGGAGAGCTTGAAGATCAGGTAGAGCAGGCTGAGCAGCTCGACATAGGCCTTCTTGCCGTATTTCGGCCCTTTCATCATCTTGCCGAAGCCCTTGCCGGTACGCTTCAGCACGGTCTTCGGATTGCCGATGATGTAGCCGCCGGCCGCGGCACCGAAGATGATGACGACCTCGAACGGCTGGAACAGCACCGCGAGATGGCCGCCCGGCGCGGCATAGCCGCCAATCACGCTGCCGAGAACGACGAGGGCACCGACGATGATGAGCATGAAAACCCGAGACGCTGAAAAGCACCGGAAGATGTGCCATGCAGCCTCGCCGAACTGCGTTAATAAGCGGTTTAGGCAGCGGGCCGGATGCAGCGTATTCGCCGAAATCGCACGTCTGCGGCGCCCGAATTCGGTTAACGCGGCTTAACGATTGTGACGGCGCCGGCCGCTGGAGTTGCGCCGGTCAGGCCAGCGCGGCGTCCAGATCGGCGATCAGGTCGTCCAGATCCTCGACCCCGACCGAGAGCCGCACCAGCCCGTCGACGATGCCGATCGCCCGGCGCTTCTCCTGGGGCAGCGAGGCATGGGTCATGATCGCCGGGTGCTCGATCAGGCTCTCGACCCCGCCCAGGCTCTCGGCGAGCGCGAAGATCTCGCAGCGCTCCAGGAAGCGCTTGGCCGGCGCCAGCCCGCCCGACAGCACCGCCGTCACCATGCCGCCGAAGCCGTGCATCTGGCGCTGCGCCAGGGCGTGCTGCCGGTGGCTCGGCAGGCCGGGATAGTAGACCCGGTCGATCCGGGGGTGCCGTTCGAGCCAGGCGGCGATCTCGGCGGCGTTGGCGCAGTGCCGCTCCATGCGCAGCGCCAGGGTCTTCAGGCCCCGGAGCGCCAGGAAGCTGTCGAACGGGCCGGCGACGGCGCCGACCGCGTTCTGCAGGAACGCGAGGCGTTCCCGGAGCTCGGCATCGCCGCCGACCACCACCATGCCGCCGACCATGTCGGAGTGGCCGTTCAGGTACTTGGTCGCGGAATGCATGACCATGTCGACGCCGTGCTCGAGCGGCCGCTGCACCCAGGGCGAGGCGAAGGTGTTGTCGGCGACCGTGACGATGCCGCGAGCCTTGGCGATCCGCGCCACGCCCTCGAGATCGACCAGCTTCAGCAGCGGGTTGGTCGGGGTCTCGATCCAGATCATCCGGGTGGTCGGCCGGATCGCCGTCTCGAGCGCCGCCAGGTCGGACAGATCGACGAAGCTGAAATCGAGCCCGGCGGAGCGCCGCCGCACCCGCTCGAACAGCCGGTAGGTGCCGCCATAGAGGTCGTCCATGGCGATCACGTGGCTGCCCTGGTCGAGCATGTCGAGGATGGTGGCCTCGGCGGCGAGGCCGGAGGCGAAGGCGAAGCCGGCGCTGCCGCTCTCCAGGTCGGCGACGCAGCGCTCGTAGGCCATGCGGGTCGGGTTCTGGCTGCGCGAATACTCGTAGCCCTTGTGCACGCCCGGGCTCGACTGGACATAGGTCGAGGTCGCGTAGATCGGCATCATGATGGCGCCGGTGGTCGGGTCCGGCGACTGGCCGGCATGGATGCCGCGGGTGGCGAAGCCCATGCGGTTCGGCCGGGTCTTGCCGCCGGGCGGGGAGGGCGTGTCTGGCATGGTGGTCCCGTGGTTCTGCCGGGGCAACGCTACTTCATGCGCCGGCGCAGGTGATTGAGCAGGTCGATGCGGGTGATGACGCCGAGGAACTTCTTGCCGTCCATCACCAGCGCGACATGGTCCTTGGCGAAGATCGGCATCAGCGCCGCCAGGTCGGCCCGGGCGTCGATGGTCTCGATCTTGTCGGTCATGGCCACGCGCAGCGGCTCGCGGAAGCGTTCCTCGTGGCCGTAGACCCGGAGCAGGATGTCCGATTCGTCGACGATGCCGGCGACCTTGTCGCCGTCGATCACCGGAAGCTGCGACACGTCGTAGAGCTTCATGCGGGAATAGGCCACCAGCAGGGTGTCGTCGGGCGCCACCGTCACGGTCGCGCGGTCGGCGTGGCGGCGCGAGACCAGATCGCGCAGATCGTCGTGGCGCGGCCGCTCCAGGAAGCCCTGGTCGAGCATCCAGTAGTCGTTGAACATCTTCGACAGGTACTTGTTGCCGCTGTCGCACACGAAGCTGACGACGCGCTGCGGCGCCTTCTGTTGCCGGCAGTACTCGAGCGCGCCGGCGATCAGCGTGCCGGAGGACGAGCCGGCCAGGATGCCCTCCTTGAGCAGCAGCTCGCGCGCGGTCGCGAAGCTCTCGCCGTCGTCGACGGTGAAGGCCTCGGACACCAGCGACAGGTCACAGACATCGGGCACGAAATCCTCGCCGATGCCCTCGACCAGCCACGAGCCCGGCGCGGCGTGCTTCCCGGTCTGCACGAGGTCGCGCAGGATCGAGCCCTTGGGGTCGGCCAGCACCATCCGGGTCTTCGGCGAGACATGCTTCATGAAGCGGCCGAGGCCGGTCAGGGTGCCGCCGGAACCCACGCCGCAGACCACCGCATCGACCTCGTGATGCATCTGGGCCCAGATCTCCGGGCCGGTGCCGGTCTCATGGGCCAGCGGGTTGGCCGGATTGCTGAACTGATTGACGTAGAAGGAATTTTCGATCTCGCCGGCGAGGCGATGGGCGATGTCCTGGTAGTACTCCGGGTGGCCCTTGCCGACATCCGAACGGGTCATCCGAACTTCGGCGCCCAAGGCCCTGAGATGAAATATCTTTTCCTGCGCCATTTTGTCGGGAATGACGAGCAGCAGGCGATAGCCCTTCTGGGCCGCCACCAGGGCGAGGCCGAGGCCGGTATTGCCGGCCGTCGCCTCGATCAGCGTGCCGCCGGGCTTGATATGGCCGTCGCGCTCCGCCGCCTCGATCATGGAAAGCGCGATGCGGTCCTTGATCGAGCCGCCGGGATTCTGGTTCTCCAGCTTGAGGAACAGCCGGCACGGCCCGGTATCGAGGCGCGTCACCTCGACCAGCGGGGTGTCGCCGATCATCTCCAGCACGTTGGCGTGGGCGGGCATGGGAATCCCTCTCGGGCGCGGGCGGACAGACCGTCAACTTGCGGACTTGCCGGCCCCGGCGCAAGAGGGCGGCTTCGGCGCCGCGGGAACGCCCGCTACTTCGGTTCCTCCCCCACGCTCCTGGCCGACAGCCGCCGGGTCGGGAACCCGGCTGCTTCGAGCGCGGCGACGATCTCGCGGGCGTGCTCGGCGTTGCGGGTCTCGATCACCGCGTCGACATCGGCGCGCTTCACCGGCAGGTCGAAGAACATGCGCTGGTGCAGGATCTCGATGATGTTGCCGCCGAGCTTGCCGATGGTGCCGGCGAGGCGGGCCAGCACGCCGGGCTGGTCGGCGATCTCGACGCGCAGCGTGATCATCCGCCCGTCGCGCACCAGGCCGCGCATCAGTACCTGGGCCAGCACCCGGGAATCGATGTTGCCGCCGCAGATCACCACGCCGACGCGTTTGCCCTTGAAGCGCTCCGGGTGGGCCAGCATGGCGGCGATGCCGGCGGCGCCGGCCCCCTCGGCCACCAGCTTCTGGACCTCGACCAGCAGCTGCACGGCGCGCTCGATGGCGTCCTCCTCGACCAGCAGGATGTCGGGGACCAGCCGCTCGATGATCTCGCGGGTGAGCTTGCCGGGGGTCTTGACCGCGATGCCTTCCGCCAGGGTCTGGCCGGCGATGCTCATGGGCAGGTCGTGGATGGCGTGATGCATCGAGGGGCAGAGCGCGGCCTCGACCCCGACCATCTCGATGTCCGGCTTCTGCGCCTTGGCGGCGACCGCGATGCCGGACAGGATGCCGCCGCCCCCGATCGGCACCACGATGGTGTCGAGCTGGGGCGCGTCGGCCAGCAGCTCGAGCCCGATGGTGCCCTGGCCGGCGACGATCCGGGGATCGTCGTAGGGGTGGACGAAGGTCAGGTCCTCGGCGCTCGCCATCCCGCGGGCGAACACCGCCGCCGCGTCGATGCTGTCGCCCTCCAGGATCACCCTGGCGCCGAACGACCGGGTGCGCTCGACCTTGGTGAAGGGCGTGCCCTCGGGCATCACGATGGTCGCGGGAATGCCGAGGCGCTGGGCATGATAGGCGACGCCCTGGGCGTGGTTGCCGGCCGACATGGCGATGACCCCGTTCTTGGCCTCCGCCGCGCTCAGGCTCAGCATCTTGGTGAGGGCGCCGCGGTCCTTGAACGAGCCGGTGTATTGCTGGTTCTCCAGCTTCAGCACCAATTCGGCGGCGCCCAGCATCTCGGCCAGGCGGCGTGCCTGGACCGCAGGGGTGCGCACGACCTGGCCTTCGATCAGCGCGGCCGCCGCCTTGATGTCGTCGATGGTGACCGTCATCGCGGAATCATCCCCCGTGAACCCAGTGTTTGCGCCCATCCGGCGCGGCGCCGGTGGCACGATCAGCTACCGGCAATATCCGCCTCCGGCTGCCGTCGGAGCGGCCGGAATCCCTCAGGGCGCGACGGCGCCCGACGGCACCAGTTCGAGGCGGGCGGCAGCCTCGCCGACGATAGTCACGAACACTCCGTCGCGCCAGGGATCGACCAGGTCGGTGAAATGGGCCGACAGCGGATTGCCTGACTGGCCGCCGGGAATCATGAACAGCGAGCGGTCGAGGTCGGCCAAGTCGAACACCGCCCGCAGGGACGCGCCATGGACATGGGGAAAGCGCAGGCTGGGCGCCGGCAGGGCGGTGCCGCGGTTCACCGTGAAGTCGTCGCCGTCGGTCTCCACGGTGCTTGCCGCCAGGTCGCCGACCACCGAAATCCGGTCGAGCAGCGGGTGCGCGAAGCGGGCCCGGTGCGCGTCGCCCCAGCGCCAGGAGTCGGGATCGCCGCCATAGGCCTCGGCCAGCGCCGCCACCGCGGCTTCCAGTGACGGGCCGAGCGCGGCCTGGCAGGCCGGCTGGGCGGCCAGGGCGGCGAGCCCGCACCAATCCCGCTGCGGCCGGCTGAAACCCGCCAGCAGCGCGCCGGCGCCGTTGCCGTTCCAGCGCGCGAAATCGGCATAGAGCGGGCCGAGCTCGGCGGCGAACACCCGGCGGTCGAGCTCCTGCAGCCAGGCGGTGAAGATCAGCGGCGCCGGCCGGTCGCGGTCCATGCGGTAGTCCCAGGCGGCGAGGATTTCGGCGGCGGTCGCCGCGGCGCCCTCGAGCGGCACCGCCGGCAGCCCGGAGAGCAGCCCGGGCAGCAGGTCGCGGGCGGCGAGCGAGAGGTCATCCATCTGGATCGCCGCCATGTCGGCGGCGGTCAGGGCGCTCGCCTGCCGCTCGTCGAGCAGCTCGTCGATGCGGCGCGCGCGGTACGGTTCCTCCCAGCGCGCCGCGATGAAGTGGCGATAGCCCGGCGGCCCGATGTCGTTGTTGGCGGTGACGATGCGCCCCGACGGCGGGCCGAGGACCTGCGGCAGCTCCTCGAACGGCAGGAATCCGGTCCAGTCGTAGGCGCCGGTCCAGCCCGGCGCCGGCATCTGGCCGCCGCCCGACAGCGCCTTGCGGACCGGCATGCGGCCGGCGGCGACGAACCCGATCGCGCCGGCGGTGTCGGCGAACACCACGTTCTGCTGCGGGCTGTCGAACAGCCGGAGCGCCTCGCGGAACGACGCGGCGTCGGCCGCGTGGTTCATCCGGTACAGCGCCTCGGCGGTGCGGTCGTTCTCCAGGAAGCCGGGCCAGGCCAGGGCGACCACCTCTCCGGCGCCGGCCGCCTCCGCCGCCAGGCCGATGTCCGAGATCACCGGGCCGTGCGCGGTCTGCCGCACGGTCAGCGTCACATCGGCTTCGCCGCGTACTTTTATGGTTTCCGCGCGGCTGACGAACAGGCTGTCGCCGCCGGCAGTGACGTAGCGGTCGGGGCTGCCGGGGGTCAGCCGCTCGACGAACAGGTCCTGGGTGTCGCCGGCGGTGGTGGTGAAGCTCCAGGCGACATGGCCATCATGGCCGATGATGACGAAGGGCACGCCGGGGGCGGTGGCGCCGGCGACGGTCCCGCCCGGCGTCTCGATCCGCGCCAGGTACCACTGGTCGGGCAGGGCGAGCCCGAGATGGGGATCGTTGGCGAGCAGCGGCTTGCCGCTCGCGGTGAAGCGGCCGTCGACCGCCCAGCTGTTGGAGGCGCCGGGGATGCCATCGAAGGTCGGCGACAGCCCGGCGAGGTCGATCGCCGACCCCGCGCCGCCGCCGAAGCGTTCCGCGGGGTCGAGCGCGGCGCCGTCGCCACCGCCCGGCAGCGCCGGCCACAGCGCCTCCAGGCGGTCGGGCGCGAGCCGGCGCGACAGCCGCAAGCGGAACAGTTCCTCGCGCCAGTTGGTGCTGAGCTGCAGCGCCATCAGCCGGCCCCAGACCAGCGAATCCGCCGGCCGCCAGGGTGCCGGCGCCGTCCGCAGCAACTGGAACTCGAGCGGCAGGACGCCGCGCCGCGCCGCCAGGAAGGCGTTGACGCCGGCGGCGTAGGCCTCGATCGCTGTCTGCACTTCCGGCGACAGCTCGGCGAAGCTGGCCTCGGCCAGGGCATGGAGCCCGAACACCCGCATGCGCTTGTCGAGTTCCAGGGTCGCCGGGCCGATAACCTCGGACAGGCGCCCCGCCCCCAGGCGGCGCATGAACTCCATCTGGAACAGGCGGTCCTGGGCGTGGGCGAAGCCGAGGGCGAAATAGCCGTCATTCTCGCCGGCCGCGCGGATGGTGACGACGCCGTCGCCATCGCGCAGGATCTCGACCGGCGCCGCCAGGCCCGACACGGCGAGGCTGCCGTCGGTCTGCGGCAGCGAGGTCCGCAGCCAGAGATACGCGCCGGCGGCGGCGAGCACGACCAGGCCGAGGATCACCGCCACGGCCCAGCGCAGGATCCGCCACATCATGCGCAGCGCCCGAAGGAAGGGGTCATGAGGCTTTCGTGATCACGGGATTGTCGACCCTGAGATAGACTCGCCGGCGGCCGATGGCAACGCCGGCAGGTGACAGGCGCGGTCCACTAGTTTATCCAGACCGCCATGGAAGCCCAGTTTCCCGATGTCCGCGCCATGGTCGCGGCGCTCAAGCCCAGCTATCCCGTGTACTGTCTGCGGCCCCACGTGATGCAGCGCACGGTGCAGCATTTCCTCGAGCTGTTCCCGGGGCGCGTGCTGTATGCGGTGAAATGTAACCCGCATCTCCGGGTGCTCAAGGCGCTGTACGACGCCGGCATCCGCCATTTCGACACCGCCTCGCTGCCGGAGATCGCGCTGGTGCGCGAGAGCTTCCCCGACGCCGGCGCCTATTTCATGCATCCGGTGAAGGGCCGCGCGGTGATCCACACCGCCGACCGGGTGTACGGCATCGACACCTTCGTGGTCGACCACATGGACGAGCTGGCGAAAGTGCTCGACCAGACCGAAGGCGGCGAGGGCATCACCATCGTGGTGCGGATCAAGACGCCACCGGTCGAGGGCACGTTCTATCACCTGGCGGCGAAGTTCGGCGCCGAGGTGGCGGACGCGGCGACCCTGCTGAAGGAGGCGCGCTCGCGCGGCTGCCAGGTGGGCTTGTGCTTCCATGTCGGCTCGCAATGCAGCGTACCCGGCGCCTACCGCCAGGCACTCGGGATCGTCGGCGAGGTGCTGGAGCGGGCCAAGGTGCCGATCCAGATGCTCGACATCGGCGGCGGCTTTCCCGCGCAGTACATCGGTTCCAACATCCCGCCGCTCGAGGACTTCATCGCCGAGATCGAGGCCGGCGTCGCCGACCTCAAGCTGCGCCGCGACTGCGTGCTGATGTGCGAGCCAGGCCGCGCGCTGGTCGCCGAAGGCATCTCGCTGGTGGTCCAGGTGCTGCTGCGCAAGGACAACCAGCTCTACGTCAACGATGGCATCTACGGCTCGCTGAGCGAGACCGTCACGGCGGGGCTGAAGCTGCCGGCGCGTGTGGTGCGGCTCAAGGGCACGCCGTCGGACGAGATGCAGTCCTTCATCCTGAACGGCCCGACCTGCGATTCCCTCGACGTGGTGCCGACCACCTTCGACCTGCCGGTCGACGTGGCCGAGGGCGACTGGATCGAGATCGACCGGGTCGGCGCCTATTCGAGCGCCCTGGCCAGCCGCTTCAACGGCTTCTACCCCGAGACCCTGGTGGTGGTGAACGACCGTCCGGTCGGGCTGCCGTAGTCGCCCGCCAAGTTCACGACAGCTGCGGCACCGGTTTCTCCGGGCGGCGCAGATCGAGCAGGATGTGGACGATGAGGGCGGCCAGCACCACCAGCCCGCCGAGGATCGTGCGCTCCCCTGGATTCTCCGAGAATATGATCCACACCCAGATCGGTCCCAGGATGGTTTCGAGCACCGAGAGCAGCGCGGCCTCCGCCGCCGGAATCAGCCGCGCGCCGGTGGTGAACATGATCATGCCGAGGGCGAGCTGACCGGCGCCGAACAAGGCGAGAAAGCCGAGATCGGACGCGCTGACCGCGAGCGGCGCGGCGAGCGGCAGCGCGACCAGCCCGGCGAACACCGTCGCCATGCAGGCCGCCGGCGCCATGCGAACTTCATGATGGCGACGTACGATGACAACGGCGCTCGAAAACGACAGGGCGATGAGTCCGGCGAGGAGATCGCCGACCACGGAGCCGCGTTGCACCGAGTCGGAGACCATGATGACCACGCCGCCGAGGGCCGCGACGATGGCGAGCCAGCCCTGCAGCCGCACCCGTTCGCCGAGCAGGAAGCGCGCCAGCACCGCGGCGAAGAACGGCGCCGTGCTCTGGATGATCAGGATGTTGGCGACGGTGGTCAGGGCCAGGGCGTAGACGAAGCTGGTCGAGGCGGTGGCGAAGCAGGCGGCGACTGCCAGGCCCGGCCAGCCCATGTCGCGGAACAGGGCAATCGTCCGGCCTCGATCGCGCCACAGGATGAAGCCGAGCAGGGCGACGGCGGCAAAGGCGGAGCGCCAGAAAACCATGGTCCAGGGGTCGGCCTCGATCATCCGGGCGATGGCGCCGCCGCTGCTCCACCAGATCGCCGCCCCGGCGACCAGGATCACGCCGCGCTGGCGCGCAAGCCGATCGCCTGGCGTGCCGTTCAACTCGGGACCGATCGATGGGGCGGGCGGTGCCGCGCCTGGCGTGGCGCCGGGGGCTGTGGGTGTCATGGCTGCTTCCAAGGGCCAGCCGGTGCGCGGACCCGTCCGCCGCAATGCTCCCCAGTATCGGATTTCTGGGTATCATGGCCCGATCCGAATTGTCCATCGACCAGACGCCGGATCGGAACAGCGGTCAGGGGTGGAGCATGAAGACCGGGAGCTACCTGGGGCTTGGGACGCGCGGGTTCCACCGGATCGCCTATGTGGAATGGGGCGCCGCCGATGCGCCGCGCACGGTCGTCTGCGCTCACGGGCTGACCCGCAACGGCCGCGATTTCGACCGGCTCGCCTCGGTGCTGGCGCAGCGCTGGCGGGTCGCCTGTCCCGATGTGGTCGGGCGCGGCCGCAGCGACTGGCTGGCCGACCCCGCGGGATACGGCTATCCGCAATACCTCGCCGACATGGCCGCGCTGATCGCGCGGCTCGACGTGGCGGCCGTCGACTGGGTCGGCACCTCGATGGGCGGGCTGATCGGCATGATGCTGGCGGCCCAGCCGAACAGCCCGATCCGCCGGCTGGTGGTGAACGATGTCGGCCCGCTGGTGCCGAAGGCGGCGGTCGAGCGCATCGCCGCCTATGTCGGGCTCAACCCGAGCTTCGAAAGCGTCGGCGAGCTGGAGGCGCATCTGCGCAAGGTTCACGAGCCGTTCGGCGCCCTGACCGATGCCGACTGGCGGCATCTGGCGCTGCAGGGCTATCGGCGTCTGGAGAACGGTCGCTTCGCGCCGGCTTACGATCCCGGCATCGCCGCGGGCTTCCGCGGCGCGCTCGAGGACGTCGATCTGTGGCCGGTATGGGACGCGATCACCTGCCCGGTATTGGTGCTGCGCGGCGCCCGCTCCGACCTATTGCTGGCCGCGACCGCCGCGGAGATGACCCGGCGCGGACCGGGTGCCACGCTGGTCGAGATCCCCGAGGCGGGCCATGCGCCGGCGCTGATGTCGGCGGAGCAGATCGCCATCGTCCGGGACTGGCTCGCGGCCGACTGATGCGCGACGGCGACCTTTTGGCGTTGCCCAGCTTCCGGGCGCGACCGCCTTGGCTCGGCGGCGATCTCCAGACCCTGCGCAACTACGTGCTCCGCAAGCGGCGGGCGCTCGCGCGCTGGCCGGCGGTGTGCATTGTGTTCCCGATGGAAGATGGCAGCGGCGACGTGCTGCTCGGCAGCCTGCATCGCCCGCGGCCTGCGGAGGCGCCGGTGGCGCGGCCGCTGGCGGTGCTGATCCACGGCCTCGCCGGCTCTGAGGACAGCGCCTATGTCCTGAACACGGCGCGTCACCTTCTGAAGCGGGGATTTCCGGTGCTGCGGCTCAACCTGCGCGGCGCCGGGCCGTCGCGGTCGCGCTGCCGCCAGCAGTATCACGCCGGCCGCAGTGCCGACCTCGAGACGGTGCTGGGACAGATGGACGGTCGGCTGGCCGGCAATGGCCTGTGCCTGGTCGGCTTCTCGCTCGGCGGCAACCTGCTGCTCAAGCATCTCGGCGAGCGCGGCCGGCTGGCGCCGGTGCTGGCGGCGGCCAGCGTGTCGGCGCCGATCGACCTCGCCGCCGCCCAGCGCCGCATGATGGCGCCGCGCAACCGGCTCTATCACCGCCACCTGCTCGCCGCCATGAAGGACGGTCTGCTGGCGACGCCGGGGCTCGACCGGATCACCCGGCACACCCTGGGAACGGTGGGCGACGTGCGCGAGTTCGACGATCGCCTGACCGCGCCGCTGAACGGCTTCGCCGGGGTCGACGACTACTACGCGCGGAGCTCCGCGCAGGCGTTCCTGGGCGGCATCGCCGTGCCGACCCTGGTGATCCACGCGCTCGACGATCCCTGGATACCGAACGACGCCTATGCCCGCGTCGACTGGGCGGCAAACCGCCGGCTGGTGCCGCTGCTGCCCAGGGGCGGCGGCCATGTCGGCTTCCACGGCCTCGGTTCGTTCGTGCCCTGGCACGTGCGCTGCCTCGCGGCGTTTTTCGCGAGGCTGGCGGGAACCTAGACCGAATCGCGGATCAGCGGGCAGGTCGAGCAGTGGATGCCGCCGCCGTTCAGCGACATGTTCTCGTAGTCGATCTGAATGACGTCGACGTCGTGCTTGTCGAGCGCGTCCAGGGTCCGGTTCGAGGCGCCGTGCGGCATGATCACCCGCCCCGGACTGACCGCCAGGCAGTTCACGATCCAGCTCGAATCCTGCGGCGTGATCTCGACGGTGCGGATCTTCAGCTCCTTGAGCCGCTCCAGGAACCAGTAGGGCAGGCCCATCGGATTGACGATGGCGAGATCGACGTCGATCATCGTGAGCGAGCCGTCGATATGGATGTCGTATCCGGTCAGGTCGACGCGGATCAGCTCGGCGCCCTGGGGCCGCAGCACTTCTTCGACCTGGCGCGCGCCTTCCTCGTTGACGCAGATCGAGCGCCCGATCACCGCGGTTTTCGGGTTCAGCCAGGCGAAGCTGCCGCCCTCGGCCAGCGCGGTGCCGTTGAGCGTGCGCAGGATCGGCATGCCGAGGTCGGCGAGCGTGCGGGTGGCGTGCGCCTCCTCGCCGCGGCGGACCCGGCGCGCCATGCGGCCGACGATCGCGCCGCCCTTGACCGCGAACGAGGAGTCGCGGGTATAGCAGGCCTTGATGCCGGTCTCCGGCGCGCCGTCGAGATAGACTACCTCGACGCCCTCGCCGCGCAATGTCTCGGCCAGCGTGTCATGCTCGCGCTGCATCGCCTCGACCGGCGGAATCGTCTCGCTCTGCCAGTACCAGCCCTTCTCGAGGTCGCCATAGGTGCCGATCGACTCGATCCGCTTGGTCGAATCGACGATCTTCATCTCGGCGCCGGGCCGGTGCATCAGCACCATGCGGATCTGGCCGACATCGTTGTCGCAGCCCCACGCGCGGCCCCACACCTTGGCCTGCTGTTCGGCGCTTTCGAAGCCCGGCTCGGGATGGGAGCCGAACATCTTGATGGTCTGCTGGTAGCGAAAGAAGGCGTCGCTGTCGTTCGGCACCTTGCGGGTCTCCTGGGATCGGGGAAATGCGGACGCCGCGTCAGCCGGCCTTCAGCCGCCGGGCCGCGTCGACCGCGAAATAGGTCAGCACGCCGTCGGCGCCGGCCCGCTTGAAGGCGAGCAGGCTCTCGACCATCACCTGCTCGCGGTCGAGCCAGCCGCGTTCCGCCGCCGCCTGCAGCATGGCGTACTCGCCGCTCACCTGATAGGCGAAGGTCGGCAGATGAAATGCCGCTTTCACCCGGTGCACGATGTCGAGATAGGGCATGCCGGGCTTGACCATCAGCATGTCGGCGCCCTCGGCGACGTCGAGCGCGCATTCACGCAGTGCCTCGTCGCCATTGGCCGGGTCCATCTGATAGGTCCGCTTGTCGCCCTGGCCGAGCGCCGACTTGGAGCCAACGGCGTCGCGGAACGGCCCGTAGAACGCCGAAGCGTACTTGGCGGCGTAGGACAGGATGCGCACGTCCTGGTGCCCGGCCCGGTCGAGCGCGTCGCGCAAGGTGCCGATCCGCCCGTCCATCATGTCGGAAGGCGCCACCACGTCGACACCCGCCTCTGCCTGGGCCAGTGCCTGGCGGCACAGCACCTCGACGGTCTCGTCATTCAGGATGCGGCCGTCCACCATCAGCCCGTCATGGCCGTGGCTGGTGTAGGGGTCGAGGGCTACGTCGCAGACCACGCCGACCCCGGGCACCGCCTGCTTGATCGCGCGCACCGCGCGGTTGCACAGATTGTCCGGATTCCAGGATTCGCTGCCGCCATCGTCCTTGAGCACCCGTGGCACCACCGGGAACAGGGCCACCGCCGGCACGCCCAGCTCCGCCGCGGCGCCGACCGCGTCGACCAGCGCGGAAATCGACAGGCGCTCGACCCCGGGCATCGAGGGCACCGCCTCGCGGCCGGCGGCGCCGTCCTGAACGAAGACCGGCCAGATCAGGTCGTCGGCCGTGAGATGGTTCTCGGCCACCAGCCGGCGGGTCCAGGGATCGACCCGGTTGCGCCGCATCCGCACCCGTGGGTACTGCCCGGCGGCGGGGGCCGCGGCCGGGTTTTCCACGGCCGGTGCCGCCCGCTCGCCCAGCGGCCGCAGGAAGGGGTTCTCGCCGGTCTTGGTCCTGGCCATGATGTCGCTGTCCGATGCTGCATAGTCGCGGTGGCGGGAGTGTAGGCCCGGCCCGCCACCCCGGTCCAGCGCGGGCCTCGTCCGGCGTGGCGTCCGGGTCATCCTGCGGCCAGCGCCCGTTCCAGCTCTGGCAGGCCGCGTTCGATTCTGCAGCGCGCCGCCTCCTCGGCAAGGCGCTGCAACTCGGCGCGATTTCTGGCGTCACGCTCGCCTCGGCCCCAGGCCGCCAGGGCGCGACCGCGCGCCGTGTAGAAGTCGCTCCAGGGCAGTGGCTCGGCCGCAGTGTACTCTGCCAGGGCCTGCGCTGAATGCAATGCCGCATCCCAGTCGTCGACGCCAAGGTGAATGTCGATCGCGCCGGCATGGAACCAGAAGTGGCAGTGGCTGACGGCGCCGCTCGCCAGCACCGCAGCCCCTTCTGCCAGTGCCTCGCGCCGGCGCGAGGGATCGCTGGTGGCCGCTGCGATTTCAACCAGGATGAGCGGTCCGGCATACTTCATTCCGACGTTGCGGCTGATGACAAGCGCCTCTTCGAGCAGCTCCAGCGCCTCGTCCTTCTGTCCAAGAGTCCGGCGTACCTGGGCGACGAAAGTCAAGTCCTCGGATTCGAAGCGGCGTGCTCCCAGGCTGCGGCTGAGCGCCAGGGCCCGCTCGATGTAGGGCAGTGCTTCGAGCGTTCGACCCATCTCGTGCATGATCATGAAGGTGATCTCGCTCGCCACCATCTCGGCGCGCTGGTGGCCGACCTGTTCGGCGGCTCGCACAGCGTCGGTCGCTTCGGCCAGCGCTCCCTCGAGGTCCCCGGTGAACAGGCGGGTAAGGGCGGCCATGTTGCGGTTCGCCACCTCGATGCGTCCCAGGCCATGCTGTCGGCACAACGCGACGCAGCAATCGAAGTCCTCACGGGCGCTCAGCATCCGGCCGATGGCATAGTGGGAATCGCCAAGGCCCGAGAGGGCGCGCGCCTCGCCTTCGACCGACCCGGCGCGCCGCGCCAGGTCGAGAGACAGGGCATGCTGCGCGCGGCATTCGTCGAACCGGCCCGCAGGAAAGAAAATGCTGCCACGCAGATAGTGGATGCGTGCGCGATCGCCGAGCTCGCCGGCGATCGCTTCAGCCTGGTCGAGAGCGCGCAAGGCGTCGTCGTAGCGATCGACGACGCGCAGCCCGGCGGCAAGACCGATCCACGCCCGGCAGCGTTCGGCGTCGGAGCGGGCTTCGTCCGATGCAACGCCGAACGCATCGATCGAGTCCTGGGTGCGGCCCAGGTCGTGCAGCAGGTCGCCTCGCAGGCAGGTCAGGGCATGGTGGTCGGCGGTCACGTTCGCGATTGCCAGCCCGCGTTCGACCAGGGCCAGGGCGCGCTCGTAGTGGAAGACAGCGTAGCGCGCGCGCGCGGCGGCAAGATAGGCGGCCGGCGCGGCGGGATCCTCGGCGAGGTCGAGGTGCTGTGCGTGCAGCGTGGAGTCCCGACCGGCGAACCAAGCGGCGGCGCGGCCATGGAGTTCGCGCCGGCGCGGCTTCAGAAGCGACCCATAGATTCCCTCCCGGATCAGCGCGTGAGCGAACAGGAACTCACCTTCCTCCGGGCGGACCAGGTGATGGCGGATCAGCTGGTCGGTGACATAGTTCGGATCGCGCAGGATGTGGCGCAGCGCGTCGAGGGCAAATTGCTGGCCGATGACGGCGGCACCCTGCAGCGCCAGCCGGTCGGCCGGCGGCAGTTGATCCATGCGGCCGAGAACCAGGCTCTGGATCGTCGCCGGGACGCTCGTCTGCTCGCTCGACTCGGCATGCCGCAGAAGTTGCTCGAGGAAAAGCGGGTTGCCCTCGGCGCGCTCGACGCAGGCGATTGCGATGCGATCGCCGGCGTCAAGGAAGCTTCCGGCCAGCACCAGCGCCTCGTCCATGGCGAGCGGGCCGAGATCGATGGTCGTGAGCGGACTGGTGCGGGTCGCGGCCCGCCAGGAGTCGTCCAGCGGATCGCCTTCAATGCGTGTCGTCATCAGCAGCGCGGCCGGGCCATCGCGTACGCCAAGCGTCAGGGCTGCCAGATGCGCGATCGTCACCGACTCGGCCCAATGGATGTCCTCGACGACGACAAGCACCGGCTGGCGTGCGGTGGCAACGCGCAGCAGCGCGGCCAGGGTTCGTTGCTTGCCGCGATTGCGTGTCGCGTTGTCCATGGCATCGTAGATCGCCCGCTGCTCGAGCGGCAGGGGCAGATCGAGAAGGTCGGAGAGAAAGAGCGTGGCGCTGCTGCCCTGCATGTCGGGGGTTGCGGCCTCCACGGCGGTCCTGCGGGCCGCCTCGTCGCTGGTCGCGGTCAAGCCGAGCAGGTTGTGCGCCAGCGATCGGGCGGCGTCGCGCCCGATCGCAGTGCCGAAGTCGAACACGCGCACCAGATGGATCGCGAAGCCCAGGGACCGTGCCTTGCGTATGACTTCTTCGACCAGGCGGCTCTTGCCGATTCCGGCCTCGCCGCGCAGCAGAAGGGCCCTTCCGCGACCGGTCTCGACACAAACCTCGAGGATGCCTGTCATTTGGCGCAGCTCGCCGATCCGACCCACGAACGGCACCGCCGCGGCATTCCCGGCGTCGCCGCGAATGCCGGTGAGCAGCCAGACCTCGAGCGGGCGATCCAAGCCGCGTGGCGTCACCTCGCCGAACAGCGCGAACTCGCCGGATTGAGCGACGGCACGGCGCACCTCATCGGCAATCAGGGTCTGGCCGGGTTGCGCCAGTTCGACGAGACGGGCGGCCAGATTGACGGCGTCGCCGAGCACCGTATACGCACTGTGCCGGTCGCTGCCGAGGCCGGCGGCGACGACTTCGCCGCTGGCGATGCCGACATGTACAGCGAGTTGTCGCCCGAGCTCCGATCCGAGCGCGGCCACCGCGTCGTGGATCTCGACAGCGGCGCGCGCCGCGCGACACGGATCGTCGGCATGGGCGACCGGCGCACCGAACACCGCCATCACGGCATCGCCAACATGCTTGTCGACATGGCCGCCGAAGCTGGCGATCACCCGGTCGACAGCCGCGAAAAAACGCGCCATCACCGCGTGCAGATCCTCGGCGTCGAGGCCGCGCGACAGGCGGGTGAACCCGACCAAGTCCGCGAACAGGACAGTGACCTGGCGCCGCTCACCGGTCGACTCGGCGCGGTCGGGCGTGCGCGGGGGCGGCTGGATTTCTTCAAGCTTCGCCCCGCAACTGCCGCAAAAGCGGGCATCGTTCTCGTTGTCGGCATTGCAGGCCGGGCAGGCCTTGGGCAGCGCGGCGCCGCAACCGCCGCAGAAACGGCGGCCGGCACGGTTCTCGGCATTGCAGTTCGGGCAGTGCATGGCACCAACTCGGATCGGCGGAGGCCATCCGTAGTCGGGATGCTAGGCCCTATCGGGCACCGTCCTCAATGGGCTCAGCCGGCGAAGCGGACGGCGGCGATCGGCGGCAGGTGGCCGGACAGGGTCCGCCAGCTCTCGCCGGCATTCTCCGAAATCCACAGCGATCCGGTGGTCGAGCCCATCGCCAAGGTCTCGCCACTCTCGTCCACCGCCAGGCCATGGCGATAGACGAGATCGTAGGCATCGCGCTGCGGCAGGCCGTCGGTCAGCGCTTCGAAGCTGCGGCCGCCGTCGCGGGTGCGCGCCACGACCAGCCGGCCGTCGACCGGCACGCGGCAGGAATCCTTGACCGCCGGCACGAACCAGGCGCGGTCGGGATCGCGCGGATGGACCGCCACGGCGAAGCCGAACTTGGACGGCCGGATCGCCGTTACCTCCTGCCAGGTCCTGGCCTCGTCGCCGGAACGGAACACCCCGTTGTGGTGCTGCACCCACATCACCTCCGGCGCCGCCGGACAGCGTACCAGGCGGTGCGGGTCCTGGATGCTGGGGTCGTCGCGCCGCTCCGGCGGCATGTATTCCGCATGCATCCCCTCGGTACGGCTGCGCCAGCTCATGCCGCTGTCCTGGCTTTCCCATACCCCGCCGCAGGAGACCGCGACGGTCATCCGGCGCGGGTCGCGCGGATGGAGGCAGATCGAATGGATGCCGGGGTTGTCATAGCCGCCGCCGAACCAGTTGGCCCGCGACGGCTCGTTCCACAGCGAGCCGATCAGGCGCCAGGAGTCGCCGGCATCGCTCGACTGGAACAGCCCACCCGGAATCGTGCCGGCCCACAGCGTGCCCGGCTGGTCGTGCCCGCCGGACTCGAGCGACCAGATCAGCGAGGTGCTCGGCGCGGTCTCGGCGCCCGGCATCGCCGGATAGGCCGGGGCCGCGCATTCCTGCCAGGTTGCGCCGCCGTCGGCCGAGCGGTGCAGCTTGACCCCGAAATGGCCGAGATTGAGGGCGGCGTAGAGCTGGCCGTCGCGCGCGTCGGGCAGCACCGCGGAGACCGGGTCGCCGAGGAACGACACGGTCTCGACCCGCCACGCGCCGTCGTCGCGCAGCATCTGGAACAGGCCCTTGCGGGTGGCGACGAGAAGGCGGCGGTCCATGGTGCTCATCCCCCCGAAAGCGCCTGGAAGACGAAGACCTCGTCGGTGCCGCTGACGGCATCGCTGAGCTTCAGGCGGTCGTCCACCGGCCGCTGGTTCACGTAGATCGCGACATGCTTCCTGAGCCGGCCCTGGTCGTCGAGGACATAGGAGCGCAGCCGCGGATTGCCGGCGAATACGTGGTCGAGCGCAGCCGCCACGGTCGCGCCGGGCACCTCGACCGGCGGACAGGCGAGATGGCGCTCGAGGTTGCGGGTGAAGGAGATGCGTGGCATCGGCGGTTTTCCCCGGGGAGCCGAGCATGCCCCGTGCCGCCGGCGCGCGCCAGTCACTTCGCGGCGAGCGGCCGCCAGCCCTTCGCGGCAGGCCGCGGCGTTGGTGCGACTCGGGGCCCGCTGGCATAAGGAGCGGCCGGCCGGCGATGGCGCCGGGTCGGGATGAAGGACACCGCCCGGTGATTTCGGTGCGCGATCTGACCAAGCACTACCAGGTGCACGAGAAGGACCCCGGATTCCTGGGCAGCGTCCGCTCGCTGCTGCACCGCAAGCACCGCACGGTGGTCGCCGTCGACCGCGTGTCGTTCGAGATCGCGCGCGGCGAGATGGTCGGGTTCCTCGGGCCCAACGGCGCCGGCAAGACCACCACTCTCAAGATGCTCTCGGGCCTGCTGCATCCGACCTCGGGCGAGGTCCGGGTGGCCGGCTTCGTGCCCCATCGCCGGCAGCGCGATTTCCTGTGCATCGTGACCCTGGTCATGGGCCAGAAGCAGCAGCTTGCCTGGGACCTGCCGGCGGGCGACTCGTTCCTGGTCAACAAGGCGATCTACGACGTCTCCGACGCCGACTACCGCCAGCGCCTGGGCGAGCTGACCGAGCTGCTGGAGCTTGCCGAGGTGCTGCGCAAGCCGGTGCGCAAGCTGTCGCTGGGCGAACGCATGAAATGCGAGATCGCGGCGGCGCTGATGCACCGGCCGGAGGTGCTGTTCCTCGACGAGCCGACCATCGGCCTCGACGTCAACATGCAGCAGAGCGTGCGCGGCTTCATCGCGGAGTACAACCGCCTGCACGGCGCCACGGTGCTGCTGACCTCGCACTACATGAGCGACGTCACCGCCCTGGCGAAACGGGTGCTGGTGATCGACGGCGGCCGGCTGATGTTCGACGGCGACCTGCGGGGGCTGGTCGAGGAGGCGGCGCCGTGGAAGCTGCTCAAGCTGCAGCTCGTCACCGACATCGGGCGCGCGAGCCTGGAACGCTTCGGCACGATCGAGCTGTGCGACGGCCGCAAGGCGGTGCTGCGGGTCGCCCGCCGCTCGGTCACCGAGATCGCCGGCGCGATCCTCGACCAGCTGCCGGTCGAAGACATCGCCATCGAGGACATCCCAATCGAGGAAGTGATCGGCGAGGTGTTCAGGCCGGGCCGCAGCCGGCGCGGCAATGGCGTCCCGGCGGCCGGCGAGACGGAGGCGGCATGCGGCACGCCTTGAGCGCGGTGTGGGTCTCGTTCTCCACCAACTACGGCATCTACACCCAGTACCGGGCCGAGTTCCTGCTGTACATGATGGCTGGGATCACGCCCCTGGTCATGATGTTCGTCTGGATGTCCCTGGCCGAGGCCGGCGCCACCGGCGGCGCCGACGCGACCTGGTTCGCCGCCTATTTCCTGGTCGTCTATGGCGTGCGCCAGTTCAACGCGGTGTGGGTGATCCGCGAGCTCGACGAGCTGGTGCGCCTGGGCCGGCTGTCGAGCTACCTCATGCATCCCGTGAACCCGTACTGGCGGCTGCTGGGCTGGCACCTGGCCGACGTCGCGATCCGGGCGCCGGTGGTCTTCGTCTTCGTGCCAGCGGCGCTGTGGCTGTCCGGCGGCTATCACGAATTGTCACCCGCACATGCTCCGGTCTTCATCGTCGCCGTGCTCGGCGGCATGACGGTGCATTTCCACCTGCAATACCTGTTCGGCCTGACCGCGTTCTGGACCGACCAGTCCCTGGCCTTCGAGGAATTCTACCTCACGCTGTTCTATCTGCTCGGCGGGCTGGTGGTGCCGCTGCAGATGTTTCCCGATGGGCTGCGTGACGTCGTCAACATGCTGCCCTGGCCCTACATCTTCGGCTTCCCGACCGAGCTGATGCTGGGGGTTCGCGCCGGCGCCGGCGTGTTGCGCGGCCTGCTGATCCAGGCCGGCTGGATCGCCGTGCTGGCGGTCGCCGGGCAGATCGCCTGGCGCCTCGGGCTGCGGCGCTACGCGGCGGCCGGCGCGTGATCCGCTACCTGCGCATCCTGCGGGTCTGCCTCGCCAACTCGGTGCAGCTCGATCTCGAGTACCGCGCCAGCTTCCTGGTCAACACCGTGAACAGCCTGCTCGGGATCGGCGCCGGGCTCGCCATCATCTATGCCTTGTTCCAGCGCGGCTCGGCGCTCGGTGGCTGGTCGTTCAGCGAGGTGGTGACGCTGTTCGGCGCGTTCTCGATCGCCGACGCGATGGTCGACATCGTGCTCCGGCCGAGCCTGGGCCGGGTGCCGGAACTGGTCCAGCGCGGCAGCATGGACTACATGCTGCTGAAACCGGTCAACCTGCAGTTCCTGGTGTCGCTGCGCAGCTGGAACATGTGGAGCCTGCCGAACCTGCTGTTCGGGATCGCCATCACGCTGTACGGCATGTCGGCGAGCGGGGCGCTCGGCCTTGGCAACCTGCTGCTGTTCGCGCTGATGATGAGCTCCGGGCTGGTGGTCATCTATGCGCTGTGGGCCAGCCTGGCGATCACCGCCTTCTGGTTCGTCCGGGTCGGCAACGCCCATCTGATCCTGTTCGCGCTGCTCGGCGCCGGGCGCTTCCCGATCACCGCCTATCCGGCGTGGCTGCGCCTGATCTTCACCTTCGTGGTGCCGGTGGCGTTCGTCACCACGGTGCCCGCCGCCGCCGCAGTCGGGCGGCTCGACTGGATGACGGCCGCCGCCAGCCTGGTCGCGGCGGGGATCTCCCTGGGTGTCTCCGCCGTCATCTGGCGCCTGGCGGCGCGCAGCTATACCAGCGCCAGCAGCTGAGTGCCGGCACGACCCTCACCCCAACCCACTCCCGCAATCGCGGGAGAGCGGGCTCATCGAGTCCGTATCGCAGAACGGCGCTCAGATTCCCTCTCCCGCGCCGGCGGGAGAGGGAGGGGCCCGCTGCGTCAGCAGAGCGGGAGGGTGAGGGCAGGCGCTATTCCGCCGCCGCCAGCTTGCCGCTGCCGGTCGCGGCGGCCAGCGCCTGGTCGAGATCGGCCAGGATGTCCTCGATATGCTCGAGGCCGACCGACAGGCGGACGTAGTTGTCGGAGACGCCGCTCGCCAGCTGGTCTTCGGGCGAGAGCTGGGAATGGGTGGTGGTCGCCGGATGGATCGCCAGGCTGCGCGCGTCGCCGAGATTGGCGACGTGATAAAACAGCTCGAGCGCGTCGATGAACTTCCGCCCGGTCTCCTTGCCGCCCTTGAGCTCGAAGCCGACCAGCCCGCTGAAGCCGCCCTTCAGGTATGTCTGGGCGCGGCGCTTCTGCTCGCCGGCCTGCTTGCTCGGATGGAACACCTTGGTGATCGCCGGCTGCTTTTCCAGCCAGTCGGCGACCGTCTGGGCATTCTCGCTGTGGCGCGCGATGCGGAGCGGCAGGGTCTCCAGCCCCTGGATGAACTGGAAGGCGTTGAACGGCGACAGGGCGGCGCCGAGGTCGCGAAGCAAGGTCACGCGCGCCTTGATGATGTAGGCGATGGGGCCAAGCGGCTTTACCGCCTGGGTCCATACGGCCCCGTGATAGCTGGGATCGGGCTGGTTGAGGCCGGGGAAGCGGTCGGCATGGCGTTCCCAGTCGAAATTGCCGCCGTCGACGATCATGCCGCCGATCGAGGTGCCGTGGCCGCCGATGTACTTGGTGAGGGAGTAGACGACGATTGCCGCGCCGTGCTCGAACGGCTTGCACAGGATGGGCGCCGCGGTGTTGTCGACGATCAGCGGCACGCCGAAGCCGCGGCCGATGTCCGCGACCTCCTTGATCGGAAAGACGGTGAGCTTCGGATTCGGCAGGGTTTCGGCATAGTACGCGCGGGTCTTGCCGTCGGTGGCGCGGGCGAAGTTTTCAGGATCCGTCGGATCGACGAAGCGCACCTCGATGCCCTGGTCCTTCAGCGTGTTGGCGAACAGATTCCAGGTGCCGCCGTAGAGGTCGGTCGAACTGACCACGTTGTCGCCTGCCTTGGCGATGTTCTGGATGGCGAAGGCCGAGGCCGCCTGGCCCGAGGAGACGGCGAGGGCGCCGACGCCGCCCTCGATCGCCGTCACCCGCTGCTCCAGCACGTCCGTCGTCGGGTTCATGATGCGGGTGTAGATGTTGCCGAGTTCCTTGAGCGCGAACAGGTTGCCGGCATGCTCGGTGTCGCGGAACTGGTAAGAGGTGGTCTGGTAGATCGGCACCGCGACGGCGCCGGTGGTGCTGTCGCTGCGGAATCCGGCATGCAGGGCCAGGGTCTCCGGATGCTTGCTCTTGATGGTCATGATGTCTCGCTCCGTTGTTCGATGAGTTGCGTAGGCGGCCTCAGGCGGCCACTGGCTCGCGTCCGGCATGTTCGAGGTCGAGCTTTGCCGGCGTCACGTTGCGCAGGATGTCGAGCACCGGGCAGTGGCGGTCGACGGTCGCCCTCAGGCGCTGGATGTCGTCGGCGCTGGCCGGGCTGTCGATGGTGACCTTGGCACGGATGTCGCGATAGCCCGGACGGACCGCGTCGTCGACCCCGAAGAAGCCGCGCAGATCCAGCAATCCCTCGACCTCCACGGCAACGCTGTTGAGCGGGATGCCCAGGGTGTCTGCGTACAGCCGATAGGTGATCTCCTGGCAGGTACCGAGCGCGGCGAGCACCAGCTCGACCGGGTTCGGCCCGGCATCCTTGCCGCCGAGCTGGGCCGGCTCGTCGACGGTGAGGCGGAAATCGCGTACCGCCGCCTCGCTGCGCAGCCCGTCGATCTGCCGGGTCGAAGCGGCGAACACCGCGGCGGCCTGTGCGGGATCGTCGCGCAGCGCGGACTGGGTGGTGGTGAACACGGTCTTGAAGCTTTCGGCCATCGCGCGGCCCTCCTCTTGCTCTGTGCACACGTGGTGCGCGTTGCGGGGGCCATAGCGATGGAAGACGCTTTAGCTGTTGGTGACGCGGTGCAAGCTGCCCCTCAAATTCCGCGGGTCCGTTCGTCCCCCGTCAGGCGGGGGCGCCGGTGGACCACACCGGCCGTGCGCTTCCCAGGAGGTCCGCCGCGCGGCGGAAGCCCGGGAACAAAAAAATCCGCCGCAGCTTGGCTGGGGCGGATCGGTCGCCCTCGCTTTAGCGGCATTTGTAAAGCGCCCCGCAAGCTGAAGCTCAAATCGGCGCTGAGACGAGAGTAGCCCAAAGCACCCGCCTGTCAAGCGGTCCGTTGGACACGCCCGGGCCCGCGGCGCGGGGACGGCAAGCCACCGCGCCGCGGGCTCGGCCCGCGGCGCCAAGGCCCCGACGCCGCTCGACCGGTCAGTAGGTCAGGTCGATGCTGTAGTCGAATTCCTCGCCGACATCGACCTGGCGGAAATCATAGCCGTCATAGCCGCGGCTCTTGCAGTTCTCGTCGCCCTGGATGGTGAACGCGTCGTCCAACGCGCAGAACCGGTAGTCGCCGCCCCAGACCCCGTCGCTGTCGATCTCCTCGGCATAATAGTAGTAATAGCGCTCGCGCAGCTTGCCGCCGTAGACCGTGGCGCACTCGGACGGCGCGATGTTCCACCAGCCCTTCGAGGTCCATACGCCGTCCTCGCGATAGCCGAAGGCGACGGTCACGTCGGCTTTCGTCTGATTGCAGATCTCGAACCCCGCCTGCGCCGCCGAGGCCGCCAGCAAGATCGCCATGGCGGCCAAAAATCCCGGCACTATCCGACCCAACCCGCTCATCGAGACTCCCCCCATATCAACGTCGATTCTGGAACCGTTCGTCGCAGCCACCTGCCGTTTGGCCTCGACTTTGAGAGAAAACTGCGTCGCCGCCAAGTCCCGGCGATGCGTCGCCCGTCCCGGTCCCGGCGCCATCCCCGCCCGGGTCGAAGGCACGAGCCTGACTTTCTCCTACATCTGGAGGCCGAGCAAGTTCAACACCCCAGATGTTGAATTTTCCGTGATTCCGCACGCCCCCCGTCGGAACGGTGGATCCGCGTAAACACGCCGTTAACGAACCCTGTGGTCTAGTGGCCGCCATGTGTCGGAATCGAATCGTGGGGACTGCGTTGTGAAAAAGGCCTATCTCGAGACCATCGCGCTGGTCGAGCGGCTGCACCGGGAATGCCTCGAGGTCATCAAGGCCGACCTCGACCGGCATGGCGTGCGCGACCTCAACAACGTCCAGGCCCTGATCCTGTTCAACATCGGCAGCGACGAACTGACCGTCGGCGAATTGACGGCGCGCGGCTACTATCTTGGGTCGAACGTCTCGTACAACGTGAAGAAGATGGTCGAGAACGGCTATCTCGAGCAGGAGCGCTCGCCGCACGACCGTCGCGCGGTCAATGTGCGGTTGTCGCCCAAGGGCCTCGCCATCTGCGAGAAGATGCACGGCATGTACGAGCGGCATTGCCAGGTGCTCAGCGAAGGCACCCTGAGCGAGACCGAGATCGAGACGGTGAACCAGACCCTGCGCCGGCTCGAGCGCTTCTGGGCCAGCAGCATCGACTACTCGCCCCGTATGGGCGAAGACCGGGTCACCAGCGCCGCCTGACCGGCCGCCCCCGCCATCCCCTGACCTGCGACCTCGGCCGGATCGTCATCCCCGGCTGAATCAGTCGGAAGCCCGCATCGTGGATTACGAGGACACGCGGGTCGCCGCCAGCCGCGCCTCGTCGAGATGGCAGCCCATGCCCGGCGCGTCGGGCAGCACCAGCCAGCCCTCTGCGTCGACCTCGAGCGGCTCCACCATCATGAAGTCGCGGCGGCCCGTGCTCCATTCCGGCGGGTCGTAGGGGAACTCCAGGAACGGCGCGGCGACGCAGCCGGCGACGACCTGGGCATTCGCCATCACCCCCATGCCGTTGGTCCAGGTGTGCGGCGTGAAGATCAGATTGTGCTCCTGCGCCATCAGGGCGATGCGGCGGAGGCCGGTGATGCCGCCGACCAGCGCCGCGTCGGGCTGCAGCACGTCGAGGCTGCCGCGCTGGATCAGGGTGCGGAACTCGTGCAGCTCGCGGGTCATCTCGCCGCCGGCGATGCGGATGTCGGTGGCGCGGCGCAGTTCCGCCATGCCGTCGTAGTCGCCGCGATGCAGCGGCTCCTCCATCCAGTAGATCTCCAGCTCCTCGAGCTCGCGGGCGACGACAAGCGCGTCCTTGAACGTCCACGGGGCCTCGGTGTCCCAGGGCATGCGCCAGCCCTGGTTGCAGTCCACCATCAGCGTGAGCTCGTCGCCGACTTCGTCGCGCACGGCTTCCAGGGCCCGGACGTCGTCGCGCCAATCGCCGCGATGGAACCGGATCTTCATCGCCGCGAAGCCGCGCTCGAGAAAACGCCGGGCGGTGCCGGCCATCGCCGCGGGGTCGCGCAGCGTGCCCGACGACGCGTAGGCGCGCACCCGGTCGCCGAGCCCGCCCAGCAGCTTGTGACAGGGCAGCTCGGCGATCTTGCCGGCGAGATCCCATAGCGCCAGGTCGAGCGGCCAGCAGCGGCCGTAGTGGAACTGGATGTTGGAGAGAATCCGGAAGTGCCGCTCGATCGCCAGCGGATCTTGCCCGATGAACAGATGCTCGTGGCCCTCGAACCCCACCATCATGTCGCCCGAGGCGACCCCGGTCAGCCCTTCGTCGGTCTCGACCCGCACGATCGTCGCGTCGAAATGGTCACGCGGGCGCGTGTCCCAGCTCGGGCAGAAGGGCGGGTCCAGCGGCAGGCGATGATGGGTGACGACGACGTCGGTGATCTTCATGTCCGATGCGGGCTCGCGCTGGCTGGCGGCTGGCAACTTTGCCCGCGACTTCCCGGCAAAGCTATGGCTATCTACCGCCTCTCCAACGACTGCGGCGCGAGACCACCATGACGATCGACCCGTTCTCCTTCGGCCCCACCACGGCGGTCGCATTCGGCGCCGGACGCGTGGCGCGCCTGGGCAAGGATCTGGCAGCCCTGGCCGGCGACGGCGCCGCGGTGCTGCTGGTCGCCGATCCCGGCGTCGCCCGGGCCGGCCTCGCCGACAAGGTCGAGGCGGTGCTGACCGGGGCGGGCTGTCGGGTCGCGCTGTTCACCGATGTGCGCAGCGACCCCCTGGGCAGCCAGGTCGATGCGGCGGCGGCTGCCGCGCGCAAGTTCGGCGCCAAGGCGGTGGTGGCGCTCGGCGGCGGCTCGACCCTGGACACCGCCAAGTTCGCGGCGGCGATCGCCACCGCAGAGGCGCCGGCCGATCACTACCAGCTGGCGCTCAATCCGCTGCCGGCGCGCGGCCTCGCCAAGATCTGCCTGCCGACCACGGCCGGCACCGGTTCGGAGACGACGCGAGTCTCGGTCTTCAACAATGCCAGGGGCGAGAAGGTGTGGGCCTGGGGCGACGCGCTGCGCGCCGACCTGGCGCTGCTCGATCCGACGCTGACCGTCGGGCTGCCGCCGCTGCTGACCGCCGCCACCGGGGTCGACGCGCTGGTGCACGCCATCGAGGCGGCGACCATCCGCCGGGCCAACGTCATGAACGACGGGGTCTGCCTGCAGGCGATCCGGCTGGTAGTGCGTCACCTGCAGCGCGCGGTCGAGGTGCCGGACGATCTGGCGGCCCGCGGCGGCATGCAGATCGCCGCCGCGCTCGCCGGCATTGCCATCGACAATTCGGGCACCGGGATCGCCCACGCCATGGGGCACGCGCTCGGCGCCGTCGGACACGTGCATCACGGCCGCGCCGTCGGCCTGTGCCTGCGCGCGGCGCTGGCGTGGAACGCCGAGGCGGCGCCGGAAAGGCACGCATTGGTCGCCGAGGCGATGGGGGTGCCCGCCGCGGGGCGCGCCGCCGCCGAGGTGGCGCGCGATCTGCCGGCCGCCTATGACGCCTTCCTGCGGCGCGTCGGACTGCCGATCGCGCTGGCGCCCGACGGCCTGTCGGCCGGCGACGCCGCGCGGCTTGCCGAGGTCACCATGGCGCCGGAGAACAAGGCGATGCGCGATGCGAACATCCGCGAGATCCAGCCGGACGATGCCCGACGCATCGCCGCCGAGGTCCTGAGCGCCGCCTGAGCCGGCCGATGGATCCGGGGACGCTCGCGCCGTCGCTGCTGGTTTCCGCCGCGCTTGCCGGCGCCATCGTCGTGCTGACGCCCGGCCCGGCGGTACTGGCGTTTCTCGGCATCGGCGCCGCCCAGGGCCGGCTGGCCGGCGCCTACTTCCTGTTCGGCCATCTGGTCGGCGACCTGGTGTGGACGGTCCTCGCGCTGGTGGCGCTGGTCGGGGCCCGCCTGGTGTCGCCCTGGGTGTTCCAGGGCCTCGCGCTGTTCTGCGGCGGCTATCTGTTCTGGCTCGGCTACAAGGCGCTGACCGCCCGGCGGAGCGCCGCCGGCGGCGTCGAGCTTTCGGCCCGGCTGCCGCTCGCCCGCGGGCTGGTGTTCGGGCTGTCGAACCCGAAGAGCTATCCGGTCACGCTGTCGGTGTTCACCGCGCTGCTGGTCCACGACCTGGGCGCGCTGAGCGTCGGCAACGCGCCGCTGTTCCTGGCCGCCTGCTTCGGCGGCTTCCTGGCGGCGGACGCGTTCCTGATCTGGCTGGTCGGGATGGCCGTGGTGCGGCGCTTCTACCGCCGCCACCAGCTGTGGATCGTGCGCGCCACCGGCGTGCTGTTCATCGGCTTTGCCCTGAACACTTTGGTCCACGCCTGGCAGGACCTCTCGGCGGCCCTGGCATCGCGTCCCGAAGCGGCTTAGAGGCGAGAGGGGCCGGTCGCCGGTTCGGGTTCGGCGTCAGGCTTCCCAGCCGTGCTGCATCGCCGTCTTGACCGCCTGGGTGCGGTTGGTGACGGCGAGCTTGCGGTAGATCGACGACAGATGCAGGGCCACGGTCACCGCCTCGATCTGCAGCTCCTTGGCGATTTCCTTGTTCGAGTGGCCCTTGGTCAACAGCCCCATGACGTCGCGCTCGCGCCGCGACAGCTTGCCCAAGGGGTTGCTCGAGGTGCCGCCGCGCGCCAGCTCGTCGTCGGACCAGGGCTGGCCGGACGCGAGCACGATGTCGGGCACGTAGCGCTCGCCCGACAGCACCAGCTGCAAGGCGTTGAGCATCGCCTTGCCGCCCATGACCTTGGGAATGAACCCGGCGGCGCCGGCGGCGAGCGCGCTGAACACGGTGTCGCGGCTCACGTCGCCGGACATCAGGACCACCGGGACCGTGGGATAGCGCTGCCGCATCACCTCGAGGCCGGTCAGGCCGTTCATGCCGGGCATGCGCAGGTCGAGCAGGATCAGGTCGAGCTTCGCGGCCCGCGACGCCTGCTCCAGCGCATCGGGAAAGTTGCGGGCATGAATTACCTGAACCTTGGGGTCCAGACGCTGCAAGAAGACTTCGAGCGTGTCGCGTAGCAGGTCGTGGTCGTCGGCAAGCAGAATGCGCATGTGCCGTAGATCCTCTATTACTTCCTCGACCGCGTTCATGTCTTAACCCAAAGCGGGTCGATGGCGCAATTGCATGCCGAACCCAGGCGCAAACATGCGCTCACGAATTATTCAGAAACGACAAAACAAAAAGAAATCTACAGTTGGTCTCTATAATGATTCATATATCGATGATGGATTCGTAGCATAGTGCCTTACAGATAATCACAAGTCAATTCAAACAGTTTCTGCACGTCTGTCGAACAACATTGTCTTTCTACAACCTGACAATCAAGTTAGAGGTGATCACAAGATCACATCGCCTGGTTATCTTCGGCTGGTGAAGCGGGCTCCGCGGAACAACATCGCGTCAGCGCGCACGGGGTAGCGCGCGGCGCCGGCGATACATGCCAGTCGATCGGGGATGGACGCGGACGACGCGCTGCCCCATCGGCCGGGGGCGGCAGGGGGTCGACCAGCAGGCGCTTGGCGCGCCATTCCGGAGGGCGCGCGGCCGCGTCTGGCCGGCGCCGAGCGCCGGCTGGGTGCCGCCTCAGCCGGTGAAGGCCTGGATCCCGGTCTGCGCCCGGCCCAGGATCAGCGCATGCACGTCGTGGGTGCCCTCGTAGGTGTTGACCGCCTCGAGGTTCATCACATGGCGGATCACGTGGAACTCGTCGGAAATCCCGTTGCCGCCGTGCATGTCGCGCGCCGCCCGCGCCACGTCGAGCGCCTTGCCGCAGGAGTTGCGCTTGATCAGCGAGATCATCTCCGGCGCGGCGCGGCCCTCGTCCTTCAGCCGGCCGACCCGGAGGCAGGCCTGCAGCCCGATCGAGATCTCGGTCTGCATGTCCGCGAGCTTCTTCTGGATCAGCTGGTTGGCGGCCAGCGGCCGGCCGAACTGCTTGCGGTCGAGCGTATAGTTGCGCGCGGCATGCCAGCAGAATTCGGCGGCGCCGAGCGCGCCCCAGGCGATGCCGTAGCGCGCGTTGTTGAGGCAGCCGAAAGGCCCCTTGAGACCGGAGACGTTGGGCAGCAGGCTGTCCTCGGGCACCTCGACGTCGTCCATGACGATCTCGCCGGTGACCGAGGCGCGCAGCGAGAATTTGCCCTCGATCTTGGGTGCCGTCAGGCCCTTCATGCCCTTCTCGAGCACGAAGCCGCGGATCGCGCCGGCATCGTCCTTGGCCCAGACCACGAACACGTCGGCGATCGGCGAGTTGGTGATCCACATCTTGGCGCCCTTGAGGACATAGCCGCCGGAGGTCTTGCGGGCGCGGGTCTTCATCGAGCCGGGGTCGGATCCGTGATCGGGCTCGGTCAGCCCGAAGCAGCCGACCCATTCCCCGGTGGCAAGCTTGGGCAGGTATTTCTGCCGCTGCGCCTCGGTGCCGTAGGCGTGGATCGGGTGCATCACCAGACTCGACTGCACGCTCATCGCCGAGCGATAGCCGGAATCGACGCGCTCGACCTCGCGCGCCACCAAGCCATAGCTCACGTAGTTGACCCCGGCGCAGCCATAGCCGTCGATGGTCGAGCCGAGCAGGCCGAGCCCGCCCAGCTCGGTCATGATCTCGCGGTCGAAGCGCTCGTGCCTGTTGGCCATGAGCACCCGCGACATGAGCTTGTCCTGGGCGTAGTCGCGGGCGGTGTCGCGCACCATCCGCTCGTCCTCGCCGAGCTGGTCGTCGAGCAGGAAGGGATCCTCCCACGTGAACTCGGGCTTGCCGGCGGCCTTTGCGGCGGTCGCGGCGGCGGTCGCGCCTGGGGCTGGCGACATCGCGGGTCTCCTGGGATGGTGATAGGGGGCGTGTATGGTTCCTGGTATCATTTTCCCGGGCCGGGCTGCGGAAGGCAAGGTCCGCGAGGCGCCGGTGACGGCCGTCGATTTGGGGGCATGGGGCGGACAAATGGCGGGCCGGGCGAGAGCAGGCGGCGGATCCCGGAGCCGCGGCGGCGCAAAGAGCCGGGAGGCGCCGCCGGGCGACCGCGAAATCCTGGTGGAGTTCCATCGGGTCGGCAACGCCGTGAAGGTGACGGCGGTGGACCCCGACAGCCTCACCGAGGTCAGTCTGGTCGGCGACCCCGCGATGGGCGAAGCGGCGCTGGCCCGGGCGGCGGTACGCAAGCTGCGCTACGTCCTGGGACGCCGGGCGGGCGCGGCCAAGTCGCCGCCCGAGGGCAAGCCCGGCGGCGGCCGCGGCGGCACGCTGGTCTGATCGACGGCAAGGGGATGACGCCGCAATGAAATGGCGCGTCGCGGTGCTGGCCGCGCTGCTGTGGCTCGCCGGCTCGGCCGGCGGCGACGCCCAGGACGCGCGGGGATCGCCGCCCGGCACCGAGGCGGCGGTCGAGATCTGCCACGCGCTGCTGCCGGGATTCGTGCGCTGGCCGCGCGACCTGACGGTCGCGATTCAGCCGGGCGGACCGGCGGACCCGACCGGAGTGCGGCTCGCCTGGCGTGCCGACGCGGCAGACGAGAGCGGTGGCGCCGGCTCGATCCTGTGCTGGTTCCTGCCGCTCGAAGAGACCGCCGGCACCTGGCAAATCAGCGCCGTCGACAGCAGCCGCTACGGCACGCTCAGCCGCTACGACGTGCAGCAGCTCTACAAGCTGCTCAGGCTGCGCCCCGCGGATCCCGAGCGGGAGAAGATCGACACCAGCTCGCCGCTGACGCCCTGGCTCTATCTGCTGCAGCAGACCATCAACGCGGCCAGCCTGGGCGGGCTCTATGCCCTGATCGCCGTCGGCTTCACGCTGATCTATGCCGGCGGCCGGGTCATCAATTTCGCGTTCGGCGAGATCTTCATGGTCGGGGCGTTCCTGGCGCTGCTCGGCTACGTGCTGCAGCGCGCCGGCGGGCCGATCGCCATCGCGCTGCTGTCGCCGGTCGCCGTGGTCGGGGTCTGCGCCATCCTGGGCTGGCTGCTGCACCGCCTGGTGTTCCGGCGGCTGGCCGGCGCCGGCCTGCTGCCGCCGCTGATCGCCGCCATCGGCCTGTCGATCGGGTTGCGCGAGATCATGCGCCTGCTGCAGGGGCCGAAGACCCGCTGGCTGCCGCCGATCGAGGGCTGGTCCTGGCCGCTGGTCGCCGGCCGCGGCTTCGACGTCTATGTGAGCGGCGGACATCTGGTGATCGCCGCGGCGACCGCGCTGGTCGCCCTGGCGCTGTGGCAGGTCGGACGCGTCACCCGGATCGGCCGCAGCTTCCGGGCGGCGGCCGACGACAGCATCGCGGCGGCGCTCATGGGCGTCCCCACCGAGCGGCTGTTCGGCGCCACCTTCGCGCTCGGCGCGGCGCTCGCCGGGTTGGCTGGCGGGTTCGCCGCCTGGCACTACGGCCCGGTCGACTTCCACATGGGCACGGCCATGGGGCTGAAGGCGCTGACCGCGGCGATCATCGGCGGGATGGGCTCGGTGCCTGGCGCCTTCATCGGCGGCCTCGCGGTCGCGGCGGTGGAGGTCGGCGCGGCGGCGCTGGTGGGCGGCGCCTGGCGCGACATCACGGTCTTCGGGCTGCTGGTGCTGTTCCTGGTGTTCCGGCCGTACGGCCTGTTCGGCAGGGCCTACGACCCGTTCGGGAAGTCGGCGACGGAGCGCGGGCTGTAGGCGCGGCGCCAGCCGGATAGGACTTGCCGGGGTTCGAGGGCTGGTCTACGTTCGCCGCAACGACAAGAGCGCGCGCGTGGGGCGTGCCAAACAGGGAAGGCCGGCCGGTCGGCAGCATCGCAACTGCCTGCGGTGCAACGCCAGCCGCGCCCCAAGCAGGGGTGGCGGCGGCAAGTGCTGCTGCATCGGGCGGCCGCAAGGGCTGTATGGATCTATTCGTCCAGTTGTTCATCAACGGGCTGACGCTCGGCGCCATCTACGGCCTCATCGCCATCGGCTACACGATGGTCTACGGCATCATCGGCATGATCAATTTCGCCCATGGCGATGTCTACATGATCGGTGCCTTTCATGCGGTCATCACCTTCCTGATTCTCGGGGTGTTCGGCATCAGCTGGGTGCCGCTGGCGCTGTTCCTGATGCTGATCATCGGCATCATCCTCACGGCGGTTTATGGCTGGGCGGTGGAGCGGGTCGCCTATCGGCCGCTCCGTGGCTCGTTCCGCCTGGCGCCGCTGATCTCGGCGATCGGCATGTCGATCTTCCTGCAGAACTACGTCCAGCTGCTCCAGGGTGCGCGCAACAAGCCGCTGCAGCCGCTCATCAAGGGCGGCATCACCCTGTCCGAAGGCGGCGCGACCAGCTTCCAGGTGCAGCTCGGCTATCTCCAGATCTTCATCGTGCTCATGACCGTGGCGCTCATGGTGCTGTTCACCCTCGTCATCACGCGCACCGCGCTCGGCCGGGCGCAGCGCGCCTGCGAGCAGGACCAGAAGATGGCGTCGCTTTTGGGCGTCAATGTCGACCGCACGATCTCGCTCACCTTCGTGATCGGCGCCGCCCTGGCCTCGGTCGCCGGGCTGATGGTGACGCTCTATTACGGCGTGGTCGACTTCTTCATCGGCTTCCTGGCCGGCATCAAGGCGTTCACCGCCGCGGTGCTCGGCGGCATCGGCTCGCTGCCGGGCGCCATGCTGGGCGGCATCCTGATCGGCCTGATCGAGGCCTTCTGGTCTGGCTACTTCTCGCTGGAGTACAAGGATGTCGCGGCCTTCGCCATCCTCGTCCTGGTGCTGATCTTCCGGCCAACCGGGCTGCTCGGCAAGCCCGAGATCGAAAAGGTCTGACCATGGCCGGTTTCGCCGCGGCCCTGACGCGCGAGCCGGGCTCGCTCGCCGGCCGCATGATCAAGGATGCCATCGTCACCGCGGTGGTGGTGTTCCTGCTGGCCAGCCAGCTGGTCGGGATCGAGACGATCGACAATCCCGCCGGGCTCGAGTTCGTCACCCGCTACGACGTCGTGTTCGCGGCGATGATCCTGGTCGTCGCCGGACGCGCCGGGCTGCAGCTCTTGCGTCACGGCATCGCGCTGCCGGTCCTGATCGTCGGCCTGGTGTTCGCCCTGGTGGTGTTCGCGACGCTGCTGTGGGGCGATGCGGATGGCGGGCATTTCCGCATCCTGCCGTTCGAGAGCGACGTCGTGCAGGCGATGTTCGCGGTCGCCGCGGTCGGCGTGGCGCTGCGCGCCGCCGCCGCGATGTCGGGCCGCCACCGCGCGCCGCAGAAGGTCTCGACCTGGGAGCGCATCGGCGCCGAGGCACATCGCCTGACGCCGTGGGGCGCGGCGCTGCTGATCGCGTTCGCGATCGCCCTGCCGATGATCTGGCCGGACCGGCGCACCGTCGACATCGCGATCCTGGTCGCGACCTATTGCATGCTTGGCTGGGGGCTCAACGTGGTGGTCGGGCTCGCCGGCCTGCTCGACCTCGGCTACGTCGCGTTCTATGCCGTCGGCGCGTACAGCTATGCGCTGTTCGCGCATTACTTCGGCTGGTCGTTCTGGGCCTGCCTGCCGCTGGCCGGCGGGGTGGCGGCCTTCTTCGGGCTGATGCTCGGGTTTCCGGTGCTGCGATTGCGCGGCGACTATCTCGCCATCGTGACGCTCGGTTTCGGCGAGATGATCCGCGTCATCCTGATCAACTGGTGGTGGTTCACCGGCGGTCCGGACGGCATCCGCGACGTGCCGCGGCCGTCGTTCTTCGGCTTGCCGTTCGATCGCAACGCCCCGGAGGGCGTCGAGACGTTCCACAGCTTCTTCGGCCTCGAATTCACCCCGCTGCACCGGATCGTCTTTCTCTACTACATCATCCTGGTGCTGGCCCTGGTCACCTGCGCCTTTACCTATCGGCTGCGCCGGCTGCCGATCGGCCGTGCCTGGGAGGCGTTGCGAGAGGACGAGACGGCCTGCCGCGCGCTCGGCATCAATCCGCGCAACACCAAGCTGACCGCCTTCACCATCGGCGCCATGTTCGCGGGCTTCGGCGGCTCGTTCTTCGCCACCCGGCTGGGCTTCATCAGCCCCGAGAGCTTCACGTTCATCGAGTCCGCGGTGATCCTGGCGATCGTCGTGCTCGGCGGGCTGGGCAGCCAACTCGGCGTGGTGCTCGCGGCGGCCGTGCTGATCGGACTGCCCGAGGTGTTCCGCGAGCTCGCCGACTTCCGCATGCTGGCCTTCGGCGCCGGCATGGTGTTGATCATGATCTGGCGGCCGCGCGGCCTGCTCTCCCATCGCGAGCCCAGCGTGCTCCTGCACCCGAAGGGGAGCCGGGCCGGCGCGCCGCGCGTCGCCATGAGCGAGGGATCCGGGTGATGGCGGCCGGAGATGGCACCCGGCCGCTCCTGGCGGTCGAACATCTGACGATGCGGTTCGGGGGGCTGGTGGCGGTGGACGACGTGTCGTTCACCGCGATGCAGTCGCAGATCACCGGCATCATCGGGCCGAACGGTGCCGGCAAGACCACGATGTTCAACTGCCTGACCGGATTCTACAAGCCGACGGTGGGACGCTTGGCGCTGCACCATCGGGACGCGCTGATGCAGCTCGAGCAGATGGAAGGCTATCGGATCGCGCAGGTGGCCCGGGTCGCGCGCACCTTCCAGAACATCCGGCTGTTTCCGGCCATGTCCGTGCTCGAGAACCTGATCGTCGCGCAGCACAACAAACTGATGCGCGCCTCGGGCTATACGCTGCTCGGCCTGTTCAATCTTCCGGTCTTCCGCAACGCCGAGCGCGCGGCAGTCGAAAAGGCGCGGCACTGGCTCGACAAGATCGGCCTGACCGACGCCGCCGACACGGATGCCGGCGGCCTGCCCTATGGCGATCAGCGGCGGCTCGAGATCGCCCGCGCGATGTGCATCGACCCGGTTCTGCTCTGTCTCGACGAGCCGGCTGCCGGACTCAACCACACCGAGTCGGGCGAGCTCAACGAGCTGCTGCTGTCGATCCGCGACGAGTTCGGCGTCGGCATCCTGCTGATCGAGCACGACATGAGCGTGGTGATGAAGATATCCGACCACATCGTGGTGCTCGACTACGGCCGCAAGATCGCCGACGGCACGCCGGCCGAAGTGCGCGCCAACCCGGCGGTCATTCGCGCCTATCTCGGCGAAGAGGAGGATGAGGAGCTGCCGAGCATCGTCGCCCAGGACCTCGCGGGCGAGCAGCCGCCGGAGCGCCGTCCATGAGCGATCCGCTCCTCAGCATCCGCGGCGTGCACACCTATTACGGCCACATCGAGGCCCTCAAGGGCGTCGATGTCGACGTGCATGCCGGCGAGATCGTCACCCTGATCGGCGCGAACGGCGCCGGCAAGTCGACGCTGCTGATGACGATTTGCGGAAGCCCGCGGGCGCGCGCTGGCGAGATCCGCTTCGAAGGCGAGGACATCACGCGGCTGCCGACCTTCGAGATCATGCGGCGGAACATCGCGCAGTCGCCCGAGGGGCGCCGGATCTTTCCGCGCATGACCGTGCTCGAGAATCTCCAGATGGGAGCGATCACGGCGCAGCCGGGGCATTTCGACGACGACCTGGAACGCGTGTTCACGCTGTTCCCGATCCTCAAGAATCGCCAGAAGCAGCGCGGCGGCACGCTCTCCGGCGGCGAGCAGCAGATGTTGGCGATCGGCCGCGCGCTGATGAGCCGTCCGCGATTGCTGTTGCTCGACGAGCCCTCGCTGGGCCTGGCCCCGCTGCTGGTGAAGCAGATCTTCCGCGCCATCCGCTCGCTCAACGAGAAGGACGGACTGACCGTTTTCCTGGTCGAGCAGAATGCCTTTCATGCCCTCAAGCTCGCGCATCGCGGCTATGTGATGGTGAACGGCGTCATCACCTTGTTCGGCTCCGGGCGCGATTTGCTGAAACGTGACGACATCAAGTCGGCTTATCTGGAAGGCGGGCGGGCGTGAGATGAGTGAATTCATGGGCGAGCTTTACGCCACCGAAACCTGGGTGCAGATCCTGTTCGTCACCGCGCTGATCGGCGGCGGCGCGGCCTGGCTCTCCGGGCGCGCGATCGCCGGAACTTGGCGGCCGTGGTGGCAGGCGGCCGGCTATATGCTGCTGCTCGGCGCGGCCGTGCGT
>CAYJQC010000006.1:0-100500 GCA_964372215.1 uncultured Rhodospirillaceae bacterium
TTGGTCGAGATCGGCGCCACCTGGTAGAGCCGGGTCTCGCGGAACTTGCGCTCGATGTCGTATTCCTCGGCGAAGCCGAAGCCGCCATGGGTTTGCAGGCACATGTCGGCGGCGTGCCAGGAGGCCTCGGCGGCCAGCAGCTTCGCAATGTTGGCCTCGGCGCCGCAGGGCGCGCCGGCGTCGAACAGCGCGGCGGCGTGGGCGACCGCCAGGCCGGCGGCATGCAGTTCCACATGGCAGCGGGCGATCGGGAACTGGACCCCCTGGTTCTGGCCGATCGGCCGGCCGAACACCACGCGCTCGCTTGCATAGGCGACCGCCTTGTCGATGAACCAGCGGGCGTCGCCCAGGCATTCCGCGGCGATCAAGATGCGCTCGGCGTTCATGCCGTCGAGCACCTGGCGGAAGCCCTTGTGCTCCTCGCCGATCAGTCCGTCGGCGGGGACCGGCAGGTCGTCGAAGAATACCTCGGTCGTGGCGTGGTTCATCATGGTCGCCACCGGCCGGATGCGCAGGGTGCCGGGCGGCGCGGCGCGCATGTCGACCAGGAACAGCGATAGCCCGTCGCTGCGCGCCGGCAGCGAGCCCTTGGGTGCGGTGCGCGCCAGCAGCAGCATGAGGTCGGAATGCTCGGCCCGGCTGGTCCACAGCTTGCGGCCGTTCACCAGATAGCGCGCGCCGTCGTGCCGCGCCGTGGTGGCGATCGACAGCGTGTCGGTGCCGGCATCGGCCTCGGTCACCGCGAAGGCCTGCAGGCGGAGCGTGCCGTCGGCGATCTGCGGCAGGTAGCGGCGCTTCTGTTCCGCGCTGCCGTGCCGCAGCAGCGCGCCCATGGTGTACATCTGGGCGTGGCAGGCGGCGCCGTTGCAGCCGGATTCGTGGACCGTCTCCAGAATCGCGGCGGCGGCGCCGAGGGGCAGGCCGCTGCCGCCGTATTCCTCGGGGATCAGGGCGGCGAGCAGCCCCGCCGCTGCCATCGCCTGCACGAACTCGCTGGGATAGGCGCGGCGGCGGTCGAGGTCGCGCCAATAAGCGCCGGGGAAACGATCGCAGAGCGCGCGCGTGGTCGCGCGGATCTGCTCCATCTCCTCGGTCCCGACAGGTGACTGCCGCTCAACGCTCATGATCGCATCCCCTCGCTCGCGGTCTGGAACTCGGCGCGCAGCGCCGAGTCATGGGCGCCGAGCGCCGGCACCGGGCCGAAGCGCCGGTCCGCGCCGTCGATGCGCGCCGCCGGGGCGAACAGCTCGAGCGGCCCGCCGGGCGTGTCGATGGTGGTCATGCGGCGCTGCGGATGGCGGGCGATGTCGTCGAGGCTCGATAGCCTGCCATAGGCGATCCGCGCGGCGTCGAGCCGGCCAGTGATCTCGTTCCCCGGCAGCCGGCCGAGCGCCGCCTGCACCGCCGCGTCGAGCGCCGCCCGGTGGGCGACCCGGTCGCGGTTGCGGGCGAAGCGCGGATCGTCGGCCAGCGCCGGCGCCTCAAGCACGCGCGCGCACAGCACGCGCCACTCCGCCTCGCTCTGGATCGAGATCAGGAACGCGGCGCCGTCGGCGCCGTGGAACAATCCGTAGGGCGCGATCGAGGGATGGGCGAGGCCGAGGCGCCGCGGCGTGGCGCCGCCATAGGCGTGCTGGACATGGGGCACGTTCATCCAGTCCATCATGCTGTGGAACAGCGAGACCTCGATCGCAGCACCCTGGCCGGTGCGGCCGCGGCGGATCAGCGCCTCCAGGATCGCCTCGTAGGCGTGCATGCCGGTGGCGATGTCGCAGACCGAGACGCCGACCCGCGCCGGCGAGTCCGGCGTGCCGGTCACCCCGGCCAAGCCGCTCTCGGCCTGGACCAGGAGGTCATAGGCCTTGCGCTCGCGATAGGGGCCGAAATCGCCGTAGCCGGAGATGTCGCAGGCGATGAGCGACGGATGGCCGGCGCGCAGGTCCGCGCTGCCGAGGCCGAGGCGTTGGGCGGTGCCCGGCGCCAGGTTCTGGATGAACACGTCGGCGCGCGCCACCATGCGCTTGACCAGCGCCACATCGTCCGCCGCCTTGAGGTCGACCCGGCAGGATTCCTTGCCGCGGTTGAGCCAGACGAAATAGGACGACAAGCCCTGGGCGTAGCCGTCGTAGTGGCGGGCGAAATCGCCGTCCTCGCGCTCCAGCTTGATGACCCGCGCCCCGGCATCGGCCAGCCGGCACGAGGCATAGGGCGCCGCCACCGCCTGCTCGAGGGCGACGACCAGGAGATCCTGCAGCGGCAGCGTCATGACGCCCGATCCAGTGGGTCCGGTGGCAGTGCCCGCCATCATTTCCGGATCCGGCGGAGAAGGCAAAGCCGCAATCGACGCGTGGGTGGATCGCGTGCGGTCGGCGCCATTCGAAGAGCTGGCCGAACAGGCCCGGCGCTCGATCGCCCGGATCCTTGCCGAGTCTTCGGAGTTCCTGGAGCTCAGGCAGGAGTCGGATGAACTCGACGCGTGGAAGCGTTCGGTCGACGAGGTCTCAGCGCGCCTCTGACGCAGATTGCCCGAGATTCCTGCGGGAATCGTGCATTCGATCCGGCTCGCTAGCGCGGCCGACGCAGGGCCCGGTCGGGATCGGGACGGCCGTCGTTGTAGTTGCGCCAGTAGCTGCCGGCGGCGTCGACGGTCGGCGCGTAGTCCCAGGGCGCGATCCGGCCGGTCGTGAGGGCGTCGTGCACGACACGGCGCCGGCGCTGGCTGTCGAGCACGGCGTCGCGCAGCGCGTCGAGATCCCATCTGGCGTTCGCGTCGGCCACCAGCGCGGCGCACTCGCCCGCATGCTCGGCGCGCCCGGCGAGGTCGGCGCGCTCCAGCGGATCGCTGGCGAGGTCGAACAGCATCGGGGCGCCGCCGCGCATGTGGACCAGCTTGTAGTCGCCCCGGCGCAGCATCACCACCGGCTCGCCGTAGCCTTCGGCCAGGTACTCGCCCGATATCTCGCCCCGGGGCGCGGTGCCGTGGCGCAGGGCCGGCAGCAGGCTCGCGCCATCGCCGTCACCATCGGTCTGCCATCGGGCGAGTTCGGCGAACGTCGGCAGCAGGTCGAGATGGGACACCGCCGGCACGATGCGCTGGCCGGCCCGTAGCCCGGGCCCGGCGACGATCAGCGGCACCCGCACGGCGCGCTCGTAGAACGTCATCTTGTACCAGAGCCCGCGCTCGCCCAGCATGTCGCCATGGTCCGACGTGACCACCACCACGGTGTCGTCGGCGACGCCCGCGGTCTCCAGGGTGGCGAGCAGCCGCCCGAGCAGGGCGTCGCAATAGGAGATCATGGCGTAGTAGGCGTGGCGGGCGCGGCGCACGTCGTCGTCGGAAACCGGGATCTCGCCGCGGTCGTAGAGCTCGTACATGCGCTGCTCGACCGCGTTGCGCCGCGCCGGCGCCGGCAGTTCCGGCATGTCGATCGTGGCGGGATCGTAGAGTTCCCAGAACCGCCGCAGCGCGCGATAGGGATCGTGCGGATGCATGACCGAGACGGTCAGCATGAACGGCCGGCCGTCGGGGCGATCCGCGGCGCCGTGCAGCCACTGCACCGCCTTGAAGCAGGCATCCTCGTCGTATTGCAGCGACAGGGAATAGTCGCACGGGCCGGCCTCGGCCACCGACTGCAGGCTGTGGTACCAGTGTTGCACCACCTCCGGATGGTCCCAGTCGGGGGTCCAGCCGAAGTCGGAGGGCGAGAGATCGGTGGTCAGCCGCTCCTCGTAGCCATGGAGCTGGTCGGCGCCGGCGAAATCCATCTTGCCCGACAGGCAGGTGCGCCAGCCGGCGCGGCGCAGATGGTGGAGCAGGGTGGGGACCGAGGACGGCAGCTCGGCGGCGTTGTCGTAGGCGCCGATGCGCGACGGCAAGCGGCCGGTCAGCATGGCGAAGCGCGCCGGCGAGCACAGCGGCGAGGCGCAATAGGCGTTCTCGAACACCGTGCCGCGGCGCGCCAGGGCGTCGAGATGGGGCGTCTTCGCCACGCCATGGCCATAGGCCGGCAGCGACAGCGCCGCCATCTGGTCGAACACGACGAAGAGGATGTTGGAGGCTGTGGTCAAGGGAGGGCTCGGTCGTCCCGCGGAATCCACCCTGCCGGACGGCCGGGCGGTCGGCGGCGCAGCATAGCCCGAGACCGTGAATCCCGTGGCCTGCGATTTTCTCCGCCGCGTCCGATGGCGTCGCGACATTCGGGCGGGTTACAGCAGCGGCGCGCGGCTCACCACCACCGCATCGGGGTCGGCGTAGATCCAGTCGCCGGGCCGGATCGTGACTCCGGCAAAGGTCAGCGGCAGATCGCGCTCACCGCCGATCTCGACCTCGCCGCGGCGCGCCGTGGTGCCGAGCGCCTTGACCCCGAACTCCAGCCGGTCGATCGCCCGGCTGTCGCGGATTGCGCCGAACACCACGGCCCCGGCCCAGCCGTTGCGCAGCGCGGCGGCGGCGATCCGGTCGCCCATCAGGGCGACGCGCAGCGATCCGCCGCCATCGATCACCAGGACCCGGCCGTCCCCCTTGGTGTCCGCCACCGCCCGCACCGGACGGTGATCCTCGCGGGTCCGGATGGTCACGCAGGGGCCGGCGAAGCAGGCATGCCGGCCGAAGCCGCGGAACTGGGCGTCGAGCACCGACAGTGCGTCCGGATGCGCGTCCCAGAGATCGGCGGTGGCGAATTCCATCGGGACTCCCCGGCGTGCCGTCGTCTAGGGCGCCGTCACGCTGATCAGCTTGTAGTGCAGATAGGCCTCGATCCCGGCGCGTCCGCCCTCGTAGCCGTAGCCGCTGTCCTTCAGTCCGCCGATCGGCATGTCCGCCAGGGACGGGCACATCTGGTTGATGCCGATATTGCCGGCCTCGAGCCGGTCGGCGAACCACTCGGCGGTCCCCAGGGACGCGGTGAAGACATAGGCGGTGAAGCCATAGGACAGCCGGTTGGCGCGGGCGAGCGCCTCGTCGAGATCGTCGAACGCGGCCATCGGGGCGATCGGCCCGAACGGCTCCTCGTTCATGACCAGCGCCGCGTCCGGCACCTCGGAGAGCACGGTCGGCGCCCAGAACCACCCCTTCCGCGCCAGGCGCTCGCCGCCGAGCAGCACGCCGGCGCCTCCTGCGACGGCGTCGCGCGTGTAGCGCTCCATCGCGTCGATCCGGCGCTGGTTGGCCAGCGGTCCCATGCGGGTCGCGGGATCGAGCCCGTCGCCGACCGCCAGCGCGCGGGCGGCGGCGGTGAACTTCTCGGCGAACTCGGCGTAGCGGCTGCGGTGCAAATAGAACCGGCTGGGCGCGATGCAGGACTGGCCGGCCGAGGTGAACTTGAACGGGATGGTGGCGGCGACCGCGGCGTCGACGTCGCCGTCGGCGCACAGGATGACCGGCGCGTGGCCGCCGAGCTCGAAGGTGCAGCGCTTCAGGTCGGCCGCCGCGAGCCGCGCCAGTTCCTTGCCGACCCGGGTCGAGCCGGTGAAGGAGATCTTGCGCACCGCCGGCGCGTCCAGGAGCTGGCGGGCGACCGCCGGCGGGTCGCCGAACACGAGATTGACCACGCCCGGCGGCATGCCCGCCTCGGCCAGGCACGCGACGATGGCCGCCGCGGTATAAGGCGCCTCCTCCGCCGCCTTGAGCACCACCGGGCAGCCGGCGGCCAAGGCGGCGCCGAGCTTGCGCGCCGCCAGCACGGCGGGAAAGTTCCAGGCGGTGAACGCTGCGACCACGCCGATCGGCGCGGGCACGCGGCGGCGGGTCGATCCCGGCACGCGGCCGGGGACGCTGGTGCCGCCGATGCGCGGCGCTTCCTCGCCGTTCCAGGTCAGGGTCTCGATCGCGCGGGTCAGCTCGCCGCGCGATTCCGCCAGGGTCTTGCCCTGCTCCAGGGTCAACAGCCGCGCGGCATCCGCGATGCGTTCGCGCAGCAGGCCGGCGGCCCGGATCAGGATCGCGCCGCGATCCGCCGCCGATGTCGCGCGCCAGGAGGCCGCCGCGTCGGACGCGGCGGCGATTGCCGCCGCGACCTGGGACGGCGCGGCCAGGCCGACCCGGCCCATGGCGGATTCGGTCGCGGGGTCGATGACGTCGCAGGCGCCGCCTTCGCCCGGGCACCAGGCGCCGTCGATGAAGAGCTGGACCGGCGGTCGCGGCGCACCGCGCTCAGCGGACATAGCTCGCGCCGTTGATGTCGATCGTCGTGCCGGTGGCGTGGCGGGCCAGGCCGGAGGCCAGGAAGGCGATGGTGTTGGCGATGTCCTGCGGCTCGGCGATTTCGCCGAGCGGAATCCCCTCGGCCGCCGCGGCGACGCCGTGATCGCGGAAGAAGGCGGCGTTCAGGCTGGTGCGCACGAATCCCGGCGCGATCGCGAAGGCGGTGACGTTGTCGCGGCCGAAATGCCGGGCGATGGTGCGGGTCATCGCCACCACCCCGCCCTTGGAGGCGGCATAGTGCATGTAGTCGGCGTCGTCGCCGCGAAACGCGGCGCGGCTCGCCAGGTTGACGATGATGCCGCCGCCGCGGTCCTTGAAATGCCGGATCGCCTCGCGGCAGAAATGCCCGGCCGCCACCAGGTTGATCTGCAGGGTCCGGTGCCAGGACGCCGCCCAGGCGTCGAAGGGGTCGCCGATGTCGGCGGATTCGTAGATCCCGGCATTGTTCACCAGCACGTCGACGCGGCCCTGCCAGGCGACGGCGTCGGCCCAGATGCGCGGCACCTCGGCGTCCGCCGCCAGGTCGCCGGTCACCACGTGGCAGCGGCCTGGCCCGAGCTCCTTCAGGATGTCGGCGGCGGCGCCCTCGGCGCGCAGGTCGTGCAGCACCGCCTGGCCGCCGGCGCCGACCACGGTGCGCACCGTGGCGGCGCCGATCCCGCCCGACCCCCCGGTCACCAGCACGACCTTTCCGGCAAGATTGATCATCGCTCGATCCCCGCTCAAGGTTCCGCCATGCCGTGGCGCGCCGCCCAGTCGATCGGGTAGAGCGCATAGAAATAGGCGCAGCGCCGGCCGGTCATGTCGTAGTCGAGGGTGACGCCCTCGGGCAGCCAGACGATGTCGCCGGCGCCGCATTCGAACTCGCCCTGGTCGGTGCGGACGATCATGCTGCCCTCGTGGATGAACAGGATCTCGTCGTACAGCGTGGTCCAGTGGACGCAGAGATCTTCGCCGATCTCCAGCCCGCCGCCCATGTGCTTGCTGATGCCGCCGTTGATCACCCGGGCGATCTTGGTATCGCCGCCCGGCGTCTTGCAGGGGATGAACGGCAATTCCTTGCGTTTGAAGTGCAGCGCCTTCGGCATCTTTCCCTCCCGTTCGGTGCTGGCGTGGTGATCAGCTCTTGTTGACGCGCGACGTGGTGATGCCGCCCGGCGCCAGTCCGGCGAGCACGCGCACCAGCGGGCCCGGCTCGCGGTCGAGATAGGCCAGGCGATCCTTCCGCTTGATCGCGGCGCGCACCATGTGGGCGCCGATGTAGCGGATCGGTTCCGGCGGCAGCCAGCGCTCGGCCGGCCGCACCAGTCCGCAGCCGGACCACTCGTCCTTCGCGTCGAGCGCGAGCGACGCCAGGATGCGGCCGGCGACCGGCGTCGTCGCCACGCCGTTGCCGGAGAAGCCGTAGCCGTAGAATACGTTGGGCGCGCTCGGCAGGGCGCCGAAAAGCGGCAGGCCGCTGCGGGTGCGATCGATCGGGCCGCACCAGCTGTCGGCGAACTCCAGCTCGGCGAGCGCGGGATGGCCGCGGCGCACGCAGTCGCGGATGTCGTCCTCGCGCGCCGAGCGACCCTCGAACCGGGCGCCGCCCAGGCCGCCGAAGCCGATGATGCCGCCGGTGATGCCCGGGTTGAAGCGGTGGTTGCCGGTGGTGCGGAAGCCGGTGACGAAGAGCTGGGAATCGCCCATCAGCGGCCTGGCCTTGTAGCCGATCCGCTCGAGCAGCTCGGGCGCCGGTGCGGTCACCGCGTCGTCGCTGGCGATCACCAGGATGGCGGAACGCAGCTCGGGCAGGCCGGTCGACCAGGCGTTCATGGTCAGCACGACGCGTTCCGCCGTGACCGAGCCTTGGGCGGTGCGCACCACCGCCGGCGTCCGCCGATCGAGCCGGGTCATCGGCGAATTCTCGAACACCCGGACGCCGTGTTCCAGCACCACGCGGCGGAGCCCGCGCGCCAGCTTGCCGGGATGGATGGTGGCGGCGTCGGGATCGTGGATGCCGGCCAGGAACGAGCGGCTGCCGGTCAGGCGTCCGATCTCGCCGGCGTCGACCCGCTGGAACGGTTGCAGGCGGTGCTGCGCCAGCGCCGCCAGGATGCCGTTCCAGGAGCCGACCTGGCGCTGGCAGGTGGCGCCCCAGATCCAGCCGTCGCGGCGGAACTCGGCGTCGATGCCGTGGGTGCGGCAGAAGGCGGCGATGTGCTGGCCGGAATTCGCGAAGACATGTCCCAGCCGGATGGCGTCCTCGGTGCCGCAGAAGCTTTCCAGGGCCTGGAACTTGGCCCATTGCGACAGCACCATGCCCGAGTTCCGCCCGCTGGCGCCGCCGCCGCAGATATCCGCCTCGACGATGGCGATATCGAGCGACGGCTGCCGGCGCTTGAGCTCGAGCGCGGTCCACATCCCGGCATAGCCGCCGCCGACGATGCAGATGTCGGCGCGCAGATCGCCTTCCAGCGCCGGGCAGTCCTCCTCGCCCGGCGCGATCGCCTCGCGCAGCCACGCACAGCGGCCTGCGATCCGCGTCTGCATCGGCGTCAGGCGGGCAGGCCGAGCGCCGCGCCACGCCGGCGGATCGCATCGTCGAGCGGCGCCGCCGCGCGCCTGGCGAGATCGAACAGCACGGTGATCTGCTCGCTGGTCGAGTGCAGCGCGTCGGTCTCGGCGTTGCGCAGCTCGTGGAGATACTCGACCGACTTGGTGCCGAGGCGTTTCAGGCTGGTGCGGACGACCAGCAGGGAGCCGGCGCGGATTTCCTTCTTGTACTCGATCACCTGGCGGACGTCGGCCCAGCCGCGGTCGGATTGCTGCAGCTCGCCATAGGGCGCCAGCAGCGACAGGAAATGGAACGAGGCGCCGTCGTACAGCGCGGCGTAGAACTGGGTGTTCATGTGGCCCATCGAATCGCAGTGCCAGGGATAGGCGACGCCGCGATAAGTCTCGGTCGGGGCCGTCATGGTCAGAACCCTACCTTGTCCCCGCCCTTGAGCTTAAGCATGGCGCGCGCCTCGTCCGGGGTCGCCACCGCCAGGGACATCTCCTCGAGGATGTTGCGGATCTTGCGCACCTGCTCGGCGTTGCTCTTGGCCAGGCGCCCGGGGCCGAGATAGATGCTGTCCTCGAGCCCGACCCGGACATTGCCGCCCATCGCCGCGCCCATGGTCGCGAGCGTGATCTGGTGGCGGCCGGCGGCCAGGATCGACCACTCGTAGTCCTTGCCGAACAGCCGGTCGGCGGTGCGCCGCATGTGGGAGAGATCGTCCGGATGCGGGCCGATGCCGCCGAGCACGCCGAAGATGGTCTGCACGAAGAACGGCGGCTCGAGCAGCTTGCGGTCGACGAAATGGGCGAGGGTGTAGAGATGCCCGACGTCGTAGCACTCGCACTCGAAGCGCGTGCCGTGGCCGTGGCCGAGCTCGCGCACGAAGCGTTCGATCTGGTTGAAGGTGTTGCTTACGATGTTGTCGCGGGTCTTCTCGACATAGGGCTGTTCCCAGTCGTACTTCCACTCCTTGATCTTGTCGGTGACGTGGAAGATGCCGAAGTTCATCGAACCCATGTTGAGCGAGCAGAGCTCGGGCTTGGCGCGCAGCGGGGCGGCGAGCCGATCCTCGATCGACATGCCGAGCGAGCCGCCGGTGGTGATGTTGACCACCGCGTCGGTGTTCTGCTTGATCCGCGGCAGGAACTGCATGAACACGTCGGGATTGGGCGTCGGCCGCCCGTCCTTGGGGTCGCGGGCGTGCAGATGGATGATCGACGCCCCGGCCTCGGCGGCGGCGATCGATTCGCTGGCGATCTCGTCCGGCGTGATCGGCAGGTATGGCGTCATGGTCGGCGTGTGCACCGACCCGGTGACCGCGCAGGTGATGATGACCTTGCGACTCGCGCGTGGCGCGGCTTCCGCTTCCGCCTTTGGCATGGACAGGCTTCCTCCCCTTTGGGCCGGCCGTTCTCTGACGGTTCGGCGCCCCGCCGGCCCCCGGCAAAGCGGGTTCGCGGCCGAGCAATATTGACTCTCGCACCGCAACGATCTTAGCATCACCTTGTATGTGATCACAAGAACCACAGGACGCGCCAGCCATCGGGCCCGGTGCGAAGCCTGTCGCTGGGGCAGGCGGCCGCCGCGGGCCGCCATTACAGGGAGCAGCAACATGAAACCGAATTGGTACATCGGGGCGGCCGGCCTCGCCGCCGTCCTCATGATGACGGCGCCGGTGCGGGCCGAGGAGCAGGTCGTGATCGTCGGCTGGGGCGGCGTCTGGCAGGACGCCTATCGCACGGCGGTGTTCGAGCCGTTCATGAAGGAGACCGGAATCAAGATCGTGGAGGAGGAGTTCGGCGGCGAGTACGCCAAGCTCAGCAGCCAGATCGAGGCCGGCAACGTGGTCTGGGACGCGGCGGCATTCGAAAGCCCGCAGGTGATCCAGGGCTGCGACGAAGGCGCCTTCGTCAAGCTCGACTGGGACGCGATGGGCGGTCGCGACAATCAGATCGGCTATGCCGCGCATGATTGCGGCATCGCTTCCGACATCTGGGCCACCGTGATGGCCTATGACGGCGACAAGCTGGCCGACGGACCCAAGAGCTGGGCCGATTTCTGGAACGTCGAGAAGTTCCCGGGCAAGCGCGGCATGTACAAGGATTCCCGCATCTCGATCGAGATCGCGCTGGCCGCCGACGGCGTCGCGATGGAGGACATCTACAAGGTGCTGGGCGAGCCCGACGGCATGGACCGTGCCTTCAAGAAGCTCGACGAGCTGAAGCCCAATATCCTGTGGGCCGAAAGCGCCGCCGACGGCATGCAGCGCCTGCTGGCCGGCGACGTTGTGATGACGGTCAACTTCAACGCCCGCGTCACCGGCGCCGCCAAGGAGAACAGCCGCAACCTGGTGATCCCCTGGGAGGCCGGGTTCTGGGTCGGCACCGACTACTGGGTCGAAATCGCCAACGGGCCGAATCCGGAAGCGGCCAAGAAGTTCCTGGCGTTCTATGCCCGGCCCGAGGTGCAGGCCGAGCTCACCAAGCATCTGAGCTATGGCACGCCGACGCTCGCGGGCTACGACCTGATGGCCGAGGACGTGAAGTCGGGTCTGCCGACGTCGCCGGACAAGCAGGCCTACGCCGCCGTCTACAGCGACGATTTCTGGGTGGAGCAGCAGGCGGCCGCGACCGAGCGGTTCAACGCCTGGGCCAGCCAGTAGCAGGCACACGGCACCGCGACGCAGATGGGGCGGCCGGCCGCGATCTCGGCCGCCCCGCATCGCCGGTTCGCATCGGCGCAATCGCACTGAACGGGGGAAGGCCATGTCGGTAAGCGCAGCCGCGCAGCCCAGGCGCAACCAGGATCTGGCGGCGGCGCTCGCCGACGCCGAGGCACGCTATACCGAGCGCAATCCCGAGAGCGCGCGGATGAATGCCGCGGCGGCGGCGGAGATGCCCGGCGGCAACACCCGCACCACCGTGCATTTCTCGCCGTTTCCGTTGTGCATGCGCCAGGGCAACGGCGGCACGCTCACCGACCTCGACGGCCATGTCTACGCCGACTTCATCAACGAATACACCGCTGGCGTGTTCGGCCATTCGAACCCGGTGATTGCCCAGGCGATTCGCGACACGCTCGACGACGGCATGGCCTTCGGCGCGCCGAACCGCCACGAGAAGCTGCTGGCGGCCGAGGTGCGCCGCCGCTTTCCGTCGATGGAGCTGGTCCGCTTCTGCAACTCCGGGACCGAGGCCAATCTCCTGATCCTGGGCGCCTGCCGTGCGGTCACCGGCCGGCAGGCGGTGATGGTGTTCGACGGCGCCTATCATGGCAGCATGCTGTATTTCGGCCATGGCGTATCGCCGATGAACCCGCCGATTCCCTGGGTCATCTCGACCTACAACGACCTCGCCAAGGCGAGCGTGGACATCGCCGCCAATGCCGGCCGGCTGGCGGCGGTGATCGTCGAGCCGATGCAGGGCGGCGCCGGCGGCATCGCCGGCGAGCCCGACTTCCTGCGCGGCCTGCGCGCCGCCTGCGACCGGCACGGCGTGATGCTGGTGTTCGACGAAGTGATGACCTCGCGGCTCGGGACCTCCGGCGTGCAGGGCCGACTCGGCATCCGTCCCGACATGACCGCGCTCGGCAAGTATCTCGCCGGCGGGCTGTCGATCGGCGCCTTCGGCGGCCGCGCCGACGTCATGTCGCGCTTCGACCCGCGTTCGCCCAACGCGCTGCCCCATGGCGGCACCTTCAACAACAACGTGCTCGGCATGGCCGCCGGCTACGTCGCGCTCACGCAGGTGCTGACTCCCGAGCGGCAGGAGCGCATGAACGCCATGGGCGACCGGCTGCGCGACCGCCTCAACGAACTGGCCCGGGCCCACGGCATTCCGCTGCAGACCACCGGCCTCGGCTCGATCTTCGGCATGCATTTCCATGACGGGCCGATCCGCAATGCCGGCGATCTCGACGCCGGCGAACGCGGCCGCGAATCGGCGATCGCCGAGCTGAAGGCGCTGTTCCATCTCGACATGATCGAGCGTGGCCAGTACCTGTCGCGGCGCATTCTCGGGAATCTGAGCCTGGAGACCAGCGAGCCGCAGATCGACGGGCTGTGCGGGGCGGTCGAAGACTTCCTGGAGACGCGCGGCGCCCTGGCTCGTGCCGCGCTGGCGTGAGCCCGGCGGACGCGTCAGCCCGCCGGCAGCCGCGCGCCGATGATCTCGGCGGCTTCCTCGATGTCGTCGACGATGGCGCCGCGGGCGCCAGCCGCGTCGCCGCGGCGCAGCGCCTTCAGCAGCACCCGATGGTGCGCCTGCAGCGAGCGGTTGGTTTCCGAATAGACGCGCTGCTGGATGTTCAGCAGCGGCCCGGCCTGCAGCCACAGCGACTCGATGATCGACAGCAGGGTCGGCAGGCCGGCGCTGTGGTACAGCATGAAATGGAATTCGCGGTTCAGCACGAGATAATCGCTCTGGCGGGGCGCTCCCGGCCGCTCCATCCGGGCGTTGATCTCCACCATCCGCTCGATGGTCGCGCGGTCGATGCGCGCCGCCGCCTCCTCGGCGGCCAGGCCCTCGAGCGAGGTGCGGATCCGGGTGATCTCGCGGAACCGGTCGCGGGTCAGCACCGGCAGGGCGACCGAACGGTTGGGCAGCATGACCAGGACATGCTCGGCGACCAGCCGGCGCAGCGCCTCGCGCACCGGCATCGGGCTGATCCCGAAGGACGCGGCCAGGCTGCGGATCGTCATGGTCGAGCCCGGCAGCACGGTGCCGGCGATGATCGCCTGCTTGAGCTGCTGATAGACTTCGTCATTGAGGGTATTGCGCCGCAGCTTCGGCACGCTGAGCGCCACCGACTTGCCGGCGCCGCCTTCGGGGCGCTGTACGGCCGCGAACCTTGCCGGGCGGGCCGCGCCCGCCGTCCTCACACCTGTTCTAACCATCGGTTCCCGCTGCCGTTATCGACTTCGCGCGGCGTCACCGCCACAGTGGTGAATTAGTGATCACAGTTCACTTGAACATGCAAGGGACGCCAGGGTGGCCATGAGTTCGGCGGTTTCCGCGCGCCCCGCCCTGGGGCCCGGCCTGCGCCGCGAACTGCGCCGGATCGAGCGGCTCAAGCTGCTGCGCCACTTGGCGCTGGTCGCGCCCTTGTTCCTGTTCCTGGTGGTCGTGCTGGTCGGTCCGATCCTGCTGTTCATGTTCCGTGCCGTCGACAACCGGATCGTGCCGACGATGCTGCCGGCGACGGTCGCGGCGCTGGAGTCCTGGGATGGCGTCGGCCTGCCGCCCGATCCGGTCTATGCGGCGCTGGCGGCCGACCTGAACGCGGCCGACACCGACGGCAGTGTGGCGATCCTCGGCCGCCGGCTGAACGAGGGCAAGGTCGGCTTCCGCAGCCTGATCCTGAAGACCGCGAACCACCTGCCGGAGGGCTCCGCCGGCTCGTGGCGCGAGGCTTTCGCCGCCGTCGACCGGAAATGGGAGGATCCGGCCTACTGGGCGACGCTCAAGACCGAGTCGGGTCGGCTGACGGCGTCCTATCTGCTGGCCGCGGTCGACATGCGCCAGGAGGCGACCGGCGGCATCGTGCCGGTCGAGCCGGAGCGCGCCCTGTACAGGACTCTGCTGCTGCGCACCTTCGAGATCTCCGCCGAGGTGACGATTTTCTGCCTGCTGCTCGGCTATCCCGTGGCGTTCGTGCTCAGCGTGCTGCCGGCGCGCTCGGCGAACCTGCTGCTGATCTGCGTGCTGCTGCCGTTCTGGACCTCGCTGCTGGTGCGCACGACGGCGTGGGTGATCCTGCTGCAGGGCAACGGGCCGATCAATTCGCTGCTGCAGTGGCTGGGGCTGGTCGAGGCGCCGCTGCACCTGGTCTTCAACCGCTTCGGCGCGCTGGTCGCCATGGTCCACGTGCTGCTGCCCTACATGATCCTGCCGATCTACAGCGTGATGAAGGGCATCCCGATCACCCACATGCGCGCGGCGCAGTCGCTCGGCGCGACCACGCGCGTCGCGTTCCGCCGGATCTACCTGCCCCAGACCCTGCCCGGTGTCGCCTCCGGGGCGATTCTCGTCTTCATCCTGGCGCTCGGCTACTACATCACGCCGGCCCTGGTCGGCGGCCCGGGCGAGCAGATGATCAGCTACTTCATCACCTATCACCTGAACGAGGTGATCAACTGGGGCATGGCGGCGGCACTCGGCGTGCTGCTGCTGGGGGCGACGGCGGTCGTGTTCGCGGTGCTCGGCCGGATGATCAATTTCCGGCGCGTGTTCGCGGGCTGACGCCATGGCCCTGCCGCGCCACGCCTCGCTCGAAGACCGCGTCTGGCACTATGGCGCGCGCGTCTTCACCGGGCTGGTGCTGGCCTATCTCGTGCTGCCGATCCTGGTGATCGTGCCGATCTCCTTCACCTCGGGCAATCTGCTGGCGTTTCCGATGCCGGGGCTGTCGCTGCGCTGGTACGAGAGCCTGCTCGAGGGCTCGGCCTGGCTCGATGCGGCGCGCAACAGCCTGATCGTCGGGCTGTCCTCGACCGGGCTGTCGCTGCTGCTCGGCACCGCGGCGGCGGTCGGGCTGTCGCAGGCCCGCTTCCGCCTGAAGCCGGTCGTGATCGCGGTGCTGGTCTCGCCGATGGTGATCCCGATCGTGATCATCGCCGTCGCCGTCTACTTCTTCTTCGTCAGCATCGGGCTGGTCGGCACCTATATCGGTCTGATTCTGGCCCATACCGCGCTCGCCTCGCCGTTCGTGGTGATCAGCGTGATGGCGGCGCTCGAGGGCTACGATGCCAACCTGTCGCGCGCCGCGGCCAGCCTGGGGGCGCGGCCGCTCACCGTGTTCCGGCGGGTCACCCTGCCGATGGTGTTCCCGGGCTTCGCCTCGGGCGCGCTGTTCGCCTTCGCCACCTCGTTCGACGAGATCGTGGTCGCGCTGTTCATCGCCAGCCCGGCGCAGCGCACCCTGCCGCGGCAGATCTTCAGCGGCGTGCGCGAATACGTGAGCCCCGGGATCGCGGCGGTCGCCACCGTGCTGGTGCTGCTGTCGGCCTCGCTGCTGATCCTGATGGAGCTGCTGCGCCGGCGGGCGCAACGGCTGCGCGGCCTGCGGGCCGAGTAGGGCCGGCCAGAGCGTGATCCGATCGAACCTGCTCGGTTCGATCGGTGAATCGTGCTTTACGCGGCGTCCGGCTGGCGGTCGGGATGAGCGCGGGCAAAGGCGTCGAGCGCGGCGCAGGCGGCGTCGGCCGCGCGGATCTTCGGCAGGTCGTCGAGCGGAACCTGGAACCGGCGGGCGTTGAAGACCTGCGGCACCAGCACGACGTCGGCCAGGGTCGGCGCCGCGCCGAAGCAGAACGGCCCGCCTTCGATCATCTGCTCGACCGCCCGCAGGCCGCCGTCGCGCACCCAGTGCCGGTACCAGGCTTCCGTCTCTTCCTGGCTGTGGCCGAGCGGCCCCTTGAGGTAGTCGAGCACCCGCAGATTGTTGAGCGGATGGATGTCGCAGGCGATCGCCAGCGCGACCGCGCGCACCTGTGCCGCCAGCACCGGGTCGGCGGGAATCAGGGCGGGCGCCGGCCGGATCGCCTCGAGATACGCGATGATCGCCAGCGACTGGGTCAGCACCGTGCCGTCGTCGAGCTCGAGGGCCGGCACCAGCCCTTGCGGGTGCTTCGCGCGATAGGCGGGCAGGCGCTGCTCGCCGCCGTCCTTGATCAGGTGCACCGGCACCGTCTCGAGCGCCAGGCCCTTGAGGTTGAGGGCGATGCGCACGCGATAGGCGGCGGAGCTGCGGAAATAGGAATAGAGCTTCATCGGCCGGCGCCGCCGTCCATCGCCGCCGCGCGGGCCGCCAGGCGGTCGATCAGCCGGTCGAGGCTGGCCTGTTCGGCCGGGCTCAGCGCGGCGCCCAGCTCGGCGGCGAAGCCGAGGGCGCGCGGCGCCAGGTCCTGGTACATCCGCCGGCCCCGGGCGGTCAGCACCAGCGGCGCCTCGCGCCGGTCGGCGCTGTTGCCGTTGCGCGTCACCAGGTTCTTGCGCTCGAGCTCGGCCACCGCGCGGCTGACCTTGGTCTTGTGCATCCGGCTGTGCCGGCCGATGTCGCGGGCGGTGACCGGCTGGTACTGCCCGAGAGTGGCGATCACCCGCCATTCCGGGATGCCGATGCCGTAGCGCTCGGCATAGATCCGCGACAGGCCCCGGCTGACCGACTCCGCCAGCACGTTCAGCCGGTAGGGCAGGAACCGCTCCAGCTCGAGCGGCTGCGGTTCAGACTCTTTGCGCTTGACGGCCATCGGTCCCATCTGCAACCATATTGGTTGCAAATGTAACTTTCTGCGACGGGCCTGTCCAGCGGCTTGGTTCGCCAGCGAACGGCATCGACGACGGCGGAGGCGAGGATTGAGCGCGAACTACATCTCATTCCCCCGGGTCGAGGGGCGGGCATCGCGCCAGGCCCATTGCGACCTGCCCGACGGCACCTTCGAGCGCGAGCTGGGCAAGGAAGGATTCTTCGGCCCGGCGACGCAGATGTACCACACCCATGCGCCGACCGCCTGGACCCGCTGGGACGGGCCGCTGCGCCCGCGCGCCTTCGACCTGGCACGGCACGCGGCTTCCGGAAGCTCGCCCTGGCAGGCCGGATCGGTGCTGCACAACGCCCATGTCAAGATGCGGCATTGGGTGTTCTCCGGCCGGATGGACCATCTGGTGCGCAATGCCGACGGCGACGAGCTGCTGTTCGTCCATGACGGCGCCGGCTCGCTGTTCTGCGACTACGGCCACCTGGCCTTCGCGCGCGGCGACTACATCGTGCTGCCGCGCTCGACCATGTGGCGGATCGAGGCCTCGGCGCGGGCGACCCTGCTGATGTTCGAATGCACCAGCGGCAGCATCCGGACGCCCGAGCGCGGCATGGTCGGCCGCCACGCGGTCTATGACGAGGCGATGCTCGACACGCCCCATATCGACGCGGCGTTCCAGGCGCAGTACGACGAGCGGGAATGGAACGTGGTGATCAAGCGGCGCGACGCGCTGTCGACCGTGACCTATCCGTTCAACCCGTTGGACGCGGTCGGCTGGCACGGCGACCTGGTGCCGGTGCGGCTCAATGTCCGGGACATCCGGCCGCTGATCAGCCATCGCTATCACCTGCCGCCCTCGGCGCATACCACCTGGGTCGGCAACCGCTGGGTGATCTGCACCTTCGTGCCGCGGCCGTTCGAGACCGACCCGTCCGCGCTCAAGGTGCCGTTCTTCCACAACAACGACGACTACGACGAGGTCATCTTCTACCATGACGGCGATTTCTTCAGCCGCGACGACATCCACCCGGGCATGGTGACCTGGCACCCCTGCGGCTTCACCCACGGGCCGCATCCGAAGGCGCTGGCGCGCATGTACGAATCGGCGAAGCCCGCGACCGACGAGTATGCCGTCATGCTCGATACCCGCGATCCCCTCGAGCCGGGCGACGCGGCCAGCGCCACCGAGGTCGCCGACTACGCCCGGAGCTGGCAGACGCCGAAGCCGGTCACGCCGCCGTCGGTGCCGCGCGCCGGCGCGGCGGAATAGCAGAGGGAGCACACGCCATGGCCACCCAGTTCGCCTCGGCCGGCGACACGGCGGAGAAGACCGTCACCTTCGGCGAGATCGCCCGCGATCTCTACGCCTTCACCGCCGAGGGCGACCCCAACACCGGCATCATCGTCGGCGACGACGGCGTCATGGTGATCGACACCCAGGCGACGCCGGTGATGGCCGGCCAGGTGATCGAGCGGGTGCGCAAGGTCACGGACAAGCCGATCAAGTACGTCGTGCTGTCGCACTACCACGCGGTGCGCGTGCTCGGCGCCTCGGCCTACGGGCCGCAGGAGGTGCTGGCGTCCGACGCCTGCAGGGCGATGATCGCGGAGCGCGGCGAGGAGGACTGGAAGTCCGAGCTCGAGCGCTTCCCGCGGCTGTTCCAGGCCGCCGACAGCGTGCCCGGGCTGACCTGGCCGAGCATCACCTTCAAGCGGCGCATGACGGTCTATCTCGGCCGCCGCCGGGTCGATCTGGTGCATCTCGGCCGCGGCCACACCGCCGGCGACATCGTCGCCTGGGTGCCCGACGCCCGCACCGTGTTCTCCGGCGACCTGGTCGAGTACCACTCGGCCTGCTATTGCGGCGACGGCCATTTCGGCGACTGGCCGACGACCCTCTCCCGGGTCGCCGAGCTGCGCGCCGAGGCGCTGGTGCCGGGCCGCGGCGACGCGCTGCAGGGCGCCGGAAAGGTGACCGAGGCGATCGATCTCACCCGGCAGTTCCTGGCCGACACCTACGAGCCGGTGGCGCGCGGCGTGGCACGCGGCGCCGCGCTCAAGGACTGCTTCGACGAGACCGCCGCCGCCATGCGGCCACGCTACGGCAACTTCGCGATCTTCGAGCATTGCCTGCCGTTCAACGTCGCGCGCGCCTATGACGAGGCGCGCGGCATCGACACGCCGCGGATCTGGACCGCCGAGCGCGACAGGCAGATGTGGCAGGCCCTGCAGGGCTGACCCAGGGCAGACCGATGGCCGACTACCGCGCGCTCTACCGCTTCGAGTACCGGCCGTCGCCGGATGCCGCGGCGCGCGGGCCGGTGCATCACCAGGTGGTGGTGGTCGGCGCCGGGCCGATCGGCCTCGCCACCGCCATCGATCTCGCCCAACGCGGCCACAAGGTGGTGCTGCTCGACGACAGCGACCGCATCTCCGAGGGCTCGCGCGCGATCTGCTTCTCCAAGCGCACCCTCGAGGTCTGCGACCGCCTCGGCATCGGCCAGCGCCTGGCCGACAAGGGCGTGATCTGGCAGGCCGGCAAGGTGTTCCTGGAGGACCGGCAGGTCTACAGCTTCGACCTGCTGCCCGAGCCCGGCCACAAGCGCCCGGCCTTCGTCAACCTGCAGCAGTACTACTTCGAGGCCTATCTGGTGGAGCGGGCCGGCGCGCTTCCCGATCTCGACCTGCGCTGGCGCAACAAGGTGATCGACGTGGCGCCGCGCGACGATGGCGCGCTGGTGACGGTGGAGACCCCGGACGGCAGCTACCGGATCGACTGCGACTGGCTGATCGCCTGCGACGGCGCCCGCTCGCCGGTGCGCGCCATGCTCGGGCTCGCATTCGAGGGCCAGGAGTTCCACGACCGCTTCCTGATCGCCGACGTCCGGATGAAGGCCGGCTTCCCGACCGAGCGCTGGTTCTGGTTCGACCCGCCGTTCAATCCCGGGCAGTCGGCGCTGCTGCACAAGCAGCCGGACGGCATCTGGCGCATCGACCTTCAGCTCGGCCCCGACGCCGACCCCGAGGAGGCGAAGAAGCCGGCGCAGGTGACGCCGCGGCTCAAGGCGATGCTCGGGCCCGATGTCGAGTTCGACTATGAATGGATCTCGGTCTACAGCTTCCAGTGCAAGCGCATGGAGCGCTTCGTCCATGGCCGCGTCCTGTTCGCCGGCGACGCCGCGCATCAGGTCTCGCCGTTCGGCGCGCGCGGCGCCAATACCGGCATGGAGGACGCGCAGAACCTGTCCTGGAAGCTTTCGGCGGTGCTCGAGGGCGCGGCCGACGAGCGCCTGATCGCGACCTATGGAGCCGAGCGCGAGCTGGCCGCCGACGACAATATCGGCCATTCCACGCGGGCCACCGATTTCATCTCGCCGAAGACCGCGATGGCGCGGATCTTCCGCAACGCGACCCTGAAGCTGGCGCCCGACGCGCCGTTCGCCCGGCGCATGGTGAACTCCGGCCGGCTGTCGACGCCGTCGCGCTACGCCGGCTCGCCGCTCGACACGCCCGATGCGGAGTCCTGGTCGGGCGCGGCGCGGATCGGCGCGGTCGCGCCCGACGCGCCGCTGATCGAGGATGGCGACCGTGCGACCTGGCTGATGGACGCGCTCGGCGACGGCTTCACCCTGATCTCGGTCGGCGACAGGCCGGCGCCTTCGGTGCCGCCCGGCGTGTCGGTCCGCATCGTCGGCCGCGACCTGGAGGATCCGACCGGGCTGTTCGCCGGGCGCTACGACGCGACGCCGGGCTCGGCTTTCCTGTTCCGCCCCGACCAGTATCTCTGCGCCCGCTTCCGCAAGCCCGACGCCGGGAAAATCGCGGCGGCGGTGGCGCGCGCCCTCGGCAGTGACCTGGGCCGCGATCCGGGAAACGCGCCGACGCGCGCGCGGGCCCGGGCCTGAAGGAAAAGGGAGCGACCGCCCGATGAGCCGGCTCACCATCGACTGCAACTTCGCCGACCCGGACCGCGCCTATACCGCCATCATCGACGCCCATCGCGACCTCGACGATGCCGCGAGCCAGGCGCTCAACGCGCGGCTGGTGCTGATCCTCGCCAACCATGTCGGCGACGAGGAAATCCTGGCCGAGGCGATCGCGCTCGCCCGCAAGTCGATGTGAGGGGCGGGGCGCCGGAGTCCTGAACCCGGCGTCCGGTATCGGAAGGCCGGTCACCCCGCGCCCGGCAGGCCATCGACCGGCGCGCCGTCGCGCGCGACGACGCGGCCCCGGCTCACCACCAGGCGATCCGCCGGCCGGCGCACCACCGCGTCGCCCACCGTCTCCGCCGGGAGCAGCACGAAGCTCGCCGGTCGGCCGATCTCCAGCCCGTAATCGTCGATGCCGAGCGCCCTCGCGCCGCCATGGGTGCAACAGTCGAGGGCGGCGGCCAGCTCGGCATCCTTGCCCCAGTCGAAGCGATAGGCGAGCAGCATGGCGCGCTCCAGCATGTCGCCGGTGCCGAACGGCGACCAGGCATCGCGGATGCCGTCGGAGCCGCAGCAGACATTGACCCCGGCCGCGCGCAACGCGCCGACCGGCGGCACCGTGGTGTCGGCCGGTGCGGTGGTCATGATCGAGATGCGCTGGTCGGCCAGCCGCCGGGCCAGCGCCTCGAGCTGCGCCGCGGCGGCCGTGCCCAGGCAATAGGCGTGGCTGACCATGACCCGGCCCTGGAGGCCGTTCGCCGCGGTGAAGTCGGCGATGCGCTCGATCTGCCACAGCCCGAGTTCGCCGCGGTCATGCAGGTGGATGTCGACGCCCGCCCCATGGCGCACCGCCAGGGCGAAGATCGTCTCCAGATGTCGGATCGGATCGTTGTCGATCCCGGCCGGGTCGAGCCCGCCGACCGTCTCGACGCCGAGACTCAGCGCCTCGGCCATCAGCTCCGCGGTGCCCGGGCGAGTGAGCATCCCGGTCTGCGGGAAGGCGACGAACTCCATATGCGCGACGTCGCGGAAGCGCGCCCGCAAGTCCAGCATCGCCTCGACATGGCGCAGGCCGAACTCCGGGTCGATGTCGATATGCGAGCGGAAATAGAGCGAGCCAAGGGCGACGCAGCGGGCGATCAGTGCCCCCGCGCGCTCGGCGATCGGCACCTTGACCTCGCGCAGGATGCGTCGCTCGTTGGCGATGTAGTCGGGCAAGCCTGGGCCGGCGCTGTTCGGCCGCCAGGGCAGCCCCCACAGGGTCTTGTCGAAATGCGCGTGGGCCTCGACCAGGGCCGGCAGCAGCAGCCGGCCGGCGCCGTCGATCTCCCCCGCCGCCGCGGCCCGCCCCGGCACCGCCGGGTCGATCGCGGCGATGCGCCCGTCGCGCGCCGTCAGGTCGACCGCCCGCCCGTCCGCCAGCCGCGCGTTGCGCAGGATCATCGCGCCCGCCATCGCCGTTCTCCCCGGTGTCGATCTTGCCCTTGCGGCCGACTCTAGCCGGGCGGCGCGGGCGAAACCAACGCGGTCGCGTCGCCCACCCGAGCCCGCAACCGATCCGTGCAACAACCTGGGTGGCGGACTAGGATTCGTCTATGGACTCTGCCGCCCGCGATCTCGCGAGGCGCCACCTGGAGCCGGGCGAACGCTTGCTCTGGCACGGCCGCCCTCGGCTGCGCGATGTGCTGCGCAACGCGCGGCGGGGCGAACGGGCTGACTAGCCGCCGAGCCGGGCCCGCAACAGCGCCGCGAGCGGCGGGTTGTGCCGATAGAGATCGAGCGCCGCCGCGGTCCAGCCCTCGGTGTAGCCGTTGCCGATCAGCATCTCGATGTCGCGCCCGACACCCTCGGCGGTGAGCGCCGCGGCGGTGAACGAAGTCGCCATGCTGAAGAAGAAGGCCCGGCCGCCGTTGCGGGTGGCCAGGATCGTGGCACCTTCGGTGCCGCCGACATTGGTGGTGTTGACGGCGAGGTCGGCGAGCCGCCCGCCGGTCGCCGCGTGCAGCGCCGCGTAGGTTGCCATGGGATCGCGCAAGTCGAGCCGCAGCACCTCGTCGGCGACGCCGAGCGCGCGCACTTCGTCGACCACCGCCGCGCCGGCATCGGCGCCGATCAGGCGGCCGCTGGCGCCGAGCGCCCGGCGCGCCGCATAGAGCGACAGCAGCCCGGCCCGGCCGGTGCCGAGCACCACGACGCAGTCGCCGGGCCGCACCGACTTCACCACCGTTCCCGGCGCGCCGGCGATGTCGAACAGGGCGAGGGCGACGGCCGCGGGAATGTCGTCCGGCATCCTGGCCCACAGGCCGCTCTCGAACAGGATCGCGTGGCCGTCGGCCTCGACCTGCGCCGTCGCGGCGTCGATGCGGCCGATCCGCGTCAGGGCGAGCGGCGTCAGGCTGAGCGAGACCAGGGTACAGACGCGCTCGCCGGGCACCAGGCCGCGGGCCGGGAAGCCGGCGCCGATTTCCTGGACGCGGCCGACCGCCACGCCGCCGGAGCCGGTGACCGGATTGTGCATCTTGCCGCGCTCGGCCACGATCCCGGCGATGCGCGCGCGCATGGCGGCCTCGTCGCCGGCGCAGGCCTCGGCGATCTGCCGCATGCTCGAGGAATCGAGGTTCAGCGCCTCGACCGCGATCAGCAGCTCGTTGCTGCGGATCGGCAGGCCGGGATCGACCCGCGCTGCCGGTTGCGGCAGGCCGCCGCCGGCGCGGTGCGAGCCGAAGGGGCAGCCCGGCGAAGTCGTCACGACGGCGCCGCCGTCCGGTGTGTCGGTCATGGCATGGGTCTCCGTTCGCGTCACCGCCGCCAGGCGATGACCACGCCGCCCAGGATCATGACCGTCGCGGCGGCGAGCACGATGGTCGGCCGCTCGCCGAGCAGGAAGAAGGCGAGCACCAGGCCCGACAGCGGCTGCAGGAACTGGATGGTGCCGATGCGGGCGATGCCGCCATGCGCCAGCGCCCAGTACCAGCCGACATAGCCCAGGATCGAGGTCACCCAGGCGATGAAGGCGACGGCGCCCCAGGCGAGCGGGCTGGCCACGGGGAGCAGGCCGAGCAGCCAGGCGCCGTGTTCCGACGGGCCGCCGGCGAACGGCAGGGCCGGCGCCACCACCATCGAGGCGACGGCGATGCCCCACAGGGTGGTGCCGAGGCTGGCGTAGTGCGCCTGGGCCAGCCGGGCCCCGGCGACATAGCCGGCCGAGGCGAACAGGCTGGCGGTCAGCACCAGCACGTCGCCCAGCAGCGAGGCCTGTTCCTGGCCGGGCAGGCTGGCGCCGCGCCCGGTGATCAGCAGCACCTCGCCGGCGAAGGCGATGGCGCAGCCCGTCCACCAGCGCCCTGCCGGGCGCTTGCGCTCGATGATCGCGACATAGAGCCCGGTCAGGATCGGCAGCATGGCCAGGATCAGCCCGGCATGCATGGCCGAGGTCATGCGCTGGCCGATGGTGAAGATGATCGGGAAGGCGATGAAGCCGCAGAAACCGGAGAGCGCGAGCGGCCCCCACAGCCGGCCGCGCGGCGGCGCGATCCGCAGCATGAGCGCCAGCGGCAGCGCCGCCAGCCCGCCCAGGATGGTGCGCATCAGCCCGACCACCAGCGGGTCGAGCTCGCGCACCGCCAGCTTGGTCACCACCGGCGTGGCGCCCCACAGCACCATCACCGCGAGGGCGACGCCGATCGGGAGCAGCTGGCCCCCGCGACCCGTCATGACCAATGCTCCGTCCTGAATTTCCGTGCCGGCCGGACCCCTGGGCGCTGCCGCCCCGGCCCGGCGGAGCGCACCCTAGACCAAGATCGCCTCGGATCGATTCAATCCGAGGCGATCTTGGTCTACCTTTTTGAAGTAGAGCACGGTCCGCGCGATCAAGGGCAGCGGAACATTGTCGGCAAACAATGGGTTCAGCGCGAGCGCCCCTCGAGCCCGGCCAGTTCGCGCGGGCTGGCGCCGGGAATCACCATCTCGAAGACGTTGTCGACGACCGTGTAGTCGTAATAGCCGAGCCGGGCGATCGGCCGGATCTTGGGGATGTCGAGCTTGCCGTCGGCGCCGACCACGTCGTCGCGGATGTGGATGCGCACCACCTCGCCGAACACCACATCGACGGTGCCGACCGGGCTGCGTCCGGGGAAGCGCACCGTGGTCCGGTAGCGGCATTCGAAATGCACCGGGCTTTCGGCCACCATCGGACCGGGGGCGTCGGTCGCCGGCGCCTTGGTGACGCCGGCCAGCGCGAACTCGTCGATCTCCGGCCCGACCGCCTGGGCCGAGCGGTTGACGGCCTCACGCAGGTCATAGGTCGCCATGTTCCAGACGAAGAACCCGGTCTGCTCGGCGTTGACCACCGTGTCCTTGCGCCGCCCGTCATGGGTTTGGTTGGCGGCGAACATCACCATCGGCGGATCGAAGGTCAGATTCTGCCATTGCGAATAGGGGGCCAGGTTGGCGACGCCGCCGGTGCTGACGGTCGACAGCCAGCCGATCGGCCGCGGCACGGTACAGCTCTTGAACGGGTCGAAGGGCAGGCCGTGGGGGTCGATGCCGGGGCGGAACTGCATGGGCCGTGCTCCTATACCTTGGCCGCCAGCCTGGCGCTGAACTTGGCGAGGTCGATGACGAAGCGCTCGTGCACGCCCTCGCCGATCAGCTCCCGGGCGTCGCGGACCGCGACCTTGAACGTGAGCTTGCGGCCCTCGGCCGCGACCAGCTCGACCTCGGCGGTGATGCTCATGCCGATCGGCGTCGCCGCCAGGTGGCTGACCTCGATCCGCGTCCCGACGCTGTGCTGGCCGGCGCCGAGATGCGGCTTCAAGGCGGCGATGCAGGTCGATTCGATGAAGGCGACCATGTAGGCGGTGGCGAATACCGGCGGCATGTCCGCGAGCTCGCCGAGGACGCCGGGCAGCGCCGGCACCGTGACCTCGGGCGTCACCGTGATGGTGGCGCTGTGGCGCAGGCCGATGGGAATCGCCGCATCCATGGTGTTCGTGCCTTTCGGTTGCGTCTGGCGTGCCCGCCCGCATCCGCGGTGCGGGCGGCGCAATATGCGGGTTCCGCCGCCGGCCGCGCAACCTTCGGGTTGGTCAGCGCCAGAACGACAGGCGGCGGAGCTCGGCGTCCACCTGGGCTCGCGTGAGGCCAACATCCCCAAGCAGCCGGTCGTCGAGCCGTGACAAGGCGCGGCGCTGGCGGGCACTTTCGACCCGGGCGCGCATCAATGCGGTGAGCAGTCCGGCCAGATCGCTGAACAGGCCCGGACGCTGGGCGGAAACTACGGGGGATCGCGAGTATCGTGCGGGCATGGCGGCGGGTCTCCCGGGCATGAGGGGCGGGAGGCGAGCCTCGCATCGCCGCGACGTGCCGTCGCGCCGGATCGCTTCGGCCGCGGCCGAAGCATCGCCGCTTGTTCGGGCGGTCGCGCGACCCCTATCATCGGCCCATGATCTCCGGAGCCAACATCGCCGAGATCGCCGCCCTGGTCGGCGACCCCGCGCGCGCCAACATGCTGGTGGCGCTGATGGACGGCCAGGCGTTGACCGCCAGCGAGCTCGCGTACCTCGCGCGGATCGCGCCGTCGACCGCCAGCGGCCACTTGGCGAAGCTCGCCGAGGCCGGGCTGCTCGCGGTGCTGGCGCAAGGGCGCCACCGCTATTTCCGCCTGTCGTCGCCCCATGTCGCCCGCATGCTCGAAGGCATCACCGTGGTCGCGGCGATCGAGGCGCCGGCGCGCTATCGCCCGCGCTCGATCCGCGACGACGCGCTGTGCCTGGCGCGCACCTGCTACGACCACCTGGCGGGCCGGCTCGGCGTCGCCATCGCCGATATGCTGGTGGCGCGCGACCATCTGCGGCTCGACGACGACGGCGGCGCGCTGACCGGTTCCGGCGCCGCGTTCCTCGCCGGCATCGGGATCGACCTCGCGGCGCCGCAGCGCCGGCGCGGCCGCGCCTATTGCCGGCCTTGCCTCGACTGGAGCGAGCGCCGGCCGCACCTGGCGGGTGCCGTCGGCAACGCCATCGCGGCGCGGCTGTTCGACCTCCGTTGGATCGAGCGGATCAAGGACAGCCGGGCGGTCGCGGTGACCAAGGCGGGGCGGGCGGGGCTCGCCGGAAGCTTCGGCATCGACCTCGTCGATTCGGCTCCCGAACGCAAGAATCGGAGTGCCGGCGCCCGCGCCTGCGCCTAGCTTCCGGCCATGACCCCGGCCATCAACCGTTCCATGACCCCGCTCGAATGGGGGCTGCTGCTCGGTCTCTCCCTGCTGTGGGGCGGCTCGTTCTTCTTCGTCGGGGTGGCGGTCAAGGCGCTGCCACCGTTCACCATCGTGGCACTCCGGGTCGGCCTCGCCGCCATCACCCTGCATCTGGTGCTGCGCGCCCTGGGCTTGCGGATACCCGCCAGCGGCACGGTCTGGGCCGCCTTCTTCGCCATGGGGTTCCTCAACAACCTGGTGCCGTTCAGCCTGCTGGTCTGGGGCCAGACGCAGATCCCGAGCGGCTTGGCGGCGATCCTCAACGCCACCACGCCGCTGTTCGCCGTGCTGATCGCCCACGGGTTCACCCTCGACGAAAAGCTGACCCGCGGCCGGGTGGCCGGCGTGGCGATCGGCTTCGCCGGGGTCGCCGTCATGATCGGGCCCGAGGTCTGGCACGGTTTCGGCGAGGACCTCGCCGCCCAGATCGCCTGTCTCGCCGCCGCCTGCTCCTATGGCTTCGCCGGGGTGTTCGGCCGCCGCTTCCGTCGGATGGACGTGCCGCCGCTGGCCACCGCCGCGGGCCAGGTCACCGCCTCGACGGCCATGCTGATCCCGCTCGCGCTGCTGGTGGATCGGCCCTGGGCCCTGCCGATGCCTGGCCTGCCGGTGTGGGCGGCGGTCGGCGGCCTCGCCGTGCTGTCGACCGCGCTGGCCTACATCATCTTCTTCCGCATCCTGGCGAGCGCCGGCGCGGTCAACCTGGCCCTCGTCACCTTCCTGATCCCGCCGAGCGCGATCCTGCTCGGCGCCGTGTTCCTGCAGGAACGGCTGGAGCCGTTGCAGTTCGCCGGCATGGCGCTGATCGGCCTGGGGCTCGCCGCCATCGACGGCCGCCCCGCACGGCGTCTCGCCCGCCTGCTCGGGCGGCGCGCCGAGGTGGCGCCGTGACCCCGACCGACCGCCAGTGGCGGGCGCTGGAAATGCGCGATGCCGCGCGCGCGGGGCCGATCCTCTATGCCGTGCGGACCACCGGGATCTACTGCCGGCCCGGCTGCCCGGCGCGCACGCCGCTCCGGCGCAACGTCGAGCTGTTCGACGGCTGCGCCGCCGCCGAGGCCGCCGGCTACCGCCCGTGCAAGCGCTGCCGGCCGGGGCAGTGACGGCGGGGTCGTGACCGAGACCGATTGACGGCAGCGACCGCTCTGGCATTGTCGGGCGAGTTTTCCGACCGGAGCCCGTGCCCATGACCGCCATCGACCGTGCCGTGCTGGCCCGCGTGACCCAGCCGGTGGAGACCGCGCGCGGCCTGCCCAACGCCTGCTACACCGATCCCGCGCTGTTCGAGGCGGAGAAGCAGGCGGTGTTCGCCGCCAACTGGGCCTGCGTCGGCTTCGGCAAGGACGTGCCCGCGGGCGGCGACGTCAGGCCGGTCGGGTTTCTCGGCACCCCGCTGCTGATGGTGCGCGACGGCGAGGGCGCGCTCCGGGTGTTCCAGAACGTCTGCCGCCATCGCGGCATGATCCTGGTGGACAAGCCGGCGCGGCTCGCCGGCCCGATCCGCTGCCCCTATCATTCCTGGTGCTACGACCTGACCGGCCGGCTGCGCGCGACACCCCATGTCGGCGGCCCCGGCAAGCCCAGCCATCCCGCGATCGTCAAGTCGGAGCTCGGCCTGGTCGAGGTCCGCTCGGCGGTCTTCATGGACATGGTGTTCGTGAACCTGTCGGGCGCCGCGCCGCAATTCGAGGACTACGTGGCGCCGCTCGCCGCGCGCTGGGCGGCATTCGCCGGACAGACCCTGCATCATGGCGGGCCGGACTGCTCGGTCGCCTTCGAGCTCAGGACCAACTGGAAGCTCGCCGCCGAGAACTATTGCGAGAGCTACCACCTGCCCTGGGTGCATCCCGGGCTCAACAGCTATTCGCGGCTCGAGGACCACTACAACATCGCCGAGCCGCAGGCCTTCTCGGGCCAGGGCTCGGAGGTCTACAACCCGCAGCTCGACCCTGGCGGCCGGCGCTTCCCGAGCTTCCCGGGCCTGTCGGCGAAATGGGATCACGCGGCGGAGTACGTGACGCTCTATCCCAACGTGCTGCTCGGCGTGCACAAGGATCATTTCTTCTCGATCATGCTGGAGCCGGTGGCGGCCGACCGCACGATCGAGCATCTCGAAATCTACTACGCCGCGCCCGGGGTGGCGGCGCCCGACTGGGCGGCGATGCGCGCCACCCATGTGGAGATGTGGCGCCAGGTCTTCCTCGAGGACGTGTTCGCGGTCGAGGGCCTGCAGAAGGGCCGCGCCGCCCCCGGCTTCGACGGCGGCCGGTTCTCGCCGGTCATGGATGCGCCCACCCATTGCTTTCACGATTGGGTCGCGCGCCAGCTCCAGAAGGCGTGAGGCATCGCGGCGCTCGATCGGCGCGGCCGCGCCGCGCCGCACGCGTCACATCGGTTCGAAGACGCTGCCGCGCTTCAGGCGGTCCCAGCCTTCGGCGTAGACGCCGACGATGAGCTGATCGATGTCGCGGCCGTTGCTCGCGCAGGGCAGCAGCAGACGGTGGAGCCTGCGACAGGCCAACTCGGGCGGCTGCGGCACCAGCGCGGCGTATTGCGGCAGTTGCTCCCGCAGACAGGCGTGATAGGGCGCGAGCACCTCGGCCCGCAGGTCCTGCGGGATCATCTCGTCGAGATGGCGGCCGGTGAAATCCGCGCCGGCATAGGCGGTGATCTCGGTCCCGGCCAGGCGCACCCGAAAGCGCAGGGGATTGCGTTCGACCTCGACGATGGCGAGGTGTCCAAGCCAGGGCCACAGATCCGCCTCGGGCAGGAAATCGCCGCGCCGCGGCAGCCGCCGGCCGGCGCGCCGCAGGTGCCAAAGGCGAAGCAGCCGGGTCAGCATCGGATGCTCGATCCGCTGTTGCCGGCCGGCCCCGGCCGCGATGCTCATGCACTGGCTCATGGCGCAATCAATGCACCGATCGGCATGTCGCGCAGTGACCCAGGTCACAGTCGGGGCGGCGCCGGTGGGCGGCTCAGCCCGGCAGCAGATTGCCGCCCGCCGCGAGCGCCGCCAGCCGCGCCGGATCGGTGACGACGAGGTTCCGCTTGGCCAGGCGTACGACGCCGGCACGCTCGAATTCCCGGAGCAGCCGCGCAACGGTCTCGCGCCTTGCCCCGATCAGCGCCGCGATGTCGCTGCGTGACAGGGGCAGGCCGAAGGTGATGCCGCCGCCCTGCGCCGCGCGTCCGAACTGCTCGCCGAGCACCTGCAGGAGATGGCCGAGCCGCGCTCCGGCGGGGATGTAGGGATTGCGCAGCAGCGGCGCCGCGATCGGTCCGGGGTCGAGCGCCAGCAGCCGCAGGAACGCGCGTCCCAGCTCGGGATTGCCGGCGATCAGCCGGTGTAGCACGGCGGCGGGGATGAAGAACGTCCTGCAGGACGACAGCGCCCGTGCGGTGGCGGCGTGCGCCACTTCGGCGAACAGGCTGCGATAGCCGATCAGGTCGCCTTTGGCGGCAATGAAGAAGGCGATCTGATTGCCCTCGTAATCAACGCTTTCGAGCAGCACCTCGCCGTCGACGACGCAATGAATGCCGTCCGACGGATCGTCCTGCCGGAAGATGCAGTGCCGCCGCTTGTGCGGGATCTCGCGCAGGCCGCGCTGCAGCAGGTCGAGTTCGTCCGGCGTCAGCGTCTGGACCGGGAACCCGGCGCCGGCGAGTCGCTCCGCGGAAGGCGCGTCCACCCGTTCCATTCAAGTCTCCCTGCGACTGTCCGTCCGGTCCACCGGTCGCTGCCCCCGCATCAGCAGGCAGCCGGCGCGCCGCTCGGACTCGCCGCCGCCCGCAGGCCCTCGAGCGCGATGGCGATCTGCTCGGTGGCGCCGGGATCGGCATGCACCGCATAGGCGGGATAGGCGTATTCGGGAGCGCCGGGGACGCGGCGCAGGCGGCCGCTGTCGAGGTGCGGCTGCACCAGCCGGCTGCGGAAATAGCCCGAACCGCCGGCCGCCAGGATGTAGCCGAGGCCGAGCGGTCCGAGCCCGACGAAGGCGCCGGTGTTGACCCGCTCGGGAAAGCTCATGTTGTGGCGGGTGGCGAACTCCGGTCCCCAGTCGACATAGACGTAGCCGTCGTCGGCGCCGTCGTCGTCGGTGGTCACCAGCACCAGCTTATCCTCGACCAGCAGCTCGACCTTGAGGCCGCCGCGATAGCGCGGCGCGTACATGACGGCGATGTCGAGCGCGCCGTCGGCGACCCGGGTCATCAGGTCGTCGGCCGGCCCGACATGGGCACGCCAGGCGAGATCCGGTGCCGCGCCGCGCATCCACAGCAGCCAATCGAGCAGCAGCGGGTTCCACAGCGTCGGCTCGCAGCCGATCGCGATCACCGCGCGGTGGCCCTGGGGAACCGCGACCTGCTGGCGGGCCCGCTCCCAGGCCTGGACCAGGGCCGGCGCATGGCGCAGGAACTGCTCGCCGGCCGGCGTCATGGTCGCCCCGGACTTGTTGCGCACGAACAGCCGGCGGCCGAGCCGTTCCTCCAGCGAGCGGACCCGGGCGCTCACCGTGGTCTGGGTGACGTTCAGGCGCTCCGCCGCGCCGACGAAGCTGCCGGCGGCGACGATCTCCAGGAACGTGCGTGAGAGCTCGATGTCCATTTGGGCCGTACCGTTAAATACAATAATTTTGCATTTAACGCATAATAACTTTCATTTGTCACATGACATGCCCCGCCGCAAGCTTCCCTGGTCGAGACGCGGTGGATGGGCTGCAGCGTTTCCCCTCCCAACGGCGGTCCCCGGACCCTGCAGCCCACCATCCGCCAAGCCGGCCCCTCGACGGTGTGGCCCGCAGCCTTCCGGTCCGGTCCGGGCGGGGCGGGCTCGGCTGAAACGGGGCCGCAGCACGGGAGACATCGCAGATGTCGGGTCTGAACAGGACGGGCGGTCATGGCCGGGCGGCGCCCGACGGCGCGCGCGGCGCGCTCGCGATTCCCTATGGGCGCTGGCTGATCGGCTTGGCCATTCTGTTGGCGTCGGCTGGCCTCGGCGGCGACTGGCGCTTCGCGGTGATGGGCGCGGCGGCGGCCTATTTCTTCGTCGCGTGCGGCGACCTCCTCGATCGCTGCGACGACTGAGCCGGCGCCGTCCCGATGACAGTCCGGTCCCCCGGCAGGGCGCCGATCGCCGGGCCCGAGGACGATCCGAACGTGACGCCGATCGAACTCAGCTCGCCGCCCTGCTTTATGCACGAGCTCGATTCGGCCTATCTTGTTCGCTCCGACTACGCGCCCGAGGCGGCAGAGAGACACCCCATGACATTCCGCACCGCGGTCACCGAGCTGCTCGGCGTCCGGCACCCGATCCTGCTGGCGCCGATGGGCGCCGTCTCCGGCGGCGCCCTGGCCGCCGCGGTCACCCAGGCCGGCGGGTTCGGCATGATCGGTCCGGGCTATCTCGGCGAGGACTGGATCGCCCGCGAGTTCGACGCCGCCGGCAACGCGGCGGTCGGCATCGGCTTCATCACCTGGCATCTGGCACAGCATCCCGAGCGGCTGAGCGCGGCGCTGGCGCGCCGGCCGGCGGCGGTCATGCTCTCGTTCGGCGACGCCGCCCCCTTCGTCGCGGAGATCCGCGCGGCCGGCGCCCGGCTGATCATGCAGGTGCAGACCCTGGCGGACGCGCGCCGCGCCGCCGAACTCGGCGCCGATCTGATCGTGGCGCAGGGGTCCGAGGCGGGCGGCCACGGCGCCAGCCGCGGCACCCTGCCGCTGACCGCCGCGGTGACCGAGGCGGTGGCGCCGGTGCCGGTGGCGGCGGCCGGCGGCATCGTCGACGGGCGCGGCCTCGCCGCGGCCCTGGCGCTCGGCGCCGACGGGGTGCTGGTCGGCACGCGCTTCTTCGCCACCCGGGAATCGCTGGGTCATCCGGCGGCCAAGGCCGGGCTGGTGGCGGGCCAGGCCGACGGCACGATCCGCACCACGGTATTCGACCTGATCCGGCGCATCGACTGGCCGAAGCCCTATACCGGCCGAGCCCTCAGGAACCGGACCTCGGAGCGCTGGCACGGCCGCGAGACGGCGCTCGAGGCCGAGATCGAGACCCAGCAGTCGGCCTATGCCGCCGCCGCCGCCGCCGGCGATTTCGACACCGCCGTGCTGTGGGCGGGCGAGGGGGTCGACCTGATCCGCGACATCCCCTCGGCGCGCGACGTGGTGAACCGCATGATCGCCGAGGCCGGGGTGGCGATCGACCGCGTGCACGGGCTGCGGGAGCGGGCCGGATGAACGCGATGGGCGACGGCACGGCGGCGCAAGGGGCGGCGGTCGCGCCGGCCGACCGGCCGACCGACAGCCGATGGCCCGAGATCAGGGCGTGGCGCCGGGCGACCCGCGCCGAGCTGATCGGCGCCCGCGTGCGGCTGTCCCGGCTGGAGCGCGAGCAGCGCGCCGCCGCCGTGCTCGACCGGCTGGCCACGGAACTGCCGTCGATCGAGGGCGGCGTGGTCGGATTCTACTGGGCCTTCAAGGCCGAGATCGACGTTCGCGGCCTAGTGCGGACGCTTATCGCGCGCGGCGCCCGGGCCGCCCTGCCGGTCGTGGTCGAGCGCGCGACGCCGCTCGAGTTCTGGGCCTGGCAGCCGCGCATGAAGATGGCGCGCGGGGTGTGGAACATTCCGATCCCCGGGGAGCGGGTGCCGGTGCAGCCCGACCTGCTGATCGTGCCGCTGGTCGGCTTCGACGGCGCTGGCTACCGCCTCGGCTATGGCGGCGGCTACTACGACCGCACCCTGGCGGCGCTGGCGCCGCGGCCGCGCTGCATCGGGATCGGCTTCGAGCTGGGCCGGCTCGACAGCATCCGGCCGCAGCCGCACGACATCCCGATGGATGCGATCGTGACCGAGGAGCGCGCCTTCCGGCGCGGCGACGGCCTCAGCCCTTGAAGCGCGGCTCCGGCAGGCCCCTCACGCCGAGGCCGTGGACCGCGAACACGCTGCCGGCATGGGGCTCCTTCTGGGGGATTCCCTTCATCGGCCGGCCCATCGACGTGATGTACATCACGTCGAGATTCCTGCCGCCGAACATCACGCTGGTGAGGTTGCGCACGGGCGCGTCGATCATGCGGTCGATGCTGCCGTCGGGCGCGTAGCGGATGATCCGCCCGCCGAACACATGGGCGTTCCAGATATAGCCTTCGGCGTCGACGGTCGAGCCGTCGAAGGTGCCGGGATAGTCATGGTTGGTGGCGAAGACGCGGCGGTTCGCGACGCCGCCGGTGGCGATGTCGTAGTCGTAGGCGTACATCACCTTGTCGTAGGAATCGCAGAAATAGAACGTCTTGTCGTCCGGGCTCCAGCACGGGCCGTTCGAGCATTTGATGCCCGAATCCAGGCGGTGGATGGAAAGGTCGGGATCGAGGCGATAGAGCGTCGAGTTGCGCACCGGGCGCTGGCCGCGCGCCGCGTCCTCGCGGTCGTGGTCGTAGGACATGTAGCCGGCGACGAAGCGGCCGCGGCGATCGACCTTGCCGTCGTTCAGCCGGTTCTCGGGCTCGTCGGCCTCGGGATCGCCGACATGGGTGAGCTTCTGGGTCTTGAAGTCGTAGAGGTTGAAGCCGTTGGCCAGCGCCAGCACCGCGCCGCCCTTCTCGCGCAATGCCATCGAGCCGATGTGGCTCGGCACGTAGTACAGCTTCACGTCGCTGCCGTCCTCCTTGCAGCTCCAGATTTCGGCGGCGGAGGAGTCGATCCAGTACAGCCGCTGCTCCTCGACATCCCACAGCGGGCCCTCGCCGAGATGGTTCTTGGAATCGACGAGCAGACGAATCTCGACCATGGCGTTCCCCCTTGGCGGCCGAATGCTGCGGCGACGGCACCATGGCCGCCGCGACTGGCGGCCAGTTTGACAGCCCCGCGTTGCAATGACAACGTTTTCCCTCTCAAATTTACGCGATCTTCCGGGCTCATGGGTAGCGGAACGGCACATGCCCCGGCACGCGTGACGCTCCATCGCCTCCACCGTTCGGACCCATTGATTTCCTCCCGGGGCGGTCCCATCTTCCCTCCATGCGCAGGTATCTGTTCATCCGCCGACTACTACTCCGCTCGGGCCAGCTTCACGCAGGCTCGTAGCCCGGGGCGTTGCCCGTCGCGTTGACGACGGTGCGGCCCCGGGTCGCTCTCACCCCTTCGCAAAATTCGCAGCTGCTGATGATGCGTCCCGTCGAGTGGACGCGCTCAACGGAGGTGCGCATGGATTCGAACAGGTTTCACGACGCCCGCGGCGCGGCATCGGCTGCCGGCGTACCGGCAGAACATTCGGCAACGGCGCCATCGCCAACCGTCCGGGTTCTGTCCTTGCGCCGATCCACCTCGCCAAAGCCGGTGGCAATGCCGCTGCCGGAAAGGCCCGACGACGACCCGGGGCCGCAGGCGGCATAGGCGCGCGGCACAGACGCCAAGCCCAGCAACGAGAGGCCCGCAGATCTTGCGTGGCCCGACTTAGAAGGTCCTGGCCATAGGGATGGCCGGGCAGGAGAAATGACGATGCAGAACAATCTTGCCGCGCGTGGCGACCAGACTCGCGCCCCCGACGGGGCCATCGTGCTGACTCGTGCCGACTATCGCGAGTTGCTGCCGTTCGCGGCGGTATCCCGGCAGGTCGGCGACGTCGGCGACCAGCTCGCGGAAAAGTTCGAAACGGCGACGATCGTCGAGTCGACGGCGGTTTCCCCGGCGGTGGTCACCATGAACACCGAGCTGGAGGTGCGCGACGAGTCGAGCGGCCATGTCGCCCGACTCATCCTGGTGCATCCGCGCGAAGCTAACATCGCCGCAGGCCGCATCTCGGTGCTGACGCCGGTGGGGGCCGCGCTGCTCGGCCTGGCTGAGGGCGCGTCGACGCGCGTCCAGGGTCCAAGCGGCGAGGAGAGGAACCTCACCGTCCTGCGGGTGCTGATGCAGCCCGAGGCGCGCGCCCGGAACATCGAGCCGGCTGACTGAATGGAAGAGCATAAGCCGCCCGCCGGCCTGCTTGGCGCGAGCGTCCCCCGTGACGCGCCGGCAGACGGGACCGAGGCGGCACAGCCCAGACCGATCCCTCCCGGGAAAGGTCTGGGCTGACCCTCTTTGCCGTCCCCGCCGCCGCGGTCCGTTCACCCGATATCGAGCACCACGCGGCCGACGATCTTGCCCTGGCGCATGCGCTCCAGCACCTCGTTGATGGCGCCGAGCTTCTGCTTCGCGATGGTCGCCTTGACCAGGCCGTTGGTGGCGAAGGCGACGGCCTCGTCGAGATCGAGGCGGGTGCCGACATTGGAGCCGCGCACCGACAGCTCCCAATTGGTGATCGCCGAGATCGAGGCGCGGATCTCGTCGGCCTTGCCGCCGGGCAGGCCGATATAGGCGACGGTGCCGGCCGGCCGCAGCATCAGGATCGCCTGCTCGAAGGCGCGGGTGGCGACCGCGGTGACGATGGCGCCGTGGCTGCCGCCGATCTTGTCCTGGATCACCTGGACCGGATCGGCCGTGCTGGCGTCGACCGTCAGCTCGGCGCCGAGCCTCTTGGCCAGCTTCAGCTTCTCCGGCGCCACGTCGACCGCCGCGACCCGCATGCCCATGGCGCGCGCGTACTGCACGGCGATGTGGCCGAGCCCACCGATGCCGACGATGGCGACCCACTGGCCGGGCCGCGTCCCGGTGCGCTTCAGCCCGCGATAGGTGGTGACGCCGGCGCACAGGATCGGCGCCATCTCGTGCATGTCGATCGATTTCGCCAGCCGCCCGACGAAGGCTGCCGGGGCCACCAAGTATTCGGCATAGCCACCCGGCTTGGAATAGCCGGTCGCCTCGCCCCGCTTGCAGATCGTCTCCATGCCGGCCAGGCAGAACTCGCAGGCGCCGCAGGCGCTGAACATCCAGGGCACGCCGACCCGCTCGCCGATCTTGAAGCCGGCGACCCCGGCGCCGAGCCCGGCCACCGTGCCGGCCACCTCGTGGCCGGGAATCAGCGGCAGCACCGGCCCCGGGGTCCAGTCGCCGTCGACCGCGTGCAGGTCGCTGTGGCAGACGCCGCAGGCCACCACCTTGATCAGGATCTCGCCCGGGCCGGGCTCGGGGATCGGCAGGGTCTCGATCTCGAGGGGCGTGCCGAGCTTGCGCAGCACCGCCGCCTGCATGGTGTTCTTGCCCGAAGCCGCCGCTTTCGCCATCGCCCCCTCCATGTCCTGTCGCGCAACCGGCCGCGGCGGGTTTCCCGGTCGCCGCCGGCCCGCTACGATCCCGTTCGAGCCCGCGAGCATAGCGGCCCCGGGCCGGCGCGACATATCCCCAAAGCGATAAGGATCCGCACCCTGAGCGGCCGACCCCGATGAAGCCGGTTCCCGCCAAGCCGATCGCAGCCGCCGCGGTTTCCGCGCGTCCGCCGGCGCCGCGGCCGGCGCCCCCGCTGGCGCGCTCGCATCTGCTGCTGGCGCAATGGAGCCGCAGCGTCGGCGAGCTGGTGCGCGCCTGCGACGGCCCGGGATTCGAGGTGGCGCTGTGCGCGGCCTTGCGCCGGCTGGTCGAGTTCGACTTCGCCATGGTGTTCGCCTATCGCGGCGCCGAGCGGCCGGTGGCGCTCGGCGACACCCTCGACGCCGAGCTGCGGCGGGTGCTGATCCTGGACTACCTGAACGGGCCCTATCTCCTCGATCCGTTCTTCCAGGCGATCCTCGACGGCATCAGCGACGGCTGCCACCGGCTCGCCAACCTGGCGCCGGACCGGTTCCGCCAGAGCGAGTACTACCGCGCCCACTATGCCCGTACCCGGATCGGCGAGGAGGTCGGCTTCTTCTTCGCGCTGCCGGGCGAGGTGATGGGCGTGCTGTCCTTCGCCCGCTGGAACGATCATCCGCCGCTCACCCGCCAGGACGAGGCGCTGCTGCGCGCCATCGAGCCGTCGCTCGGTGGCCTGTGCGCCCGCCACTGGGCCGGCGCGGCGCGGCGCTTTCCCGGCGTCTCCGGCCCGGCGGGAAACTCGGTTCTGACCGGCCCGGCCGGCGGACCGCTGCCCCTGGCCCGGGCGATGGAACGCTTCGGCGCGGCGCGGCTTTCCAACCGCGAGCGCGAAATCGTCACCTATGTCCTGCAGGGCCATTCCACCGAATCGATCGCCCGCCATCTCGACATCAGTCCGGGCACCGTGAAGATCCACCGCAAGAACATTTACCGGAAGCTCGGCATCTCGACCCAGGCCGAGCTGTTCGCCTCGTTCCTGCAGTCGCTGCCCTGAGGCGGTCCGCGCCGTCATATACCCCGAGGGATATCCCTGTATGCGGCCGGGGGCACTAGGCTACGCTGCAGGGTGGCACGGACGCAGGGCGCGAGGGGCCGGTCGGGTCCCGCGCCGGGCGGCCGGATGCTGCCTGCGGCACATATCAGACCCGAACGGGCGAGACAGGGAGACACGAACGATGAGCAAGACCTGGTACAGCGATCTGCCCCAGTACTACCAGCGCCAGATCAAGGCCCTCGGGCTCGACGAGGCGGGCCTGACCCGCCGCCGGATGATGAAGGCGATGGCGGCGACCGCCGGCACCGTCGCGGCGGGCAGCCTGGTGCGGCCGGCGCGGGCGGCTACCGACCTAGGCTACATGTGCTGGGAGGGCTACAACGACCCGCGCATCATCGATCCCTTCAACGCCGCCAACGACACCGACATCAGCTTCGACCTGATCGTCGATTCGCCGGGCGGCTTCGCCAAGCTGCAGGCCGGCGCCTCGCGCGAGATCGACGTGGTCTCGACCGACCTGCCCTGGGTCACCCGCATGGGCCCGGCGGGCTTGGCGCTCGAGCTCGACCCCGCCGACTACGCCGACGTCTTCGCCACCTTCTACGACCAGTTCAAGCCGCCGTTCGAGCCGCTGCTGCACGACGGCAAGACCATCGGCATCGCCACCCGCTGGGGCTGGGTCGGCCCCTGCCTCAACACCGACGTCTCCGACCCCGAGGATTGGCGCAGCTACGATCCCGTCTTCGACGCCGGCAACAAGGACAAGATCTGCGTCATGGACTGGGGCGACTGGCCGATCCTGCCGATGGCGCTCCATGCCGGCATCAACCCGTACGAGGAGCTCGACGACGCAGCTCTCGAAGAAGTGCGCAAGGTGCTGCGCGCCATGTTCAAGAACACCCGCACCCTGGTCGGCGACCTGACCCTGGCGCAGAAGGGCCTGCTCGACGGCTCGCTGATCGGCTGCATCGGCGCCGGCTCGTACCTGACCTCGGCGATCCGCAAGCAGGGCCACAAGAACATCGTCGCCGTCGTGCCCGATCCGAAGGATGGCCTGAAGCAGGGCATCATCTGGGTCGAGGCGACCGCGATCCTGGCCGAGACCGACCAGCCGGAGCTGGCCAGGAAGCTGATCAAGCACGTCGTCTCCAAGGATGTCGGCAAGGTGCTGTCGCTGCTCGACACCACCTGCAACGTCGTGACCAACGCCGAGGTCGAGACCGAGTACACCCAGGAGGAGAAGGACATCCTGCAGACCGACTACATGTGGCACGCCTGGGACAACAGCAACCTGCACCTGGTCGCGCCCCAGATCGACGAGATGCTGGCGATCTGGCAGGAGGAACTGGCCGCGGCCCAGTAGCGGGAACCGGCACGCCAGCGGCGGCGTCGCCGGCGGGGCGGCCCACTCCGGAAACCGGAGGGCCGCCCCGCTCGCGTTTCTTCCGGCCTGCCCTATACTCGCCGACGCCACCCGTTCCGTTCTCCGTTCCGATCCTCCCGGTTTCGCACGCTCATGGCCGATTCCGACCTCCTCGACATCGTCGATCTGCGCAAGAGCTACGGCGCCTTCGAGGCGCTCAAGGGCGTCTCGCTCTCGGTGCGCCCGGGCGAGTTCGTGGCGCTGGTCGGGCCGTCGGGCTGCGGCAAGACCACCCTGCTGAAGCACGTCGCCGGGTTCGAGGAACCGAATGCCGGCGCCCTGCGGATCGACGGCAAGGACATGGCCGGCATTCCGCCGGCCGAACGGCCGACCAGCATGGTGTTCCAGCGCCTGGCCCTGTTCCCGCACATGACGGTGGCGGAGAACATCGGCTTTCCCCTGAAGCTGCGCCGGGTCGCGCCGGCGGAGATCGCGGCCCGGGTCGACGCCATGATCGAGCTGATGCAGCTCAAGCCGGAATACCTGACACGGTTTCCGCGCCAGCTTTCGGGCGGTGAGCAGCAGCGCGTGGCGCTTGCCCGCTCGATGATCTCCGAGCCGAAGCTGCTGCTGCTGGACGAGCCCTTGTCGGCGCTCGACGTCAAGCTGAAGAAGGTCTTGCAGGCCGAATTGAAGCGCCTGCACCGCAGCGTCGGCGTCACTTTCCTGCACGTCACCCACGACCTCGAGGAGGCGATGATGCTGGCCGACCGCATCTGCGTGATGCGCGGCGGCCGGGTGCTGCAGGTCGGCCGGCCCGACGACATCTACTACCGGCCGGCCGACGCGTTCGTCGCCGGCTTCATCGGCGAAACCAACCTGTTCCCGGCCGAAGTCGCGGGGCGGGAGAACGGCGGTTGGCGCTATCGCGCCGCCGAGATCCGCGACAGCTCGGGCCTGATCCCGGCCGAGCTGGCGGCCGCGGACCTGCGGCCGGGGACCGCCCGGCTGATGGTGCGGCCGGAACTCATTCGCATCGCCGGGCCGATCGCCGGCGCGGCAGCGTTCGACTGCAGCGTCGACGCCGAGGTGATCGAGCTGTTCGTCAAGGGCGGCACCGTACAGTACCGGGCCCGCACGCCGTCCGGCCAGACGGTGGTGTTCGAGATGCCCGGCACCTCGCGCCTGCCGGCCGACCTGGGCGACCGGGTCGCGCTCGGCTGGAACAAGGCGGACATCTTCCTGTTCTGCGGCGACGGTTCCGCCGCCGAGGGCATCTGAGGCAGTGGCGGTGGAGATCGAGCGCAGCTGGCGCGACCCCGCGCTCCTCGGCAAGGCGCTGCCGGGAGTCGTGCTGCAGACCGCCTGCTTCCTGGCGCCGCTGCTGATGACCTTCGCGCTCACCTTCCAGAAGACCAGGAACTTCCAGCTCGAATGGGCCTGGAACTTCGACGTCTGGAGCGAGGTCTTCTCGAAGCCGCATTACTGGACGATCCTTTCGCACACGCTGATCATGGCGACCGTCTGCGTGGTGCTGTGCGTGGCGCTGGCGCTGCCCATCGCCTATGCGCTGGCGACCCGCGTCAAGCGCTTCGAGAACCACGTCAAGATCCTCATCACCTTCGCGTTCCTGACCGACGCCACGCTCAAGACCTTCGGCTGGGTGCTGTTCCTCGACCAGAAGGGCGCCGCCAACTACCTGCTGGAGCAGATCGGCTTCCCGCCCGGCATGGTCGCCATCCTGTTCACCGACTGGGCCACCATGCTCGGCATGGTCTACGGCCTGCTGCCGTTCATGATCTTCACGGTCTATCTGTCGATCGACAGCATCGACCGCTCGCTGATCCTGGCCGCCTACGACGCCGGCGCCGGCAAGCTGCGCGCGTTCTGGGAAGTCACCCTGCCGCTCTGCCGGCCGGGCATCTGGGCCGGCGCGGTGCTGATCTTCCTGCTGGCGGTCGGGGCGTTCCTGGAACCCAAGGTGCTGGGCGGCGGCAAGTCGCCGATGACCGCCGAGCTGATCCGCCAGACCTTCGAGACCCGGGTCAACTGGCCGCTCGGCGCCGCGCTCACCTTCGTGCTGATGGCGGTCGCGGTGTTCGCGGTGCTGCTGTTCAACCGGGTCTACAGCCTGAAGCGCGCCCTGGTGACGTCGTGAGGGCGGCGGCATGAACCACCGGCTCGAATCGCGCATCGTCGACATCGTCCTGTACGGCTCGGTCGCCGCGGCGCTGGTGTTCTTCTACACGCCGATCTTCACCCTGATCGCCTTCTCGTTCCAGCAGGGGCGCTACCTGACGCTGCCGTTCGAGGGCCTGTCGCTCGAATGGTATGGCAAGCTGCTCGGCAACTCCGGCGCCCGCGGCGCCCTGGTCAACTCGACCTTGATCGCCTTGGTATCGATGCTGGCCAGCACGGTGCTCGGCACCATGGCGGGGATCGTCGCCGTGCGCTACCGCTTCCGCGGCAAGCGGGCCTTTCTCGGGCTGTCCGCCGCGCCGCTGGTCTTTCCGCAGCTTCTGCTCGGCATCGTGCTGCTGCTGTGGTTCTCGGTGCTCGGCCGCTGGCTCGAATTCAACAACGGCATGGTGACCGCGATCATCGGCCATATCGTCTACATCACGCCGTTCGCCATGGTGATCGTCGCGGTCCAGGTGTTCAACTTCGACGCGACCCTGGAGGACGCAGCCCGCGACTGCGGCGCCTCGGCCTTCGCGGTCTACCGCTACGTCACCATCCCACTGCTGTGGCCCGGCATCTTCTCGGCGGCGATCTTCTCGTTCCTGCTGTCCTGGGGGAACTTCTACCTGACCTACAGCCTGTCCGGCTCGACCCGGACGCTGCCGACCTTCGTGTTCTCGGGCATCGCCACCGGCTCGTCGCCGCTCTACCCCGCGATCGCCACGGTGGTGTTCATCCCCGGCATCCTGCTGGTGATCCTCGCCGACGGGCTGCGCCGGCGCAGCGCCCGGTCGTCGGCCCAGGGGGCGGCGGCCTGAGCGGCGGCGGCGAGAGAAGGGCTGAACCCGGCCCGCCCAACGGCTAGACTGCGGATGACGACGCGACCCGAATCCTGGATTTCACGGAGGCAAGACGGCGATGGCCGAAACCCGAACGTCGCCCGCGGAACTGATGCGCGGCTTCCCGCCCGTGCCCGACGCCCAAGTGACGCTGGCCAACTGGCGGCTGCCGCCGTTCAATCGCTGGGCCTTCCACCATGTCCGGCGGATCCTGCCGACCGCCGCGATCAATCGCGGCGCCGTCGCCCAGCCCTTGTCGCAGGAGCCGCATGCGGTCGCGCGGGTCGGCTTTCACGGTCCCGACGGCAAGGAGTGGACGGTCGGGCGGATGCTCGACGAGAGCTTCACCGACGGCTTCGTCGTGCTGCAGCGCGGCCGGGTCGTCGCCGAGCTCTATGAGGGCGGCCAGCGCCCGGAGACGCCGCACATCATCTTCTCGGTGTCGAAGTCGGTGACCGGCACGCTCGCCGGCGTATTGGTGGAGCGCGGCGTGCTCGACCCGGAGGCGCCGGTCACCCGCTACATCCCCGAGGCGGCGGGCTCGGCCTATGGCGACTGCAGCGTGCGCCACGTGCTCGACATGACCGTGGGCATCGGCTTCGTCGAGGATTATCTGGACCCGAGCGGCGATTTCGCCCGCTACCGGGTGGCGACCGCCTGGAATCCGGTGGCGCCCGGCGGCGAGGCGCTCGACCTGCGCGGCTTCCTGGTGACCCTGAAGCGCGACGCCAATCCGCACGGCCACATGTTCCACTACGTCTCGCCCAATTCCGATCTGCTCGGATGGGTCCTGGAACGCGCCGCCGATACGCCCTATGGCGATCTCGTCTCCGATGCCCTGTGGCGGCCGATGGGCGCCGAGTTCGACGGCTACGTCACCGTCGATCGCCTGGGCGCGCCGCGCTCGGCCGGCGGCATCTGCGTGAGCCTGCGCGACCTGGCGCGGTTCGGCGAGCTGATGCGCCGCGGCGGTACCGCCCAGGGCCGCCAGGTGGTGCCGAGGGGCTGGATCGACGACATCCTGTCGAACGGCGATCCCGCCGCCTGGAAGCGCGGCGCCAGTGGCGAGTTCCTGCCGAACGGGCGCTACCGCAGCCAGTGGTACATCGTCGGCAACCGTCACGGCGCCTTCTGCGCCATCGGCATCCACGGCCAGTGGATCTATGTCGATCCGGCGGCGGAAGTGGTGATCGCCAAGCAGTCGTCGCAGCCGCTCCCGGTGGACGAGCCGCTCGACGCGTTGCTGCTCGCCGGCTTCGACGCCCTGGCCCGTGCGCTCGAGGGGCGGGCGATCTGATCGTCCGCTGAACCCGGCGGGGGGTCAGCTCCGCGCCGCCGCCATGCTGTGGCGGAATCGCAGGCCGGCGAGGGCGAGAATGACGGCGCCCATGGCGGCGATCGCGACGAAGCGCGGCCACACGATGTCGATTCCGGCGCCGCGGAACAGGATCGCCTGGGCGACCTGGACGTAGTGGGTCGACGGCACCGCCTGCATCACCGCCTGCAGGGCCTCCGGCTGGCTCTCGATCGGCGTCTCGCCGCCCGAGAGCATGTTGATCGGCAGCGCCACCAGGATGAACAGCAGGCCGAACTGCGGCATCGAGCGGGCGACGGTGCCGAGCAGGATGCCGAGCGCCGCGGCGAAGAACATGTAGAGCGCGGTGCCGACCAGGAACAGCGGCACCGATCCCGCGATCGGCACGCCGAGCGTGCCTTCGACGACGCCCCATAGCGATACTGCGACGGCGCCGACGATGACCAGGCCGTTGGCCCAGACCTTGGACAGCATGATCTCGATCGGCGTCACCGGCATGACCAGGAGGTGCTCGATGGTGCCGTGCTCGCGCTCGCGGATCAGTGCCGCCCCGGTCAGCAGCATGGTCAGCACGGTGACGTTGTTGATGATCTCCATGACGCTGGTGAACCAGGCGGTCGTGATGTTGGGGTTGAAGGCGTAGCGCACCTCGAGCCCGACCGGCAGCTCGGTGCCTTGGCCGCCCTCCGACTGAAAACGCTCGATCTCCTGGCTCAGGATGTTGCCGATTTGGTTGGCGCCGATGCCGGCCTGCATGGTGGCGGTGGCGTCGATCTCCACCAGGATCTCCGGCTGGTTGCCGGCCAGGAGGTCGGCCTGGAAGCCGTCGGGGATCACCAGGACGAAGCTGTAGCGCCTGGTGTCGAGCCCGGCATCGACGTCGGACAGCGCGATCAGCTCGGGGGGCTGGAACTGCGGCGGCAGCAGGGCGTCCCGGATCCGCAGGGCGAGCGGCGAGCGGTCCTCGTCGACCACGGCGACGGCGGCATTCTTGAGGTCGTGGCTCATGCCGGTCGCCGCCGCATGGACCGACAGGGTGAAGGCCCAGACGATCAGCGCCATCAGCACCACGTCGTGGCGCAGGCTGTACAGCTCCTTGACCCCCAGCCGGAAGATGTTGGCGAGGCGCCGCATGGTGCTCAGCGCTCCTGCTTCGGCAGCAGCAGCGCGCTCACGACCAGCAGCAGCGGCGCGGCGGGCAGCAGCGCCAGGAAGCTGCCGCTGAGCTCGGCGAAGCCGAGGCCCTTGGTGAAGACGCCGACGCAGATGGTCATGAAATGCGCGGTCGGGTAGACCGCGCCGATCGCCGCGCCCATGCCCTCCAGCGAGGAGACCGGCTGCAGCAGGCCGGAGAACTGCGCCGCCGGCAGGGTCGTGGCGATGGCGGTGGCGACCAGGGCGGCGATCTGGCTGCGGGTGAACGTCGACATCAGCAGGCCGAGCCCGGTGGTCGCCGCGACATAGAGCAGGGCGCCGGCGAACAGCGCGGCGAAGTCGCCCCTGATCGGCACGCCGAACAGGAACACGGCGGTGGCCGTCAGCAACAGGAACTGGACCATGCCGATGGCGATGTAGGGAACCTGCTTGCCGAGCAGGAACTCGAACCGGGTGACCGGCGTCACGTAGAGATTGGTGATCGAGCCCAGCTCCTTCTCCCGCACCACGCCGACCGCGGTCAGGATCGCCGGGATGAAGACCAGGAGGATGGCGATGGTCGACGGCACCATCGCGTAGATGCTCTTGAAATCCTGGTTGTAGCGGAACCGCATCTCGATGTCGGCCGGCAGCAGTGTCGGCCGCTCGCCGTAGAGCCCGGTATAGAGCTCGCCGATATAATGCAGGTGCAGCCCCTCGACATAGCCGCGGATGGTCTCGGCGCGGAACGGCATGGCGCCGTCGATCCAGGCGGCGACCTCCGGCGTCGCGCCGCGCAGCAGGTCCCTGCCGAAGCTGGGCGGGATGACCAACGCCAGCGCGATCTCGCCGCCGCGCATCCGCCGTTCGAGATCGGCGAAGTCGGCGAGGGGCGGGCGCTGGAGAAAGTAGCGCGAGCCCGCCAGGCCCTCGAGATAGCGCCGGCTTTCCGGCGTGTCGTCCTGGTCGAGGGCGGCATAGGTGAGTTGTTCGACGTCGGTGGAGATGCCGTAACCGAAGACCAGCATCAGCAGCAGGATGCCGAGGATGGCGAAGCCCAGGCGGATCGGGTCGCGCAGCACCTCCTTGATCTCGCGCAGGCTATAGGCGAACAGCCGGCGCGGGCTGAACAGCGCTGCATTCGGCGCCCCCGCCGGGAACGCCGGCCGGCCCTCCGGAATCGCGGCACCCGCGCCCGATCCGTCTCTGGCGCCGCCGGCGATCGCCGCCTCGAGACGGCCGATGAAGGCCTCCTCCAGCGTCGCGCCGCCGCTGGACGCGGTCAGTTCCGCCGGCGGGCCGCTGGCCAGCACCTTGCCGGCATGCATGAAGGACACCCGGTCGCACAGCGCGCCCTCGGTCATGAAATGGGTGCTGATGAAGATGGTGACGCCGCGGTTGCGCGACAGGTCGACCAGCAGTTCCCAGAACCGGTCGCGCGCGATCGGGTCGACGCCCGAAGTCGGCTCGTCGAGGATCAGCATCTCCGGCTCGTGGATCACCGCGACCGCGAGCGACAGGCGCTGGCGCACGCCGAGCGGCAGCGCCGCGGGCAGCGCGTCGGCGTGGCCGCCGAGGCCGAACCGATCGATCAATTCGGCGATCCGCGGGCCGATGCGCGCCGGCGCCACATGGAACAGGCGCGCATGCAGCTCCAGATTCTGCCGCACGGTGAGCTCGGTATAGAGCGAGAAGGACTGCGACATGTAGCCGACGCGCTTGCGCGTCTCCAGGTCATGCGCGTCGACCCGGGTGCCGAACAGGAATGCCTCGCCCTGGCTCGGCGCCAGCAGGCCGGTCAGCATCTTCATGGTCGTGGTCTTGCCGCAGCCGTTCGAGCCGAGGAAGCCGAAGATCTCGCCGCGGCCGATCTCGAAGCTGACGTCGTCGACCGCGGTGAAGCTGCCGAAGCGCTGGGTCAGGTGGCGCGCGACGATGGCGGGCGGGCCGTCGAAGGCGGCGCGCGGCGGGATCGCCAGCGCGCGATGCTCGCGGCGCTGCGCCTCGGGCAGCAGGGCGACGAAGGCGTGCTCCAGGGTCGCTTCCCCGCCGGTCGCCTTGATCTCGTCGGGCGTGCCGGTGGCGAGCACCCTGCCGGCGTTCATCGCCACCAGCCAGTCGAAGCCCTCGGCTTCTTCCATGTAGGCGGTGGCGACGATGACGCTCATGCCCGGCCGGTCGGCGCGGATGCGCGCGATCAGCGCCCAGAACTGCCGCCGCGCCAGGGGATCGACGCCGGTCGTGGGCTCGTCCAGGATCAGCAGGTCGGGGTCGTGGATCAGCGCGCAGCACAGGCCGAGCTTCTGCTTCATGCCGCCTGAGAGCTTGCCGGCGGGGCGGTCGGGGAAGGGGTCGAGGCCGGTGGCCTCGAGCAGGGCCGCGATGCGGGCCGCGCGCTCGTCCCGGCCCTGGCCGAACAGGCGGGCGAAGAACTCGAGGTTTTCGAACACCGTCAGATCCATGTAGAGATTCTTGCCCAGGCCCTGCGGCATGTAGGCGATGCGCGGCTGCGTCGCGCGGCGATGGCGGGCGCCGGCCATGTCGCCACCCAGCGCCTCGACCTTGCCCGACTGGATGCGCCGGGCACCGGCGACCAGGGCGAGCAGGGTGGACTTGCCGACGCCGTCCGGGCCGATGACGCCGATCACGCGTCCGGCCGGCAGGTCGAGCGTCACGCCGTCGAGTGCCGCGACACCCTTGTAGCGATGGCGCAGGTCGACGACGCGGACGGCGGGCGGGGCGATCGCCATCGGGTCAGGGCAGCCTCACCTGCAGCCGGTCGGGCCAGTCGACGGCGCTGCCGAGCAGCACATAGGCCTCGCCGGGCAGGCCGGTGCGCACCTTCTCCAGATGCTGGCGCAGGAGATCGGGCGGCACCGAGACCTTGACCCGGAACATCAGCTTGTTGCGCTCGCTGCGGGTCTCGACCTCGCGCGGGGTGAACTGCGCCTCGGGCGAGACGAAGGTGACCTTGGCCGGGATGACGAACTGCGGGTAGGCGTCGAGGATGATGCGCGCCTCGTTGCCGATCAGTACCCGCCCGGCCTGGTCGGTCGGCAGGAAGATGGTCATCCGCACATCGGTCAGGTTGAGGATGGTGACCACCCGGCCGCCGGCACCCAGCACCTCGCCCGGCTCGGCCAGCCGGTAGAGCACGCGCCCCGGCTCGGGCGACACCAGCACCGCGTCGTCGATCTGGGTCTGGATGCGCCGCGCCTCGGCCTCGGCGGCGTCGACCGCCCGCTCGGCGCTGGCGAGCTGCGCCTTGGCGGCGTCGAGGGCGGCGCGCGCCGCATCGCGCTGCGAGGTGACCTGGTCGGCGCGCTGCTGGGCGACATGACCCTGGGACAGCAGGGTCAGGGCACGAGTCAGCTCCTGCTCGATGTATCTGAGCTCGCTCTCGCGCTGCACCACCGTCGCCTGCGCCGCCGCCACGCTCTCGCGGGCGCCGGCGACCTGCGCGTCGGCCCGGGCGCGCGACGCATCGAGCTCGGCGGTGTCGATGCGCGCCAGTATCTGGCCGCGCTCCACCAGGTCGCCCTCGCCGACCGTCACCTCCATGACCCGGCCGCCGTTCTTGGTGGCGACCTGAATCTCCTCGGCCTCGATCCGGCCGTTGCCGGCGGCGATGGTGTCGGGCAGTTGCGCCTGCTTCTGCTGCCACCAGTACCAGCCGCCCAGCGCGACGGCGGCAGCGGCCGCCAGGATCAGGACGGCGATGGCAAACGGACGCTTCATCGGAAACTCACATCGAAAGCCCGGGGGAACCAGAGTCCGCCCGGTTCGTATTGCTTGGGGCGGCGTCGGCGGCGCCGGAGTATAGCCGAGACGGGCCGCTGGTCGCGAACCCCCGGATCGTCGCAGCGACGCGCGCGGGAAGATCGACAGGGTCGGTCACATGGCGCAGTCTGCCCGCTGCGGTGTTGGCAGGAAAGCGGTGATGGCCGATCGGTCGACTGGCGGGGTGTTTCTGGGCGTGTTGCTGGCCGCCATGGCCTTCCCGGCGGGCATGGCGGCGCGCGCCGACGCGCCGGATTGCGGCAACAGCGTCTTCACCTTCCAGTCCGAGAACGACTTCTTCGCCCGTGCGACCAACACCGACCGCCACTACACCAACGGGATGCGGCTCGCCCTGACGGTGCCCTTGAGCGAGGACTGCATCGGGCTCGGCGCGCCGGCCCAGGGGATCGCCTCCTGGCTGGCGCCCAGCGGCACGATCCGCGCCACCGAGCGGATCGGGTATTCGCTCGGCCAGAGCATGTTCACGCCCGACGACACCGATACCAGCCTGCTGGTCCCGGACGACCGGCCCTACGGCGCCTGGCTCTATCTCGGGCTCGCCTACCAGGCGAGCTACGACCTGCTCGACGGCCGCGGGGTCCAGGACACGCTGCAGCTCGACCTCGGCGTCGTCGGTCCGGCGGCGCTCGGCGAGGAGTTCCAGAACAGCTATCACCGGCTGATCAATGTCGACGAGGTCAACGGCTGGAACAACCAGCTCCACAACGAGCCCGGGCTGATCCTCAGCCTCGAGCGCAAGTGGCGCTCGCCGCCGGCCGAGCCAATCTCGGGAACCAGACTCTATGCCGACGTCATTCCGTTCCTCCACGGCTCGGTCGGCAACGTCTTCACCTATGCCGGCGGCGGGGCGACGCTGCGGCTGGGCCAAAGGCTCGGTGTCGATTTCGGACCGCCCCGCATTCGCCCCGGCCTGCTGGGGTCGGAGGCGTTCTCGCCGGATGGCAAATACGCCTGGTATCTGTTCGCCGGCGCCGAGGGGCAGCTGGTCGCCCGCAACATCTTCCTCGACGGCAACAGCTTCCGCGACAGCCACCGGGTCGGCCGCGAGCTGCTGGTCGGCGATTTCCAGGCCGGCTTCGCCCTGATCTACGACACCTGGCGCCTGACCTATACCCATGTGGTACGCACGCCGGAGTTCGACGAGCAGAACGAGTGGGACCAGTTCGGCGCGCTGACCGTCTCGTTCGGGTTCTAGCCTCGCCGCGCCGGTCTGGACAAGCGGCGCCGGCTGTGGTCGGGTTCGGCGGCCGTTTCTCCTGAGGGAATCCCACGATGAAGTCTCATGCGCGCGTGGTCGTGATCGGCGGCGGCGTCGTCGGCTGCAGCGTCCTCTATCACCTGGCCCGGGCCGGCTGGTCCGACGTGGTGCTGATGGAGCGCTCGGAGCTCACCTCCGGCTCGACCTGGCACGCCGCCGGCGGCATGCACGCATTGAACGGCGACGTCAACATGGCGGCGCTGCAGTCCTACACCATCAAGCTCTATGCCGAGATCGAGAAGGAATCCGGCCAGTCCTGCGGCATCCACCGGGCCGGCTGCATCTACCTGGCGGGCACCGACGACCGCCACGACTTCTTCCGCTCCGAGCGGGCCAAGGCGCGCCATATCGGCATCGACATGGATTTCCTGTCGCTCGACGAGGCGAAGAAGCTGGTGCCGATCGTCGACATCTCGCGCTTCAAGGCGGCGCTGTTCGATCCCAATGACGGCCATGTCGACCCGAACGGCGTCACCAACGCCTATGCCAAGGCGGCGCGGGCGCGCGGCGCCGAGATCTACCGCCACACGCCGGTCATCGAGACCCGGCCGACCAAGGGCGGCGGCTGGCTGGTGGTGACTCCCCAGGGCAGCATCGAGGCGGAGTACGTGGTGAACGCCGGCGGGCTGTGGGCGCGCGAGGTGGCGGCCCTGGCCGGCGTGCGCCTGCCGGTCGTGCCGATGGAGCACCAGTACATCGTCACCAACGAGATCGCCGAGGTGGCGGCGCTCGACCGCGAGATTCCGATGACCATCGACTTCGAGGGCGAGAGCTATCTGCGCCAGGAAGGCAAGGGCCTCTTGATCGGCACCTACGAGCAGGACTGCCGCCACTGGGGCCTGCCGGAGACGCCCGCGGATTTCGGCCACGAATTGCTGCCGCCCGATCTCGACCGCATCTCCGACGCCATGGAGCAGGCGATGCTGGCCTATCCCTGCCTGGTCGAGGGCGGCGTCAAGCGGGTGGTCAATGGCGGCATGGTATTCGCCCCCGACGGCAACCCGCTGATCGGCCCGGTCCGCGGCTTGAAGAACTACTTCGTCGCCTGCGGCGTGATGGCCGGCTTCTCCCAGGGCGGCGGCGTCGGCCTGGCGGTCGCCAACTGGATCACCGACGGCGAGCCCGGCATGGACGTGTTCGCCATGGACGTGGCGCGCTTCGGCGACTATGCGACGCCGGCCTATGTGCTGACCAAGACCGCCGAGAACTACCGCCGGCGCTTCGCCATGATGTTCCCGAACGAGGAGCTGCCGGCGGCCCGGCCGCTGCGCACCACGCCGGTCTACGACCGCCTGGCCAAGAAGGGCGCGGCGTTCGGCGCGGCCTATGGCTGGGAATATCCGCTGTGGTACGCCGGCACCGGGCAGAAGCCGCAGGAGACGCCGAGCTATCGCCGCTCCGAGGCGTTCTCCCATGTCGCCGAGGAATGCCGCAACGTGCGCGAGCGGGTCGGGCTGTGGGAGACCTCGAGCTACTGCAAGTTCGCGCTCAGCGGCGCGGGCGCCGGCGACTGGCTCTCGGGGATGGTCAGCAACCGGCTGCCGGCGAAGGACGGCCGGGTCGTGCTGTGCCCGATGCTGACGCCCAAGGGCCGCATCCTCGGCGACCTGACCGCCGCGCGGCTGGCGCCGGACATGTACCTGATGTTCGGTTCGCCCGGCGCGGTGCTGTACTACCAGCGCTGGTTCGAGGCGCATCTGCCGGCGGCCAGCGGGATCAGCCTGCGCGACGTCACCGCCGAGCTCGCGGGATTCTCGATCTCCGGCCCCAAGGCGCGCGACCTCTTGGCGGTGCTGACCGGCGCCGACGTGTCGAACGCCACCCTGCCGTTCCTCGGCGCCCGCTATTATCCGATCGGTCCGGTCGAGGCGCTGGTGCTGCGGGTCTCCTTCACCGGCGAGCTCGGCTACGAGATCTACGTGCCGGCGCCCTATCAGATCGGGCTCTACGAATGGCTGGTCGAGGCCGGCAAGGCCTATGGCATGCGGCCGTTCGGCGTGCGCGCGCTGAATTCCCTGCGGCTCGAAAAGGGCTATGGCGGCTGGGGCCGCGAATACAGCCAGGACTACACCCCGGCGGAGGCCGGGCTCGGCTGGCTGGTGAAGGCCGACAAGGGCGACTTCATCGGCCGCGACGCGGCGCTGCGCGACCAGGCGGCGGCGCCCAGGCGCCGGCTCTCGATCCTCGCCGTCGAGTCCGGCGAGCTCGACCCCTGGGGCGGCGAGCCGGTGTTCCATGACGGCAAGGTGACCGGCCGCGTCACCTCGGCGGGCTACGGCCACACGGTGGGCAAGGCGATCGCGCTCACCTACCTGCCGGCGGCGTGTGCCGAGGCGAGCGATGGCTTCGAAATCGAGATCCTCGGCACCCGCTACCGGGCCACGCGCCAAGCCAAGCCGCTCTACGATCCCGAGGGCAAGCGACTCAGGGGCTGAGCGTCCGCAGGATCCGGGCCTGCACCGCGGCGTAGCTCGGCGCGGTGGACTTCTGCTCTTCGGCGACCAGCGCGTCGAGGGCGGGCAGGGCGTGGAACGGCACACCGGGATAGGCGTGGTGCGCGCCGTGATAGGGCATGTTCCAGGCCAGGAAGCGCACGGCGGCATTGGTCCGCGTGGTGCGCGAGTTGCGCCACATGTCGCCGGGGTCGAGCGGGCACAGCGTGTGCTCGGCCATCAGATACAGGCGCAGGAACGGCTGGCCGAGCAAGGCCGGCCCCACCCACAGCACTAGCGCCGCGCTGCTGCCGGTGGCCAGCGAGGCGGCGAGCACCACGGCGTAGATCGCCAGCAGCAGGCGGGCCTCCCTGACCACCACCGCGCGTTGCCCGTCGCTCTTGTAGAAGGTCTCCGATACGCGCCCCAGGGACTGGCCGGCGATCAGTCGGGCATGGCCGATCCAGTAGGGCAGCCCGCTCACGGCCCACAGCCATTGCCGGATCGTCCGAGGCTTGGGCGTCGTCAGTTCCGGATCACGCGCCGGGTCCTGGGTAAAGCGGTGATGCTCGAAATGGAAGGCGCGGAAATGCTCGTGCGGCAGCAGGATGAGCGCGCCGAGCACGAAGGCGACGCCTTCGTTCACCGCGCGGGCGGCGAAGGCGGTGCGGTGGATGGTCTCGTGCAGCGGCGCGAACAGCGATATCAGCACGACGCCGTGAACCAGCATCGCCGGCCACAGCCAAAGTGTACCGCGGGCCTGCCAGACCACGATGCCGGTGAGCGCCAGCAGCAGGGCGTGGGCGCCCAGCCGCCGCCAGCCGGCCGCGTCCGAGCGGACCGACAGACCGGCCAGGGTCCTGCGGTCGAGCGGCGAGGCGGGGGCGGTTCCATCGGGCATGGCTGGCTCCCGGTCGAGTATGGAAGCCCGGGAGCAGGATGTCACCGTCCCGCGGTCAGTCCGAAATCCATCGGCAGGCAGGCGGCGGTGATCGGCGCCGCCGCGTCGGAACAGAGGAACAGGATGAAGGCGGCGACCTCGTCGGCGGTGACGAAGCGGGCGCGGGCGGCTTGCGGATAGAGCGAGAGCAGCTTGCGCTTGTAGCCCTCGGGGTCGCCGGCACCATAGGTCGCCGCCTGGAACTCGATCATCGGCGTGTCGACGTCGCACGGACACACGCCGTTGACGCGCACGCCCTGGGCCGCCAGCTCGAGGCCGAGCGACCTGGTGAGCAGGGCCACCCCGCCCTTCGACGCGCAGTACACCGCGGTCCCGGCATAGCCCATCAGCCCGGCGTCGGAGATGATGTTGACGATGCAGCCGCTTGTCTCGATCAGCGGCGGGATGGCGTAGCGGCAGCAGAAGAACGTGCCCTTGAGATTGATGTCGATGACGCGGTCCCATTCGGCCTCGTCGACATCGACCGTCGCGCCCTCGACCCAGACCCCGGCGCCGTTCACCAGCATGTCGAGCCGGCCGTGCCGCTCGAGCGCGACCGCGACCGCGCCGCGGCACTCCGCCGGCTTCGTCACGTCACAGCGGATGCCGGAGACGCGGCCCGGCGCCGCCAGCTCCGCGACCGTCGCGGCGATTCGGCCGTCGTCGATGTCGGCGACCGCCACGTGCGCGCCCTCGCGCAGGAACTGCGCCGCCGTCGCCCGGCCCATGCCGCCGGCGCCGCCGGTGATGAGGACGGACTTGCCGTCGAAGCGCGCCGCGGACTCAGGCGTAGCCATCCTGCGGCCCCTTGTTCTCCTGGATGATGTTGCCGCCGTCGACCACGTGAAGCTGGCCGGTGATGTAGCTCGCCTCCTCGGTCGCCAGGAAGGCGACCAGCGCCGCCACCTCGTCGGGCCGGCCGGGGCGGCCGACCGGCGTGTGCTTGCCGCCGGCGATCTCGCTGTCGAACGACGATGCGGTTTCGATCCAGCCCGGCCCGACCGCGTTGACGGTGATGCCGTCGCGCCCGTACTCGATCGCCAGCGCGCGGGTCAGGCCGAGCATGGCCGCCTTCGAGGTGCTGTAGACGCTCGAGTTGAAACTGCTCACCAGCGGCCCGGTCACCGAGGACATGTGGACGATGCGGCCCCACTTGCGCTTCAGCATGTCGGGCAGCACCGCCTGGGTGACGGTCACGCAGGTGGTGAGGTTGCGGGTCATCGCCGCATCCCACTGGGCGTCGCTGTAGCCGAGAAAATCGGTCGACTGCTCGGGCTGGCCGACCGAGGTCATGCCGGCATTGTTCACGAGGATGTCGATGCGCCCCATGCGGTCGATGATCTCGGCGACCAGCGCGCGCGCCGCCGCGCGGTCGGTCAGGTCGCAGACATAGCCGGCCGCCGCGATGCCGTCGGCCGTCAGCTCCTCGGCCCGCTCGTGGATCCGGGGGGTGGTCGAGGTCAAGGCGACCACGGCGCCCGCCTGCCCGAGGGCCCGGGCGGCGGCGAAGCCGATGCCGGCCTCGCTGCCGGCGCCGGTCACAAAGGCGGTTCTTCCCTGAAGTCCGGTGATGGCCATGCGTCTGCGTCCTCCCCTGCGATCGGCCGGCATCAGACCATAAAGCCGAGACATGACAAAGCGTTATGCGGTGCGCGGGCGGGCCGGTCGCGGCGGGGGGTTGCGGGTTTCACGCCGCCCGGCTATTGGATGGAGGCCCCCGCGGGGGCGATCCCGGGGATCTCAGGAGAAAAAGAATGACCGTTCGCGTCGCCGGCGTGCCCGTGCGGGCTGTCGCCGCGATGAACGAGCGCGAGCGCCGGCGGTTCGTCGACAGCCATCCGGCCTCGCAGGCGCTCGCCCAGGCGGCGCGGCGCCACTGGTTCGCCGGGGTGCCGATGCACTGGATGGTGGACTGGGGCACGCCGTTCCCGCTGTTCGTCCGCTCCGCCAGCGGCGCCCACTTCGCCGATGCCGACGGCCACGACTACATCGATTTCTGTCTCGGCGACACCGGCTCGATGTTCGGCCATTCGCCGGCGCCGGTGGCCGAGATGCTGGCGACGCGCGGGGGCCAGGGATTGACCGTCATGCTGCCGTCGGAGGACGCGGTCGCGGTCGGGGCCGAGCTGGCGCGCCGCTTCGGCCTGCCGGTGTGGCAGACCGCCGCCACCGCCTCCGACGCCAATCGCTTCGTGCTGCGCTGGGCGCGCGGGATCACCGGGCGCGGCAAGGTGCTGGTGTTCAACGGCTGCTATCACGGCTCGGTCGACGAGACCTTCGTGCGCCTGAAGGACGGCAAGCCGATGCACCGCCCGGGCCTGGTCGGCCAGGCGGTCGACCTGACCCGCAACACGGTGGTGGTGGAGTTCAACGATCTCGCGGGCGTCGAGGCGGCGCTCAAGGGCGGCGACATCGCCTGCGTGATCACCGAGCCGGCGCTCACCAACATCGGCATGGTGCTGCCGACGCCCGATTTCCATGTCAACCTGCGCAAGCTGACGCGGGCCCACGGCGCGCTGCTGGTGATCGACGAGACCCACACCATCAGCACCGGGCCCGGCGGCTACACCCGCGCCCACGGCCTGGAGCCGGATTTCTTCGTGCTCGGCAAGCCGGTCGCCGGCGGGATTCCCTGCGCGGTGTTCGGCTGCACCGCGGAGGTGGCCGAGCGCATGGAGCGGCTGGTGCGCGCGGGCGAGCCCGGACATACTGGCATGGGCACCACCCTGGCCGGCAGCGTCCTCGCCATGGCGGCGATGCGGGTCAACCTCGAGCGGGTGATGACCCAGGCCGCCTATGACCACATGCTGCCCTTGTCGAAGAAGCTCGCCGACGGCATCGCGACGGCGATCGCCAAGCGCAATCTGCCCTGGCACGTCTCCAATGTCGGCGCGCGCGCCGAGTTCGTGTGCGCCGCGCGCCCGCCGCGGAACGGCAGCGAGGCGGCGCTCGCCATGCATGGCGAGCTGGAGCATGCCGTTCACCTGTTCCTGCTGAACCGCGGCGTGGTGATCACGCCGTTCCACAACATGACCCTGGTTTCGCCGGCGACCACCGCGGCCGATGTCGAGCGCCTGATCGCGGTGCTCGGCGACTGCCTCGACCTGCTGGTCGCCGACTGACCCCACAACGCGAGGAATCATGAGTGACCGAAGACCTGAAACGGCGGCCGCAGAGGCCGAGAGCTTTCTAGCCGCCAACCCCGACATCGATGCCGTGCAGATCGTCCTCACCGACATCTGCGGCGTCGGGCGCGGCAAGAGCCTGCGGCGCAGCGAAGTCGGTCGGCTGTTTGGCGAAGGGCGATTCATCGCCGGCTCGATCCTGTCGCTCGACATCACCGGCGCCGACGTGGTCGAGACCGGCCTGGTCTGGGACGATGGCGACGCCGACCGGATCCTGCATCCCGTCGCGGGCACGCTGGCGCGCGCGCCCTGGCTCACGCCCGCCACCGGCTCCGTGCTGGTGACGCTGAACGAGCTCGACGGCACACCGTCCGCCGCCGACCCGCGCCATGCCCTGGCCGGCGTCGTCGGCCGCTTCGCCGAGCTCGACCTGACCCCGGTGGTCGCGGTGGAGCTCGAGTTCTATCTGCTGGACCGCGCCGCCGCCCGCACCGGACGGGCGAAGCCGCCCGCCCTGCTGCAGAGCGGCTATCGCCCGCGGCATTTCCAGGCCTACGACCTGCGCGATCTCGACGAGATGGCGCCGCTGTTCGCCGACATCTACAAGGCCTGCGCCGCGCAGAGCGTGCCCGCCGAGACGGCGCTGTGCGAATACGCGCCGGGCCAGTTCGAGATCGTGCTGCGCCACAAGGCCGACGCATTGCGCGCGGTGGACGAGGCGATCCTCTACAAGCGCATCGTGCGCGGCGTCGCGGCGGCGCATGGCTACGAGGCCACCTTCATGGCCAAGCCCTATGCCGAGTTCACCGGCAGCGGCATGCATGTGCATATCAGCTTGGCGGACCAGGACGGCGCCAACGTGTTCGCCGACGCCGATCCGGCAGGCAGCCCGCTGCTGCGCCACGCCGCCGGCGGGCTCATCGCCACCATGGCGGAATCCATGGGAATCTTCGCGCCCAACGCCAACTCGTACCGCCGCTTCCGGCGCAATTCCTATGCTCCGGTATCGCCGTGCTGGGGCGTCAACAACCGCTCGGTCAGCGTGCGGGTGCCGGCCGGCGCGCCGCCGACCCGCCATATCGAGCATCGGGTCGCCGGGGCCGACGCCAATCCCTATCTCGCCATGGCGACGACGCTGGCGGCGGTGCATCGCGGGATCACCGCCAGGCTCGATCCGGGCAAGCCGGTCACCGGCAACGGCTATGCCGAGGCCAAGAGCGAGCTGCCGACCAACTGGTATGCCGCGATGGACGCGACCGAAGAGTCGCAGTTCCTCAAGGACTATCTCGGCGCGCGCTTCATGGAGATCTACTGCGCCATCAAGCGCGCCGAGCAGGACCGATTCTATTCCCAGGTCACCGCGCTCGATCTGGAGTGGTACCTGCGGACCGCCTGACCCGCTGCCGCAGCCGCTCAATCTCCGGGCGGCTGCTGGCCCCGGCTCGACTGCTCGTCGTACAGGGTCTGCCAGAACGCCTTCTCGTGGTCGCTGGCGACCAGCAGCGCGTCGACCTGCCTGCCGTCGTCGCTGAGCGGCAGCACGACCCTGAGATAGCTGACCAGCTCGCGCTCCATCGCCAGAACCAGGCGGCCGAGATAAGGCTGCCCGCTTCGCTGCACATGCTGGTAGGACTTCAGGATCAGCTCGGCGAACGGCTTGGGCTGCAGCTCGCTGGCCAGCTTGCCGGTGTAGTCGATGCGCTGGGACTGCGCGATCTCGGTGCCGTACAGGCTGAAGCGGAAATCGTCGATCGCGGGCTCGTGGCGCAGGATCATGACGATGCCGAGGGCGCCCTTGATCGACAAGGGATCGATGTCGCGGCGCGACGGCATCGGGCGCGACCCTCGGATCGCCTGCCAGTGATCCACCACCAGCGACAGGCGAGGCCGGTCGAGCCGGTCCAGCGGCAGTTCCTCGATTCCGATCTTGACCATATGTCGCTGCCCGCCCGCTCCCCGCCGGGCTTGTTGGCTGCAGTATGCACGGCTGCTCCGGGTGGCGACAGCCCGCATTCCCGGCGCATGAATCCTGGTCTACCCCGGTGAAGAGCAGCTTGTGTCACGGATTGCACGGCTTCAGCGCGATCGGATCATGCTCTAAGTTTGCGCCGGCCATGGCGATTCCCAGCAATCTCCCGATCGAGCCGGTGCTGCCGGCACTGTGCGCCGCCCTGGCGGCGGGTCCGAACGCGGTGCTGCAGGCGCCGCCCGGCGCCGGCAAGACGACGCGGGTGCCGCTGGCGCTGCTCGACGCCGCCTGGCTCGGCGACAACCGGATCGTGATGCTGGAGCCGCGCCGTCTGGCCGCCCGGGCCGCCGCCCGCTACATGGCGGCGCTGCTCCGCGAGGCGGTGGGCGAGACCGTCGGCTATCGCGTCCGGCTCGATTCGCGGACCGGACCGCGGACCCGGATCACCGTGGTGACCGACGGCGTGTTCACCCGGATGATCCAGGACGACGCGTCGCTCCCCGGCATCGGCGCCGTGCTGTTCGACGAGATCCACGAGCGCAGCCTGGAGGTCGATCTCGGCCTCGCCTTCGCGCTCGAGTCGCAAGGCGCGCTGCGCCCCGATCTGCGACTGCTCGCGATGTCGGCGACCCTCGACGGCGCGGCGCTGGCCCGGCTGATGGGCGGCGCACCGGTGATCAGCAGCGCCGGCCGTGCCTTTCCGGTGGCGACCCGCTATCTCGGCGACTCCGGCGGCGATCCGGCCGGCGCCGCGGCCGCCGCGGTCCGCCGCGCGCTCGCCGAGGATCCCGGCGACATCCTGGTGTTCCTGCCCGGGGCCCGGGAAATCCGCCGCGCCTGGGCCGCGCTCGCCGATGGCGGGCTGCCGGCCGGGGTGACGCTCTACACCCTGCACGGCGAACTGCCGGCCGCCGAGCAGGACGCTGCGCTTCGCCCGGCGCCGGCGGGGCGGCGCAAGGTGGTGCTGGCGAGCGGCATCGCCGAGAGCAGCCTGACCATCGAGGGCGTCGGCGTGGTGGTCGATGCCGGCCTGACGCGTGTGCCGCGCTTCGATCCGGCCAGCGGCATGTCCCGGCTGGCGACCATCCGGGTCTCGCAGGCCTCGGCCGAGCAGCGGCGCGGCCGCGCCGGGCGCCTGCGGCCCGGCGTGTGCTACCGGCTGTGGCCCGAGGCCGAGCAGCGTGCGCTGGTCGCCCAGACCCGGCCGGAAATCCTCGACGCCGACCTGGCGCCGCTCGCCCTCGAGCTGGCGCGCTGGGGTGCCGGCGACGCGGCGGCGCTGCCCTGGCTCGATCCGCCGCCCGCCGCGGCCCTGGCGCAGGCCCGCGAGCTGTTGGCCCGGCTCGGCGCCTTCGACGGCGGCGGCGCGATCACCGGCCATGGCCGGCGGATGGCGGCGCTCGGCCTGCATCCGCGGCTCGCCCATATGCTGCTCCGGGGTGCCGAGCTCGGCCACGCCGGGCTGGCCTGCCGGATTGCCGCGCTGCTCGAGGAGCGCGACATCCTGCGCGGCGGAATCGCCGGTGGCGGCGCCCGGGATGTCGACCTGCGGCTGCGCCTCGACCTGCTCGACGCGCCGGCCCGGGGCGACACGGCGGGCGCCGCCGCCGACCCGGCCGCGGTGCGCCGGGTGCTGCAGATGGCGGCGCAATGGCAGCGGCGGCTCGAGCGCCATGCTTCGCAACAGCGCCCGGCCGGGCCCGGCACGCCCGGCCTGCTGCTGGCGCTGGCCTATCCCGACCGCATCGGCCAGCGTCGCGCCGGCGGCGCGGCAAACGGCCTCGGCCAGTTCCGGCTGAGCAACGGGCGCGGCGCGGTCCTGCCGGGCGAGGATCCCCTGGCGGGCGTCGACTATCTGGTCGCCGCGGCGCTCGACGGCGAGCGGCGCGATGCCCGCATCTTCCTGGCCGCGCCGGTCGATGCGAGCGATCTCGAGGCGGGGTTTGCCGGGCAGATCGCGGCCACCGAGTTCGTCGCCTGGGACCATCGCGAGCAGGCGGTGCAGGCCCGGCGCCAGCGGCGTCTGGGCGCGCTCGTGCTCGGCGACGAGCGGCTGGACCGGCCGGACCCGGAGGCATTGATGGCCGCGCTGATCGACGGCATTCGGAGCGAGGGACTCGCCATCCTGCCCTGGGGCAAGGCGGCCCAGTCGTGGCGCGCCCGCGTCGCGTTCCTGCGCCGGGTCGAGGGCGCGCAGGCCGGCTGGCCCGACTGCTCCGACGCCGCGCTCGCCGCGCGGCTAGAGGACTGGCTCGGGTCGGCGCTCGACGGCATCACGCGACGCGACCAGCTGCGCGGCCTCGATCTGCACGCGGCGCTCCAATCGCTGCTCGACTGGTCCCTGCGGCGGCGGCTCGAGGAAGCTGCCCCCGACCATCTCACGGTGCCGACCGGCTCGCGGATCGCCCTCGACTACGGCGCCGGCGAGGCGCCGGTGCTGGCGGTGCGGCTGCAGGAGATGTTCGGCTGCCGCGCCACGCCAAGCGTCGCCGGCGGGCGCGTGCCGGTGCTGCTGCACCTGTTGTCGCCCGCGGGTCGTCCGGTGCAGGTGACCCGCGACCTGACCAGCTTCTGGGCCAATGGTTACCCGGCCGTGCGCGCGGATCTGCGCGGCCGCTATCCCAAGCATTTTTGGCCCGAGGACCCGCTGGGCGCGTCGCCGACCCGGGGAACGCGCCGCCGCATCGAGCGTTGATCGGACGCAGGCATCGGCGATTGCCGAAGTTTAATGCCGTGTAGCTGGACTTGCCGCGCCGATTGGCGCTAGCCTCGCAAGAAACGACGTTTCGTGGTGTGGTCCAAGAGAAGCGGCTTCGGATTCCGCGTTTGATCGAGCGTGGGACGCCAATATTCAGCAGCCGGTCGCGACCCGTCGCGGCCTGATCTTGGCGCAGCCGGGCCCTGTCGTTTTGCATTCCACCGCCACCGATGTGACAGGACAGGTTCATGGCGTCTGCCGCCGATGAGACGAAGCGGCTCTTGGGAATTGCGCGTCGCAAGTCGGACGATGGACGCCGGCAGCTGGTGGCGATCTGCGGCGATCTCCTGAGCGGGAATGGCACGGTCCTGGCGGGGGTCGAGCATGCCCTGATGCGCGATATCCTGGCCCGGCTGGTGCAGACTGTTGCGACGCCGCTGCGCCGCAGCCTGAGCGATCACCTGGCGGTGGTCGCGCCCGACCAGTCGGAGGCGGGCTTGGCGCTGACCGGCCTGGCGATCGACCTGACCGCGCCGCTGCTGCTCGGCGCGGAGACGGTGATCGATCTCGACCTGGTCGAGATCATCCGCGACCGGGCGTTCGAGCATCGGCTCAGCCTCGCCATGCGCCGTTCGCAGGCGGACATGGTCGAGGACGGGGCGCTGCCCGGCGAGGACGCGGTCGGCGCGCTGCTGCAGCATCCGGACGACTCGGTGCCCGAGCTCGCCATGAACTACCTGGTCGAGCAGGCGCGCCGGTTCGATCAGTTCCTCGAGCCGGTGGTGCAGCCCGACGAATTGCCGCCCGCGCTGCGCCGCAAGCTGACCCTGTGGCTGCTCGCCGGCCTGCGGCACCACCTGGAACAGCGCTACCGGATCGATTCGACCCGGCTCGACGACGCCGTCGAGGCGGTCGCGGTCGCTGCCCAGGCGGTGGCGCCCGCGGCCCGCAAGGACGCCTCGGCGGCGCTGGCGCGCCGGCTCGGGCAGCTCGAGGCGATCACGCCGAGCCTGATGCTGCAGGTGGTCCGCCAGGGCGAGATCGCGCTGTTCGTCGCGCTGCTCGCCGAGTTCGCCGGACTGCGCGGAAACTTGGCGCGTCGCCTGCTGTTCGAGCCGGGGGGCGAGGGTCTCGCCATCCTGTGCCGCGCCGTCGGTCTCGGCCGCTCGGTGCTGGCCTCGATCTTCCTGCTGACCCGGCGCGCCCGGCCGAGCCAACGGGTTTCGCGGCCCGGCGAGCTCGCCGAGGTGCTGGCACTCTATGACGGGATCGAGCCGGAGGTCGCCCGCAGCGTGCTCGCCCGCTGGCGCCGCGACCGCGATTTCCTGACCGCCCTGCGCTTCATCGAGGAAACCGCCGATTCCGAGACCGCGGGCGATCCGGTCGGCGCGCTCGCCGCGCCGCCATCCGGCCGCGCCAATACCGATGCCGCGACCGGCGCCTGGCACAACTGAGCGGCACGCCGCGGAGGCGCTGGCGCTCTCGGCGATGCAATGGCTGGCATCCGATCAGGACCGGCTGCAGCGCTTCATGGATCTCTCGGGCATCGCGCCCGACGCGCTGCGGGCGCGTCTCGGCGAGCCGGCCTTCCTGGTCGGCGTGCTCGATCACCTGCTTGGCGACGAACGGCTGCTGATGGATTTTGCCGACTGGTCCGCCCAGCCGCCGACCGCGATCGGCGCCGCCCGGCGCGCCATCGGCGGCGTCTGGTCAGACGATGCGTAGAAGCTGAAGCGGGACGGCGGGCGCTGCGTGGCGCAGCCGCCGTCCCGTAACGGTCTGCCTCAGCGGAACACGCCTCGGTTGCTCGCCACGGCGATGTGCAGGCCGACATACTGGGGATTGCGCAGCGGCGGTGCCATGCGATAGCTCGGGGCGCCCCGGCGCCGGAACAGCTCTGCCAGTCGTCCCAGTCGCGGCAGGCTCGGATCGACGCCCTTGGTGGCGGTATCGCTCGCTGGCTTCGCTGAATTGGTCTTCATGACTCTCTCCACTCCTACATGCGCCCCTCTGCCCAGCCCGAAATCCGGGTCGGCAGGGTTTGTCTCGATTTGTGGAGATAATTCTAGATACGGTCTGCCGGTGCCGGCAATGCGGACCAGTGGACCAATCGATACACTCCCATGTGGTTAAGTATTTGTTAGGGCTGACTGATGCGGCCGGGTGACACTGGTTTCCCGGCGCCTGGACGTGGCTGGATCGGCCTGAGCTTGGGCCGGCCGGATCGGGGCTCCTACGCCGGTCACTGCCCGGTTTCGTTGGCGCCGTGCGGGCTGTGCATGGTGGCGACCGAGGCGACGAGCACGCTCACGTCGATGGTGCCGGCGCGCTCGAAGGTCAGGGTCAAGGCGAAGCTCTCGCCCTCGACCAGCGGCGCGGTCAGCCCGAGCAGCATGATGTGAAAGCTGCCGGGCTGCAGCACGACATGCTCGCCCGGCTGAATCTCGATCGCCTCGACCGGGCGCATCTGCAGGATGCCGTTCTCGGCGACATGCCGGTGCAGCGCGGCGTCGCCGGCGGCCGGGCTCGAGGCCGCGATCAGCCGGTCCGGGACGCTGCCGTGATTGATGATGTCGACATAGGCGGCACCGTTCTTGGCGCTGCCGGCCGAGGCGCGGGCCCAGGGATGGACGATCTCGAGATCGCCCAAGGTGTATTCGTGGGCCGACGCCGGCACGGCGAAGGCACCGACGGCGACGATCAGCATGGCCAGCAGCCGGAACAACATCGGAGGACTCCAGTACCAGGAACCACATGCCATCGCATCGCGAAGATGCGTGAATCATGTGCTATTTCAACGAGGTAGATTAGGCGTTCAGGCTTGGATCAACGCCATCCGAATCGAGCCCCATCCGGGGAATCGGCGACGCATTCTGCGCGCACATGCCGATCAAATGGTGAAGATCGTCATCGGCTGGGCGCTGGCGCGAGCGAGGCTGCACGCGCCAGCGCATTGCCGTGGCTCAATTGCCGCTGCTGTCGTTCATGTCCATGCCGTCATGGGCGCCTTCCATCGCGCCGGCGCCGGCGACGACCACGTCGAGCGTCACCTCGCCGGCCCGTTCGAACCGCAGGGTCATCTGGAAGGTGGAGTCCTCGACCAGGGTTTCCGTCAGTCCCATCAGCATGATGTGGAGGCCACCCGGAGCCAGCTTGGTCGACGCGCCGGGCGCCAGGTCGATGGCTTCCACCGGCCGCATCTTCATCACGTCGTCTTCCATGATGTGGGTGTGCAGCTCGGCGGCGCCGGCCACCGGCGAGCTTGCGGACAGCAGCCGGTCCGCGACGTCGCCATGGTTCTCGATGGTCATGTACGCGGCGCCGTTCTTGGCGTTGCCGGCCGAGGCGCGGGCCCAGGGATGGACGATCTCGAGATCGCCGAGCTTGTACTCGTGGGCGTCGACGGCGTGGGGGATGGCGAGAAACAGCCCGGCCATCAGGGCTACGGCGATGCGATTGCGCATGTGGGTCTCCAGGTCGATTGTGCCGGCGCCCTCGGGGCGACCGCGCCGCGCCTGAGGATCAGGTGCGGCGGCGGCGGCGCGGGGCGAGGGTCCGGATTTCGGGATCGGGCCGGCGCTCTGGCCAGCCCGCTTCAGGTGCTACGCCAGGGCGGCGGCCGGCGGCGCGCGCGGCTCCGCGATGGCGCCGGCCGGCCGGCGCGGCGGGCCGGATCGGGTACTTGGCAGGGCCGGGCCGACCCGCAGCACGCTTGGCGCGGCGATGGTCGGAAGTTGCGGCGCGAGCGCGCTGCCCGCCTGGGCCACGACGAAGCAGATCGGGCAGACATGGCGGATCGGGTCGGCGGGTCCGCCGTCATTGCTGCCGCACAGGGAATCGGCGAGCCAGGCCGGCGGCAGCCCCGCGGCGCTGGCCGGCATCGGCATGCCGAGCGCGGCACCCTGCAGCAGCAACGCCAACAGGCTGAGCCCGAGGCACAGGCGCCGGACCAATCGTCCGAACTCGAGGCGCTTCACCAATCCCATTGCGGCGCCACTATTGCCTGCGGCGGCGCCCCTGTCACGTGCTCGCGACGTCAGGCCGCACATCTCGGCGCCGATCCGTACGCGGAAGCTGTGCCGGGTGAGATAGGCGCCCTTGCCGTCGCCGTCGCAGCCGTAGATGCCGTCGGCGAAACCGACCTTGGTCCAGTTGCCGCCGGGTGGAATCACCGCAACGATGGTTCCGAACGTCGCGCGGCTGGATGGTCATGGCTCTTCCCACCGGTCGATCGATTCCGTCGAGGAGCCTTCTGATAGCGCCGGCATCGGGATCGAAATGTGATAGGGGGATGACGATTCCATGAACTCGGGGCGCCCCATGCCGGCGATGCCGCCTGCCATTCGCCACATCGTAGCGTCGCCATGAGCCTCGTTGAACTGGGGCTGGCGGATCTGTCCGCCGGGGTCGTCGCGGTGGCGGTCGCCGGGGTGCTGCTGGGCGCCGTCCTGCGCGGCTTCACCGGGTTCGGCCTGCCGCTCGCCGCGGTCCCGGCCATGACCCTGGTGCTGGCGCCTTCGGTGGCGATTCCCGCCATGCTGCTGCTGCAGATCCTGGCGACGCTCCTGGCCCTGAAGCGGATCTACCGCGCGATCCACTGGCCGGCGCTGTCCTGGCTGGCAGTCGGCGCGCTCGCCGGAATCCCGGTCGGGACCGCGCTCCTGGCCTGGCTGCCGCCGGACGAGATGCGGCTGTTCATCGGGCTCGCCATGCTGCTCGCCGTCGCCGTGCTGTGGCGCGGCTTCCGCTTCGCGCACATGCCGGGGCGGCGCGCGCGGCTGGGAGTCGGGGCGCTGGCCGGGATCATGAGCGGCGCGGCCGCCATGCCGGGCCCGCCGGTGGTGGTGTTCTTCCTGGCCTCGCCGGCGAGCGCCGCAGTCAGCCGCGCCTCGCTCCAGGTCTTCTTCATGGTGACCGGGCTGATCAGCCTGGCGCTGGCGGGCGCGTCGGGCCTCGTCACCACCACGACCTTCGTCCTCGCCCTGCTGCTCACCCCCGCCCTGGCGCTCGGCACCTGGGCCGGGGAATGGCTGTTCCGCCGCAGCGAAGGCCACAACTACCGGCCCGCGGCACTCGCCGTGCTGCTGGCGATCGGCAGCGTGGCGACGGCCCGGGCGGTGTGGGGGCTGGCTGGCCCTTAGCTGCCGCCCAGCACGCGCCGACAATGCCGGGCGATGACCAGTTCCTCGTCGGTCGGGATGACCCAGGCGGCGACGCGGCTGCCCGGCGTCGAGATGCGCGGGCCGTTCGCTGCGTTGGCGGCCGGGTCCAATTCGATTCCGAGCCAGGCCGCCGCCCGGCACACCGCGTCGCGCACGGCTGCGGCGTTCTCGCCGATCCCAGCGGTGAAGACCAAGGCGTCGACGCCTTCCAGCGCCGCGGCGAGCGAGCCCAGATGGCGGGCGATGCGGTAGCAGTACTGGGCGACGGCGGCTTGTGCGGTGGGCTCGCCGCTCGCCAGCAGCACCCGCATGTCCGGCGACAGGCCGGACAGGCCGAGCAGCCCGGCGCGGTGATAGAGCAGCTCCTCGAGCCGGGCGCGGTCGTAGCCTTCCTCGCGCATCAGATGGAGCAGCAGGCCGGGATCCATGTCGCCGCCGCGCGTCCCCATGATGAGACCGTCGAGAGTCGAGAAGCCCATGGTGGTGGCGATGCTGCGGCCCTGCCGGATCGCGCACAGGCTGGCGCCGTTGCCGAGATGGGCGACGACGATTCGCTCGGGCAGGCCCTCGCCGGCGATCTCGGGATAGCGCGCGACGACCGCCTCGTAGGACAGGCCGTGGAAGCCGTAGCGCCGCAGGCCGCGCTCCCAGAACTCGAGCGGCAGGGCGAAGCGCGTGGCCTCTGGCGGCTGGCTGGCGTGGAAGGCGGTGTCGAAGCAGGCGACCTGCGGCAGGGCGGGCAGGCGCGCCTTCAGCGCGCGGATCGCCGCCACGTTGTGCGGCTGATGCAGCGGCGCCAGCGGGACCAGGGCGGCCAGGGCCTCGAGCGCCGCATCGGTGATCGCCACCGGCGCGGCGAAGCGCGTGCCGCCATGGACGACACGGTGGCCGGCGCCGACCAGCCCGTCCGTGAGGCCCGCCTCGGCGAGGCGGTCGAGCAGCAGCGCCAGCGCCGCCGCGTGATCGCCGATCTCGGTCCCGGCGCCGCCGACGTCGAGGACCGTGCCGTCGGCGCGCCTTGCCTCCAGCTTCGCGGTGACGCCGATGCCGGAGACCTGGCCGCGGGCAAGCGCCTGCGGTTCGGCCGCCGCCGCGAACACCGCGAACTTGATGCTCGACGAGCCGGCGTTGAGAACCAGGATGCTGTCGGTCATCGTGGACGGTCAGCCGCGGGCAAGGCAGCGTCGCATGACCGTGGCGAGTTCGCGGATGCCGGGCTCGATGCGGTCGACGGTGATCGAGGAAAAGCCGAGGCGGAAGAAGTTCCGCGGCGCGTCGGCGGCGGCGAAGTGCACCGCGCCGGACTCGATCACGATACCGGCGGCGGCGGCCTCGCGCTCCAGCAGCAAGGAATCGAGGCACGCCGGCCCCTCGATCCAATAGGCGGTGCCGCCGCGGGTCGGCCGGAAGCCGCATTCCGGCAGGTGCCGGGTGATCGCTTGGCGCATCGCCTCCCAGCGGGCGCGATAGGCATGCGACAGCCGGCGGACCAGGGAATCGTGGTGGCCGCGCGACAGGAACAAGGCGATGGTGCGCTGATTGTTGGCCGGCGGGTGGCGCAGCATCAGGCGCCGGAGCGCGCGCGCCTCGGCGATCAGCGGCTTCGGGCCGACCATGTAGCCGAGCCGCAGGCCGGGGGCCAGGGTCTTGGACAGGCTGGCGACAAAGACCACACGGCCGCTGTGGTCGAGCGACTTGAGTGCCGGCAAGGGCATGCCGACATGGTTGATCTCGCTCTCGTAATCGTCCTCGATGATCACGAAGTCGGCTGCCGCCGCCCGCGCCAGCAGCGCGCGGCGGCGCTCGATCGACAGCGTCGTGGTGGTCGGGAACTGGTGGCTCGGCGTGGTGTAGACGTAGTCGCAAGCGTCGAGCGCCGGCCCGACCACCAGCCCGTCGCCGTCGACCGGCAGCGCGACCCGGCGCTCGGTCTTCAGCGCGAAGATGTTGCGGGCGTCGGAATAGCCGGGGTCCTCGACGCCGACCGTGGCGCCCGGTCCGACCAGCAGGCTGCCGAGCAGGTACAGCGCGTTTTGCGCGCCGACCGTCACCAGGATCTCGTCGGGCGCGGCCAGCACCCCGCGGCGCGGCAGCAGGCGCGTGCGGATCTGGTCGACCAGCAGCGGATCGTCGTCGGTGAAGCGGTCGATCGCCCAGTCGTGGATCGCGTCGAGGCTCTGTGCCTGACGGGTGCATTCGCGCCAGGCGGCGATCGGAAACAGCTCGGGATCGTACTGTCCGTAGATGAAGGGGTAGCGGAAGTCCTGCCAGTTGCGCGGCTTGACGATGTTGCGCTGGGCGCTCGGACGGACCCGGAAGCGCCCGATCCAGTCAGGGGCACGGGTCGGCGGCGGCTCGGGCGTCGCCGGGAATTGCGCCGCCGCGCGTCCGCCGGCCGCCACCTGGCCCCTGAGGATGTCCTGATTGACGAAATAGCCGCGCCGCTCGCGCGAGACGAGAAAGCCCTCCTCGACCAGCTCCTGATAGGCCAGCGACACCGTGTTGCGCGCAACCGATAGTGTCTTGGCCAGCTTGCGGCACGACGGCAGGGGGGTGCCCGGCGGGATCTGGCCGGCGAGAATCGCCGATACCAGCATCCGCCTGAGTTGCGTCTGCAGCGTCGCCTTGCCGTCCGGCTCGAGGTGGAATAGCTGGTCCCGCATGGCTTGGCCCGAAAAAATCTCCCCAACTGGCCCTATCCGATTGTTACAATCGGTCGCTAGCCTCAATATCTCAACCGCCGACGGGATCGTTCTACCCGCCCGTGACGAGATGGCCAGCCTGTCATGGGGTTGTCATGGGTTCTAGGACAGGATCGCCACCCCGTCACCAACGATCGCGGGTTCGCCCTCGGCGGGGACACAAGAATTAGGGACGCGACAAGAACTGGGAGTGAACTAGATGACTCGCAAGTCGACCTCAATACTGCCATCGAATGCGACCGGGCGCGCCGCCAAGGCGTTCTCGCGCCGTCTCGTGCTCAAGGGCGCCGCTGCGGCAGGCGCGATCGCCGCGACCGGCCCGTGGATCGTCAGGGACGCCTTGTCCTCCTCGGGCGAGCTCAACGTGTTCACCTGGTCGGACTACATGCCCGACGCGCACGTCAAGAACTTCACCGACAAGACCGGCATCAAGATCAACTTCACCGGCTACGGGTCGAACGAGGATCTGCTCGCCAAGATCCAGGCGACCAAGGGCCGCGGCTTCGATCTGGTCAGCCCGACGCTGGACCGCGTCGGCCAGTGGAAGCCGCTCGAGCTGCTGCAGCCGTTCGACATGAACCGGATACCGACCGACAAGATCGTCGCCGGTCTGCTGAAGGCCTCGGCCGACCTGTGGACCTGGGACGGCGGCCAGCACCACCTGCCCTGGACCTGGGGCACGGAAATGCTCGCCTGGCGAACCGACAAGTGGAGTCGCGACTACGCCGATCTATCGTACGGTGATCTCTGGCTCGACGAGCTGAAGGGCAAGGTGATGGGCCGCCCGCATTCGATGATGGCGGGCATCGGCCTCTATCTCGACCATTCCGGCGCGGTTCCGTCCAACCGTCTGCTCGACGCCTACAAGGACGAGGAGAACATGCGGCGGATCTGGGGCGAGATCACCAAGTTCGCCATCGAGCACAAGCCGGCGATCAAGCAGTTCTGGAATGATGCCGACGCCCAGATCAATGGCTTCATGCAGAACGACGTGGTGCTCGGCCAGTGCTGGGACGGTCCGCCCAGCCGCCTGAAGAAGGAAGGCAAGCCGGTCACTCTCGGGGCACCGGTCGAAGGCGCGTTCGCCTGGCTCGACGGCGTCGCCATGCCGGTGGGCGCGGAGAACATCGATCAGGCCTACGAGTTCCTGAACTATATGTACGAGCCCGAAGTTGGCGGCAAGTGGGCCAACGCGACCGGCTACAACGTCGTGTCGATCGGGGCCGACGCCTATCTCGACGAGGCGGCGAAGAAGCTGTTCCAGGACACCTATCCGCAGGACACCCTCGATAACCGCCTGTGGTGGTGGCCGCCGGCCGAGGCCTGGTATCCGGAGATCCGCAACGAGTACGTCGACAAGTTCGTCGCAGCGTAGCGTCTGCTGATCGCTAGTCGTCCATAGACCGGCACCCCTGACAACATCTGTCGGGGTGCCGGTTTCGCTTTCGCCCCGCCGCCCGGCGGGGCCCCGGGAGAAGGGGGACCGACGCCGGACATGAGTGCCAACGTCGAGCTCGATCACGTCACCATCCGCTTCGGTGACTTCACCGCCGTCAACGATGCCCATCTGCGCATCGAAGACGGGGAGTTCTTCAGCTTTCTCGGCCCGTCGGGCTGCGGCAAGACCACGATCCTCAGGACCGTGTCGGGCTTTCTCGAGCCGACCGAGGGGAAGGTCCGGATCGGCGGCAAGGACATGGGCGGAATCGGCCCGAACAAGCGACCGACCGCGCTGATATTCCAGAATCTGGCGCTGTTCCCGCTGATGAGCGTGGCCGACAACATCGCCTTCGGCCTGGAGGTGCGCGGCGCCTCGAAGGCCGAGCGCCGCCAGCGGGCCGATGAGCTGCTGAGCCTCATCGCGCTGCCCGACCAGGGCAACAAGATGGTGAGCGCGCTGTCGGGCGGCCAGAAGCAGCGGGTGGCGATCGCCCGTGCGCTCGCGGTCGAGCCCGAGGTGCTGCTGCTCGACGAGCCGCTCTCGGCGCTCGACCTCAAGCTGCGCCAGCACATGCGCACCGAGCTGCGCGCCATCCAGCAGCGCGTCGGCATCACCTTCATCTACATCACCCACGACCAGGGCGAGGCGCTCACCATGTCCGACCGGGTCGCGGTGATGTCGGCCGGGGTGATCCAGCAGATCGGCACCGGCGCCGACATCTACAACGATCCCCGGACCGCCTTCGTCGCCTCCTTCGTCGGCGAGAACAACGCGTTCTTCGGCCGGGTCAGCAAGGCCGACGGCGCTCACGCGGTGGTCGACAGCGCCTTCGGTCCGCTGCGCGGCCGCAACACCCAGGGTGTCAAGGTCGGCGAACCGGCAATCCTGTTCATCCGGCCGGAGGCGCTGCGCATCGCGACCTCGGCCGCCGACAACGAGTTCGAGAGCGACGTGCTGACCAGCGAGCTCGAAGGCTCGATGATCCATGTCCGGCTCGAGGGCGACGGCGGCAAGGCGATCACGGTGTCGCTGACCAACGACGGCAGCGCCCTGACGCGCGTCGGATCGCGGGTCAAGGCCGGGTTCTCGCCCGATCGCGCGGTGGTGCTGCCGCAGGGGTCGCTCGCCGATGAGTGAGACGTTCTTCATCATCCCGGCGGTCCTGATCGTCGGGCTGGCGCTGATCCTGCTGCTCAAGCGGCGCACCAATGGCGCCGGCATCTACGGCTACGGTTTCATCGACAAGAACGGCGCGATCGTCGCCACCTACCTGATCGTCGCGGTCGGGTTCTGGATGCTGATGATGATCGTGCTGCCGCAGCTCTACATGGTCGATTTCTCGTTCCGCAACAACCTGCCGCCGCCGCAGCAGGGCGGCCCGACCGACGTCCACACGCTGAAGAACTACCAGTACCTGCTGTTCGGGCCGGAGGGCAGCGACCAGGCGTTCAACTGGCTGCATCTCAAGGTGTTCGCCAAGACCATCGTGTCGAGTTGCTTCGTCACCTTTCTCGATTTCTGCCTGTGCTATCCGATCGCCTATTACATCGCCCAGGTGTCGAAGGGCGGCAGCAGCCGGCTGCTGTTCGTCTGCCTGCTGATCCCGTTCTGGGTGAACGAGATCCTGCGGGCCTTCGCGTTCCGCATCATCTTCGGCACCAGCGGCGTGCTGAACACCGTGCTGATCGGTGCCGGGTTGGTGTCGCCCGACGCGCCGATCGATTTCCTGCGCGCCGACGTGGCGCTCTATGCGGGGCTGTCCTACGCCTACATCCTGATGATGGTGTTCCCGCTCTACAACGCCATCGAAAGCCTGGACCACAACCAGATCGAGGCGGCGCGCGACCTCGGCTCGCCGTGGTGGCGCATCCACTGGCGGGTGGTGATGCCGCATGCCAAGCCGGGCATCGCCTCGGGCTGCGTCATGGTGTTCATGCTGGCGGCCGGGGCGCTCGCCACGCCGCAGATCCTCGGCGGGCCGTCCAGCCTGTGGTTCACCCAGGTCATCTACGACCAGTTCTTCCAGGGCTTCAACTGGCCGCGCGGCTCGGCCTATGCCTTCGTGCTGCTGGTCTCCTGCGTGATCTTCGTGATGTCGGCCATGAAGGCGTTCAAGGTGAACATGGGGGACATCGCGCGATGAGCTCCCGGGCCGTCATGCGCCTGATGGTGGGCTTCTACATCGGGATCTTCTTCCTGTTCCTGTTCGGGCCGCTGCTGATCATGGGGGTATCGGCGTTCAACACCCCGACCTTCCCGCAGGCCTATCCGATCGAGGGCCTCACCCTGCGCTGGTTCGCCCAGATCTTCGCCGACGGCGCCATGGTCGGCGGCATCCTGAACAGCCTCTATATCGGCTTCGGCGTGGTCTGCGTCGCGGTGCCGATCGGGCTCGCCGGGGCGCTGGTCATGACCCAGATCGGGCCGCGGCTGCGGCCCCTGTACTACACCATCGTGGTGTCGCCGGTGCTGACCCCCGGCGTCATCCTCGGCATCTCGACCCTGGTGTTCTGGGACCGCCTGGGCAGCGTCGTCGGGGCCGACTACGATTCGGTATTCTACAGCGGCTTCTTCCTCACGATTCTCGGACAGTCGACCTTCATCTCGGCCTATTGCATGCTGGTATTCTTGGCGCGGCTGCAGCGCTTCGACCGCACCCAGGAGGAGGCGGCGCTCGACCTCGGCGCCAGCCATGTCCAGGTGTTCTGGAAGATCCTGGTGCCGTTCCTCAGGCCGGCCATCCTGTCCTCGGCGGTGCTCGCCTTCCTGTCGTCGTTCGAGAACTACAACACCACCCTGTTCACCATCCAGTCCGAGGGCACGCTGACAACCGTGCTGGCGGGCCGCGTGCGCATGGGCACCCAGCCCGACATCGCCGCCCTGGCGGTCATCATCATCGGCGTCACCCTGGTCGGGGCCGTCGTCTTCGAGATCGCCAAGCGCCGCGAGCTGGCGCGCGAGCGGGCCGAGCGCGAGCTGGCGATGCGGGCCGATGCCGACGCCCTGGTCTGGCGCGGCGCGGCCCAGGGCGCCGTGTCGTAGCACGGCGCAGGCCGGCGGGCGCCACTCGCTTCGTGCGCGGGCACGGGGAACGGTGTCCGGGCGCCGGCTTGGCCCGGTGGAATCCCGGCCGCTGTCCCTATGCGGACGGCGGCGCGGGCGCCTAAGCTCCACCATCCTTCGACCCCGTTCCCGTTCGACCCCGTTCCCGTTCGACCTCGACCCTGTTCAGCGCCCCCGATGCGGCCACGACCTCCGCGGGGGGCTTCCGTCCGGAAAGGCTGGTGACGCCATGCAGCAAGCCGTCAGATACGCCGCCAACACCCTCGAAAACCATTGGATGCCGTTCACCGCGAACCGCGACTTCAAGCAGGATCCGCGGCTGCTGGTGAAGGGCGAGGGGCTCTATTACTGGAACCACCACGGCGACAAGCTGATCGACGGCTCGTCCGGGCTGTTCTGCTGCGCCGCCGGCCATGGCCGCAAGGAGATCGCCGACGCGGTCCACGCCCAGCTCCTGGAGATGGATTACGGCCCGCATTTCCAGACCGGCCATCCTTCCTCCTTCGAGCTGGCGCGACGGATCGCCCAGCTCACCCCGGAAGGCCTCGACCACGTGTTCTTCTGCTGCTCCGGCTCGGAATCGGTCGACAGCGCGATGAAGATCGCGCTCGCCTATCACCGTGCCCGGGGCGAGGGCCAACGCCAGCGTTTCATCTCGCGCGAGCGTGCCTATCACGGCGTGAACATCGGCGGCGTCTCGCTGTCCGGCCTGATGCGCAACCGCGAGGCCTTCGGCGCGGTCGTCCCCGGCGTCGCCCATATGCGCCACACCTGGCTGCCGGAGAACCGCTTCACCAAGGGCCAGCCGGCGACCGGCGCCGAGCTCGCCGAAGACCTCCAGCGCTTCGTCGACCTGTACGGCGCCACCACCATCGCCGCCTGCTTCGTCGAGCCGATCGCCGGCTCGACCGGCGTGCTGGTGCCGCCCAAGGGCTATCTCGAGCGGCTGCGCGAGATCTGCGATGTGCACGGCATCCTGCTGGTGTTCGACGAGGTGATCTGCGGCTTCGGGCGCACCGGCAAGGCCTTCGCCGCCCAGAGCTTCGGCGTCACCCCCGACATGATCACCATGGCCAAGGCGCTCACCAACGGCGCCCAGCCGATGGGTGCGGTCGCGGTCCGCGACACGATCTACGAGACCGTGACCAAGGCGTCGCCGGACCAGGCGGTGGAGCTGTTCCACGGCTATACCTACTCGGCCCATCCGGCGGCCTGCGCGGCCGGGCTCGCCACCCTCGACATCTACGCGCGCGAAGGGCTGTTCGAGCGGGCGGCGGAGATGTCGCCGTACTTCCTCGAACAGGTGTTCGCGCTGTCCGACCTGCCCGTCGTCACCGACATTCGCGGCTTTGGGCTGCTGGCCGGCGTCGACATCGCGCCCGGCGCCAAGCCGGGCATGCGCGGCTACGAGGCGACCAAGAAGCTGTTCGCCAACGGCATGCACATCAAGTTCACCGGCGATTGCGGCATCGTCGCGCCGGCGCTCGTGGCCGAAAAGAGCCACATCGACGAGATGATCGGCACGCTCAGGAAGACTCTCCAGGAACTGTAGGGCGGGCGGCGCCCGCCTCGCCCGCTGGATCCCCCGCAGCCCCGTCCCGATCGGATGGGGCTGTGGCATTTCCGGGGCCGGCGCATTCATGCGCGGTTCAGCAACGGAACGCTAGCTTTCGGTCACATCGCCTGCGGGCGGTGCGGCGTCGGGGACGGACGAGCGCCGCATCGCTCTCGCCGGCAGTTGAATCGGGGGAGTGACATGAACGTGTTCTTTCGCGGCACATCGATTGCGATCACTGGCCGTGCCGGCGCCGCCAGGCTATCCGTCCTGTGCCTGTCTGCGGTGACGATCCTTGTGCTCGCCGCCGCGCCGGCCGCCGCGCATGACAAGCACAAGCACAAACACAAGCACGGCCATGGCCATCACCACTACCAGTGTTACGGCTACGACGATTACGACGACTACGACGACGATGCCGACGTGGTGGTGATCGTGCAGCCGCGCCCGGTCCATGTCGCGCCGCCGCCGGTGGTGTACTACCAGCCGGCGCCGGTCATCCGCCGGCAACCGTCGATCAACTTCGTCTTCCCGATCTATATCGACTGAGGCCGCGGCCGACGCGGGGGTGGCACGCCAACCGGCGATCCGCCCCCGCATCAGCTGCGAACTACAGCATCCAGTCGTAGACCGCGCGGACTGCGGAGAGCAGCGCGAGCGCCATCAGCAGCCGCAGCACCCATTTGCGGAAGGCTGTCGGGTCGGCCCCCTTGAAGCTGCGATGGCCGACCGCGACCCCGACGACGAGCGCCGGCAGGAACAGGGCGAAGCGCAACAGGCTGTCCCAGGTCACCAGGCCCTCGAGTCCGAGGAAGCCGAGGCCGGCCACGTCGGTGCCGAGGAAATAGGCGATCACCGAGGCCCGGCTGACGGCGACCGCCGCCGGCGTCGAGAAGTAGAACAGAATGACCGGCGGCCCGCCGATGCCGAAACTGCCGTTGAGCAGGCCGGAGGCCATGCCGGTGCCGAGGGTGGCGGCCGATCCCGGCGTCGACTTGAGCGCGAAACCCTGGGCCAGCAGGAGCGCGGCGCCGAGCACGCAGACCGAGAGCGCGAGCTGCATCGGCGGCGCCGGCATCGAGGCGAGCAGCCAGGTGCCGATCGGCGTCGCCACCACGCAGCCGGCGAGCAGCCAGCCGACCGAGCGCCAATGCACCTCGCGCCAGATCTTGGGCAGCAGGTTGAGGCTGGCCGCCACCTCGAGCATCAGGATGGTCGGCACGATCTGGGCCGGCGGCAGCAGCAGCGACAGGCTGATCACCGCCAGCATCGAGAAGCCGAAGCCGCTGTAGCCGCGCACGATCGCCGCCAGGAACACGCAGACCACGCCGTACAGGGCGCTCGGCAGATCGACCAGCCCCAGCACGGGACCTTCCAGCATGTTGCAGCTCCGAGATGTGGCCGGTCAGGCCGTGGCGGCACCGTAGTAGAGCGTGACCGCGTGCTTGGCCTCGGCGAAGAACAGCCAGCGTTCGACCAGCACGCCTGATGTGGCCGACAGCGCCGCCAGGATCGCGGCGATCATGCCGGGCCAGCCGCCGGACAGGACCAGCACGACGAGCAGCCCGAGCGGCCCGAGGAAGGCCAGCAGCGTGGCGAGGCGCCGCAGCTTCACCGCATGCTTGCGGGCGACCCGGAAGCCCATCTCGCGCATCAGGTAGTTGTCGCCGCTATGGGGCGATTCGAGCAGCCGCACCTTGCCGATCGAGCCGAGGCCGGTGGCGCTTTCAGCGGTCGCGGCGCCGCGCGTGCGGTCGATGTAGCGCCAGTAGGCGGCCTTGAAGGCCCAGGCGATCGCGGTGGCGACGAAGGAGAGCAGGGCGAACTCGAGGCGCGGACCGGCAAGGACCGCCACCAGCGCGTCGAGCCACAGCGCCCCGGTCATCAGGCCGAGCAGCAGATAGTTCGGCACCGTCCAGCGATTGGCCCAGCGCTGGATCGGCTTGAGCGAGCGGTAGATCATGGCGGTCGCGAACACGGTCGCCGCCGACAGGGCGGCGGCGGCCACGCCGAACCAGCCCCAGATTCCGCCATTGCGCTCGAACACCACCCAGCCCAGTGCGAACAGCCCGGCCGGCAGGTAGGTGACGACGGCGAGCAGCCCCTCGCGCGACAGCCAGGACGAGCGCCACTGCGACATCGCCCGCCAAGCGCGCTCGGGATGGCCGAGATGGAAGGTCGAGACGAGCAGGCCGAAGGTGATCGGCACCAGGGCCAGCGCGAACGCGGCCAGCCCGAACCCGCGATCGGCCGGAATGAACCCGGCGGGCCCGAGCAGGCCGAGCAGCGCCAGCAGGCCGTAGCCGGCGCCCGACGCGGTGGTGAACAGGATGACGGACAGGGCAGGGTGCATGGCTCAGAACCCCGCTCCCCTCGCGGGAGCGGGAGGGGCCCATCGCGTAGCGATGGCAGGGTGAGGGGGCGGCAGCAACCGGGGGCTTGCGCAGGAGAAGTGGCGCGCGACAACCCCTCCCCCTGCCCCCTCCTGCAAGGGGAGGGGGAGGATCGCGCTCGGCACATCGAGGGCGACGGCTTGCATTTTCATCGCGAGAGCACCTTGTCGACCCAGCGCAGCAGCGGGTTGGCGATCTCGCCGTTGGCGGGCGCGTCGCCGGTGTCGAGGCGGGCGGCCGCGCCGGTGCATCCCGTGCTGTCCTGCCGGCTGCGCGGTGGCAGGTACTTGTTGGTCGGGCGATAGCCCATCTCCGGCATCAGGTCGTAGCCGCCGCGCGTCGCGACCAGCTTCGATACATCCGACTCCGGGTCGCCGAGGTCGCCGAAATGCCGCGCGCTCACCGGGCAGGTGGAGACGCAGGCCGGCACCCGGTCCGCCTCCTCCAGGTTCTCGTTGTAGATCTTGTCGACGCAGAGCGTGCATTTCTTCATCACGCCGACGTCGTAGTCATATTCCCGCGCGCCGTAGGGGCAGGCCCAACTGCACAGCTTGCAGCCGATGCAGATGTCCTCGTTGACCAGGACGATGCCGTCTTCCGCGCGCTTGTACGACGCGCCGGTCGGGCAGACGGTGACGCAGTCCGGCTCGGCGCAATGCAGGCAGGAACGCGGGAAATGCACCGTGCGCCCGGCGGCGCCGTCGCCGGCCTCGAAGCTGTGGATGCGGTTGAACCAGACGCCGACGGGATCGGCGCCGTAGGGCATCAGGTCGGTCAAGGGCGCCATGTGGCCGCCCGAGTTCCATTCCTTGCAGTTGACGGCACAGGCATGGCAGCCGACGCAGATGTCGAGATCGATGACGAGGCCGAGCTGCCTCGGCGGGGTGGTGGTCGGGAGGGAGGTCACCGATGTACCCCCTGCTGGCTTGGTGCGTCGGTCACCCCCCACCCCGACCCTCCCCCACAAGGGGGGAGGGGATTCCATCGTGGCGTCGCGCCGCTTCCCCCTCCCCCTCGATGGGGGAGGGTCGGGGTGGGGGTGAGATGCAGCGCGCGATCCAACAGGCGAATCATCGCCCGTCCGCCCGCCGGCCGCGGAAGCCGGCGCCGTAGCGCAGCACGCCGGGGTTCGGCTTGTGTCCCGGCAGTGGCGACAGGGTCGGCAGCATCGGCTCGGTGGTGCCCGCACCCACCGTCGCCTTCTCGATCCGCACCTTGAGGTCGTACCAGGCGGCCTGGCCGGTCACCGGATCCGAATTGGCATAGCGATAGCCGTCTTCTCGCGCCGGCAGCAGCTCGGAGATCACGTGGTTGAGCAGGAAGCCGCGTGTCGCTTCCGGCGCGTCGTGGTCGAGATGCCAGGCGCCGCGCCGCTTGCCGATGGCGTTCCAGGTCCACACCGTGTCGGGGCTCACGCCCTCCATCGGCTGGATCTGTGCCTTGACCCGGCCGTGATGGCTGACGACCCAGACCCAGTCGTCGGCACCGAGGCCGAGCCGCTCCGCCGTCTCGCGGTTGATGAACAGCCGGTTGGCGGCATGGATCTGCCGCAGCCAGGCGTTCTGCGAGCCCCAGCTGTGATACATCGCCATCGGCCGCTGGGTGATGGCGTGCATCGGGAACTCGGTCGCCGACACCGCGTCTTCCTCGAACGGCGGATACCAAATCGGCAGCGGGTCGAAATGCGCCGCGATGCGCGCGCGCTCCCGCTCCGGCGGCTGCACGGCCCCGTGTCCCTGGGCTGCCAGGCGGAAGCGCTGCAAGGGCTCGCTGTAGAGCTGCATGACGATCTGGTCGGGCTTGTCGATGAAGCCCATGGTCATCGCCCAGTCGAGATAGGCCCTGTTGGCGTGGCGGTAGTAGCGCTGCTCCGGCGCCAGCTCGTGGCGCCAGTGGCAGCCATTTGCCTTGTAGCGGTCGAGCTGGTCCGGGTTGGGCGCGCCGGTGCCGATGGCGCTGCCGTCGGCGCCGCGCCAGCCGGCCAGCATGCCGATGCCGGGCTTGCGCTCGTGATTGACCATGTAGTCGGCGTAGCCGCCGGGATATTTCGCGCTGCCGTTTGCATTGACCAGGCCGGGCAGGCCGAGCCTGGCGCCGAGATCGATCAGCACGTCCTGGAACGGCCGCACGTCGCGGTCGGGCGCGATCACCGGCTGGCGAATCGCGTCGGCCACGCCCTCGGCATCGCAGATCGGCCGGTCGAGCAGCGAGATGCAGTCGTGGCGCTCGAGATAGGTGGTGTCGGGCAGGATGAGATCCGCATAGGACACCATCTCCGAGGCATAGGCATCGGCGTAGATGATGTGCGGAATTTTGTACGCGCCGGTTTCCGCGTCCTTGTCGGTCAGCATGTCGATGACGCCCGACGTGTTCATGGTCGAGTTCCAGCTCATGTTGGCCATGAACATGAACAGCGTGTCGATCTTGTACGGGTCGCCCTTCCAGGCGTTGGTGATGACCATGTGCATGAGGCCATGGGCGGCGACCGGCGCCTCCCAGGAATAGGCCTTGTCGATGCGCCGCGGGCTGCCGTCTATGTCGAGCAGCAGGTCCTCCGGCCCCATGGGGAAGCCGAGCGGCGGGCCGGCCAGGGGCTGGCCCGGATTGACCTGGCCGGGCTTGCCGGCCGGCTTCTGCGGCGGCGGGCAGGGGCGCGGGAAGGGCGGCTTGTAGCGGAAGCCCCCCGGGCAGTCGATCGAGCCCAGCAGCATCTGCAGCAAATGGATCGCGCGGCAGGTATGGAAGCCGTTGGAATGGGCCGAGATGCCGCGCATGGCATGCATGGCGACCGGCCGTCCGGTCACCGTCTGGTGCCGCCGCCCGGCCCAGTCGGTCCAGGGGATGTCGAGGGTGATCTCCTGCTCGAAGGCGGCGTGGGCCAGCTCGGCGGCGATCCGCCGGATGGTGTCGGCCGGCACGCCGGTCCGCTCCGCCACCGCATCCGGCGCGTATTGCGGATCGAGATAGCGCGTCGCCATGAGCTCGAAGGCGGGCACCGCCTTGCGGCCGTCGGGCAGGGTCACCTGGCCGACCAGGGCCGGCGTCACGTCGGGCAGCAGCGCATTGACGGCCGTGCCGCGGGCCGTGTCCCAGGCCAGCGGGTTGCCGGCGCCGTCCCGCGCGAACAGCCCGTCCTCCGGCCCGCCGGCGTCGCGGATCACCAGCCAGGGCGCGTTTGAGTACCGCACCAGGAAGCCGAGATCGATCTTGTCGGCCTCGAGCAGTTCGTGCACCAGGGCGAGGACGAACAGACCATCGCTGCCGGGCCTGATCCCGATCCATTCGTCGGCGATGGCGGAATAGCCGGTGCGGACCGGGTTGACCGAGACGAACTTGGCGGGGGTCGCGCTGCCGCTACGGCCCTTCAGCTTGCCGAGACCGATCTTGATCGGATTCGAGTCGTGATCCTCGGCGACGCCGAACATCATGAAATAGCGGGCGCGTTCCCAGTCCGGCTCGCCGAACTCCCAGAACGAGCCGCCGATGGTGTAGAGCCCGGCCGCCGCCATGTTGACCGAGCAGAACCCGCCATGGGCGGCGTAGTTGGGGGTGCCGAACTGGCTGGCCCACCAGCCGGTCAGGGCCTGGCTCTGGTCGCGGCCGGTGAAGAAGGCGAGGCGCTTCGGGTCGCTGCGGCGGATGTCGCCCAGCCACTTGCCGGCGATCGCCAGCGCCTCGTCCCATTCGATCTCGACGAACTCGCCGGCGCCGCGCTCGCCGACCCGCTTCAAGGGCTTGGTCAGCCGGGCCGGGGAATAGTGATTCATGATCCCGGCGGAACCCTTGGCGCACAGCACGCCCTTGTTCACCGGGTGGTCGCGGTTGCCCTCGATGTAGCGGATCCGGCCGTCCTTCAGGTGCACCTTGATGCCGCAGCGGCAGGCGCACATGTAGCAGGTCGTGAACGCCACCCGGTCATGGACCGGCGGCGAGGTTTCGACCGCTTCCTCGATGGTGGCAAAGGGGTTTCTGGACATGGCTTCCGGCGACGGCCTGGGACTCGGCTTTCTGATGGTCCGGAGGATGCCCCGCCCACCCTCCCTCGGTAAAGCGCGGCCGACTCCCGGTCCAGGGCCAGTTGACCGCTTTCGCTTGAGCCAGCGCGGGTTAGCGGCGATTCCGGCGGGCGATTGAAGGCCACCGCCGGCTCCCCGTAGACTGGTCCCGGGAACCGGCCGCAAACCGATGCGGTGCGGGCACCAGGGGGACGCGATGACCGACCATCGGCTGCAGGACTACGTTGCCACCGTCGAGACCCGGGTCGACAGCCACTATCCCAACCAGGTGGTCTCCCTCGGCACCATCATGGAGCTGTTCGGCATGGCCGGCGGCAAGCTCGCCTACATGCTCGACGGCGATGCCGGGCTGATGCGCGCCTACGACAATGTCGAGTTCATGGCGCCGGCCTATCAGGGCGACTATCTCAAGGTGACCGCCATGCTGCTCTCGGTCGGCAACACCTCGCGCCGGCGGCTCTACGAGGCCCATGTGGTCGCCCGCTGCCATGGCATCGGCAGCGAGCCGTCGCACGGCGCGATGGTCGACCCACCGCTGCTGATCGCGCGCGCCACCGGCACCGCGGTGACCCCGCTCGAGTTCCAGCGCCTGACCCCGGACGAGCTCAAGGGCAAGCCGCGCACCACCGCGTGAGCCCGGCCATGGACCGGCTGTTCGCGCCGCGCGGCGTCGCCTTCGTCGGCGTGTCCGAGGATCTGGCCAAGTATGGCGGGCGTTGCATCCGCTATTGCCTCGACGGCGGCTATGCCGGCGGCGTCCATCCGGTGAACCCGAAATACGACCGTGTGTTCGGCCTTCCCTGCGTGCCCGATCTCCGGGCGGTGGACGGCACGGTGGACGTGGTGGTCGCCCTGGTCGGCCCGGCGCGTCTGCCGGCACTGCACGACGCCGCCCACGCGATCGGCGCCGCCTACCTGATCGCCATCGGCGGACTTGGTGACAACGCCGCGGAGCTCGTCGCGGCGGCCCGCGCGCGCGGCCCGCGCATCGTCGGGCCCGATTGCGTCGGCGTCGTCGCGCCCCATGCCCGCCTCGCCATGTCGATATCCAGCGTGCTGCCGGCGGGGCTGCCCAGGGCCGGCCGCGTCGCGCTCATCTCCCAGAGCGGCGGCATGCTGGGCGCGGCGATGGATCGCGCGCGCCGCAGCGGCGCCGGCTTCTCGGCGCTGGTGTCCTGCGGCGGCGAGGCCGACCTGACGATCTGCGATTATCTCGAGCATCTGATCGGCGATCCCGCGACCGGCGCCATCGCGATCTACTCCGAGGGCATCGACGACTGGCCGCGCTTCTTCGCGGCGGCCGAGCGGGCGCGCGATGCCGACAAGCCGATCCTGCTGTTGAAGGCCGGGCGGTCGGAAGCCGGGCAGCAGGCAGCGCTGTCCCATAGCGGCCGCCTGGCGAGCGACCGCGAGGTGCTGGAGGCGGCGTGCCGCCGCCACGGCGTGCTCCTGGCCGACGATCTCGACGACCTGCATGTGACCGCCGAGGCGCTGGCGCGCTTCCGCGTCGCGCCGGGCAGCGGCGTCGGCGCGGTCTCGACCTCTGGCGGCTACGCGGTCGCGGTAGGCGACGCGCTGAGCGCGGCGCGGCTTTGCGTGCCGGCGCTGGCGCCGACGACGGCGGCGCGCATCCGCCGCGAGGTGGCGCAGCCGCGGCCCGCCAATCCACTCGACGCCGCCGCGCGCGGCGCGCCGGGGCAGGAGGCGGCCGATGTGCGTCGCGCCCTGGCGGCACTCGCCGACGATCCCGGAATCGGCGCGACACTCTATGCCGAGACCACGCTGCTCGACATGGACAGCCTGGTGCCGGCACTGCTGGACCACGCGCGCGCGACAGCGAAGCCCCATCTCACCTGCTGGCAGTCCGGCCCGACGGTGGACGGTGTCATCGCGAAGCTCCAGGCCGGCGGCGGTTTCGCCGTGACCGATCTGCGCCAGGCGACCGCGGCGCTGAAGGCGCTCTACGATCGGGCTGCGCTCGCTGCCGCGCCAGGTGTCGAGACGCAGCCACGATCGTTCGGCGCCGACCGGATGAAGAATCTGCCGTCGGGCGCGCTCGGCGACTGCGAGGCCGGGGCATTGCTCGCCGACTACGGCATCGCGTTGATCGAGTCGGTGGAGGTTGCGTCCGGCGGCGCCCCGGCAGCCGCTGCCGGGCGGCTCGGCTTCCCGGTGGCGCTCAAGGGCGTGGTGCCTGGCGTGCATCACAAGACCGAGCACGACCTGGTCCGGCTCGGCCTGGCCGACGCCGCGGCGGTGGCGGACGCGGCGCGCGAGCTGGCGGCGCGCACGCCCGGTCTCTCCGGGTATGTGCTGCAGCCCATGGCCGGCGGCGTCGAGTTCATCGTCGGCGTGAAATCGGATCCGGCGATCGGCCCCGCGGTGCTGCTCGGCTTCGGCGGCGTCCTGGCCGAGGCGATGGCGCGCCGCGCCGTGGAACTGGCGCCGCTCGACGCCCGCGTCGCCGATGCCATGATCGACGCGGTCGACGCCCGGGGCGTGCTCGCCGGCTACCGCACCGGCAGAAGTCTCGCCCGATCGGCGCTGCGCGATTTGCTGGTGGCGCTCGGCCGCCTGGCCTGGGAACAGCGGGCGCGGCTCGCCGAGATCGATCTCAACCCGGTCATCGTCGACGCGGCGCGCGCCGTCGCCGTCGATGCGCTGGTGGTGCTGCGCGAGGGGGGAACATGAGCGTCAATCCGCAGAACGAGACGCCTGCCGGACGGCCGCGCGCCCGCGCCCTGGGGGTGCCGTTCGACGGCATGCCGGGGCCGATGAACGCCATCACCGACGTCGTCGGGCTGGAGGTCGGCTACGCCACGATCATCACGGGCGAGGGCAGGCTGGTGGTGGGCGCGGGGCCGGTCCGGACCGGCGTCACCGCAATCCTGCCGCGCGGTCGCGCCGGGGTCATGGACCCCTGCTTCGCCGGCTATCACGACCTCAATCCCTGGGGCGAGCTCACCGGCTGCCACCGCATCGACGGCGCCGGCCTGGTCGGCGGTCCCATCACCATCACCAACTCCATGTCGGTCGGGACGGTGCGCGACGCCGCCGCGCGCTGGCTCGCCGACGGCCGCGACCAGGAGCGGCTGATGGATCTCATGGGCCTGTCGATCCGCGTCACCGGCGAGACCTATGACGGGCATCTCAACGACATCGTCGGCCAGCACGTGACCCCCGAGCACGTGGTCGCGGCAATCGAGTCCGCCCGCGGCGGCGCGCTCGAGCTGGGCAGCGTCGGCGGCGGCACCGGCATGATCGCCTACGAGTTCAAGGGCGGCTCGGGCAGCGCCTCGCGCCTCGTCGCGACCGCCGCCGGGCCGTATGTCCTCGGGGTCTTCGTCCAGGCCAATCACGGCCTGCGCCGCGATCTGCTGGTCGCCGGCATGCCCATCGGCAAGCACCTGGCCGAGGGGCAGGTGTGGACGAAGGAATCGGGCTCGATCATCGCGGTGGCGGCGACCGACGCGCCGCTGCTGCCGCAACAGCTGAAGCGCCTCGCCCAGCGCGTCGGACTCGGCATCGGCCGCACCGGCGCGGTGGCGCGCAACGGCTCGGGCGACATGTCCCTGGCGCTCTCCACCGGCAATCCCGGCACCCTCGCCGCCACCGAGGGCTTGCGCCGGGCCGAGTTCCTGCACGACGTCCATATCGATCCGCTGTTCGAGGCCGCGATCCAGGCGGCGGAAGAGGCGGTGATCGACGCCATGGTCTGCAACGAGACCATGGTGGGGCGCGACGGCCACGTGGTGCGGGCGCTGCCCCATGACGGGCTGCGCGAGACCTTGCGGCACTACAACCGGCTGATCTGAGCGTTTCAGGGGGGCCGCGCCGCGGCAAACCGCCGCCCGCACCTGTGGCCTATTAGTATTGCAACTCATTCGCATTTGCACTAAGGTCCGGCTCGATTTGCGCCGCGGACCGCGCCGTCCGGTCCGCTGCCCGGGCCCGACATTTCCGGATCCCGAGCGCTCCGAGGGAGGATTTCATGAGGCGATTTGCGTGGGTTGTGGCCGGTCCGGTGGCCGCACTGGGACTGCTGGCGGTGCTCCCGGCGGCGGCCGTTGCCGCGGTCGACAAGGCGGCGGTCGCCACCACCTACGGAGACATCGCCCAGGCCATGTACGAGGACGCGCTGGCGAGGGCGAAGACCCTCGACGCCGCGGTCGGGGCCCTGGTCGCCGGCCCCAGCGCCGCGACCCTGGACGCGGCGAAGGCCGCGTGGCTCGCCGCCCGCAAGCCCTATCAACAAACCGAGGCCTATCGCTTCGGCAACGCCATCGTCGACGACTGGGAGGGCAAGGTGAACGCCTGGCCGCTCGACGAGGGGCTGATCGACTATGTCGACGCCGCCTACGGCAACGACTCCGAGGAGAATCCGCTCTACACCGCGAACGTGATCGCCCACAGCTCCATCAAGCACGGCGCCGACACCATCGATATCAGCGCGATCACCCCGGCGCTGCTCGCCGACACGCTGCAGGAGATCGGCGGGGTCGAGGCCAATGTCGCCACCGGCTATCACGCCATCGAGTTCCTGCTGTGGGGCCAGGACCTGAACGGCACCGGGCCGGGCGCCGGGGCGCGGCCCTGGACCGACTATGCCTCGGCCGCGTGCAGCAACGGCAACTGCGAGCGGCGCGCCCAGTATCTCGGCGCCGCCAGCAAGCTGCTGGTCGACGATCTCGCCTGGATGGCGGCGCAATGGGCGCCGGGCGGCGCGGCGCGCGAGCAGCTCGCCGACAAGGGCCCGGACGGGGTGCTGGCCACCATGCTGACCGGCATGGGCAGCCTGTCCTATGGCGAGCTCGCCGGCGAGCGCATGAAGCTCGGCCTGCTGCTGCACGATCCGGAGGAGGAGCATGACTGCTTCTCCGACAACACCTACAACTCGCACTACTACGACGTCCTCGGCATCCGCGCGGTCTATTTCGGCAGCTACACGAGGATCGACGGCAGCACGGTCGCCGGACCCAGCCTGGCCGCTGCGCTGGCGGATGCCGACGCCGCGCTGGCGGCCGAGCTGACGGCCAAGCTCGACGCCACCCTGGCAGCCGCCGAGGCGATGAAGCGCCGCGGCGAGACGGTCGAGGCCTATGACCAGATGATCGGCGCCGACAATCCCGAGGGCAACGCCACGGTGCAGGCGGTGATCGACGGGCTGACCGACCAGACCCGCTCGATCGAGCGCGCGGTCACCGCCCTCGGGCTGGAATCGCTGCAGTTCGAAGGCTCGGACAGCCTGGACAACCCGGAGACGGTGTTCCAGTAATTCTCCCGCGCCGCCGGCCGACGGCGGGCTGAAATCCGGGGCTGACGCGAGGAACGGATCTTGTCGAACGGGCGAGGGTGGCATCACGGAACGGCGGCGGCCGGGCTCGGCCTGATCGCGGCGCTGATCGTCGCCGTCGCCGGATCGGTGCTGGCCGATGGCGGCGCCGCGTCCGACGGCGGGCGCAGTGCCGAGGAGCAGGCGCGTATCGCCCGGGCGACCGCGCCGGCCACCGATTTCAACGCCGCCGAGCCCTATGAGCGCAATTCGGCCGGCGCCGCGACCTCGTTCGCGCCGCTCAACACCAGCGCCTTCTCCCATCCCTCGGCCAATATGAGCTTCGAGCGCGAGCTCGACTTCAAGGTCGGCGACGGCATCTTCCGCAAGCTCTGGGTCTCCTCGCCCAGCTCGACCAAGTCGTCGGACGGGCTCGGGCCGTACTACAACTCGCGCTCCTGCCAGGGCTGCCATCTGAAGGACGGCCGCGGCCACCCGCCGCAGGGCGACGAGGCCGCGGTCTCGCTGTTCCTGCGCCTGTCGATTCCGCCGCAGAACGATGCCGACCGCGAGGCCCTGGCCAATCACTGGCAGGCGGCGGTGCCCGAGCCGACCTATGGCGGCCAGTTCCAGAACTTCTCGATCCAGGGCGTGCTGGCTGAAGGACGGCTGGCGATCAGCTACGCCGAGGAGCCGGTCGCGCTCGCCGATGGCGAGCTGGTGATGCTGCGCCGCCCGACCTACGACATGGTCGACCTCAACTACGGTCCGCTGCACCCGGACACCATGATCTCGCCGCGCCTGGCGCCGCCGATGATCGGCCTCGGCCAGCTCGAGCGGGTGCCGGCCGACGAGATCCTGGCGCTGGCCGATCCGGACGATGCCGACGGCGACGGCATTTCCGGCCGGCCGAACCTCGTGTGGAGCACGGCGGAGGGCCGGGTCATGCTCGGCCGCTTCGGCTGGAAGGCGGGCCAGCCGTCCATCGCCGACCAGTCGGCCCACGCCTTCTCGGGCGACATGGGGATCTCGACGCCGGCGCTGCCCGCCGCCTATGGCGACTGCACCGCGGCGCAGCCCGACTGCCGGGGCGCGCCCGACGGCGCCGATCCGGCGGAAGCGGTCGAGGCGACCCAGAACATGTTCAGCCTGGTGGTGTTCTACGCCCGCAACCTGGCGGTGCCGGCGCGCCGCGACGTCGATGCGGCGCAGGTGCTGGCCGGCAAGGCGCAGTTCTACGACGCGGGCTGCGCGGCCTGCCACCGGCCGAAATTCGTGACCGCGCGCCTGGACGACCAGCCCGAGCAGTCGTTCCAACTGGTCTGGCCCTACTCGGACCTGCTGCTGCACGACATGGGCGAGGATCTCGCCGACCACCGGCCGGAAGGCGACGCCAGCGGAACCGAATGGCGCACTCCGCCGCTCTGGGGCATCGGCCTGACGCCGACGGTCACCGAGTTCCCGAGCTATCTGCATGACGGCCGCGCCCGCAGCCTGCTCGAGGCGATCCTGTGGCATGGCGGCGAGGCGGCGGCGGCCCGGCAGAAGGTGATCGAGATGCGCACCGACGAGCGGGCGGCGCTGCTCGCCTTCCTCGGCTCGCTGTGAGCCGGACGGAAAGTACGGAACCATGAGGGTCATCGGGCGACTGGCGCTGGCCGCGCTGCTGTCGGCGATGGTCGCGCCGCCGGCGGCGTCGGCGCCGCCGGATCCGGGCGCGATCGCCGCGACCCTCGTCAATCTCGACCTGGTGCCGCGGCATCGCGCGCTGGCGCAGGCGACGCGGGATCTCGCCGCCGCGGCGACGCGCTTCTGCGACCGGCCCGACGCCATCGGCCTCGATCGCGTGACGGCGGCCTACAACGCCGCCGCCGATGCCTGGATCGGTGTCGAGCCGGTCGGCTTCGGCCCGATCGAGCTGCGGATGCGCAGTCCGCGGCTGTATTTCTGGCCCGACCCGACCGGCCGCGCGGAACGGGACGTCGGCGAGTTCCTGACGACCGGCGACACCGCGATTCTCGAACCCCTGCAGTTCGCCGGCCAGACCGTGTCGCTCCAGGGCCTGCCCGCCGCCGAGGCGGTGCTGTACGACACCGGCGCGGCCGATCATCTGCTGGCCGGCGACGACGAAGGTAAGCTGCGCTGCGCGCTGCTCCGCGCCATCGCCGGGAACGTCGCGGAGCTGGCCGGCGGGCTGTTCGCCGACTGGACCCAGGGTGAGCATCCCTTCGTCCGGACGCTGGCGACGCCGGGCGCCGACAATCCCGACTACGCCAGCCAGGCCGAGGTGACCGCCGCTTTCCTGAAAAGCATCAACCACGCGCTGCAGCTTGCCGTCGACACCCGGCTGAAGCCGGTGCTCGGGCCGGGCATCGACGCGGCGCGGCCCGATCGCGCCGAAGCGCGGGGCAGCGGCCGCTCGCTGCGCAACATCATCCTCGGGCTCGAATCGGCGCAGCGGCTCTATCTCGGCCCGAACGGGACGGACGGACTCGAGGCGCTGGCGGCGGCCGGCGCCGCCGATCCCGAGATCGCGGCGCTGCTGCGCAAGGCGTTCGGCATCACCATCGAGACCGCGCGCGGCGTGGCGAAGCCGCTCGACATCGCGGTGCTCGATCCGGCAGAACGGCCGAAGCTCGAGAAGCTCGCCACCCAGATCCAGGCCCTGCGCCAGCTCATCGGCACCAGGCTCGCCGCCGCGCTCGGATTGTCGCTCGGGTTCAATGCGCTCGATGGCGATTGACCGGCGCCGCCTGCTGATCGGCGGCGCCGCGGCGCTCGCGGTCGCGCGGTTCGGCGGCGCGGCGGCGGCGCCGGCCGGCGCGCCCTTCGTCAGCAGCCGCGCCGATGGCGCCGGCGCCAATTTCGTGACCGGCTTCGACGCGGCGGGCGGCATCGTCTTCGACCACGCGCTCCCCGCGCGCGGTCACGGCTCGGCCTTCGGCGCGCAGGGCCGCATCGTGCATTTCGCGCGCCGGCCGGGGCGCTTCGCCCTGGTACTGGACTCCTACGGTCGCGTCGCGGCGCGGATCGACAGCGTCGTGGGGCGGCATTTCGAAGGCCACGGCGCGTTCTCGCCGGACGGGGGCCTGCTCTACGCCACCGAGAACGACATCGAGGCGGCGCGCGGCGTGATCGGCGTCTACGACGCGGGCGACGCTTTCCGCCGCGTCGCCGAGTTCGACAGCGGCGGCATGGATCCGCACGAGCTGCGGCTGATGCCGGACGGAACCACATTGGTGGTGGCCAATGGCGGGATCCTGACCCATCCCGACTATCCCCAGGAAAACCTCGACATCGCCGGCATGGATCCGTCGCTCGCCTATGTCGACCGCCGCGACGGAACCCTGGTGGCGCGGCACCGCCTGCCGGCCGAGCTGCGGCAGCTCAGCATCCACCACTTGGCGGTGGCCGGCGACGGCACGGTCTACGCCGTGGTGCAGGACGCGATCAAGCGCGCCGAGGTTCTGCCGCTGGTCATCGAGCACCGGCCGGGGGCGGAACCCGCCTGGATCGATCCCGGCGCGCCGACCACGGCGCGGCTCGCCGGCTATTGCGGCAGCGCCGCGATCGACCGCGGCGGCCGCATCGTGGCGGTCTCGTCCCCGCGCGGCGGCTACGTCATGTTCTGGGACCGCGCGGAGCAACGCGCGCTGGGTGGGCTCGAGCTCGCCGATGTCTGCGGCCTGGCGCCGGCCGCCGCAGCCGGGACGTTCGTCGTCACCAGCGGCCAGGGCGGTGCGCTGCTGCACGATGCGCCGCGCGGAGCGTCGACGCCGATCCCGGCGCCGCTCGTCGCCCGGTCATACTGGGACAACCACGTGTTCGCGCCGGCGGGGTAGGGACGCCCGCCGCCTGGCGGCTCGGCCTCATCCTTCGACAGGCTCAGGATGAGGCAGCAACTCCAAGCCTCGCCCTGAGCCTGTCGAAGGGCGAGACAGCGATATCGATGCCCTACAGCCGCGCCATCACCTGCTCGAGGCTCGTCGCCAGCTTGTCGACGATCTCGTCGAGTTCCTTGCGGGTGGCGATATAGGGCGGCGCCAGGATCACGTGGTCGCCCTTGACCCCGTCGATGTTGCCGCCGGCGGGATAGCAGATCAGGCCATTGGCGAAGCTCTGGTCGCGTACTTTTATGAACACCTGCTTGGCCGGATCGAATGGCTGCTTGCTCGCGCGGTCGGCGACCAGCTCGATCCCGGCAAAGAAGCCGCGGCCTCTGATGTTGCCGACATAGGGCCTGTCGCCGAGACGCTGGTTCAGGGCGGCGAACAGGTACTTGCCGTCCTCCGCCACCTTCTCCACCAGGCTGTCGCGCCGCACGATCTCCTGCACCGCGACGCCGGCCGCGCAGCAGGCGGTGTGGCCGGTGAAGGTGTGGCCGGTCATCGGCCCGCCATGGGCCGGGTAGATCGCCTCGGCGATGCGGTCGCCGTAGATCGCGGCGCCCAACGGCAGGTAGCCGCCGGCCAGGCCCTTGGCCACCGACATGATGTCGGGTTCGACCCCGTCATGGGCGAGCGCCCGCCAGGTTCCAGTGCGCCCCGACCCGCACATCACCTCGTCGGCGATCAGCAGCACGCCGTGGCGGTCGCAGACCTCGCGCACCAGCCTGGCATAGCCCGCCGGCGCCGGCACCGCGCCGGCGGCCGCCCCCACTACCGGTTCGAAGATGAAGGCGGCGACGTTCTGGGCGCCACAGCGCAGGATCTCCTGCTCCAACTCGGCGGCGCAATGCGCGGCCAGGTCTTCCGGCTTCACCCCTTCGGGCGGACGATAGGCGTTGACCGCGGAGATGTGGCTGGCCTCGACCAGCGCGCCCTCGAAGGCGGCGCGGCGGTCCTTGAAGCCGGAGACGGCGAGCGCGCCCAGGGTATTGCCGTGCCAGGAGCGCTGCCGGGCGATGAAGCGGCGGCGCGACATCTCGCCACGCGCCGCGTGGTACTGCAGCGCGAGCTTGAGGCAGGATTCGACCGCCTCCGAGCCGCCGGTGACGAACACCATGCGGCGCAGGCTGCCGCCGCAGCGCTCGCCGACGATGGCGGTCAGCTGCTCCATCGGGTCGCTGGTGAAGGTGTAGCGATAGCCGTGCGCCACCTTGTCGAGCTGGCGCGAGATGGCGGCGTTGACCTCCTCGTTGCCGTGGCCCAGGCAGAACACCGCCGGCCCGCCGGAGCCGTCGAGGTACTGCTTGCCGTCGGTGTCGTAGATGTAGCAGCCCTTGCCCCAGGCGACCTTGGGAAGCTTCTGCGGCTGCCATGCGGCAATACCCGCGGCGCGGTTCGACATGACGACGGATCCTCGTTCAGACCGGGGAAAGGGGATGAGCCCGCAATCTAGCCCAGGGACGACCCGCCGGCCAAGCGGGCTGGTTCGGCGGCAAAGCGGCCCGCTTCGCCGTCCGGGCCGCCATGGTGTGCCGATCCGGGGCGGACCTCCTGGCGGCTCGGGGCCGCCGGCCGATCGCGGCTTCGATGCCCGTGGCGTCCGGCGCAACGTGGCGATCGGCCGGAACGGGCCAAATTGCGGCGGGGAGGGGAGTGCGCGATGGCCGAGACCGCCCGCCATGATGCCTGGCAGGCCGGCAACAGCTACGATTCCCATATAGGGCGATGGAGCCGCCTGATCGCGCCGCGCTTTCTCGACTGGGTCGAGATGCCGGACGGCCTGGACTGGCTGGAGGTCGGCTGCGGCACCGGTGCGCTATCCGCCGCCATCCTGGCGCGAGGCGGGCCGAAAAGCCTGGTTTCCATCGACCCGCCCGAAGGCTTCGTCGCGACCGCCCGGACGAACGTGCCGGATCGACGCGCCGAGTTTCGCGTGGGGACGCCCAGGCGCTGACTTTGGAGACGGCCAGTCGGGACGTCATCGTGTCCGCGCTGGTCCTGAACTTCGTGCCCGACAAGGCGAAGGCGCTCGCCGAGATGAAACGGGGGGCCCGGATCGGGCGAACGGTCGGGTTCTACGTCTAGGATTATCCCGGCGGCGGCAAGGAGTTCATGCGTGAATTCTGGAACGCCGCGGCGGCGCTCGATCTCGCCGCGCGGGACCTCACCGAGGACAAGCGCTTCCCCTTCTGCACGCCGGATGGACCGACCGCCCTCGCGGTTGCAGCAGGCCGTGCCGGGCCAGCGCGCCGCGTTGCGTTGCCGATGTTCCACGCTCCCACGTCTCTCGGAAACTGCGACGCCAGTCGCCATCGCTCCCCTGGGTAGCTCGACACGCTCAGGCCCCGTCCGGCAGCAGGCTCCCGGGGGTCGCTTCGAGGAGCGGGCCGTAGAGTTCGGGGCGCCGGTCGCGGAACACGCCCCACGCCCGCCGCCAGGCGCGGGCCGCCGCCATGTCGAGCGCGGCGGTGATCACGCCCTCGCTTACCCGGTCCGCTTCGGCGACCTTGGCGCCGGTGTGGTCGGCAATGAAGGACGAGCCGTAGAATACGACGTCGTTGTCGCTGCCGTGCTCGAGCCCGACCCGGTTGGCGGCGATGACCGGCGTGAGATTGGCCGCGGCATGGCCCTGCATGGCGCGTTGCCAGTGGTCGCGGCTGTCCCAGCCGGGCGTGCCGAGCTCCGAGCCGATCGCCGTCGGGTAGATCAGGAGGTCGGCTCCCATCAAGACCATGGCGCGCGCCGCCTCCGGGAACCATTGGTCCCAGCATACGCCGGCGCCGATCTTGCCGACCGCCGTCTCGTGCACCATGAAGCCGGTGTCGCCGTCGCTGAAGTAGGCCTTCTCATTGTAGCCGGGGGCGTCGGGAATGTGGCTCTTGCGGTAGATGCCGAGCACCCGGCCGTCGGCGTCGATCATGGCCAGCGAGTTGTAGCCCTTGCCGTCGGCGGCCTCGTAGAAAGACACCGGCAGCACCACGGACAGATCCCTTGCCAGCGTCGAAAGCCGCATGATGGCCGGATGGCCCTTGGCCGGGCGGGCGCGGGCGCGCTGTCGCGGGTCGACGTCCTTGCAGAAATAGCAGCCGTCGATCAGCTCCTGCAGAACCACAAGACGTGCGCCCCGACGGACCGCGTCGCGCACATGGGTCTCGATCTTGTCGAGATTGGCGTCGAGGTCGTCGCCCAGGGCAAGCTGGACCGCGCCGACGATAAGCTGGGTCATGGTCGTCCTCCGAGATCTGGGCGTCGCCGCCTTCGGTTCGCGCCTCTGCCGACGATGCGTCGTTTCCGCCGACCGGCAAGTCCACCCTGCCGTCGACCTGCCGGCTAGACTCCGGGGTGCGGCATCTCCTGCGTGATGCAGTGGATCGCGCCGCCGCCGGGGGCGATCGCCCTGACGTCGACGGCGACGATCCGCCGGTCCGGAAAAGCGCGCGCGAGGGTGGCGCACGCCGCCTCGTCACCGGGGGTTCCGTAGGCCGGCATGATCACGGCGCCGGAGGCGAGGGCGAAGTTGATGTAGGAGCGGCAGAAGATCTCGCTGGTGCATTCGGCCTCGACAGCCTCCTCAAGGGGCAGGACTTCGAGCCGGCGGCCCCGGGCATCGGTCTCGTTGCGGAGAACGGCCAGGTTCTCCGCCAGGATGCGCGCGTGCGGGTCGTTTGGGTCGGGATTGGTCTCGAACAGCACCGCGCCGGGCCGAATGTAGGCGCACATGCCGTCGACATGGCCGTCGGTTTCGAGGTCCATGGGGTCGCCCGGCAGCCAGATGACCTTCTCGACGCCGAGCATGGCCCGCAGCTCTGCCGTCACCAGCGCCTTGCCGACGCCGGGATTACGATTGGGATTGAGGATGCTCGTTTCTGTCACGATCAGCGTGCCGTCGCCGTCGCAACATAGCGAGCCGCCCTCGCAGGTGAGCCAGGACCGGCGCGCCTGCAGGCCGAGCCGGGCCGCCAACTGCTCCGCCAGGGCGTCGTCGTCGCCCCAGGGCGCGTGTTTCTCGCCCCATGCGTTGAAGTTCCAGGAGACGGCGGCGAGATGGCCGTGCGCGTCCTTGACGAAAGTGGGGCCGGAATCCCGGATCCAGGCGTCGTCGATCGCGATCTCCATCACCTCGACGCTGTTGCCGAGTGCCGCCCGCGCACCGGCCGCGTGTCCGGGATGGGCGACCATGGTGACGGGCTCGAACTCGGCGATGGCGCGCGCCACGGCGGCGTAGCCCATCTGCGTCTCCGCCAGCCGTTGGCCGTAGAGATCGGAGCGGTGCGGCCAGGCCATGAACGTGCGCAGATGTGGGCCGGTCTCCGCCAGGCGGCGAACACCATCGCTTTCTGGAACGCGGTTCAACCGGGGTGGGTTGGCCACGACATTGTGGGTATCCACGGCGGACATCGCCAAGGCTCCTCTTCACACCGTCCTTCAATAATGTTGACGAATAGCCCGGGGCCGGGTCAAACAAGTTCGCTTCTCCACATGATGGAACGAAATTCATATGCGCCGTTACCGCCACGTTCCCCCGGTCCAGTTCCTGCAGGGCTTCGAGGCGGCCGCCCGCCTCGGCAGCTTCAGCAAGGCGGCGGCCGAGCTCGGCCTCAGCCAGTCGGCCGTAAGCCACCAGATGCGCCTGCTCGAGGACCGCCTCGGCCAGCCGCTCTTCCTGCGTATCGGCCGCAGAGTCAGACTGAGCGATGCCGGGCGGGACTATCTGCGGACGGTGCGGCACGCACTCGACGATCTCGAGAGCGGCCACCGGCGACTCGCTCCCTACAAGAAGCCCGGCAGCGTCGTGATCTATGCGCCGCGCGAGTTCGCGTTCCGCTGGCTGCTGCCGAGACTTCCGGCATTGCGTCAGGCATGCCCCGGCAGCAGCCCGTGGATCGACACCAGCGAGCGCCCGGTCGACTTCGCGGAAATGGAAGTCAGCGTCTCGGTCCTCTATGCCGAGGCCGCAGCGGCCGAGCTTCCCGGCTTTGCCCTGTTTGCAGATCGGATCGGGCCGGTGCTGTCGCCGGCGCTCGCGGGCAGGCGGCGGCTGTCGTCCTCCGATCTGTCGCGGCTTCCGCTTCTGCACAGCGAACACCACGTGCGCTGGGACGATTGCTTCGCCCGTGCCGGAATCGACACCGCCAACGTCTCTGAAGGCCTCGACTTCAGCGACCGCGAGCTCGCGCTGGCTGCCGCCGAGGCCGGCCTCGGGGTCGCCTTGGCCAGCCTCCCGCTGGCGGCGCCGGCCATCGCCGCGGGGCGGCTGGCGGCACCTTTCGGGATCCGCCTCGAGCCGCAGCGATCCTGGTTCGTCGCGAGCACGGAGAACGAGTTGGCCGACGCACACACCCATCGAGTGTGGTGCTGGCTGAAGCAGGCCGCCGCGCAATCACCCGACGGCTTGCCGGCGGCATAACCGGACACCCGGCGGCGATCGCCCGACCTGCCCTGCCGGCCGGGCGGTCCGGCTCGCCGCCAGGATCGCGCCGCTCAGGCCGGCGCGTTGGCCGGGTCGGCCTGATGGATCACCACGCCGGTGAGCGCGTCGACCTCGCAGTCCCAGGGCTGGCGCGCCAGCACCGGCTTGACGTACTCGTAGCCGGCCTGCCAGCGCGCGTTGATGCCGGCGGCGCTGAAGTCGATGTCCTTGGTGTGGTCCTCGTTGTCGAGCCGGGGCGCCAGCAGTCGCACCAGGTGCATGGTGGTGCCGCAGCCATAGGACGCGAGCTCGCGGATCGTCGGGTCCTCGGCCTCGCCCTTGGGCAGGCGCTTGGCCAGCTCGCGGATCACGTGGCGCAGCCGGTGGATCTGCTGCTGGCGGGCGACGTGGCTCAGGCCCCGGCTGGAATACTGGATGTCCTTCTGACGGCCGAGCACCTCCCAGATGGTGGTCGGCGCCGGGCCCTGCGGCTGCCACATGTTGACCGAGAATATCAGCGAATCGCGCCGCGGCCGGTCGTCGAACACCACCTCGATCGGGGTATTGGAAAAGACTCCGCCGTCCCAATACGGCGCGCCGTCGATCTCGACCGCCGGAAACGCCGGCGGCAGCGCGCCCGACGCCATCACATGGGCGACCCCGAGCGGCATGTGCCGGCTGTCGAAGTAGCGCATCTCGGCGGTGACCGCGTTGACCGCGCCGACGGTGAGGCGCACCTGCTTGCGGTTCACGTAATCGAAATCGACCAGCTCCCCCAGGGTCTCCTTCAAGGGATCGGTGAGGTAGTAGGCGGCGCGGTCGACCCCGGCGTGATGGTGGATTCCCCAGATCGCGTCCGGGTTGGGCTCGAAGAAGCCGGGCACGCCACGGGTGACGACCCCGAGATTGGCGAGCGCGGCGCCGAACGGGGCGGCCCAGGCGTCGGCGAAGGTCGGCTGGTTGCGGATGCGGCCCCAGAATTCCTGCAGCCGGGCCAAGCGGTTCTCCGGCGCGTTGCCGGCGATCAGCGCGGCGTTGATCGCGCCGATCGAGGTGCCGATCACCCAGTCCGGCTCGATCCCCGCCTCGCTCAGTCCCTGATACACCCCGGCCTGGTAGGCGCCGAGGGCGCCGCCGCCCTGCAGCACCAGGACGACCTGGCCGACCGGCTTGGGCTTGCCCGGGGACTTCTTGGCCTCTGCCCCGAGCTCCGGGGCCTCGCGCGTCACCAGCTTCATGGCGGCATCTCCAGTGGGGCGGAACACTTGCGCGGCGGCGGCGCGGCGAACCGATCCGCGCCAGGCCCCAGGATCGGCCGGGGGTCGGGCAAACGGAAGTGCCGAGGACGCATGGATTCGATGATGCCGCGTCATCGGCGGCGCCGGTCCTGGCGGTCAGTCCAGGCGGGCGACCAGGTCGAGCCAGCGGTCGGAGACCGTCTCGGCGAAGCGCCGCTGGTCGGCGGCGTGGGCCGCCGCTTCCTGCCGTACCCGGGCGACCTCGCCGCCGGCGCCGGCGCCGTAATGGCGCGGCAGGTTGCCGCCATGGGTGCCCAGCCAGCCCTCGACGATCTCCGGGTGGGCCTCGAAATGGCATTGGAAGCCATAGGTGGCGCGGCCGATCCGGAAGGCCTGGGCCGGGCAGCGCGCGCCTTCCATCAGGTGCACCGCGCCGGGCGGCAGGTCGAAGGTGTCCTCGTGCCACTGCATGATCCGCTGGTCGCGGCCATTGCCGGACAGCAGGCCATCGGCGGCGCCGTCCTCGGTCAAGGTGATCGGCACGTAGCCGAACTCCACCCCGCCCTCGAAGCGCCGCACCTCGCCGCCGAACTGCCGGGCCAGCACCTGCGCCCCCAGGCAGATGCCGAGCAGCGGCTTGTCGGCCGCGTGGAAGCGCTGCAGCAGCTCGAGCATCGGCAGGAAGGCCGGGTAGCGGGCGTCGTCGTCGGCCGCCATCGGCCCGCCCAGGATGATCGCCGCCGCATAGCCGTCGGACGCCGCCGGCAGCGCACCGCCGTCATGGGGCAGCACGGTGTCGACCGCGATGCCGCGGGCGGCGATGCGCTCGCCGACGATGCCGGTCGGCGTGATCGGGTCGTTCTGGATCACCAGGATGCGCATGTCAGCGTTTCCGTCGTGGCAATGGCCGGCCGATCATGCCGCAGCGCCGGGCGAAGCTCACCCGCCGCAATGCGCCGGGCTGCCATGCGCGTCCCTCATGCCGCGTCGTCGCGCGCCAGCAGCCGGCGGGCGATGATCAGCCGCATGATCTCGTTGGTGCCCTCGAGGATCTGGTGGACCCGCACGTCGCGCACCCGGCGCTCGAGCGGGAAGTCGCGCAGGTAACCATAGCCGCCGTGGAGCTGCAGCGCCTCGTTGCACAGGCGGAACCCGGCATCGGTGGCGAAGCGCTTGGCCATGGCGCAATGGAGCGTCGCCTCCGGCGCGCCGCCGTCGAGCGACGCCGCGGCGCGGTGCACCATCAGCCGCGCCGCCTCCAGCTCGGTCGCCATGTCGGCGATGCGGAACTGCAGCGCCTGGAACTCGGCCAGGCGGCGGCCGAACTGGCGGCGCTCGCCGAGATAGCGCCTGGAATCGTCCAGGCTGGCCCGCGCCGCGCCGAGCGAGCAGGCGGCGATGTTGACCCGGCCGCCGTCGAGCCCGCGCATGGCGAAGCGGAAGCCCTGGCCCTCGGCGCCGATGCGGTTCTCCGCCGGGATCCGGCAGTCGTCGAACAGCACCATGGCGGTCGGCTGGCTGTTCCAGCCCATCTTGCGCTCGGGCTTGCCGAAGCTCAGGCCCGGCGCGCCGTTCTCGACCAGGAAGGCGGAGATGCCGTCCGCGCCGGCGTCGCCGCTCCGCGCCATCACCAGATAGACGTCGCTCGCGCCGCCGCCGGAGATGAACGCCTTGCCGCCGTTGAGCACGTAGTCGCCGCCATCGCGCGCGGCCCTGGTCTTGAGGCTGGCGGCATCCGAGCCGGCACCGGGCTCGGTCAGGCAGTAGCTGGCGATCAGCTTCATCGGCGCCAGCTCCGGCAGCCAGCGTGCCCGCTGCGCGTCGCTGCCGAAGCAGTCGACCATCCACGACACCATGTTGTGGATCGACAGGAACGCGGCGGTCGAGGTGCAGCCGGCCGACAGCTCCTCGAAGATCAGCGCGGCGTCGAGCCGGCCGAGGCCGGAGCCGCCGAACTCGTCGCGCACATAGATCGCGGCGAAGCCGAGCGCCGCCGCCTGGCGCAGGGTCTCGACCGGAAAGATCCGCTCCTCGTCCCAGCGCGCGGCGTGGGGCGCCAGCTCGGCCTCGGCGAAGCTGCGTGCGGCGTCCCGGATCGCCCGCTGTTCCAGGGTCAGCTCGAATTCCATGACCACCTGCCTCGTTGCCTGCGACGACCTGCCGCGATCGACCCTAGAGCATCTTGCCTTCGAAGGGATGGCGGCCGTCCTGCGATTCGATCTCGATCACCCAGAGATCGGGGTCGCGCTTGACCGCGCGGTCGATATAGGCGTCGGCCTCGGCCTCGGCGACCGGGGCCTCGCCCATGGCGCTCAGCCAGCCGAGCTTGCCCTCGATGTCGCGGATCTGCGACAGCACGCGGCAGCCGATGTCGCGCTGCAGCACCTTGAGCAGCACGGTGCCGCCGGTCGCCTCGCCCTTGTGCATGACGACGACGGGAATCGCCTCGACATGACAGCGCCGCAGATGCGCCTTCACCCAGACCTCGGTCGGCAGACGATCGTCCATTCCGGCCCCTTAGCTGGCGCGCCCGCGATTTCGCGGCGCCGCGCGGCGACGAATGCGCCAATCTAGCGCAGAGCGACCCGAATCGCCTCATCATCTCGGGCATACTGCGGCGCGGAAGGAGGCGGCATCATGGAACCGGTCGAGCAGCGCGAGGTGATCGCCTTCCTGTCGCGTCCGGATTCGTATGGACAGGCGGGCGGGCGGGTGGAGCGGATCGACACCCACGGAGCGGTGGTGTTCCTGATCGGCGACCGCGCCTACAAGCTGAAGCGCGCGGTGCGCTTCTCCTATCTCGACTATTCCACGGTCGAGCGGCGCCGCGTCTTCTGCCAGGCCGAGCTGGCGCTCAACCGCCGCACCGCGCCGGAACTCTATCTCGCGGTGGTGCCGGTGACCCG